>NZ_LIGG01000001.1:3572117-3811963 GCF_001273925.1 Bacillus sp. FJAT-27251 | reverse complement strand
CCTTTTGATATTCTCTGACCACCATTAATTTCAAATCATCACTATATTTTTTAGTCAAAAGAAACACCCCAAAAGATTAGATTTTGACTCTAACTTTTGGGGTGCACGCCATTCTCTGTCCCAATTCAATATAATGCTGGGACAATGTACCTGTCCCAGTGTCCCACATGAGAACCGTCCGCATGCCTCACTGCCGGTGGATGTGGACGGTGAATTTGTAGCGGTCGGCCCGGTAGGCGGAGAGGACGTATTCGGCTGGTGTGCCGTCGTAGAGGAAGGCGGTTCGCTGGATCCTCATGAGCGGCGCTCCGTCTTTCATTTGCAAGAGCTGGGCTTCGTTTGGCTCTGCGAGTGAAGATTCGATTGTTTGGATCGCTTGTTCGATCCTCAAGTTGAGCTGGTCTTCCATATAGGCATAAATTGACTGATTGACGATTTTTTCAGTCAGGCCTTTTACAAGGTTGGCGGAAATGTAATTGATTTCAATCGCCATCGGAACATGGTCCGCCAAGCGGATCCTTTTGATTTCATAGACAGGACTGTTTTCCTTTATCTGCAGCTGATTGGCTACATCCGGAGTGGCTGGAATCAGCTCAAAATGGAGCAGCTTGCTGCTGGGTTCCAGCCCTCTGGCCATCATGTCTTCGGTAAAACTGGTGATGCCTGTGAGTGGTTTCTCAATTTTGCATTCCGCCACAAAGGTGCCTTTTCCCTGGACCCGATATAAGTACCCATTGTTGACAAGCTGATTTAAAGCTTGTCTAACGGTCATCCGGCTTATATTGAGGTTCTCGGCGTATTCCCGCTCAGTTGGGAGAGACTCTCCGGGCTTCAAATCCCCGCTGTCAATTTGTTTTTGTATAGATTGAGCCAACTGATAATAGAGTGGGATGTGCAATTGTTTATTGATCATCTATCAACCCTTCTCACATTAAGAAATTACCTAAACAGTGACCTCTGATAAAGCGGCTTCGTCGGCGATAATGGTGACATTCGGGTGTGTTTTTAAAACCGATGCAGGGAAGTCTTCACTTACATCTCCTTCCAGAAGCTGTTTAAGCGCCTGGTTTTTCTTTTCGCCGGAGACGAGCAGCAGGATTTCCTTGCTCTCCATAATGCTTGCAATGCCCATCGTAATCGCCTGGGTCGGAACTTCCTCGAGGCTGTTGAAGAACCGGGCATTCGCACGGCGGGTAGATTCCGCCAATTCGATAATGTGGGTCTCTGATTGAAACGAAGTGCCAGGTTCATTAAAGCCAATGTGTCCATTGCCGCCGATTCCAAGTATTTGCAGATCGACGCCGCCGTGTTTTTTCAAAAGTGCTTCATACTCCGCGCATTCCTGATGGGAATCCTTGGCGTCTCCGTGAGGAACATGAGTATTTTCAATCGGGATATCGATGTGATTGAACAGCTGCTCGTTCATAAAGCTTCGGTAGCTGTTCGGATTTTCACTGGAAAGGCCAATGTATTCATCAAGGTTGAACGTTTTGACGCTTTTGTACGAAGTTCCTTTCTCTTGATGGTCCTTTACCAGATTCTCATACATTCCAACTGGAGTGGAGCCTGTTGCCAGGCCAAGATTGATCCCTGGGTTGCTGCGTACCTTATCGATGATGATATCTGCAGCTATTCGGCTCATCTCCTCATAGCTTTTCACCTTTTTAATCTTCATTTTTTTCTCCTCCTTGTTGATAGGCAAGCTCTCCACGGCAAAATGTCATGAAAACTTCCAGGTGTTCATCGAGGATGACAATGTCCGCATCTTTTCCAATCGAAATGCTTCCTTTCCGCTCAAACATATTCAATTGCTTCGCAGGATTGACAGAAGCCATATGAATGGCGTCCTCAAGCGAGCACCCGGAGAATTCCACCATGTTTTTCAGCCCTTGGCCGAGCTTCAGGATGCTGCCAGCCAGGGTACCGTCATCTAAAAGAGCTTTCCCGCCTGCTACCGTCACCGCTTGTCCGCCAAGATCATACACGCCGTTCTTCAGGCATTTCGCACGCATGGAGTCGGTGATTAAAATGAGGCCGTCCCTGCCTTTGTTTTTAAAGCTAAGTTTGACCATTTCAGGGCGGACGTGGACGCCATCCGCAATCAATTCGGCACTTAATTCATCATGTAAAAAGACTGCTCCGACCACACCTGGTTCGCGGTGATGCAAGCCTCGCATCTGGTTGAATAAATGGGTGACTTGGCTTGCACCAGCTTCAATTGCCTTCACCACTTCCTCATAGGTCGCATCGGAATGTCCGATGGAGGCGATGATGCGGTTTTCCTTTAGATATTTAACGAGATTTAAACCACCTGGCTGCTCGGGGGCGATCGTCACCACTTTAATATGTTCATTGGCTAATGCATTCCATTTTTTGAAAAGATCAAGGCTGGAATCGACAATATACTGTACAGGCTGGGCACCAGCCCTTTTTGGATTCACAAATGGCCCTTCCAAATGGACACCGAGGATTTCGGCCTTTCCCGGTTCCTGTCCCTGGCTGATATAATTGCCTGCGTTTTTCAGTGCGTTTTCAATCGCTGTATTGCTTTGTGTCATCGTAGTGGCAAGAAAGCTTGTTGTTCCTTCCTTAGGAAGGGCAGTGGACATAATATCCAATGCTTCAGGGGTCGCGTCCATCACATCGGCACCATTCACACCATGGATATGAATATCAATCAGACCCGGAACGGCTGTGAAGGAAGCAGGGACGTCAATCACTTCGAAGCCCTCTGTAGAATCTGCATCGCCGAGGGGACCATACCCGATAATTTGCTGGTCCCTGATTTTGAGATACCCATTTTCAATCTTTTTGCCTTCCGCCATGATTTGCATTCCTCTTAACATAATGGCTTTGGTTGTCTGTTTCATTGTCCATCCTCCTACCCTTTGACGCCCCTATCTTAGCATGGGGGTATACAGTTGTCTATACCAATTTTCGAAGTAATATCGCACACAAAGGACAATCTTTATATTTAAAGTGTAACAGTCTTTTTTGGTATAGACCAATACAAAACGTCATTCATTGCTTCCTTTAAATCGAGTTAGTTTTTATCCATGGGAAATGATTTATGTATAGAGAGAGAAAGAAGGGAAAGATAGATGGAAAGTGCTGCAATGCAACATGTGAAAACATTTTCAGTCAGATTCCCAACATGATGAAAATGGTTGAAAACGATTGCGGAGCCATTGAAATAAAGTGAAAGCGGTTCTATGATGCAACTATAAGTTTTTCATTCATTTGAAATAAACAGGGAGGTTTCTTTATGAAAAAGGCTTTTGAAAAAGCCCAGCAATTCGGGAAATCGTTCATGCTTCCCATTGCCGTTTTACCGGCTGCTGGTTTGTTATTGGGAATTGGCGGAGCGCTTTCGAACCCGAATACGGTTTCAGCTTATCCGTTTTTAGATATCGCATGGCTTCAAGCCATCTTTATTATCATGAGTGCGGCAGGGAATATCGTGTTTGCGAATTTGCCGATCATTTTTGCGGTTGGTGTTGCCGTCGGTTTAGCCCGTTCGGATAAAGGAACGGCTGGATTGGCAGCGATGATTGGTTATTTTGTGATGAACAGTGCCATTAACGCTCTGCTCAGCCTGGCTGGCGAACTGGCGGAAGGAAATTTGGCCGGAGCCGGACAGGGAATGGCTGTTGGCATTCAAACCTTGGAAACAGGTGTATTTGGCGGGATTGTCATCGGGATTGTCGCTGCATCCCTGCACAATAAATACAATAAGATCCAGCTGCCTCAGGTGCTTGGATTCTTCGGAGGCTCCCGATTCATTCCAATCGTGGTTTCTTTCGCCTCGATTTTTGTCGGTGCGGCATTATTTGTGGTCTGGCCTTATTTCCAGCTGTTCATCAATCAGCTGGGAGCTCTAGTGACAGGTACTGGCGAAATCGGGACCCTCTTTTATGGATTTATTCTTCGTATGCTTGGACCAATGGGATTGCATCATATTTTCTATCTGCCATTTTGGCAAACCGCTCTTGGTGGTACGATGGAAATTGGCGGCAAACTGATTAGCGGTACGCAGAATATCTTTTTTGCGCAATTGGCGGATCCTTCGACTACACAGTATTATGAAGGGGTATCTAGATTTATGTCAGGCCGTTTCATTACGATGATGTTTGGTTTGCCAGGAGCCGCTTTAGCCATTTATCATTGTGCGAAAAAGGAAAATCGAAAAGTAGTTGCGGGGATTCTTTTATCCGCTGCATTAACATCCTTCCTGACCGGGATTACCGAGCCATTGGAATTCAGCTTCCTGTTTGTTGCCCCACTATTATATGTGGTCCATGCCATATTTGATGGTTTTGCGTTTATGATGGCGGACATTTTCAATATCACGGTAGGACAAACCTTCTCCGGCGGATTCATTGATTTCATTTTATTCGGGATTCTGCAGGGTGTGGATAAAACAAACTGGCCATATGTGCTACTCGTAGGGATTCCTTGGTTCTTCCTGTATTACTTCACATTCAGGTACCTGATCCGTAAAAAGAACTTCAAGGTCATTGGCCGCGAAGATAAGGAAGAGAGCACAGGACAGCAGGTTTCCGCAACAGATCGTGCGAAAACGATTGTGGAAGGATTGGGCGGAAGAGAAAATATCGAGGTTGTCGACTGCTGTGCGACTCGCTTGCGTGTGACCATTAAGGACGAACACCAGGTGAAAGAGGATATCCTTAAGCAGACAGGTTCAAAAGGAATCGTGAAAAAAGGGACGGGTGTCCAAATCATTTACGGACCTCAAGTGACGATTGTGAAAAACGAAGTTGAAGAGTATTTAGAACAATAATCTCTTTATAAGGAAGTGTTTGTGTTGCAACAAGTGTTAGAGCAGATAAAAAAAGGATTAATTGTTTCCTGCCAGGCGCTGGAAGGGGAGCCGCTGCACAGCTCTTTTATTATGGGGCGAATGGCATTAGCTGCGAAAGAAGGCGGAGCGGTTGGCATTCGTGCCAACTCCGTTGAAGATATTATTGAGATTAAAAAACAAGTCGATCTGCCGGTGATTGGCATCATTAAACAAGTGTACGGTGACCACCCAGTATTTATCACCCCGACGATGAAGGAAATCGATGCTTTGGCGCAAACAGGCTGCGAAATCATTGCCACAGATGCAACGAGCCGGATTCGCCCGGATGGCAGCAATTTGGAGAGCTTTTATAAGGAAGTGCGTTCGCGGCATCCTCATCTTCTATTGATGGCTGACGTCTCGACAGTCGAAGAAGCGATTGTGGCAGATGAGCTGGGGTTTGATATTGTTGCACCGACTTTATATGGCTATACGGCTGAAACAGATGGCTTGAAAATCGATGATCATGATTATGCCGTGATCAGCCAGATTGTAAAAGAAGTGAAGAACGCCAAGGTTGTGGCCGAGGGCAATGTGTCTACACCTGAGATTGCCAAGTCCGTGTTAAACATTGGTGTCCATGCCGTCGTTGTTGGCGGTGCGATTACGAGACCACAGCTGATTACAAAGAAGTTTGCTGATGCTTTGAAGAACTAGTGCTTTTACTTGAAAATAACCCTGGGCTTTGAGCCTTTGGGTTATTTTTCATGCCAATCATAGTTTTCAATCTTTTTACAAAGAATAAAGTTCAATCAGATATAATGGAAGAGAAAGAATGCATCATTAAGGAGTACATATATGGAGTATCTTGGTGAAAACCTGATTCACGGGATTGAGTGCAATATGGAGAAATTCACGAGCTCTGAGGCGGAATTGGCCAAGTATATCATCCATCATCCCGAAGAAATCAGTATATTATCGATTAGTCAGATTGCCAAAAAGATCCATATTTCGCCTGCTACGATTACCCGCTTCTGCCAGAAGCTTGCTTTTTCAGGGTTCAATGAATTCAAACATGAATTAAAAAGGTACATCGATTTGCGAAACAAACCGGCGAAGGCAAGTGATATCAAGGAAATTGATTATTTCTCCAAGCTGTACCAAAATCATTTGGACCTCATTGAAGGGACCTTTCGGAATATCACTTATCAAGCGCTTCATCAGGCTGTTTCCCTTCTCAATGATGCAAAGAAAGTGCATGTTTATGGCATTGGCAACTCTGGAATTGCGGCACAGGAGTTCAAATGGAAGTTCTTCCGGATTGGGGTGAATGTGGAGAGTATTACCGATCCCCATCAGGCTGTAATGGATGCCGCGCTGGCAGGAAAAGACAGCCTGATTATAGGCATTTCGGTATCAGGGGAGACAAGGGAAGTGATTGATGCGGTAAAAATAGCGAAGCAGCAGGGAGCCACTGTTCTGGCATTCACGAGCGAAAGAAACTCCGAACTCTCCCGGTTAGCCGATCTTACCCTGATCGTCATGAGTAAAAGCAATATGCACATGGGCCAAAACATCTCGCCAACCCTTCCGCTTTTCCTCTTCTTTGACCTGATCTACACCGAACTTATCGCCAAAGACTATTTGAATCGAATCCAAATTCGCGATAGAACACTAAGGGCCCTCGAGGGGTAAGGCGAATGCAGGGACGGTTCATACCCATATACTGGGAGGATAAAAACGCGGTCAGCCTCTCGGCTAACCGCGTTTTTCCTTAAATATTCTCCTGTTTCAACCCTTCAATTATGTTTTCGTTTTTGATTTTGGAAATGGAGTACAGCATGGCTGCCCCGACAATCAGGAAAATCAGGATGATTACGAAAAGGATGCTCATCCATTGCAGACTGAATCCATATTCAAAGGTATATCTAAGGGCATGGTGCATGCCGAACATGACCAGGATGCTGATAGGCAGTCCATAGGCCAGGGCCTTGACTCCATAAAAAACACTTTCATAATGGATCATTTTATTAAATCCTTTCGGGGTCATTCCAACCGATCGCAGCATCGCAAATTCACGCTTGCGAAGTGAAATGCTTGTCGATATGGTGTTAAAGATATTGGCAATTGAAATCAGGGAAATGAGCGTGATGAAACCGTAAGTGAAGACAGACATAAGTAAAATCATCTGCTCTTCCTGCTGCCGCCGCTGAAAAACATTGTATACATTAATATTTGTATCTTTTCGGTCTTCAATCGCGGTCTGGGTGGCCATCGGGTCCGAGCTGTTTAAATAGACATAAGAACTCACTTGCTCCGGGTCGTCAGCCAGCTGCCACAATGTGGCTTCAGGAACAATAAGGTTTACTCCACCCAGGGAAGCGGTATGGACACCAATGGGAACCTCGTCGGTAAGGGCGCCTATTTGGACAGTGCCCGCCAATTCCCGTTCCGGCTGCTCTGTTTCAGAATCACCGTAGTGCATTCTGAATAAATCTATCTTGTCCCCGACTTCCGCCTCAATCGCTTTGGTTTGTATAAGTTTCCCGGTTGAAGCATCTTCATAGGAAATCTGGTCAATGACAATCGCGCTTGGTGTGTCCGGATTGGTGAAGCCTGCCGCATTCACACCGATTTGCGTCGCATAGGCCTGGAAACTTTCCGAATCCAATCCATGCAGGACTGTATAATAAGGATATTTTCCATCGGTAAGCTCCAAATCGTTCTCGGCGATTTGCTGTTTCAACGAATCAGGGAGGGCGTCGATTCCAACGGGCGACTCAAATTGGGCTTCGTCAATAAAGGTAGATTTTGTTACATGATCCAATTCCGCAAAACTTGCCAGCTCTTCCTTTCCCAAATGGCTGCTGAAAATTTGGATATCATACTGAAGATTATCCTGCGACAGTTCCAACGATTTTTTTAGATTGTCGGTAAAATAGGTGACTGCTAGGAATAGGACAATGCTGATCACTAAAGAGAAAACGGTGGCCAGGTATCGTTTTCTATTCCTTTTCACATTCTTGAGCCCAATTTCGGCTTCAAGCCCGAAGACTTTTCTCACCAGCCTGGAGGTCTTGACTGTTTTTCCTGACAACTTGATGTCCTGGGTCTGGCGGATGGCATCAATGGCAGAAATCCGTGAAGCTTTTTGCGCTGGAATATAGGTTGAAATGAGTATCGTCAGAATGGAAATGCCGCATGCAATCAAAATCGACGCCGGTGTGATTACCAATTCCAGCTTTTCCGAAACATTTAAAGCCTCCTGGATAAACGTATTGATGAAAACGAAGGTGATGCCAATTCCTGCTAGGCCGGCCAAAATCCCAACCGGAATAGAGATGGCCCCGATTACTGCACCTTCAAAAAAGACCGAATTCCGTTTTTGCCTCTTCGTCGCACCAACGCTTGAAAGCATCCCCAGGTGCCTGGCACGCTCTGACACACTAATGGCAAATGCATTATAAATTAGTGCCACGGAGCCAACGATAATGACACCCATAATGATGCCTGCCAGTGAGAATAGCGTCATGCGCAAGTTGTCGTTATCCGTTACACCATAATAGCGAAGCAAATCGGAATTAAAGTGGACATTTTCAATTTCCTGTTGGGCAGCAAGTTTATTGGCGTCTTCAAAAAGGGAGCCTTTTATATTGTTTAAAACGACAAAAGCATCAATAGAATCAGACGTTGCTTCGTCCACATAGCCAATTACCGTGTAACCGGGAGCCCAGGTTGGTTCCCATGCAGGGCGTTCAATCGTGCCGACGATGGCCACGGTTTTGGTTTTGGTATTCTTCAATTCTTCATTAATGGTATCTTCACCACGCTGAAGAGATTGATTTTGAGTCAGCATGGCTGGTTCTGTTGTACTCCATCGCTCCCCAATATCCACCGTGAGTTGATCTCCAATTTTGTACTGCACTTTTGCATTGTTTTTTATCGCTTCGGAAATCGCGACTTCATTTTCATTACGGGGAAGCCTTCCTTCGCTGACCGTGATCGGGAATAGCTCCATGCCGGTTTTATTATAGCTTTTGAAATAAAGATATGGTTTATAGGCATTTTCCGATTCTTCAAGAGCTGCATAGCCATCGCTGGAGAGGGCAAGTGTTTTTGTGTTGCTGTCCTCCCTGATGGCTTGTATCTGGTCATTGGTGAGATCCTTGTAGAGAACATGCCATTCTCCGTTTTTGGCAATATCCTGGCGAATCATTAAGTCCAAAAAGGAAACACCAAGCGTCGAAACCGCGGTGATCATCGCCACCGAAATGATGACGCCGATGATGGTGACTAGTGACCGGCGTTTGTTCTCTTTTAAATGCCTCAGGGTTACCTTGTTGATAATATTCACGGCCGGGTCACCTCATCTTTGGCAACCTTTCCGTCTTCAATGGAGATGATGCGGTCCGCCTGAAGGGCGATGCGTTCATCATGCGTGATCACAATCAACGTTTGATTGTAGGTTTTGTTGAACATTTTAAGAAGTTCCATGATTTCTTCGCTATTTTTGCTATCAAGATTGCCTGTCGGCTCGTCGGCAAGGATAATTGCGGGATTGCTGATCAGCGCCCGGCCAATCGAGACGCGCTGCTGCTGGCCGCCTGAAAGCTGGTTCGGCAGATGGGAAAGGCGGTTGGTCAATCCAAGAATGTCGACAATTTTATTGAGATGGTTTGGGTCAACTTTTTGCTCATCCAAAAGCATCGGCAGCGTCATATTTTCTTCGACGGTTAAAATAGGGATCAGGTTATAAAATTGATAAATCAAGCCGATTTGCCTGCGCCTGAAAATCGCAAGCTGTGTTTCATTTAGGTCATAAATATCGGTCTGATCGATGAGAACCTTTCCGCTAGTAGGGCGGTCGACTCCGCCAAGCATATGGAGAAGGGTGGACTTTCCCGAGCCGGAAGGGCCGATGATGCAGACAAATTCACCTTTTTTCACGGAAAAAGACACATTATCGAGCGCTTTGACCGCTGTTTCGCCTTTTCCATACACCTTCGACAGATTTTTAACTTCAACTATGTTCATGTGAAAACCTCCGTTAAATTCTTCTATGAGGTCAGTATAAGAGGATAGTATGACTTTAAAGTGACTGTACGGTGACAGTTTATTCACTTTGGGAGGGGAATGGGGAAGGGTGTAGGAGATTATTGTTTGAATGCCTGGGTGATTCGGACAAGGAAGCTGGCTTTTCCTGGGGTGGAGTCCGAAAGCGCGGTGGATTCGGACAGGCACCCTAGCTTTTCCCCGAAAGCTGTCCGAAAACGGGGCTGATTCGGACAGGCACTCCTGCTTTTCCTCTGGAGTAGTCAGAATGAGGGCTTGATTCGGACTGGGCACCCAGCTTTTCGTCAGGAGTAGTCCGAAAGCGGGGCTGATTCGGACAGGCACCCCAGATTTTCCTCGAGAGTAGTCCGAATACCACGCTGATTCGGACAAACACCCAAGTTTCTCCTCGGGAGTTGTCCGAAACCCCAACTGATTCGGACAATCCACCACGGTTTTCATCCCCACCTGTCCGAATAATCACATCCAAACCAACATCCAAACCAACATCACGACCCGCGACCCCCTAAATCACCTGCTTATAAAATTTAATCTGAAACGTTGTCCCAACACCTTTTACACTTTTCACGACAATATCGCCTTGCTGGCTTGCGATGATGCTGTGGGCCATTGCCAGGCCAATCCCAACGCTGTCATCACTAGCGTTTTTACCCTTGTAAAATCGCTGGAATATGTATGGGAGATCCTCTTTGGCAATTCCATTCCCGTTATCACCAATCTCAATCTCTGTGTACAGGGCATTCTCTGAAAACACAATCGTGATCTCGCCGCCTTCACCTGTATGCTCGACACAGTTTTTGATGATATTGATGAGCGCTTCGGCGGACCAGTTGAAATCACCGATAAATGCAGCGTTCTCATCACCATCGACGGACAGCCTTTGCATTTTTATATCCATGGGAACCAAAAGCGGCTCGATCGCTTTGCGAACGAGGGGACCTACCAATACCTTTTCCTTTTTAAACGCAATCGTCCCTGCATCGATTTTTGAAAGCTTTAATAATGAAGAAACAAGCCATTCCATGCGTTCCAGCTGGACTTGGAGATTGCGGGTAAATTCTGCCCGTTTGGCATCTTCCAGTCGATTGTCCCGCAGCAAATCGGCCATCACCATCATCGAGGTAAGCGGGGTTTTTAACTGGTGGGAGATATCGGAAATCGCATTGGACAATTTGGCCTTATCCTCGGACAGAACCGCTCCTTGCTCAGAAAGCATTCTGGTCACTTTATAGATCTGACTTTTCAGGAGGCTTAACTCTCCTTCATGGTTATCGCGAACGTCCAGCTTAAAATCACCATTGCTGATTTGCTGGAGGTATCCTGAAAGCTTTTCAATTTCCTGGTAACGCCATTTGGTGAAAATCAGCGTACAGCCAATCAGGAGGATGGCGACTCCAAGCACCAAAACGGCACCAAGCATGGACACGAAAATGGCTGCCACACTAAAGCCGATTAGACTTATCAAAAGCAGAATGGCCAGCAGGATTTGAACTTCCCGGTTACGAAACAAATTTAGTCACCAACCTTATAGCCCATGCCGCGTATGGTCTTGATCAGCGTCGGGTTTTGCGGATTGTCTTCCAGCTTCTCCCGCAATCTTTTAATATACACAGTCAACGTGTTGTCGTTGACAAAATCACCGGCCACATCCCAGATCCGGTCCAGCAGCTGGGCCCTTGTAAGGACCTGTCCAATGTGATTGGCGAAAATAAGGAAAAGCCGATACTCCAGGGCAGTCAACAATACTTCTTTCCCTTGCTTGTACACCTTTCCTTCGAGTGTGTTGATTTGAATATTCCCGATATCAATGGTGTTCTGCGGCTGGGCATGGCGGTGGTACCGGCGGAGGACGGATTTAATCCTCGAAACCAGTTCGCGGATGCGAAAAGGTTTGGTGATATAATCATCCGCTCCCATATCGAGGCCCATGACGACGTTCACTTCATCATCAAAGGCTGTTAAAAAGATGACCGGAATATCCCGGCGTTTTTTCACGAGTGCGCATAAGTCATACCCGCTGCCATCGGGCAAGTTAAGGTCAAAGAGGCATAAATCGATTTCGCCGATTTGATTCTGAATCATTTCTTTTGCAGAGGCAGCATCATGGCAAAGCACTGTCTCATACTCCTCCTGCTTTAGTGAGTACTCTAATCCGGAAGCGATAGTCCGGTCATCTTCAACCAATAAGATTTTCATTCTGTTCATCCTAACATTCAGGTTTTCTATTTTTATCTTATTGGAAGAGGGGGGTATCGTCAAAATTAAGTGATGAGCAGGGGAGGGGAATCAAAAAACAGAAGAGACGTTTCTCTTCTGTTTTTCGGCAGAATACTTAAAGCCACTTATTCATCATCCTTGGAATTCTCCTGATAATGCTCATTCAGATATGGATTTTCCGTCGTAGCAAAGTTAGCAGATTGAAGGCTCATCTCCGGATCCATCCCGTAATACCCCTTCAATTGGTCGTTTACTGTTTGCCCACTCCTGAATTGCGGTTCCCTTTTTCCTTTCATAATGCACCTCTTTTCTTTCCCTTATTTTTCAATAATGGAGAAAGAATCATACCAGTTGCACCAAATTATATGGGCTTGCAGGCTTGGCTGAGCACAGGTTTTATTGTATCACTCTGAAGAGGGCGTCACTTGACGAACTGAACAGATGCTTCTCCAAGTGTACTAAATGACGCGGTGAACTGGTCGCCAGGCTTTGCTTCAACCGCTGCCGAGAGGGCTCCGGATAATATCACTTCGCCGGCTTTTAATGATACGCCGTATTCGTGCAGCTTATTGGCGAGCCAGGCTACACAAAAGGCTGGATCACCCAATACATCTGTGCCGCTGCCCTCATTGATGACTTCATTGTTTTTTAACAGCTTCATCGTAACAGATTTTAAATCCACATCGCTGATTTTCACTTTGTTGGTCCCAAGAACATACAACCCGCAGGATGCATTGTCGGCCACTGTATCCACCAATTTTATTTTCCAGTCTTTAATGCGGCTGTCGACAATTTCAATTGCAGGGACTACATAATCTGTTGCACCTAAAACATCTTCAACAGACACATTTGGACCAGTTAAATCCTGTTTCAGAACAAAAGCGATTTCGCCTTCAATCTTCGGCTGGAAGAGTGAGCTAAGGGAAACCGTCCCGCCATTTGGCACCTCCATCGAATGGAAGAGATGCCCATAGTCCGGCTGATCGACACCAAGAAGGTTTTGCATCGCCAATGATGTTAAGCCGATTTTCTTACCGGTAATGCGGCTGCCTTCATCTGTGGCTTTCTCAATTCGCCGAAGTTGAATCTGATAGGCATCATCAATCGTCATTGCTGGGTCTTGCGTGGAGAGCGGCACCGGTATCGATTCATGCTTTTCATAGGCATCATCCAGAAGCTGGACAGCCTTTGATATGAACTCGTTTGTCAAAGAAATACCCCCTTTATGAGATGGTTTGGGAAGACAAGGCTGCTTTGACATGTCTTAACCAATGTATCTTTATTATACTATTAAACAGATTCGCTTTGGATTCTATTAGATGCAGCTCTCCTAGCTCATCTACTAAAATGATGCTTTTAACAGTACGGTCTGAACCTTCCAGCTCAGCTTCATAGATTCCTGGAGCAGGCAGCATGGTCTCTTCAACCAGCATAAATTTATCGCCGTTCCATGTTCTTTAACAAAATAATCCCTGCCAGGGAAGTGGCGGATTTCATGCACATTTGCGGAAAGCAGTCTTTGCTGTTCGGCGACCCAGGATACCAGATTTCCGATCCGGATTGGAAAACAATCGAATGGAATGGCAAGGATCTGGAGAAGGCAATCATCTGGCACGGATCCAATTTGCCGCAGGAATTCTTCAAATACGGTACACCGGTTAGAAAAGAACAGCCGGTAAAAGCTTAAACTCATTTATTAAAAACAGAAAGAGGAATCAATTTTGCTTTCTCTTTCTTTCTATGACACTCATTAAAAGTGAAAGGAAGGGTTTTTCTTGCAAATCAGTTCTAAATATATGGAAGTCAACGGAATTCATACTCACTATCATGAAGAAGGTTCAGTTACCGAGAAATGATTCTGAACCTTGTAAAAAAATTAATTTTAATGGGCTCCGTAGGGGTTCAGCACAAATTATCCTATGGATTGGACCGCGTCTGGGGGTACGAGCCTAGCCTGGAATCGATAGGCGAACTGATTCAATTATTCTCCTATAATCAGGATGCCGCCAAAAATGAAGAGCTGGTCCGCATGCGTTACGAAGCTAGCATAAAGCCAGAGAGCAGGGATGCTTTTGCCGCCATGTTCTATGATTCGCGGCAGGAAAGACTGGATGAACTCACATTGCCTGATGAAGATATCAAAAAAATTGAGACGAAGACATTATTGCTCCATGGATTGAATGACCAGGTTATCTTATTCGAAGATACCAGCTATAAATTATTTCAGCTCTTGCCACATGCCGAACTGCATTTATTCAATGAGTGCGGCCACTGGACACAAATTGAAAAGTCAGAACCGTTTATTGATCATATCCTGGCTTTTATTAAAAATGGATGAAGTTTGGAATATACCTTAAAATATTCATAATGTGGCAGGCTCTTCTACGTGGAAGGGCCTGCCTTCATTAAATTTTTTGGTGTTAAGAAATTGGCTGAAAGGACAGTCCATATCTTTCCTTTGTCTTCATCAAATCACCTCAAATAAAACAGCCACCCCAACACCACCGGCACTTCCAATCGCAGCCACTGCATAGTTCACCTTTTTTCTGCGCTGAGCTTCGTAAAAAAGGCGGGTAACCAGCACCGCGCCTGATCCGCCGTAAGGATGTCCGATTGTTAAAGCGCCTCCGGAAACATTGATTTTTTCATAAGGAATCGATAGCTCACGCGTGCATGCAGCGATTTTTGATGCAAACGCCTCATTGATTTCAAATAGGCCGATGTCTTCAACGGACAAATGATTTCTCTCCAAAAGCTCGCTGATTGCGGGAACAGGTGAAAATCCAGGGTAATGAGGATGAACGGCACTGACCTGGCTGTCTAGAAAGCGTAACACGGGCTGCATCTTCAGTTTGGATGCAAGTTCTTCCTCCATGATTAACACCGCCGCAGCTCCGTCGTTAATGCTGCAGCTGTTTGCGGCGGTAACCGTGCCATTTTCTTTTACAAAGATGGGKCTCGCTCTTTTTAACAATGCCTCGATGTTTCGCTCTTTTAAAAAGCATTCATCAACAGATCGGTCTTCCCAGCCTATGATTTCCTGATCATAAACTCCTTCCCGATAAGCCTTCCAGCTCCTTTGATAACTTAGGCTTGCGTATTCATCCTGCATGTCTTTTGAGATGGCAAACTCTTGCGCTACTAATTCGGCCGCGACTCCCATATCGGGATCACCGATTTTGTCAGGAGAAAATCTTGCCCGGGCGGGGAAGTGGGAGGTGCTGGCACTCTCGGTTCCGCCTGCAAGATAACAGCGCCCAGCATTCCCTTGAATATAGTGACAGGCAGTCCGAATCGCTTCAAGTCCTGCACTGCATTGTCTGTCAATCGTCATTCCCGGGACGGAAAGGGGAAGGCCGGCTTCTAAAGCGGTCAAACGGGCAATATTTCCTCCTGGGCCAACGACATTCCCAAGGATCACGTCGTCTATTTCACGTTCTACACCCGAAGCTAGATGGGAAAGCAGGGGGGCCGCAAGAAGATGGGCTTCTACATGTCGGAACTGGCCGTCTTTTTTCCCAATTGGGGTTCGTTTTGCTTTTACAATCACAGCTTTTTTAATGGACGTTCACCTCGTTTTCGATGAGCTCTTTAACACGCATCCGGGCGATTTTACCGCTTGTTGTATGAGGGATTTCATCAACAAAATACCATTTTCGCGGCAGCTTGTAAGCAGATAATTTTTCTCTGCATTGTTTTTTCAAATCGCGCCTGGAAGCCTTTCCTTTGATGACCGCCACTGGGACTTGTCCCCAGTAAGGATCGCTCGCCCCTATGACGGCGGCTTCCTCGACATGCGGATGTTCCATTAATACGGCCTCGATTTCTTCAGGGAATATGTTCACACCACCATATAAAATCATGTTTTTCTCCCGTCCGACTATGTATAAAAAACCATCTTTATCCAAATAGCCCATATCATCAACGGTCGCCCAGCCGTCTGCATCTGTAATGGTTCGAATACCTGGAGAATCTCCCCAAAGATATCCCAAAATGAACATGTCACTTTTGACATATATCTTTCCGATTTCTCCGCTCTCTGCCAGTTCATGATTTTCGCGTCTAATTTGGATTTCAACATTATGGCAAGGCTTGCCGACGGAACCAGGAAGGTATCCTTTTTCGTCGTTACTGGACATAACAGATACATAACTCAGTTCACTTGCTCCGTAAAATTCAAAAATCGTGACATCATGAAACTGTTCTTGAATCCTTCGTTTTGAATCATCCTCCCATTTTGCCCCAGAGGAGATGATCTTGATCGGTTTTTCAACTGTTTCCGACTTTACAGCAATCGCCTCAATCATCGTCGGAACAACATAAAGTACGGTAATTGGAAGTGTTTTCACCCATTTTAGCGTCTGTACTGGTGAAAATTTCTCCAACAGGTAAACAGAGCCGCCTGAATATAAAGTGCTGACAGCTCCATAAAGGAAATGCGAATGGATGAGCGCTCCGGGAATGAGGACATGTTCCGCTCGTTCTAACTGAAAATCCTCCAAATTGCATGCGAAACTGGCGATCCATGAATCATGGGAACGGACAAACGCTTTTGGCACCCCGGTTGAACCAGAAGTGAATCCCATGTAAAAGGGAGCGCTCCCGGCGATTTCGTGATTCCATGAAGGGGGATAAAGAAGGATCTGCTCACAAGCGTCCTCCCAAATAATGATTCTCGTGTCAATCCCTTTAAGGTGTTTGGCGAACGTCTCCGTTGTGACGATGACGGAAGGAGATGAAACGGTTACACGCTGTTTCAACTCGGCGGCCTTCCATTTAACATCATACGGGACCGAAATCAAACCAGCCATGGCTGTACCAGAAAAGAGTTGCAGAAAAGGAATACCATTTGGCATTAAAATGCCAATTTTTCCGGTGTTTCCTTCTAATGAGTGCAGCCAATTGGCCGTCTGGCAAACCATTTGACCCCACTCCCGATAACGAATCGTCTCAAACCGAGTTTGAATCGCAATTTTATCGGGATACAGGATCTTATGTTCCTGATAGGGTGCAACAATCGTTGTCATGGAAAAGCTCTCCTTTTTTAAAAAAGAACATTTTAATATGAAGCTAGGTTTCTATTAAAAATGGGGTAACTTTGCAGTTTATATACTAAGAGAGAGGCAAGCGTTGCTTTAATAGCATCTCCTGGCAAGAACACAAGGCTCATTTTAATTGCTTCTGGCAGACCGATGTTCATAATGAAAGCTTGTACAGGGATACCAATCAAGTAAATGATGAAAATACCTGCCGTCAAGTTGATGAGTAAAATATGGCCAATTCGTAATTTTTTAAGTCGGGATTGGATATAGCCAAGGCAAAATGCCGTAATCGGGTAGGCCAGTAAATAACCCGCGCTTGGTCCGAAAAAGACACCTATTCCTCCGCGGCCTCCGGACAAAAGTGGAAGGCCTGCAGCGACAAGCAGCAAAAACACGATTTGACTCATCGCTCCTAAACGCGCACCCAAAATTCCGCCCGCAAGCAGAACCCCCAGCGTCTGCATCGTAATCGGTACCGGTGTAAACGATAGAAAAATCGGCGGAAGAAATCCCAAAGCTCCCATAATCGCTGCAAATAAAGCTACATGAGTTATTTCCCGAATATTCATCTTTTTCCTCCTAGTAAAAAATAAATAGTTTTTTATAACACTCATTCTAATTGTGTCTGGAGAAAAGTGTCAACTATATTTTATAATTAGTTTACATATGGAGAAGGGGACAGGTGCCTGTCCCTGTGTCCCTATAAAAAAACACCTCTCCATAAAATTTGAAGAGGTGTCTATTGTATTAAATGTATTTTTTCATCCATTCCTGGAAGTTTGCAATAACACCGTCTATAAAGGCGATGGTTGCTTCGTCTGTCAGGTTTCCTTCAGCATCAAACTTTTCATGCACTGCACCTATGTATACTTCATTGCCGCCAAGGACCGGAGAGTTTAAGCCAACTGCAAACAAGATATCCCGCAGGTGCATCTGCGCTTTAACCGATCCCAAATTCCCCATGGAAGAGCCCATAATGATCGACGGTTTGCCATTCATTACTTTCTCTACCCGGCTTAGCCAGTCAATGGCATTTCCTAATACCCCCGGAATGGTTCCATTGTATTCAGGTGTTACCCAAAGAACGGCATCCGCTTCTTTGACTTTTGCTTTGAAATCAAGCACTTCTTGCGGAGCATCCAATTCGAGATCCTGGTTGTACATAGGCAGGGGGGCCAAGTCTAAAATCTCGACTTCAAACTGATCAGCATAACGTTGTTGAACATGCTTTGCCACCCGTAAATTATAGGAGTTTTTCCGAATGCTTCCTACGATTGCTACTACTTTCATTTTGTTTACCTCCAGAAGTTAAATATTGACGAGGTTGCAATTCTTTTGGAGCTGCTTCAGTAATAAATTCACTGAGACAGCAAGTCCTTTAATCAGGGTAGATAACCCTTTGTTGGCATTGCTTACCTCATCTTCTATTAATCCTACTACTTTTTCACCTAAAATGCGCAAATGGAGTTTCAATATATGAAACTGTACGGACTATAAATATATAAGAATATTATTAAAAAAGAAATCCGTTCAGCTGTCTGAACGGATAGAGGATTGTTTATTATAAAACCTAGATTCCTGTCTTGACGCCAAACCCTACTAATACCAGGCCGGCTGATTTTTGGAATGCTTTCTGGAATCTGGGGTTATTCAGCCACTTTTTCGCATAATCAATGACAGATACAAGGGTCAAAAACCATAATACGGCGAGCAGCGTAAGGATGGCTGCCAACACCATCAATTGATGGTTTACATTTCCGTTCAAATTGATAAATTGGGGCATGACGGAGATATAGACCAAAACCGTCTTTGGATTTAGGACGTTGCTTAGCAATGCTTGCATAAAGGACTGTTTATTATATGTGGCTGCAGGCTTTGCAGGTGAATTCGCTTGTGCCTGGATTTCCTCGAGGGAAAACACGCTTTTTGCAAAAAAACTCCTGATTCCCAAATAAATTAGGTAGGCGGCTCCCAAATATTTAATCGTACTGAACAGAATCACGGACTTGGCAATGACAACTGATAATCCAAGGATGGCTATGAGCGTCCAAAAGGAAAGTCCTGTTGCCATTCCCAGAACGGTATATCGTCCAGCTTTCGGTCCATAGCTGAGCGTGTTTTTCACCAGTAGCATCGTATCTGCACCTGGAATCACAACCATCATGGCGGCAATTGAAATGTATGTAAGTAAGCTCTCCATGTTTTTCCCCTTTCCTTTAGTGACTACGTTGGTAACTACTTTTCATGAGTATATCAGAAAATTTGGAAGTAACCAATAGTTTTGATAAAATATTAGTGACTAGGGTAGCGACTAATTTAAAGCTGGAGGGTTTATGAAAGAAACCATTTTTGAAACATTAAAGAACCTGAATTTTACCGAGTATGAAGCGAAAGCGTATCTTGCCTTATTGGAGGAATCTCCATTAACGGGGTATGCAGTAGCGAAACATTCCGGTGTTCCACGTTCAAAAATATATGAGGTCCTGGATGGTCTCGCCATCCGCGGAGATATTCTCGTAAGTCCGGGCAATACCCCGCAATATACTCCTGTGCCGGCCAAAGAGCTGATTAAAAACCGCCGAAGGGAAGCAGAAGAGAATTTTGAACTGGCGGAAAAGTCATTAGCGGAGTTTGAACGCTCTGCCAATGACCGTGAAAATATATGGAATATCATGGAACGGAATAAAATACTTGATAAGGTAAAAGGTTGTATAGGATCTGCCACCAAAAGGATCCTTCTGGAAATATGGAAAGACGAATACGAAGAATTGGAAGCTGAGCTAAGACAGGCATCACTGCGAGGAGTCAACGTAACCATTGTTGCCTATGGGGAAATTTCGTCAAATTTTGCCCAGGTTTATCTCCATTATATGGGGGATGCAATAACCGAAGAGTATGGGGGACGATGGCTTGTTATCAGTGCAGATGATTCAGAGGTAGTAGCCGGTATTGTCTCGCTCGGGAAAGACAGCCGTGCCGCATGGACAAGACATGTGGGTTTAGTGATGCCGATTACCGAAGTCATCATTCAAGACTTGTATCTCATGGAAATTATGGAGAAGCACAGAGGACTTTTAGAAGAGAGCTTTGGGGAAAATCTCGTTAATTTACGACGAAAGTTTTCTATATATCCGGATTATAAAAAGCATTATCTTAAATGAAACAGACTATCTGAATTCGATTAAAGCCTCTTTCCCTGCGGAAGAGGCTTTTTGAAGTCAAGAGGTCGAGGAACAGGGACGTTGTCCGGCTTGGCTTCCTGACGGAGATGACCCTTGTCACAAGTTGGAAACAGGTATTTTAAATAAATCGATTTATTGATGCAATCCAGCCAGGAATTGATACAATTCCCGCGTTAATCGATGCAATAAATGCATTTTATGAAGCAATAACCGCTTTTCAAGAAAAATAATCACATTTTTAGATGAAGTAGCGTATTTTTTCGTGCTAATGACTGCCTATGTGTTGAAAAAAGCTGCCTCGCAGCGGTGGCTGATTCGGATTTATCCCTTTTATTCAATCATCTCCCAAAACTGGACAGCCGCCTTCGAGAAAGGCTCATCTTTTACTCGTAAAAATACAGGTTCCATGCTGTAATCCAATTCTTCGAGCTCAAGCAGCGTTGTGTGTTCCGGGAAAGGTGAGGCGTACTCCATTCTTGGAATAATCGATAAGCCCAAACCTCTGCTTACCAGCGCCACCACCATTGTGAGGTTCTTGCACTCAATCATGATATTGGGCTTCAATCCCCGCTCATCGAATGCTTTAAGGATGTGCTCATGGAAAAAATGTCCTTCCATTGCACCTAGCATTATGATAGGGAAGGAGGCGATTTGCTCAAACGTTGGATTTTGCGATGGGAACTTTGGCAGCCAATCAGTCGGTATAATCACGACAGATGGCTGTCTGTTTATGCTCTTCCTATCATAACGTTCCGTGTTTCCTGGCCGTAATAGTAAAGCAATATGAATTTCTCTTTGTTCAAGTTTGATTAGCAATTCCTCCGAGTCGCCAGTAATGATATTGATTTTCACATCGGGAAATTGGGTTCGGAACAGACTGACATAGTCAATGAGCAAATTAGAGCAGGCAGAAGATACACCAATGCTCACGGTTCCGGCAATGCCATGTTCAATTTCCGCAATTCGCTGCCGTACATCCTCGGTCTGCCTTAACGTTCTCTCCGCATATTGGTAGTAGATTTCTCCTGTTTCGGTAAGCTCCCATTTTTGGCGATAGCGGTGAATCAAAGTCGTCCCCAGATCCTTTTCAAGCTTTTTTAACAGCTGGCTAAGCGGGGGCTGAGCGATGTGTAGCACTTCGGCCGCTTTCGAAATGCTCCCCTGTCGTACGATTTCCCGGAAGTAATGCAATTGCCGAATATCCATTCTAACTCCTCGTTATATGTAATTACATATGAATAGTTTACCATATATATATTATTTTTATGTTGCCACCGATGTTATATTTAAATGTATAACATTTCACAAAGAGAAGGATGGTCTATATTATATGAAGGTAAATTCGAAGCGCCTGATCCTATACGTGCTCGGCTTATTTTGTTTGTCTTTTGGGGTCAGCCTATCGATCCAGGCAGGGCTGGGCGTATCGCCCGTTTCATCACTAGCGTATGCCATTTCCCTCACAAATGGCTTATCGGTTGGGGTAACAACCATACTAGCCAATGTGTTATTTATTGTAATTCAAATTTTGTTAAATAAACGAATCGAGTTTCAGGAATCCGCTGTTCAATTAATTGTTGCGTTATTGTTTGGGTTCTTTATGGATGCTACCCTATTCCTTGTCCAGCTTTTCCCTGCACCTGAAACCATTCTAGCAAGATTCCTCTTTTTAGTTGCCAGTTTATTCGTTGTCGCTGCCGGATTATTGGGCTATTTCACAGCGAAGCTTCCATTAATGCCATACGACGCGCTCACCTATGCAATCAGCGAAAAATTCAAACTGAAATTCAGCAAAGCGAAGATTACCAGTGATTTGATCAATGTAGGGGTTGCTGGTGCTGTCTGTATGATTTTCATACAATCACTCGGATCGATCGGGATTGGTACAATTGTGGCCGCCTATTTTATCGGCAAAATTTTAGGCTGGATGATTCCGCACTGCCAAAAACCAATGCAGCAATGGGTGTTTAAAATGGAAAAGGTGGAAAATCCTATCTCAGCGGGAATAGGGAGAAAGCTGGCAGGAGCACAAACTAAAAAAAGGCCTTTATAGAAACAGTTTTCAAAAGACACCTGTCATAGGTGTTTTTTTGCAATATAATCTAAGCCTTAGTGTAGCGAACAGAGCGAACAGTGCCTGGCACCGTTCGCACTGTCTTTATTTCCCGTTTTTACATCGAAATAGAAGAACCGGCACTTTGCTTAAGCTTAAAATGTACGACTGCACTATAAAAGCGGCGTCCGTCTTCGCTGACGTACATTTGGTGGGAGACGGAATGGACTGAGAGTAAAAGGGCTTTGTTGTTTTCGATTTGGGCCTGAATTTTATCTTCTAGCGCTTTAATGCTTTCAGCCTCAAAGAACTCAATCTTATCTTCATAAAAATCTAAGTTTAGCTGTAAACTCATTTTATCCTCCAATAGGCATAATAAGCATAATTTTATCATCGTCCATAAGTATTCTTCAAGGAAACAGGAGCCGATGACATTGCTGCATAAAGAGACTGCTAGGATAAAATAAAGAACCAGCTTAGCTATTCTAAGCTGGTTCCCAACTAGCGATATTGAACAGCGGTTCTTTAACTGTTCCTTTTTAAAATTCTTTTCCTTTGAAAAGTTCCATAAAAGCCTGGAAAATCTCAATTCCTTGGTACGTGAACAATGACAAAGAAGTCAAAGATAAAAAACCAATCATGATATATCGAAACAACATTGTTTTGTTCCTCCTCTTGTTAACATAATGTTTTACGCGTTAACTTCAGAGGAAACAATCACGTATTTCGATTGGTAAAGAATTGGAGTAAGAAACGCCGAAGTGATCATATAACGAATCAGGAAATACAGCATACATATGAATGCCATCATAACGCACACGAGTAAAGCAGGGAAGAAAATGCCCGGTCCTGAGGGATGTTTATGATCATCACCTAACAGCCATCCACTATGGTCAACAGCTATATGAGGTGCGTCCTGTTGAAAAGCATATATCTTTCCACCAGCTTGGTGGAGGTTTAGTTGAGAATAGGAAAGCGATGGCAGAAGGAAGAGCAAGAAGAATGGAATCAACTTATTCAAGTGATAATCGCCTCCTTTTCTATTGTTTCCATCATACACAAGTTTAATAAATTGTAAAACAACTATTTTGTGACATGATTTTACAATAGAACGGTTCCAGTGACAAAAAAGGCTTCGATTTTCATTAAATCACAGCAAACATTTTTGGGCCAATATCCAAAAAAGACCTGTACAGAGACTTCCCGCATGCACCATTTTAACGTAGGAACATACATTGTTTACATACTGTGGAATGCCCAGTTTGATTCCAAGGAGGTTGTTCTTTTGAATAGAGAGTTGTTTGCTATCGCCAATCAATTGGAAAATGCCCTTCGGAACAGCAATGAATTTATTCATTTATTAAGAAAGTATGAGGAAGTGAATGCTAATCCTGCAGCAAAAAATCTTTTTAATACATTCAATCAGCTGCAAATGAATTTATACCAAAAACAAATGAGCGGGCAGGAGGTAACCCAGCAAGAAGTAGACACGCTCCAAAACTTAACTGCCCGCATCCAGCAGGATGAAAAAGTTTCTGGATTAATGGAAGCCAATTTTCACCTGAATACATTGATGATGGAGTTAAACAAAATGATCCTAAAACCGGTGGAGGAATTGTACGCTCACTCCCAGGGAGGAGCCACGGAATCCATTCATCCGGGGCAAAACATTAGATATTATTAAAGGTGGTATTCACTGCTCCCTTTGGCAGATTATAGTGTCTTTACAACCCGTCCAAGGCTTTTCGCCGGCATCTTTCTTCCTTCCATGAAAAATCCCGCACTTTGCAATATGCAGCCTGTCAGATTCATAAAAATGAAAATAAATTCCCAATACTAGATGTTTGCCCATGACAAAATTAGGTGAATGCATATTCTTATAGTGACTTTGATTATGAGGAGGAGGGAGCATGTATACAGATATGCCATTGAGCCAGGATGTAATGTTTGATCAAAATGATGAAAGGATTTTTGGGCGTCCCTTTGGATTCGGCCGTCCGTTTGGATTTGGGTTCGGTCGCCCATTCGGATTTGGCCGTCCCTTCGGGTTCGGGTTTGGCCGCCCATTTGGATTTGGATTCGGACGCCCATGGGGTTGGGGCGGTTTTGGCTGGGGAGCTCCATTCCTTGGAGGATTATTAGGCGGTGTCCTTGGAAGCACGCTTTTAGGCTATCCATATGGATACGGCTTTGGTTATCCATATGGATACGGCTTTGGTTATCCTTATGGTTATGGCTTTGGCTATCCATTTGGATATGGTTTTGGCTACCCATTTATTTAAAAAAAGGTGTGTTGAGAAGCAGCCGTAATTTGAAATTGAAACTTAATTAGGGGGAGAAGGAAAATGGACCGACAATTTGGCAGCGGAATGGGCTACGGAGGATATCCAGGTTTTGGCATGAGCCCGGGAATGGGTTATGGTGGATATCCGGGCTTTGGCATGGGACATGGCGGTTATCCGTTTCACCATGGACATGGAGGATACCCGATGCATCATGGGTACGGAGGATACCCAATGCATCATGGTTATGGAGGTTATCCAATGCAACATGGATATGGAGGTTTCCCAATGCAGCATGGATATGGGGGAGCTCCAATGCAACAAGGGTATGGCAATTATTAGGTAGCGTTTGCCAGGCTGGCTAGCCCATCTCCTAAGGGATAAAGGGTCGTCGAGGCGTTTGGGAGATAAAGGTACTAGCAGCTCTTTAAAAAAGCAACGCCTTAATAGGAAGGAAAAGCCCTGTTTACACGTTAATAGTGTAAACAAGGGCTTTTTTGGTGCAGGGAGAAGAGACTTTTTAGCTCTTTCCGCTGATTGCTTTTATCTGAGAAACTCCTCATAAAAGAAAATAGGCAACCAGCGTCCCAACAAGTCCGATAAACAAAGCGAACGGCATGTTCTTTAAGGTGATCCGGTAAGGGCTCTCTTCCATGCTGATGGAAGTCAGTGTAACAAGCAATCCATATGTTCCGACGGTGAAGGTAGCGACTGAGCCTGTAATCAGCACTATCGCAATGCTGACCGGATTCATGATTTCCAGGAGAGGGGTAATGATCCCAGTCAAAATGCCCACTGTTGCAATTGGATGCACCCCGAACATGCTGAAGAATACAAAGCTTGCCTGCAGCAAAAATAATAAAATGAATGGGTAATCCGAAACGAGCGACAGCGGCTTTTGGATGGCCTCCAGGAACGACGTATCATTTAAAGTGTTCGAGAACAAGGATAGGGATATAAACAGCACAATGAAGTTCTGCATGTTATTCGTCTTTGTTTTCCATGTATTCCAGCCAATCGTCCAGAAGCTTCTGCTTCTTTTCATCAGAAGGGACCAAACATAGGCAAAAGGCAAAATAAGCAGTGTGACGGTCAGGGTGAAATTAAGCTTGAACAGGTTTCCCAACAAGACGACAAGCGTTAAAAACAAGGCAAGGGACACAACTAACTGGATTACTTTTCGGGTCAGGTTTCGGACATTTATCTTTTGCGAACTATTAGGTTTGGCGTTTCCGTATGCATATTTCCTATAATGGAACCGGCCCCATATGGAGTCCGCCACCAGAGAGACTATAGCAATCAATAGCAGCCAGGGCAATAAAGAAACATAGTCAACTCCGGTTGTCACGATCGATACGGCCAGCGTGATTTCCAAAGGGCTCCATAATAAGGCCAATGAGTATCCTCGTAATGTGGCCGTGGAGATAAATGAGTTTCGCAGTTTTTTGCCAAGAGGCGCCAAATTCGTCTTTAAAACATCCTGGGAGATGGTCGCGGCGGGCAGATTCAAAAAGGCCGCCAATGTATGGGTCGTCACCGAACTGCGCGGATACAGTTTCCCCAGGTCGGAAACATTCACTTTAATAAGCTGGTTCAAACTGCGGTCAAACCGGCCGCTTTGCACGACACTGTTCATCCAGGGCAGCATCGCCAAGAGGGTCAGCAGCGACAGATTGGATGTCAGCAGCTGGGGAATGGTCAGGATGGATTGCCCCGTTGTGAAAAATAAATATCCTCCAATCGCGAGGAAAGCACTGCCAAGGATTTTGAACAATCCAGACGCTGCAGGAAACGAGATTACTAGCATGATAATCGTCAGGATTCCCAGAAAACCATTTAAGATTTCACTGCCAATAAAAACATTAGTCAAATAGATTAGGAAAACAAAAGAATAAAAGACATAAAGATAGCGAAAGATTACATGCTGTTTCATGACTGCCTCCAAGAAAATATATACAATATTGTAAAATCCATGAATCTTCATTATACCCTTATTTGAAGAGTATGTTAACAAAACAAACAATCCGCCAGACAAAAGGTAAACCCGAGATTTTGGAGTGGCTTTCGATTATCTGGCCTGTGAATGGGGAAACTCAAGAGGAGAGGGTCAAAAGGGAGCATTTCCCTTTTGCTTGAAGGGTTTTTACATAACAGAATGGAGGAGAAAACATCATGCTATATCCATTAGCAACGGAAAGCCGGGTTGTTGTCGACTTAAGCGGAATTTGGAAGTTTATGATTGATAAAGAAGAGGAACGCATTGAAGTGTCACAGCCACTTCCAACCAATGAAGTTGTCGCTGTTCCTGCATCATTTAATGATCAGGCATTGTCCAAAGAAATCCGCGAGCACAACGGGTATATATGGTATGAAAAAGAATTCACAGTTGCGAAAGCTTTGCGCAATGAACGATTGGTGCTGCGCTTTGGTTCTGCTACTCATGAAGCATGGGTGTACTTGAACGGAAAGGAAATCACTCATCATAAAGGCGGTTTTACACCATTTGAAATTGAAATCAACGACTTTTTGGCAGATGGCGCAAACCGTTTAACCGTGCGTCTGAGCAATCTGCTGGATTATACAACACTGCCGGTTGGCAACTATACGGAAGAGAAAGATGAAAATGGCCGTACCATCCGCAAAGTCGATGAGAACTTTGATTTTTTTAACTATGCGGGACTGCATCGTCCGGTCAAAATATGTACCACCCCACATGATTACATAGAGGATATCGTAATTGTTCCTGATGTGGATTTAACTTCAAAAAAGGCGGAAGTCCAAATCTCGGTAAAAACAGCTGGAGACTTTGATGAGGTACGAGTAACAATCGTAGATGAAGAGGGAGATCAAGTGGCCCAAGCTTCAGGAAATGATCTAAACATTTCAATTGAAAACGTCAAACTGTGGCAGCCTCTGGGTGCCTATCTTTATACAGCTAAAGTGGAAGGCATTAAAGGCGGAGAAAGCGTCGATGTTTATGAAGAGGCATTCGGTGTCCGCAAAGTTGAAGTGAAGCGCGGAAAATTCCTGATTAACGGCGAATCGTTCTATTTTAAAGGTTTTGGAAAGCATGAAGATACATTTGTACAAGGCCGCGGCTTGAATGAAGCTTATAATGTTCTCGACATTAACTTGATGAAGGATATGGGGGCCAATTCTTTCCGTACTTCCCATTATCCTTATTCGGAAGAAATGATGCGCCTGTGCGACCGGGAGGGAATTGTGGTCATCGATGAAACCCCGGCAGTTGGGTTATTCCACGGCTTTGGCTTTGATTTAAGCGGGAAGAATGCTCTCGCCACGTGGAGCGAGCTTAAAACAAAAGAAGCACACGAACAGGTCATTCGCGAATTGATTGACCGCGACAAAAATCACGCATGTGTGGTGATGTGGTCGATTGCCAATGAGCCTGCTTCCCATATCGAGGGAGCGTACGAATATTTCGAGCCATTATTCCAGCTTGCCCGCGAGCTTGATCCGCAAAAGCGTCCTTGCACCCTTGTCAACATCCTGATGGCAACGCCGAAAGAAGATAAAACCTCCGACCTGGTGGATGTCATCGCCTTAAACCGCTATTATGGCTGGKATTTGCAAAATGGGGATTTAGAGGCTGCAGAAAAGGAGACGCGTAAAGAGCTGCTGCAATGGCAGGAAAAGTATCGTGACAAACCAATCATGTATACGGAATATGGAGCGGATACAGTCGCCGGATTCCATAGTGCCTACGGGGAACCTTTCAGTGAGGAATACCAGGAAGATTACTACCGCATGAACAGCAAAGTGTTTGATGAAATCCCCAATTTTGTGGGTGAACAATTATGGAATTTTGCCGACTTCCAGACCAAATTCGGAATCATGCGTGTCCAGGGGAATAAAAAAGGCGTCTTCACACGGGCCAGGGAACCGAAAATGGTCGTACGCTATTTAAAGGACCGCTGGACGAATATTCCTGACTTTGGCTATAAGAAGTGATATTAAAAAAGATGCCGATGTGCGGAGCATATCGGCATCTTTTTGCTTTCCCAAAAAACAATAGTGAATATCCTGGGTTACCCCAAAAAACGTTTATCATACCCCATTCGCTCCGAAGCCTCTATCCCGGCGTTTATCACCTTCTTTGCAATAGCAGGTATTTGATAATCCTTCATACGCTGCAAGGGCCCGACTACATTTATTGCACATACTACCTTGCCTGTATAATCCCGTATGGGCGCTGCTACAGACCTTGTGCCTTGTGTTAACTCTTCCGTACTGATGGCATAACCCATCTTCCGGATATTATCCATCTCTGCCCGCAGCTGGTCCGGGTCTGTGATGCTCTTGCTCGTATAAGCTTTCAATCCTCGCCGGATCACTTCCTCGACAAGGCTTTCATCACTAAAAGCCAGCAGCAGCTTTCCGGAGCTTGTACAGTAGGAGGGGTTTCTTCGTCCAAGATGGGTCAAGATTCGGACAGGCTGATTGCATTCCTCCTTGTGAATATAAATGGTATCCAATTCATCGAGGACTGATAGATGGGCCGTTTCCTTTGTATCGTTTACTAGCTTATATAAAACAGGTGCAGCCTCTTTATGAATTTCCAAATGGTTTGTGACAATCCCCCCAAGCGTTAATACAGATAGTCCCAGCTTATATCCGCCAGTGTTTTTATCCTTTATGACAAAGCCTTCACTGGCAAGGGTCGATAAGAGGCGGCTTACGGTGCTTTTTGCCAAGCCCAGGGAATTTGCAAGATCGCTGACCTTTTGGGTGGGTTCAAATGTTGAGAAGCTATTTAGAATTTGAAGCGCATAGCTAACTGACGATAGAATTTGTGGATTGCTTTTCTTACGAGTCATCTTGGTTTCCCTTCTTTCCCGGATATTTTCCAACAGTGTGGAACAGGCACGGTGTCTGTTTGAATATTTTACCATCAAGAAACTTTCTTTGGAACCGTTTGCCGTTTAAAGTTTTAAATATTTTAAATATTTTGTTTTTGTTCCGTATAAAGGAACTGGCCGCTTTTTGGGTTAATGGTCATACCCTATAATGAAATCAAGCCCCAGGAATATGAGCAAAAAGAAGTGAAGGATTTTCGGCTCTTGAGAAAATTAGCATAGTCCATAAGTACAGTAGGAGGTAGTGGGATGCTTGATACTAAAGAAAAGGCTGATTTGAAGGCAATTAATTGTCTGCATTATATTGGCGGATGCTATGTGGCTTCCGGGAATGGAAAGACCTTTAATAACATCAACCCCGCAACAGAGGAAGTTCTTGGGATTGTTGCAAATGGAGGAACAGAAGAAGTTGACTTGGCTGTGAGTGCTGCCAGAAAGGCCCTTAAGGGAGAATGGGGCAGTATGCCATTGCGCCAGCGTTCGGCCGTTCTTCGCAGGATTGGTGATTTAATAAAAGAACGTCATGAAGAACTGGCGATTTTGGAATCACTTGATACCGGGAAACCGCTATGGCTATCAAAAAGCGTCGATATTGACAGGGCGGCCTATAATTTTCATTTCTTTGCAGATTATATGATATCAGTCGGAACGGAAGCCTATCAACAGGATGACATTGCTGTTCACTATGCAATCAGACGTCCAGTCGGTGTTTTGGGATTGATCAATCCCTGGAATCTGCCATTATTATTAATGACCTGGAAACTTGCCCCGGCTCTTGCTGCCGGAAATACGGTTGTCATGAAGCCCTCTGAAGTCACTCCGATGACAGCAACCGTATTGGCACAAATCTGTACAGATGCTGGCGTACCTGAAGGTGTCGTCAATGTGGTTCACGGTTTTGGCGAAACGGGTGCTGCGATAACCTCCCACAAGGATGTGGATGCCATTGCCTTTACAGGAGAAACCCTTACAGGCAGTGCCATTATGAAAGCGGCCGCCCCCACATTGAAGAAGCTTTCTTTTGAGCTGGGCGGTAAAAATCCCAACATTATTTTTGCCGATGCAAATCTGGATGAGGTCATTGAAACAACGATCAAGTCAAGCTTTATCAATCAAGGAGAGGTTTGCTTATGCGGATCAAGAATTTACGTAGAGCGCCCAATTTATGATACGTTCCTGGAACGCTTTGCTGCTGCCGCAAAGAATCTAAAGGTGGGGGATCCATTTGATCCGGATACGTATGTAGGAGCTCTGGTAAGTGAAGAGCATTACCATAAGGTACTCAAGTATTTGGAAATTGCAAAGCTTGAGGGTGCTACCTTTCTTACAGGAGGAAATCCAGTTGATTTAGGAAAGGGATATTTTATCGAGCCTTCCATTATCACAGGTCTGGGCAAGGACTCAAGATGTGTGCGTGAGGAGATTTTTGGACCAGTTGTTACCGTTCTTCCATTTGACACAGAAATGGAAGTAATGGAACAGGTCAATGATACGCATTATGGATTAAGTGCAAGTTTATGGACTTCCGATATCAAACGGGCAACTCGGATTTCCGCAAAAATTGAAGCAGGAATGGTTTGGATCAACACTTGGTTTTTACGGGATTTGCGTACACCTTTTGGCGGCATGAAGCATAGCGGAATAGGCCGCGAAGGAGGCGCACACAGCTTTGACTTCTACACGGAATTAACGAATGTAACCATCAAGCTATAGGTGCTGCCGTATGAATTGGAATGGAGGTATTACATGGATAAAGATTTGATTGATAGGCTGGCTGATTATGTGCATGATGCCGAGAAAGAAAAAAGGGAAGTCAGAAAAATAACAGCGGAGTTATATCCGCAGCTGACAATCGAAGAATCCTATCTCATCCAGGAGGAGTTAGTCAGACGGAAGCTGGAAGAGGGGCATAAAATCGCTGGTCCTAAAATGGGCATTACCAGTGAAGCGAAAATGAAACAAATGAATGTGGAGGACCCTATATATGGCTTTGTATTTGATTACATGGTTGTAGAAGCAGGCGAAGCCATCGCGGTCTCGGATTATATCCATCCAAAAGTAGAACCGGAAATAGGTTTCATTTTATCGAGGGATTTGGAAGGCCCCGATGTGACGGCTCTGGATGTTTTACAGGCTACGGAATATGTTTTTCCGGCCTTGGAAATTATTGATAGCCGCTATGAAAATTTTAATTTCACTTTGCCAGATGTTATCGCAGATAATACATCAGCGGCGGGTGCTATATTTGGGATGACGTTAAAAAGACCGGAGACACTTGAATTGGATGAAGTAGAGGTCAATTTGGAGGTGAATGGACAAATTCGGGCATCAGGCGCAGGGGCTGCAGTGCTTGGACATCCGGCAAATTCTGTTGCAAGGCTCGCTAATATGCTCTGGAAAAAAGGCGGGAAGGTCAAAGCTGGGCAGCCGATTTTAACGGGTGGCATGACGGCCGCGGTGCCTCTTACTCCAGGAGACTATGTAACCGCAAAATACAGTGGACTTGGAGAAGTGGCGTTTATCGTCAAATAAAAAACGATAGGGGCGAATAGATTGCCAATCATTAATATTCAAATTTTCGAAGGAAGATCGGGAGAGATCATTGAGAAATTGATTGAAGATGTTACCGCAACAGTTGGCGAGACACTAAATGCTCCAAAAGAAAATATCCGTGTCATTGTAACAGAAGTGAAAAAGACCCATTGGGGCATTGGTGGCAGGAGCGCTGAACAATTAGGACGTTAGCAAAATAGATCCTTTAATTTCTTTGCATGCAAGCAGTCACCTATTCATACAAAATTGGGAGGAATGGGATATGGGTTTATCAAATGCAAAACAAAAAGGAATGGAACTTACAGAACTGGATCTGAAATTATCGAATGTGGCCCATATTGGCCATGCTTCAATCAATGTAACGAATTTGGAAAAATCACTTTGGTTCTTTACTGAAGTACTTGGTTTGCATGTGTCGGCAGAAGAAAGTGGCAGAGTATATTTGAGAGCGTGGCAGGATTGGGATCATCACACCTTGGTTCTTAATGAAGCAGAGGAATCAGGATTGGACCACTTCGGATGGAGGGTGAATTCGGAAAAAGCCCTTTATGCATTTGAAAAAACACTGAAAGAGGCTGGGATTGATTTCAAGTGGATTGCCGGGGGAAATGAATTGGCTCAAGGGGATGCCATCAAATTTTACAGCCCATCCGGAATTCCAATCGAGCTTTACTGGGAAATGGAAGCGTATTCAAACCCGCTGACAGCATCCAGACTTCCGAGTCATCCAATGAAATATAGCGGAAGAGGCGCAGCACCGCGCCGCTTTGACCACGTCAATGTAATGGTTAACGATGTAAAGAAGGAGCAGGAGTGGTGGACAAATCTGCTCGGAATTCATCATCGGTATTATATTCAGAATAGTGAGGATATACGATTGGGCTCCTGGTTGAGTAAAACAAATATTGCACACGAAATTGCCTTGATGCGCAACAGCAATCAAAATGGCACTCTATTACACCATGTAGCTTATTACCTGGATACACCAGATGAATTATTCCGTGCCTTAAATATAATGGCAGAAAATGATATCAAAATTGAGTGGGGCCCAGGTAAACACGGCACTAGTGGCGCACAATTCCTGTATGCTTTTGAACCTTCCGGAAACCGAATTGAACTATGGACAGGCGGAATGCTTATTTTTGCCCCGGATTGGCAGCCAATTGAGTGGAAGTCAGGATCAGGGCAGCTAGGCTTGGATATGTGGGGAAGTACACCGCCAGAAAGCTACCTGACTTATGGTACCAAAATACAAGGATAAATGGCTAAGGAAACTAGTCAAAAGAAAGGAGGAACATTGGTGAAAAATTTGCGGGTCGACTTTCATACCCACATCATTTCCAGCGAGTTCCCAAATTTGGCGGCAGAATATGGTGACGACCGTTTTCCGGTTTTTCAAAAATCCTGCAGCTGTGGTGCTGAAATTATGGTGAAAGGGAAAACGTTCCGGAAAATAACAGACCAAACATGGGATCCCGAAAAACGGATAGAGGATATGGATAAAGAAGGTGTAGACATCCAGGTCCTATCACCAATTCCAGTGACCTTTTCCTACTGGTCCAGTCCTGAAGCCTGCCTCAAGCTCGCCAGGTCCCAAAATGATTTTATAGCTTCCGTTGTAAAAAAGTATCCGGACCGATTCGTGGGAATGGGGACTGTTCCTCTTCAGAGTGTCGAACTGGCTATTGGTGAAATGGATAGGGCAGTGAATGAGCTTGGATTAAGAGGGATTCAAATTGGCTCAAATGTAAATGACCGGAACTTTGATCATATTTCCCTGTATCCTTTCTTTGAAGCAGCTGCCGAAATGAATGTTCCCCTATTTGTACACCCCTGGGCCACTTTAGGCAGGGAAAGATTGGATAAGTTTAATTCGATGTACACGATTGGCATGCCATCGGAAACGGCACTTGCAGCTGGAAGCATCATTATGAGCGGGATGCTTGATAAGCTGCCCAATTTGAAGGTTTGCTTTGCACATGGAGGAGGGGCATTACCGTATCTTCTTCCCAGAATGGATATGGGATGGGAGGTTTGGCAAGATACAAGAAATACAGTAAATCCTCCAAGTATGTATGCTAAAAAACTATACTATGACTCACTCGTCTATGACCCTATTAACCTTAAGTTCATGATTGAACGGTTTGGGGCCAAACAAATTATTGCTGGATCGGATTATCCATTCCTGCTGCGAGAGAAACCGGTTGGAAAAGTGATTGACAGCCTGCAGGATATTCCGCAAGAAGATATACGATTAATGCTTGGTCAAAATGCATTGGATTTTCTTGGTTTACAGCAGTTAAATAACGTAATTTGTTGAGGGGGAATGTTCGTTGAAAAAAGCAAAAATACTCCTTGTGATGATTTCGATGTTATTAGTAGTTATTCTTGGTGCTTGCAGTGATAATAAAAAAGAAGCCAGTACTTCTGGTGATGAAGGAAAAACATATGAATTTAAGTTCAGCAATGTCACTGCACCTACGCATATCTGGAATAGATTTGGCGAGAAATTAGCGGAAGAGCTTGAAACAAGATCCGATGGGAGAATGAAAATGGAAATCTTCCCATCTGCACAACTTGGTCCAGAAGCTGATATGGTCCAGCAGCTTCAAAATGGTTCACTTGATTTTGCATTAATTACAGTTCCATACATGAGCACCCGTTTTCCTGCGCTGGATGGCTGGAATATGCCATTTTTATTCGAGGATCTGGAAGCTTCCCTGGCTGCACAGAATACCAAACCAGCAAAGGAAATGCTTGGGTTGTTGGAGGAACAGGGACTTTTGGGAATGGATTACTTTTTTGCAGCAAATCATAACCTGCTTGTAAAAGGAGACCCAATACAAAACCTTGCAGAAGTGGACGGAAGAAAGCTGCGGTTTACTGGTGGAGCATCTGTGCTTGATTATTGGAAAGGTTTGGGTGCAAGCCCCATTGCGATGGGATTGCCTGAAGTTTATAACGCCTTGCAGACTGGTGTTATAGATGGGGTATCTGTGGACACAAACCCGATGTTATCCGAAAAATATTATGAGATCGGTAAAAACTATGTACTAACAAACCACATGGCTTTTGGCGGTGTGTTTACAGCAAGTAAGAAAAACTATGAAAGTATGCCAGAGGAAGATCAGAAAATTTTTGATGAAGCCCTTGCAGCCGCCGTTGAATGGGGCGAGGCGGAACTAGTGGCTGGTGAAAAAGAAAATCTTAAAAAACTGGAAGGTTTGATTAATGTTGTCGAGCTGGATAATCGTAAGGAATTTATCCAGGAGGCACAAAAGATTTACGATAAATATTCCAGCGATAATGAGCTAATTAAGGAGTTTATAGAGGCAGTCCAAAAATAGCAACAATAACAAATAAGGGAGGTTGTCTATTAACACAGGAACGGACTATATAGACAACCTCAATTTTCTATTGGAGGGTCCATGCCGATATGAAGGTCATTCAATCAGTAAGCAATGGCATTTTTAAAATAGAAAAATTATTAGTAATCCTGTTGATTTCATCAATGCTTATCGCAATGATCCTCGATGTTTTATTTCGCTATTTTGTAAAATCCCCCCTGGTTTGGGGACAGGAGGTAGCCCTGTATTCATTTGTCTGGTCAAGCTTTATCGGCGCTAGCATGAGCATTAAAGTAAAAGAGGCAGTAGCTGTTACTCTTTTTGTACAAAAAATGAAGTCTAATTTGAAGAATGCGATGATTTTGCTCGGATTGCTGGCTTCTACGACATTTATCATCTTTTTCTTTTATCAATCGCTCGTTTGGATCTTGAATCCCAGTATTCTGCTGCAAAAATCAGTTACAACACAAACCCCGATGATTTATATGTATCTATGCATTCCGACAAGTCTTTTATTTATGTCGATCCATTTTATCAATTGGTTACTAGAGGCTTTACGGATTGCCAAAAGCGGGAAGGTGATTGATTGAATGACACTGACTCTCATAATATTCGCTTTATTGCTTGTAGTTAGAGTGCCGATAGCCATTGTTCTGGGGATAGCAGGTATTGTGCTTTTAATTGTAAGCGGCAATACTACAATGCTGCTTAACGGACCTCAGAGATTATTTTCTTCTTTGGAAAGCTATGGCTTATTGGCGATTCCTTTATTTATGCTGGCCGGGGAAATAATGAATACAGGTGGAATTACAAAACGCCTGATTGATTTCGCCCAAAAGTTTGTTGGCCATTATAGAGGCGGTCTGGCATATGTGAATATAATAGCCAATACATTTTTGGCATCCATTATCGGCTCAGCAGCTGCACAAATAGCGATGATGTCGAAAATCATGGTCCCTTCAATGGAGAAGGAAGGCTACAAACGTGAATTTGGGGCCGCTACAACTGCCGCAGCAGGAATGCTGGGACCCATCATTCCGCCTAGTATGCTATTCATTATTTACGGAGCGACTTCCAGCACATCAATCGGAGATATGTTCCTTGCGGGAATATTGCCAGGAATCCTAATCTCCATTGCTTTTATTCTATTAGTTGCCTATATCGGATATAAACAAAGCTTTCCCTCAAGACAAAAGGCCTCATGGGGAGAAAGAGGGAAAGCTTCATTACAGATCATACCAGCATTATTAGTTCCAGGAATTTTGATTTGGGGTATTGTGACCGGTATATTCACTCCTACTGAATCAGCAGGGATTGCCTGCCTCATTGCATTGGTTGTCAGTTTCATTTTTTATAAGGATATTAACCTAAAACAACTTCCGGAAATTATGGTGAATACGGCAATTTCTACGGCCATTGTGACGATGCTCATTGCAATGGCGAGTGTATTTGGCTGGGCAATGACCTTTGAGAGGGTTCCTCAGACAATCGCGGAATGGATGACGACTATTGCCAATGGACCGTTGATGTTTTTAATCCTTGTAAATATTTTACTATTGCTGTTGGGTATGGTAATTGAGGGAATTGCTTTGATCATCATCCTTACGCCCATTTTTGTCCCGATATTGCCGACATTTGGTATTGATCCGATTCACTTCGGTGTATTAATATGTTTGAACGTTACAATTGGTATTTTGACACCGCCTGTAGGCTCAGGCTTATTTCTGGCAACATCCCTCGGAAAAGTTTCCATTGAGTCGTTCATAAAGGCTATATGGCCGTTTGTCCTGGTTTCAATTATCGTACTATTACTGGTCACATTCATTCCGGCATTGACGTTATGGATACCGTCACTTTCCAAGTAACTTAAAAAGGCCGATTAGCGGTTAGAAGCTAATCGGCCTTTTTGTTTAAAATGATATCCGTGAGAGGATTTACTTACACATGGTCCCGGTCAATTTCCGCCTTCCAGGTCTTATGGAACACTTTTTTCTCTCCCTCGTAAGCCGTCAGCTTGTTCACAAGGTAGAATTTTGCTTCGTCGCTCCACATTTCGCTGTCAGTTTCAAGGGTGATGTTCCAGTCATCCCGGCCAAGGGTCAATTCCCATTCGCAGCGATTGTAGGCGGATAGGGGATCGTTTTCCTTGATGCTCCATGTATTTTTGTTTTTACTGCCATGCCGGATGCCGTTCGAAGGCAAGCGTCGTTCGCCTTCATCCGAAAAATCGGCGAGCGTCCATACACCCTCTATTGGATTATAGCTGATTTCACGGGTGCGCTCTTCTTTACGGAGAATTTCACGTTCCATCACTTGCGCCGTTTCAGGTGCATCGAAATGGCCCCAATCCTGGTCCTCTTCCTGAGGAGTACGGACAGGCAGTTCCATAAATGTATCTTCACCAAAATAAAGCGTCAAATCAACAGGCTTTGGCGATGGCCACGCTGAAGGCCAATAAGTCGGCGAAACAGCAATTTCCAGTTGGTGGCCCGCAGGAATTTCCTGTCCTAGCGAATCCAGTTTCACTTGTACCTTGTATTTCCGGCCAGGCTGCAGTTTTTCCGGATGCTCATGGGAGTTCCGATGCGTCAGGTTCAGCATTCCATAGCTAATCAGCGTTGACTCGCCGGTCGGTGCCTTGTCCATCAGGCGGACCGCAATAAGGGCATTCTCCTGATTTGCTGCCAGTTCAGCATGAAAAACAGGATGTCCAAGCAGCTCAAGCTTTTCTGTTAATGGAGCGGATGTGAACACAACCGCTTTTCCATTCTCAAGCCGCTGGTCTGCCGGCAGGTCGCCTGGCTGGCCGAATGGGCAGAAGACGCCATAGTAAAGCCCATGTTCCTGCACACTTGGGACCAAAATGTCATCACCTGAAGGAACTTCCTTGGTAAGCGACCCATTTGAAGGATACCAGTTTTCGCTGTTGACAAATGGGGAAGGCCAGGAAGGATCGGCGACCCATTTCCCTGGACGCTCTTCATACGTTACGGCAGGACGTTCACTTTCCTGGATGTAGGAAATCAGCTTCGGCTCATCCATGATGCCGGTGTCGATTCCTTTCAGCCAATGATCATACCAGCGCAATGCTTCTTGTAAAAACCCAATTGCCGGTTCAGGAGTGGCCACTTCCGGGTACTCGTGTGCCCAAGGTCCGATGAGCCCTTTGCTTTCTTTAGGAAGATGCTCCAACAGGCGGAAAACCGAATCAGTGTAGCCGTCCTGCCAGCCGCTGGCCGCAAAAACGGGAATCTGGATATCACTGTAATCTTCACAAATGGAACCGTGCTTCCAATACTCATCCCGGCGCTGGTGGCGGACCCATTCCTCGACAAATGGGGGAGTGTTCTCCAGCCGGTCAAGCCAATTCTCCCGCCAGCTGTCGCCGACAATGGCAGGATCCTGCGGCCGGGCATTGTAGGCAAACATCGTCGACGCCCACCACAGCATGTCGGAAGCAAGCAGATTGCCGCCGCGGTAATGGACGTCATCCGCATAACGGTCATCCGTTGAGCAAAGGGTGATGATCGTTTTCAGGGCAGGATGGTTCCGTGCTGCCACTTGCAGGCCGTTGAAGCCGCCCCATGACTTGCCAATCATCCCGACTCCGCCGGTGCTCCATGGCTGTTTGGCAATCCAGCTCAAGACATCGAGCGCGTCGTCCTGCTCTTGTTTTAAATACTCATCCAGTAAAATTCCGTCAGAATCCCCGGCACCGCGAATATCGACTCTGATGCTGGCATAGCCGTGACCCGCAAAGTAGGGGTGACGGACCGAATCCCGAATTGCGGTAAAATCATTTTTACGGTAAGGCAGGTATTCCAGGATGGCTGGAACTGGATTCTCCTCGGCATCAACCGGCAGCCAGATGTGAGCCGCGAGTTTTGCTCCATCCGACATGGGAATCCAGATGTTCTCCAGCTTTTTCACTTTTCGTGGGAATTCTGTTTTTACTCGGCGTTTTCCTGAATCTTTTATATTAAAAACCAATTTTTTCATCCTTTCGTTCACTCATGATGGAAGATGTTTCTTATAGCCGGAATGTTATTTCGCTGCGACGTTCAGGTTCCACAACGTTGATGACGCACTGGGCGACGAGTTCCAGAGTCCGTTTGATGGCTTCTTCTTTTGAATAGCCGCGCCGCCTGTTCATATACGTATTCATCATGCCTTTCCAGACCATTAGAGTGATGTCCGCGATTAATGGGACATTTTCTTCTTTTATAAAACCTTCGGTAACCGCTCCCTGAATGTAAAGCGCACTTCGTTTGGAAAAATCATATTCAATCAGGATGTCATGGAGTTCTTCCGGCACATCCGTTAAATCATGCGTATGCAGTGCATAATAGTCATCAAACAGCTTTTGCGGGGAAGACCCCAGATTGTCCATGAAGATGACAGAGTAGATCTCCGGCTGATCAAAGGAATGCTTGCAGAAGCATTCCCAGGAGTAAAGCCATTTATCTACAATGTTATGGCCTAAATCCATATAAGATGGCAGTTCTTTTACATATTCAGACGTAAATCGCATGGCCGCAAAAAATTTCAAGTGAGAAAGATCCTTAAAGTAGTTGTACGCTGTCGAGGCAGTAAACCCAGCGCGGTCCGCAATCTTGCGAATCGTCATATGTTCAATGCCGTCTTCTTCAATCACATCGGTCGCCGCATCAAGAAAATACCGAAACATGCGCGCACGCTGAAGCTCTTTTCTCTCTTTACTCATTTATTCGCGTCCTCCAATTACTTTTGATTTTGCTTGTTTACATAGATATGAATCTCTTCGTTTTTCTTAAGCCATTTCACTAGCGACACCGCCATTAAAATGTACATCGCCAAAACAGGTACAGAGACGAGAACGGAAGAGGTTTGGACCACGCTAAGGCCGCCAGTCATCGTCAGACTGATCGCCAGCGCCGATAAAAGCACTCCCCATAACAAACGGTGCCAGCGGGCCGGCTGCCCATCGCCGTCCAGCTTTTTCGTGGCGACACTGGCAATGACCAAACTTGCCGAGTCAAGGGACGTTGCCAGAAAGATGAATCCGAGAATCACAAAGAAAATCGAAACAACCATTGGCATTGGCAACGAATTCAGAACGGCAACAATGACAGACGGATCACCTGTAGCAGCCTGAATTTCGGTTAACGCTAATTTACCGCTTAATTGGAGGTCCATCGCATAGCCGCCAAACACTCCAAAATACAGCCAGCTGCCTGCAGAACCCCAAAGCAGCACATGGAATACCAATTCGCGAATCGTACGCCCTTTGGAAATGCGGGCTATGAAAATTCCGGCAAATGGAGCGGTCGCAGCAAACCAAGCCCAATAGAAGACAGTCCAGGCCTGAGGGAATCCGCCTTGTGTGATGGGGTCTGTATAAAGGCTCATCTTAAAGAAGCCATCCATCATCAATCCAAAACTGTTGGTGAAATAAGAGAGTATGAACAAGGTGGGACCGACAAGAATGACAAACAGGACAAGCGCCAGCGCCATGTAGACATTAAAATCACTTAATCTTCGTATTCCTTTATATAACCCAAGGTAGGCACTGGAGCTGAAGATGAACGTCCAGATAATAATAATCACAATATTTAACCATAACGATGGCTGCAGTCCAAACAAATTGCCAAGAACAGCAGAAATCATCGGAACTCCGAGTCCCAAGGAAGTTCCCAGGCCTCCAATCATACTCCAGATCACTAGAATATCAATGGCTTTTCCAAGAAAGCCATCTGCGTGTTTTCCAAGCACACCTCGACAGGCAGAACTGATTTTCAATGAAGGATTTTTAAGCACATGGAAGCTGTATGCCATGACAACGGATGGCAAGGCGTAAAGCGCCCAGGCTGAAATTCCCCAATGAAATAATCCGTACGTTACCGCATACTCCGCCGCTTCGGCACTCTTTGGTTCGATTCCGAACGCCGGACCGGTGTAATAATAAAGCGGTTCAACAATGGACCAGAACATAATGCTGGTTCCCATACTTGTTGTGAACAACATGCCTCCCCAACTGAGCTTGGAAAATTCGGGCTGATCGTTGAGTCCCCCTAGCTTGACCTGGCCATAACGGCCGAACATCAACCATAACAAAAGGATAAATAGCCCAATTGTCAGGAATTCAAACGCCCAGTCCAATTGGAACGTAATGGAAGTCAGCATCCCTGAAAGCACAGGAGCTGCTGATTCCTGGAAAATAACAAGCAATACGGTGACCGCGAGAATTAAGATCAGCGACGGCCAAAAAATCGACTTTTCTAACTTAGAATCATTCATGAAGCTTCACATTCCTCCCAAAATATTTATCTTTATCATCGATGAATACGTTCAAATTATGAACACGTTCATTCGATGAACATGTTCATGTTAACATAATAATCTAATTATGGACAACCCTTATTTGTTAAACTCCTAAACAAAGAGTTGACCTGAAACGCGTTTCATACTTTACACTGAGGGCAACGATAAAGAAAGCGAGGAGAAATTTATGTTTTCGTTGCTAATACTTTGCTTTGCTGTATATGTATCTGCCTTCCTTTGTTTGCATGCTGCTGGGCAATCCGGTGAGGCAGAGCCAATTCAATCATTTGATGATTATTTCAGCTAAAATAAACTCTATACTAATGTAATTGTCAAGGTTGGATCAATGGCAGGAATAGGTGGGTGTCATGGCAAATATCAGAGATTTGGCAAGGATGGCCGGAGTATCAGTTACGACGGTTTCCCGCGTACTAAACAACCATCCATATGTCAGTGAAGAAAAAAGGAAGGCTGTTTTACGGGCAATCGAGGAAAGCGATTACCATAAGAATATTAATGCGGTGCATTTGAGCAGAGGGAAAACCATGCTGATGGGAGTAGTGGTCCCTTACTCGGACCATCCTTATTTTTCAATCATGTTAAATGGAATTGCGAAGCTTGCACTGGATCATAATTATAAATTGGTGCTGATTCAAACCGATTACCGGGAAGACAGGGAGCTTGAAGCCTTGGAGATGCTGAGGGAGAAACAAATCGATTCCTTGATCATTTGCTCCCGTGCCTGCAGTATGGCAACAGTACGCGAATACGCTGGCTATGGGCATATTGTTATATGTGAAAATAGCGAAGGAAGAGACGTTTCAGTCACCTATGTGAATCATTACAGGACCTTCTATACTGCATTAACTTACTTGTATCAGCATGGCCACCGGAAAATTGGTTATTGCATCGGCAGGAGGACAGGGGTGAACAGTTTACAGCGCGAGGCGGCATATAGAGATTTCATCAAAAAATACAGCCTTGGATTCAATGAGGATTATATAATTGGTGATTGCCTATATTTTGAGGATGGCGAAAAGATTGTAAACATGTTGATGGAATTGGCATCCCCTCCAACTGCCCTGCTTGTCACCAGTGACCAGGTCGCCGCCGGCATCGTAACATGCAGCCAAAAACTTGGCATATCCATTCCTGGCGAGCTTGCCCTCATCGGTTTTGATAATCAGCCTATTGCGAAAATGATGGAGATCACCACCGTAGAAATTCCCATTGAGGAAATGGGCAGGAATCTGTTCCTGCAAGCACTAAAGGCAGATAAAAGCAAGATAGAAATGCAGGGAAGGCTGATTGAGAGGGGAACGGTTTAATTCGATTCTTTAGCTGTGTTGATCAGCAGGATTAACGCTCTTTTTGTTGAATTTCTTATCTAAGAAAGATATTTAGTGGCCACCGATATTTTCCATTCCATCATAAAAGGAGAGGTAGCTTTGTCTTTAAAACCAGGGGATGTGATTACATTTGAACGGACCTTCACCGTGGAGGATGTGGAAAGTTTTACAAAGGTTTCTAGTGATGAAGGCATTCACCATGTTACACCTGACGAACAGGGCAGGCTTGTTGTGCAGGGGTTGTTGACAGCGACCTTACCCACAAAAGTGGGCGGCGATTATAACGTATTGGCGCGTACGATGAACTTTGAGTTTTTAAGGCCTGTTTTTACCGGAGACACTATTGTATGTGAGGTAACCATTGATACATACGAGAAACAGGACCAAAATCGGATATCGATTGCCGCTTCTTTTCAATGTACAAACCAGAATATAAAACCAGTTCTGAAAGGGAATTTTGCGGGAGTGATCTTAGCATCCAACGGGTGAATTGGTGAATAACGGACTTTTAAAAGCCAGAAAATCAAAAAGCCTGGGAGTAAACGTTATACAGTTTCACCCAGGGTTTTATCTTTACATGGCAGCCATTCTCATTCCTCACTGATGATCAGCCAGGCCTGCTGGTTAGAAACCTGATCAGGGCCTTGACTGCATGGGATTGGTATCGATCTTTTTTCGTAATGATTCCAAGTTCCCAAATCGGAGGGTCGTGCAAGGGGATGGCTGCGACAGCGTTCTTGTCCATCTTTTCATATATGGATTTTGGCAAAAGGGTAATTCCCAACCGGGCTGTAACCAGTTCCGCAATCAAATCCCACTGAGAGCTTTCATAAGCTATGTTTGGAACGAACCCTGCTTGCTGGCATCGCTTTATGATGAGGTGATGCAAAGCGAATTCACGGTTAAATAATATAAACCTTTCCGCTTTTAATTCCTCCAATGCAATGACCTCTTTTTTGACAAAAGGATGACAGGCACTCGTATAGAGCATGAAATCTTCTTTCCTGAAAGGGGAGGTATTGAACTTTCCCTTTTCTGTCGGAAGGACGACGATTCCAGCGTCAACCTCTCCTTCTTCTACCAAATGTTCAATTCGCTTTGCGCCAAGTTCAATTAGCTTCAGGGACACCTCCGGATATTGTTCTCCAAAACTTTTAGCGATGGAAGGGAAAAACAGCGTCCCAATCAGCGGAGGAATCCCAATCTTAATCGTACCAGTTGGCAAATTCCGAAGATCATCCAGAAGAATCCTAAGTTCATCCGTGGCACTTAATATTTTTATTGCTTGACTGTAAACAATTTCTCCCGCATCGGTCAGTTCCAATTTTCGGGTGGAACGCTCAAATAATTCTACCCCGAGTTCAGCTTCCAGCTTCTTTATGGATTTACTTAATGTTGGCTGGGAAACAAAGGTATGGGCTGCCGCTTTTGTAAAACCCCGATAGTTTACGACTTCATAAAAATAATGCAAATCCTTTAATTCCATCATACCGCCTCATTTATTCAGTTTCAGAATGAATAGTATTCTTTTTATTCATTTTATTTATAATTAAATATCTTGTAAACTTATAAGTAACATAAACTGAATATTTTCAAAAATGAACGCTCCCGAAAGGAGTGTCGTGCTAAAACAATCACTTAATTGTAAGCGCATCCAGATTGAGGATGAATTTTTGGCACAGATAAGGTGTAGCTTCGAGCATTTACCATTTGATTCCGGGAGGGGATATCTATGAAGAAAATTTACAGCAGTTTTGAAGAAGCAGTAAGTGAGATTCAGGATGGAATGACGCTGATGGTCGGAGGTTTTGGGCTGGTAGGGATACCTGAGAATCTGATCAAAGCGCTGCGTGACCGAAATGTCAAAGACTTGACGGTCATATCGAACAACTGCGGGGTCGATGATTGGGGCCTTGGCCTTTTACTAAAAAACAAGCAAATTAAAAAAATGATTTCATCCTATGTTGGTGAAAATAAGGAGTTTGAGAGGCAGGTTCTTAGCAGTGAATTGGAGGTTGAGCTTGTTCCCCAAGGTTCCCTCGCCGAAAAGATCCGTGCCGGCGGGGCAGGAATACCTGCTTTCTACACCCCAGCTGGTGTTGGTACACCGATTGCGGAAGGAAGGGAAACAAGGGAATTCAATGGCAAGGAATATTTGTTGGAAGAAGCTCTTGTTGCCGATGTCAGTTTAATCAGGGCTTGGAAAGCCGATAAAATGGGCAATGTGGTTTATCGGAAAACGGCGCAAAACTTTAATCCAATGATGGCGGCTGCCGGGAAAACCACAATTTGCGAAGTGGAAGAGCTGGTTGAAATTGGTGAGCTGAAACCGGAAGAAATCCATACACCAAGCATTTATGTTCAGGGACTGATTGTTGGAAAGCAAGAAAAACGAATTGAACGTTTAACCGTTAAATCTTAAAGGGATAGGAGGAGAAAAGCAATGGCAGAGAACGTAAGGGTCAAAATTGCTAAAAGAGCAGAGAAGGAAATTTCGGATGGATCATACGTTAACCTGGGGATTGGCATGCCAACCATGGTGGCTAATCACATTTCTGAAAACAAAGCCGTTGTCCTTCAGTCAGAAAATGGCTTGCTGGGAATCGGACCATATCCGAGCGAAGAAGAAGTGGATCCGGATTTGATTAACGCCGGGAAAGAAACGGTAACAGCGATTGCTGGAGCGAGTTATTTCAGCAATGCTGAATCCTTTGCGATGATTCGCGGAGGCCATATTGATGTGGCTATTTTAGGCGGAATGGAAGTGGCCGAAAATGGCGACTTGGCCAATTGGATGATTCCCGGAAAGATGATCAAAGGAATGGGTGGCGCAATGGACCTGGTTCATGGTGCCAAGAAAGTCATTGTCATCATGGAGCATGTCAATAAAGCCGGACAGTCAAAAATTTTGAAAAAGTGCTCGCTGCCGCTGACAGGGCAAAGGGTAGTAAACCGGATTATTACGGACCGTGCCGTAATGGATGTAACTGACAGCGGATTGAAGCTGGTAGAGGTGGCGAAAGGGTATACTGTCCAGGATGTGCTTGATTCCACTGAACCTGAATTGATTGTTCCGGAAGACGTCGCATTGGATGCTTATTAAATAAGTCTATAGGAAAACGGGGTTCCCTAAAGAAGGGGAGCCCCGTTTTTACGTTGTCCTGCAGAATATTTGTAATTTTCTTCTGCCATTCAACATAGGCAACCCATTCCATCACTAGACCCTTAGTGAACCGCGGAAGCCTCTGGCGCCATAGTAGGAGTCTGCGCCGTTGTGATACACGAACACATGCCCGAAGCGGTAATCGCAAAAGAGGGCTCCGCCAAGCTTTCTGATATCCGATGGCGTTTGAATCCAGCTTGATGTTTTCTGATCGAAAGGTCCAAGCTTCTGCAGCTCCCGATATTGTTCCTCTGTCAGGATGTCAATCCCCATGCTGGCTGCCATATCCATCGCGCTGTTTTCCGGTTTGTGTTTTTTTCTCGCTTCCAGCGCTTCACGGTCATAACAAACACTTCTGCGGCCTTTAGGGCTTTCAGCCGAGCAATCATAAAAGATGTATTCATCCATTTGTTGATCATACCCAACAACATCCGGTTCACCGCCCGTGGCCTCCATTTCATCCAGCGACCACAGTTTATCCGGATTTGCCTCAAGTTTTGCCTGGACTTTAGCCCATTCAAGGCCTTCGTGGCGATGCATGTTTTTTTCAAAGCGGGTTTTCAATGCGGTGAGTAATTCATCACGCTGCTCAAGCGACAAACCTGTACTTTTATTCGTCAAAACTGTTTCCTCCTAGTGTTATCTTCATTTGCTAAAGGATATCATACATTTTTGTCTTTAGCTGTACAAGTTCTAATTTCAATTAAAACGTCCTCTAAGTTTCTCTTATTTCACTATGTGCTAAATACACACTTAAAAAATTTATCCTCGTCCTTTATTTTTTCCTAAATATATAATTTTTTACTCGTACTATGCAGTTAAGACAAGGAAATTGAAAAGGCAAGCCTTTCTATAAGAAATAACCCGCCTCAAGCTGCCGCCCATAAATCCCTGGTAGGGGAGAAAGACCGTCAATTTAGGCGAGTTATCCCTTTAAAAGCGATGATGATTATCTATAGTGAGTTTCTTTCCATAACCGCAAAGTAATTCTCTTCATTGTCAGCAAAGTTAAATACTCTTCCTGCTGGCATGTTCATGATTTCTCCAACGGTAATATTTTTATTTGCAAGGTCCTGGTGCAATTGGTCGAAGCTTTCGGTAAAGAACATTAGAGAAGGAGTATCAAGGTTTAGTCCTGGAGACATTTTGGCGACAAACTCCTTATCGTGCAGTATTATGCTTGTTTCAGCACCTTCCCGGGGAGCGATCTCGATCCATCTGAATCCCTGGCCGCTATTTTCCTCAGAAATGACTACAAATCCTAATTTTTCTCTCCAAAACTTTACTGCCTCATCCTGGTTGTGAACATACAACATAATCTGGCCGACTCTACTAAACACATTCATCCACTCCTTAATTTAACAACTTCTTCATTACTATTCATCGCTGGAAGCAAAAATCCTTCATACCCTTATAATGAATTCACGAATAGCAGGTAATTCACTTGTTGCCAATACCAAGAAAAATTAACCATATCCTATTCCTTAATCGTAATTTTCCGGTTTTTAAATGATCCTGAATGTTCCAGGGTGATATGAACTTCCATTGACTTTATGCTGTCTTCACGAAGCAACGTATCCTGATCTTTTAGCTTTTGCCAATCTTTATGATATTTTCTGTAAAGCTGGTGCTCAAGGTTTAGAAAATCTATATTATGCTCCAACCCTAACTGGTACAATTCCCTCACCTGGGAGATGATCCCCTTTTTGACGAATTGTTCCATCGCTTCCACATTCATCGTGCTGTTCCTCATCCGATTGCTCACAATCCCGTTCGCAAAATAGGAAATGGTGAAACGGAACGACCCATCTTGTTTTACAGGAAGGATTTTAACACTTTGATCTTCAAGGACCGTAAGAAAATCCGGCTCTTTTTCATTTGGAAGCAGGAGAGAAGCACGGACCGTTTCCGGAGTCAACCAACGTATCCCTTTTAATTGCTCATATGGAAAATGCCCTTTGTATTCCAAGTTCTTTAGGAAAAACGCCCCGTCAATCGATAATTTTGCTTCATTCTTTTTGTTTTTCTTCCATTGGAGGTCATTTACTGCAAGCGAAGGAATATAAGTGGTTTGGCCAGGCTCAAAGATTTCGCGTGCAAATTGATTTAACTTTTTTGGCTTGATGGTTGAGCTTTGTTCGTACACACCCATTGGGCTCTGGAGAAGGGTGTCCAATGAACCTTGATTAAAAAAACCAGGAGTAGTGAGAATGTCGGCCATTGAATCTTTTGTCCCAAAGATCCATGGTGTTGGCCGGAATTCATAATAACGCGTCAAACCATCAAAAACATTGCCAAGTCCCTTATTCAGGATATTTTCGCTCAAAACAATGGCCGTCACATTTGCCCAAACAATTCGTTCCTGTGCGGTATGATAGGCTTTAAAAAACGCATCAATAAACGTTGCGCCACTGGTCTCTGAAACATAAACTTCAGGCGGAGCTTTTTCGCCGCTTTCCCTTTTTGCAACGGAGGATAGTCCCAGCATTTGAATATAAATATAATATTTACCATCCCGATAATCGACCCCGATGGCATTCGCAAAGTTTTGTCTTTCGATTTCAACTACGTCAATGTCACAGCCTGCCATAAAGAACAGACAAAATATTATCATAGAGGAAATGCCCATCATTGATTTTCGCTTCATTCTAATTTCTCCGTTTCCGAATGAATGAAATTCCGAATTTTTTTCGATTAAAGGGGTTCACAAATAAAGCAGCTAAATATTCCTTGAATGAGAGCGAGGCAATGGGTTCGAGATACGCTATTTTAAAGGATTCCAAATTCGAAAGATAAATGAGAATGCTCAAGAATGCAATGAAAACACCGTATACTCCTAAAAGAATGGAAAGTAATAGTGTATAAAGGCGGAGGATGCTTACTGTTCCGACAAGCGACTGGTTCACTAGTGTATAGCTTGCCACCGCTGTTAAAGCAATGATGACGATCATCGTTGGCGAAGCAAGTCCTGCCCGAATTGCCGCATCGCCGATAATAATACCTCCGACAATTGAAACCGTCTGCCCCAGAAAAGTCGGCATGCGGACTCCTGCTTCTCTTAACAGCTCAAACAGCGTAAGGATAAAAATCGCTTCAAGACCAATCGGCAGCGGCAATCCTTCACGAGAGACAACGACCGTTGCCAATAAGGCAAACGGCAATTGGTCTATGTTGACAGAAGCCAGCGATACCCAAAATCCCGGCAGGAAAATAGCGGTCACCAAGCCAACGATCCTGATAAAACGTCCGAATATAACAAAATAATAAGGAAAATGGACATCTTCAGGCGACTTAATCAGCTCAAAGATATTGACTGGCCCAATCAATACGGAGGGGGACCCATTCACAATCAAGATAAATCGTCCACGAAGCATGCTTTCAATGACAAAGTCAGGTCTTGTTACATAGTCGACCAATGGAAACAGTGAGAACGAGCGATCAGAAATCCATTGCTCCAATTGGCCGCTGCTGACAACACTTTCGCCCTGAAAGTCCTTCATTCGCTTTTTTATTTCCTTAATTATGGTTTTATTGGCCTTATCATGTAAATAAAGCAACGATACTTCTGTTTCACTCAATGTACCCAAAGTAAAGGAGTCGCAATAAAGCTGTTCGGACTTCAATCTTTTGCGAATCAAGGAGATGTTCACATTCATCTCCTCGGTAAAGCTATCTTTCGGCCCCTTGATTGAAACCTCCGTATTGGATTCTTGCGGATTTCGCTGGGGAACCTTGCTTACATCAAACACATAAAAACAAGGAGTTCCTTCCTGGAAAACAATGAGCGATCCAGAGAAAACAAGATTCACCATTTCTTTCATTTTTGTAATATGCTGCACAGGCGGGAGGACTTCCAATTGACCTCGTGGTTCTTCATTGCTGATACTAACAATAATTTTATTAAAATACTCATTTAACTGTTTCGAATCCACCATCCCTTTGCAATAGAAAGCTTGAAGGGCTTTGTCCTTTTCTATAGGGATGAATTCAATATCGGCATAATGACTTAAAAAGCTTTTCAGTTCTGAAGATTTCAACTTTCCTTTTGTTAAAACCTGCTCCAATTGTTCCATGCTCATAGGTTTTGAGTTCCTTTCTTCATTGGCAAGTAGCTGATAACCAATAAGGCCAACGAAATCAATACCCCGCTAATAAAAGCAGCTGGGTAGAAGTATCTTCCAATCAGTGTTTGCACCCAAATATCACTTAGCGGAATTAACGTCAAAGACCCCAAAAGAAGCGATGAGACTACATATACATGCTTCTTTTTAAAAACTTTCGAGCGGCCTTTTACCAAATCGGCAAGCAGGTAAAGACCTAATGAGACACGGATGATTTCCCCGCTTAATAATTGAAATACCGCTAAAAAGTCAACATGGGATATATATTCCCCGAGGGTAATAAGCCGCCATTGTTCAAAAGCAGGAAACCTCATGCCGGCTGCTAAAGCTGGCCCGAATGAAGACAAGGAACCCATCGTAGGTCCCAGAATCAGACCGGACAAAATGGTGATAAGAAAGAAAAGATGGATCATGGTAAATGATTTTTTTAAATGGTGCTGAAGAAGCAAGAGCACAAGTAAATCTGCACTTCCCCCAAGAATGATGACGGTCCCTTTTACAATAGGGGAATAGCCATCTACGAGGACAGGGAACAGATAGGAATAATCTTTTGCTTCCATCGTAGATAAAGCGACGAAAATTCCGAGAATCCAGACAATCGGCAATAGAATCGCCGAAACATAGACAATGGATTTTAACCCGCTATAGGCTGACCAGGCACTGATTAACAGGAAAGGCAGCATCACCACAAAGGATGGAGTCCGCGGCAGAAAATATATATTAATGGATTGCACTAAATCGTAAAAAGAAATCGCACTAATCGCAAAAACATAAGTGAAGAGGAAAAGGGTTAGAACACGGGAAGCAGTAGCGTGCGAACGTGCTTTCACCCAGTCATAAAGGCTTTGGCGCTGATGATTGTTTTTCATAATCAAATGAAGGATAAATCCCCATATTAGCAGGAAAGCATACGCAAACAATACGCATACCCATGCATCCCGCCTTCCGGTTGCAAGCAAATGGGGCATGATCAGCACATGATTGGAAATCCCTATAAAAAGAATGAGAACAAAAAGTAATTGAGTACGAGAGAAAAGCATCACATCACCACCAATCAATACACTGTTGTTAGGCTTTGTTGTTTTTTCCAAATTATGCTTAAACGTGAAAATATTAAGGGATGGAAACTCCGTGTTTTAGAAGAACATAAGAGCAAGGTCAGGAAAAAAGGAAATAAAGAAAGACAGCCAGACGGCTGCCTTTATATTATTGCTTGAATTGATCGGGGTTCTCCCGGGCAAAAGCACCGCCATCCCGGATGGTTTCCTCCAGCGCCTTCTTTGCCAGCTGCTCCATGCTCATTTCCTCGTTGTAATTTGGTTTGCGCGAATAACCTGATCCGAATTCCCCGTTCAATTCCGCACCAGAGCCTGTTTGCTTTGTCATCGTTTTCCTCCTTCCTAATGGTTTTAGTATGTTCCCGTGTAGAAGAAAAAAATCTTGGGCAATTGGGTTATATTGACACTATAATTAGGTTAGATTTGAAAGGGCCAAGAGGGGTCCTATTTTATGAAGAAGGAAGGACTATAATATATAGTAGAAAAAAGGGGGATCAGAGTGGACCACTATGCTAGAAAGCGGCTGGCCGCCTACGCATTCGATTTGCTGATGACGATTGCTGCGTCTTTGTTCTATTCATTCGGCGTTGCCATTATGATGGGGTTTGCAGGAATCTTTTTATCAAAGTCAGAAAATGTTAATACTATTTTTATATGGATGATTCTTCTCTTCTTGCTGCCGGTTTTGCTAGGTACGATGCAGTTCTCCTATGGTGCTTCTTTCAAGGTGAAACAGCGGAAAATCTTCTCCCAACAGGTGGATGTTCTTTTTGACTTTTCCCGCACTCGCGGACAAAAGAGGCATCAGCTAATGGTAAAAGGTTCACAGCCGCAAGCTTTTTTTCACTGGTTCCTGTACAATGGCATCATCAGTATCCTGGTTTATGCCAGTGCGTTAGCCTCTATATACGAAAACTCAGCAAACAATGTATTTAGTTGGTTAACCTGCTTATATGTTGTGGTTTTGCTAGTGAATGTTCTCATCCATTCGGAATCATCTCCACGAAGGTCATTGATTGAAAGGGTGACCGGAACGGAACTAATCGAAATAGAGTGAATATAGGGTTTGTGATGCCGAAGACGAGACAATATCTTGAGGGGTGAAGGAGTATGAAGCATCAGAACCGTCCCGATGCACCAAAATTGAAAGATCAGGTTAGGGTAGTGTTTGACCAGCTTGCACCTGTTTATGAGCACTCAACCGATACAACCAGTTTGTACAATAGTGAGTACGAGAGGCCAGCGATGATGAAACATGTACCTTCCAGCCTGAGTAACAAGACTGTTCTGGATGCTGGCTGTGCTGCCGGCTGGTACTCGGAGCAATTATTAGGCCGGGGAGCCAAGGTTGTAGCAATTGATACCAGCCCGGAAATGGTTGCATCGGCTGAAAGGCGGGTAGGCGGCGGAGCGGAAGTTCTTAGGCTCGATCTCGAAGGAACCATGCCATTTCACGATCATTCCTTCGACTTTATCTTAAGCTCTCTTACTCTTCATTATTTGAAAAGCTGGAACAGGACATTTTAAGAATTCCAGAGAATATTAACACCTGATGGAAGCTTTTTGTTCTCCGTGCATCATCCAATATCAGATGTGGCTTTAATGGAACACTCCTGTTATTTTGAAACCGAACTGATCGTCGGCCAGTAGAAAAAGGAAGACAAGGTTTATGAAGTGCCTTTTTATCGGAGACCTCTCAAGGAAGTGATCAATACAACCATGAATTATTTTACGATAGAAGAAATCATTGAACCTGTACCAACAGCTACTTTCAAAAAAGAGTCTCCAGAAGGGTATGAGCGGTTAATGAAAAGCCCGCAGTTCCTTATCATAAGAGCCAAAAATAAACAGATTGAAAAGAGGTAGAATAAATTGATCGCAGTAACAGGCAGTTTAAACATGGACTTGGTCACCACAGTGGACCGGTTTCCGAAGAAGGGTGAAACGCTTCAGGGAAGCGCGTTTGCGACCATTTTTGGCGGGAAGGGGGCGAACCAGGCTGTGGCGGCAGCCCGGCTGGAAAGGGAAGTTCATATGATCGGCCGTGTCGGGGATGATGCTTTTGGATCTGAATATCTTGGCCATTTAAAACAGGAAGGCATTCATTGCGAAAATGTGAAAATGGTAAAATCAGTGCCAACGGGAACAGCCTTGATTACGGTTGCGGAACGAGACAATACGATTGTKATCGTGTCAGGGGCAAATGACCATATGACTGGTGAAGAAGCAGAAGAGGCACGCCCCGTGCTGGAAAGCTGTAACGTCCTCCTTGTTCAGCTGGAAATTCCGTTTTCCGGAGTGGAGAAGGCGATGCAGATTGCGAAGAAGGCAGGGAGCATTATTATTTTGAATCCGGCGCCCTATGCGGAATGGCCGGACCATTGGTGGCAGCTTGTCGATTATGTGACTCCGAATGAGCATGAAGCGGCGGCCATGAGGAACAGCGCCCATTTTAGGCAGGAATACGAACAGAAGCTTATTGTTACCGAGGGATCTAAGGGAGCGTCTTATTTTGAAGATGGCAAAAGAAGATTGGTGCCTGCTCCAACTGTGGAGGTTAAGGATACGACGGGTGCTGGCGACACTTTTAACGGGGTATTTGCTGCGGGATTGGATGAAGGGATGTCAATCGGGGAGGCGGTGGAACGTGCAGTATTAGCAGCAAGCTTGTCTGTAACAGCCTTTGGAGCCCAATCTGGAATGCCAACAAAAGGGCAGCTGGACGAATTTCCTGGATGATTTTTTTAAACGAAAGGGGCGCTAGCAGGGTATGTATGAATTAAAAACAAAAGAAACAGACCGCAGTGTTATCGAGTTCATCGAGAGTGTCGATCATCCCAAAAAGCGCGAAGATGCCTACAAGCTGCTTGATATTTTCACCGAGACGACTGGCTATGAAGCAAAAATGTGGGGACCCAGCATTATTGGATTCGGTTCGTACCATTATAAATACGCATCCGGTCACGAAGGGGACGCTCCTCTTGTTGGCTTTTCACCAAGAAAAGCCAAAATCAGTCTGTATTTCGCCACAGGCGATAATAAGCGGGAACAACTGTTGGAGAAATTCGGGAAGCATACGAGCGGAAAAGCCTGCGTGTACATAAATAAAGTGGCAGATATAGACGTAGGTGTTTTAAAGGAACTGATTGCCCAATCGATTCAATTCTTGAGAGAAACATATCCCGATGGGGAATGAGTAACCCGGCCAAGGGGCATCTTCAAGACCCAAAATATCTAGAACTTCCAAAAAAAGCTCTGAGACGAGGTTTCAAAGCAGGTAATATCGCCATGTGAGTAAAAAAGGGCATTGATGAAGCCTATCAGTGCCGAAAACACGAAGGCTGGCGTGTGCTAGCCTTTTTTTATTTAATTTTCCCAACGAACAGAATTGTAAGAAAAAGTGAATCAATTTTCCAGTATAATCATAATTAAAGGGAAAATACAAAGTTACTTAACTTAGTTATTCAGTTATGCCCCTAAGAGAAACAACTTCTTATGATTCTATGAAATTAACTATATTGATAATCTAAGAATACAACCCAAAGTGAGGGCAGCAGGCATGATGATTCGTAAACTAAAAATAAATGAAGAGCCTCCAATGGATTTGTTGTTACTGGCGGATCCTTCCCGGAAACTCGTCGAGGAATATATTAATCGGGGAGAATGCTTTGTAGCCGAAGGTAATGGGAAAATCATAGGGGTCTATGTACTGCTGCCGACCAGGCCGGGTACAGTGGAGTTGGTGAACATAGCGGTGGAGGAGGAGCAGCATGGTAAAGGCTTGGGAAAAAGACTTGTAATGGATGCCATAAAAGAAGCTAAGGAAAGAGGTTATAAAACCATCGAAATTGGCACGGGAAATTCCAGCATTGGACAATTAGCTTTATACCAGAAATGCGGATTTAGAATGATTGGAGTTGACAGGGATTTTTTTACTAGGCATTACCCTGAAAAAATCGTTGAAAATGGAATCCAATGCAGAGACATGATTCGATTATCACAAGACTTATAAAGTGAAGGGGAAAGACAATGGATTTCAATATTAGAAAAGCGGTTCTATCTGATGCAAAAGGTGTTGCTAAAGTCCACGTTGACAGTTGGAAAACAACATATACAAATATTGTTCCTGACGACTATTTATCAAATTTAACGTACGAAAGTCGTGAACAGTTATGGTTGAATATCATTCCCAATGGCGGTGTATATGTAGCAGAAAATAGGGATGGAAAGCTTATAGGATTTTCCTCGGGAGGCAAGGAAAGAAGCGGGGACTATAATGGTTTTGACGGGGAGTTATATGCGATTTATCTTTTAATAGAGTATCAGGGGAAGGGCGTTGGAAAAGCACTTTTTAAACCCATCATAGAAGAGATTAGGGAACTCGGGTTAAACTCAATGCTTGTATTTGTCCTGGAAGACAATCCTGCTTGTCTATTTTACGAAAATCTTGGCGGCAGAAAAATCGATACTGTTGAAGTAGATATTGCAGGGAAAAAACTTTCCGAATCTGTGTATGGCTGGGATGATATAGGGCATTTGATATAACTTCAGTTGGATAATCTGGCAGCAGTTTTCTTTCAAAAGGCAGCAATTTAGCAGTATTTTATGCAGGAGGGGAACCAATGTGGAGATAAGACTAGCTGAAGCAAAAGATATTAGTCAGCTCATTAAAATGAGATGGGATTTCACAATTGAATACGATGAGAGTAAGAGTTGTGCATCATTCGATGAGTTTGAAAAGGAATGCCAGTCATTTTTGGAAAACGCGAGTGCGAGTGGTCAATGGTTCATTTGGGTTGCGGAAGAAAGCGGAAAAATTTTATCACATATATACATAGAATTAATTAATAAAGTACCACGACCCGGGAGAATAACCCATCCATTTGCCTATATGACGAATGTCTATATAATGCCGGAATTTCGAAATCGGGGAATCGGAAGCAAGATGCTAAAAAGGATCAACTCTTGGATTAAAGAAAACAATTATGAATTTGTGATTGTGTGGCCAAGTGAGGAGTCGATTCATTTTTATCAGAAAAACGGATACGTTCATTGTACAGAGCCCATGGAATATTTCCCTTCCTGAATGAAAAAAGCTATGCCAATACCCGCTGCCTGCCCTGGCAGATTTTTTTGATCTGTATAAATATTCATACAAAAATTGGAAAATTCTGCTTATAATTAGAGGTAAAGAGAGTTAAGGGGGAGCGGAATGTATATAGGATTGGGTATTATTTTATCAATTTTCATTTTTATTTCGGTTATCAAAGCCGTTTCTAACAGAAACTGGACGCTAATATCGTCTACATACGGCCATGAGGAATACTATAAGGTGATTGGAAAATTAAAGACTGAGGGGGTTAGATTCAAGGTGGACACTCCCCACAGGGGTTATGATCATCGAGTTGACCGTTTTATGGATAATACGCAATACGATATCTATGTAAAAAAAGGACACGAACACCTAGCCTATAAAGCAATGCAAAAAAGAAGCTAACTATTTCCATAGTTCACAGAGAAGAAAAAGGTTGGGAAGGTGGGTTAATTGGCTGCGGAGAGAGACAAAATGATTTCTGAATTAAAGAAGATTGTTGTTCCTGAGCTAAGGATGAGTGGATTTAAAGGTTCGTTCCCTCATTTTCGCAGAATTAAAAAGGACAAAATTGATTTGATGACTTACCCAATTGATGATGGTCAATGGTTTAGGTACGATGGCGAAAATGTATCAGAAAACAGATATCAAAGTGTTGCGGCTGAAGTATTAGACCATCTTTACCAGGCTGAAGAATATTGGGAACATGAAAATTACATAAGTTAGGTTGTATCTATAATCTCCACCTTTTTTCATGTATAGTGGAGGAAGAGACTGGAAAGTATTTTTGGAGGTGGAGATTCCAATGAGCGGAATTATTTTGAGTACGGAGAGCGGTGCGGATTTACCGGCAGACTTGGCTGATGAATTAAATGTGCAAGTGGTGCCGATGCACGTCATCATGAACGGGCAGGATTATTTGGATGGTACATTGCCTGTAGAAAATATTTTTGAGCATTATAACCAAACAAAAAAAATTCCCTCAACCAGCGCGACCAATGTTCATGAATATCAAGAGTTCTTTACGAAGATAAAGGAAGATTTCCCGGGCTGCAGTATTGTTCACGTAGGGTATACCTCAAAAGCATCGTCTTCTTTCCAAAATGCGGTTATCGCTTCGGAGGAAATGGATAATATTTTCCTTATCGACGCCTTAAATGTCACAGGCGGCTTAGGTGCCATTGTGATGTACGCTGCTGACCTGCTGGAGAAGAATCCGGAAATTGAGCCGCGCTCCCTGGTGGAAAAAATCGAAGCGGTCGTTCATAAATCGAGGCTTGCTTTCGTTCCAGGCAGCTTGGAATTCTTGCGGGCTGGCGGGCGAGTGAGCAACCTTGCCTACCTTGGCGGTGCCCTGCTTAAAATAAAGCCCCGCATTGAATTGAAGGACGGCAAGCTGGTGTCCACCAAGAAATACCGCGGGAATATGGAAAGCATTTCAGAGAAGCTTTTTCGCGAATATTTGAGTGATTATGAAATTGATCGAAAACAGCTGTATTTAATTTACTCTGTCGGATTGGATGAAGAGATTAAAAACAGAATGGAAGAAATTGCGAAAGAGAATCATTTCGAAAATATAAAATGGATTGAAGCGGGCGCGATGATTTCTTCACATGCCGGACCGGGAGGATTTGGTGTTGCAGGCTTGGAGGTTTAAGTGCAGGAAAACTTACAGGAAAGGAAAAAGCAAATAGCCGTTGGACAACTACATAAAGACTTGCAGCTTGTTTGACCGGTAATGTCTATTCGGAAAGAAGTGAACCAGATTGAAAACGATTGAAAAGAATTCTTCTGCCTATCTTCTGCTTGTTCTTGCCAATGCCATTTGGGGCGGGAATTTCGTCATTGGCCGGTTGGGGGCAGAGTATTTTCCGCCAATCACCTTTTCGCTGCTGAGGTGGGGTGTGGCTTTTTTATTGCTTACGCCGTTTCTGGCGAAGCCATTGATGAGGGACTTTAGGGTTTTGTGGAAACATCGATTTATTCTCCTTTTGTTAAGCGTGACAGGAGTAGCCGGGTATAACACGATCATTTATTTTTCGCTGCATTTCACGACTTCCATCAATGCGTCGCTGGTCAATTCCGTGACTCCATTGTTTATTGGTGTCTTTTCCTTTTTTATGATAAAAGAAAGGCTCTCGGGATGGCAGGCGGCAGGCATGATTTTATCGGTCATCGGAATTGTCTTTATTCTTTCAAAAGGATCATGGGAAGCCTTGCAGGCATTCAGGTTCAACCCGGGAGATTTGTTTGTTTTGGTGGCTGTAGTCAGCTGGAGCATTTATTCGATTGTAATTAAGAAATACTCGAAGATTTTGCCCGCTTTTACCACATTATATGTGACATCCTTTGTTGGAATCCTCATTTTGCTGCCATTAAGCCTTCTCGAATTGAGTCTGGGAGAGGCTGGGGTTGTTTTTAACAGAGAAAGCCTCCTCATCTTGGGTTATGTCGGCTGCTTTGCTTCCATTGTGGCATTCCTTTCCTGGAATAGTGGCGTTTCAAAAATAGGAGCTGCCAAGTCCGGCATCTTTATCAATCTGCTGCCGGTGTTCGCCACACTGTTTGCTACTCTTTTTGCAGGAGAAGAATTTTTATGGTACCAAATGGCCGGGGGAGTCATTGTTCTCATTGGAGTTGTCTTGTCTTCACACAAAAAGGAGGCATCTGAAAAGAACGGAAGAATCCCGCTTTCTGTCGCGAAGTAGGATATGATGGTACAAAAGTTTTTTCCATTATTTAGTTAATAAAGACCCTGAACCCTCCCTAAATGAATTATAATGAAATAGAACATGAGAACCGTCCCCTTGCATCAAATACCGATTGAGGAGGGAGTATAGGTGGCCTTTTTGAGCTTGATTGGCGATATTTTTGCGGCGATTGCGGCTTCCTTGATTAAAAAAGATAAAGCGAAAAAATAAGATGTTATTTAAAGGGGGATGATCAACCATTCCCCCTTTTTGATCTGGCAAAATTTGGTGCCATACTTTCCTGCAGGTTGCTTATGCTAATAAGGCTTTAAAAAGTCTGTAAAGGATGGTGTTCAATTTGCGTGGACAACGTATGTGGCTTCCGATATTGGCATCAGCAGGAATAGGTGCAGCTGCTTATTACAGTATGACTCGCGGGAAAAACGTAGGACAGGCCATGCAGGCCGTTTTGCCAATCGTCTCTAACCTTACTGGCCAGGGTTCCAGGGGTCAGCAGCATTCCTGACCAAAACTTTTTAAGGCAAGGGGGATAAGCTTGAAGCTTATCCCTTTGTTATTTTATCTGCACCTATTTTAATGTTATCATGAAAAATGTGGTGTATTTTCCACAGCTTTGATTCAACCAAAGGAGCCAATACATAATGAAGAAAAAACCGTGCAGTGCATCAAGAACGATTCAGACAGACCTTGTTTTGCCGAACGATACCAACGGGCATAACACCTTATTCGGAGGAGCCCTTATGAGCAGGATTGACCGGGTTGCCAGCATTGCGGCCATGAAACATTGCCGAATGTCAACGGTAACCGCCAGCATGGACTCAGTCGATTTCTTGCATCCTATTACCTTGAGGGATGCGGTGACGCTTGAAGCTTTCGTTACATGGACAGGAAAAAGCTCCATGGAAGTATTCGTCAGTGTGACCGCGGAAGACACCTTTACCGGGGAAAAGCGGGCGGCGGCTACCTCCTTTTTAACCTTTGTTGCTCTGGATGAAAAAGGAAAACCATCCGTTGTTCCTTCCGTTTACCCTGAAACGGAAGAGGAAGAATTTCTATTTTCAACAGGGGAAGAAAGAGCCCAAAACAGGAAAATGCGAAGGTCACATAGCAAGCAATTTGCTTCCAAGTTTGGGGCAAAAAAATAAGGCAGCTTTATTTCTCAAAGTGCTAAGGCAGATTCCTCTTAGCACTTTTTAGCTTATTTCCTCCATTTTATAGAGTGCCGGATTGGCTTTATGGTTCAGGCTTTGCGCAGAGGCCCATAGATTGGCCAGAAATCTTGGCATCATCTGCTGGGAAGGAAGGAGCCCATTCCTGGAAAAATAGACAAACAGCTTTAGGTAATCCCGAGCGTTGTCGGGCAGATGAATTTTTTCAGCGTAGTACTGGTTGTCTGTAATGGTGGCAAACGAACGGGTTTCAAATCCGGTAATAAAACGAGTCTTTTCGCCATTCAATTCATTTTCAATGAAATGGATTCTTTTTATGATGGTTGGATCATCTGGGCCGTCATAGTTCGCAAGCCGTCCCTGTGTGAAAGGTGGAACATCATCGACATTATGGACAATAGTCAAAACATGCCCATACGCTTTGTCGTGGCCCTCATAAATGGGCTCCAGTTCCAGCTCCTGGAGTAAATCAATTAGCGGGAGCTTCTTGTCTTCCAGGTATTCAGGCCTGAAAATTTGCCTTGAAAGCTTAAGTTCATCCAAGGAATGACACTCAAACGAAGCAAGGAAGAACCAATTTCCCCTATCATCAAAACTCACAGTGTAGGACTCCCCGTCATTTGTAACAAAATAGTCGGTCCATCGATCATCCCTGTCAAAGGTGAAATCCCTCTGTTCATTGCCAGCAGGCGTAAAACCGAATGGATGCTGAATCGGCACAGCTACTTCAGAGTAAAATTTTCCTTCCATAAAATCACCTTTCTCGTCTTCTCTTTTCCCACACCTTTTTCCCTGTACAGGATGCCCGATAAACAATTGGTTTCATTCATGGAGAAAACACAGAAGGGGATAGGGGGGACGGCGCATCTCAGATAGCAATCCAAAAGGCACGCATCAAATTAGATGCGTGCCTTAAATGTAGAGATTCGATTATTGCAGTGCTGCTTCGACTTCTTTTACCATCTCGGCAACAGAGATAAGGCCGCCGCCGGATAGATACCAGTAATCGGCATTCAAATAAACCACATTCCCATTTTTCACGGCTTTTGTATTTTCTACCAATTTATTTTCAATAACGGATTTAGCAGAAGCGTCACCGCCAACCGCAATTCCACGGTCCACCACGAACAGGTAGTCAGGGTCTTTTTCAAGCAGGTACTCAAATGAAATGTTTTGGCCATGCGTGGAAGCTTCAATGTTTTCGTCAACCGGCTTTACACCAAAGACATCATGCAGCAAGCCAAAGCGGGATCCTGGCCCATAGGCGCTTAGGTTTCCTTCATTGGCAAGAACAATCAGGCCAGTTTTATCCATGGCGGAAGCTTTTTCATGAAGGCTGTCAATCGCTTTTTCCACTTCAGCAAGTTCTGCTTCTACTTCCTTTTCCTTGCCGAAAATTTCTCCTAGCATCTTCGCATTTTCCTTATACGAATCCATATATCTAGTTGTGTCCACACCCATGAAAATAGTAGGGGCGATTTCGCTGAACTCTTCATATGAGTCCTGCTGCCTGCCTGAGATAATAATTAGGTCCGGGGCCATTTCATTAATGGCTTCAAAGTCCGGTTCCTTAAGTCCGCCGGCATTTTTATATTTTGCATCCTTATATTTTTCAAGATATGTAGGCACATTCGCCTGGGGCAGGCCAGTCACTTCAACACCAAGTTTATCAAGGGAATCTAATACACCAAAATCAAAAACGACAACCTTTTCAGGATTTTTGGTTACAGTTGTTTCGCCAAGCTGGTGCTTAACGGTGATCGTTTCTGGTTCTGATGCAGCTGCTTCTTTTTCTGTGCCTGCTGGAGCACTTGAATTCGTACCGCAAGCGACAGTGAATATGGCCATTGTGATAATAAGGAAAAATAGTGCAAGTTTCTTGTTCATTGTATCCACCTCATAAGTTTTTTTAATTTAACTAAATGATAATGATTTTCAGTATCATTTGTCAATGGCGAAATTATGAAAATTTTTTTGTGCGTGTTTTAATGGGAAATGAAAATTTTGGGTGATTTGCCAAAATAATAGAAAATGTTTTTTAATTACTTATATAATGGGGGAAAGACAGTGAATAAAGGAGAGCTGAAAATGAAAGTTTATCAAGCGGGTATGGAGGATTTAGAAGGGATTGCCGGCTTATTTAATCTTTATAGGGAGTTTTACGAACAGGGCAGTGATTTGGAAGGGGCGAAAGCATACATAAAAGAACGCTTGAAGAATCAGGATTCTGTTATCTTTGTTGCAAAAGATAAAGATCGGTATCTTGGATTCACCCAGCTTTACCCAACCTTTTCGTCCATCTCCATGAAAAGGGCATGGATTTTGAATGATCTGTTTGTAAAGGCAGATGCGAGAAAGCAGGGGTTAGGAGCAAAGCTTTTAGACAAAGCCAAAGAGCTGGCGGTTGAAACCGGAGCGAAAAGCCTTAGCCTCAGTACCGCTCAAGACAATGTTTCCGCCCAAAGGCTTTATGAAAGATATGGATACAAACGCGATGAGGAATTTTATCATTACGATTTAACGATTGGGTAGGCAGGGGCCATCTTGGGTGATGCAGGAGAACCGTCCCCGTGCTCTACACATCTGCCTATACTCCTAGCGATTTCCTGAATAATATATAGGGAATTAACTACTGCGGGAGGAGGAGTATAATGTCTAAAGGCAAAAAGGAAAGGGTCATCCACGTAGAAAACCTGGTTATCCATGCTAAGAATGTCAAGATCATCCATGAAAAGGAAGATCATCACCACCATGAACCAAAAGAAGCACATGAACACATTGCTGTAGAACCACCCAGAAGGAACCATTGGGATTCGTTTATGTGGGGTGGACCAAGACAGGAACAGCAACATGAAAATGAACATGAACATGAAAAATAAGTTTTGCGATGGAAGGAGCGGGGGATTTTCTCCCGCTCTTAACTGTTTCTTGGCATTTCATTTATTTTTAATTTCCATCATCGCGGTAAATAATTCATTGTCCATTATATGCTATCCATATTATATCTTTTTGCTTCATAAGTGCTATCACTTGCTATGCACCCCTGATGTTGACCTTTCGAGAAATAAAAGCCATTGGGGAGGAGAAAACGGTGATATTAACTGATAACAGTCACCAATAAAGCAATAAGAAATGATAAGCAACATAGTCTATAAAGACAAAGCGCCATTTTGAGGCCTCCACAGCAGCCGTGTTTGGGATATAATGGAGGAAGGGTCGATAGGACCTTTATTTTATAAGGGGGTAATACAGTGGAACATATATTTGAAGATGCCCATCAACATAGCCGCCATAATCGAAGTACTTTGGAGAAGGACCAGCTTTGCGGCTGCTTCCATTGTTTAAGGATTTTCAACCCAAATGAAATCGATGAATGGCTGGATCATGACACCACAGCTGTATGCCCCTATTGCGGCATCGATTCTATAATCGGTGAGGGTTCAGGAAATACCCTTACAAAAGGTTTTTTGCATGAAATGCACAACAGGTGGTTTTAACCGAACATCGCCAGTGTTTTTTTTAGAAAAGAAAGGGAACAACAATTATATGTCTGGTCTTTTTGAGGGCTGGGTAAAAAAATTTGCATCTTAGGAGGCATTGGCGAATGAATGAGATTATTGTATACACTACCAATACCTGACCGTATTGCACGATGATGAAAGAATTCCTTGAGGCTCAAGGATTAAACTACAAAGAAGTAAATGTTCAGCATGACCCGATTGCGGCTCAAAGGCTGGTCGATGAGACCGGACAAATGGGCGTACCGCAAACAAAAGTAAATGGTCATTGGGTGCTCGGCTTTGATCCTGAAACGCTCATGCAGCATGTCGAAAAGTAGATGAAATAGGTAAGCCTGCAGAACACGGTAAGCGAGTCTGCAGGCTTTTTTTACATGCTTAGGGATTTTGGGCTTTCGGAAATTTGTGGAGTGCTGGAAGTAGTTTTTTTACCTAATGCCACCACTAAAATCATCAATAGGATGCAAGCTGTTCCAAGCCATTGGTAGACTCCAAAGGATTGCTTGAGCCAAAAGACGGTTGTTAAGACGGCTGCCAGCGGCTCAATGCTTCCCAGCAGGCTCGATTCCTTCGGCAGGAGACTTTGCAGGCTTTCAATATAAAACCAAAAAGCAATCATGGTTCCAAAAACAATCACAAAGAAAAGGCAGGCATATCCTTCCAGCGTTAACGCTGGGAAGTCCATCTGCCACGGAGGGTGCACAAAGCTTAAGGCAATTCCCCCGATCACCATCGCCCAGCCAACAATGACAAGGGAATCAAACTTTTTTAATAAAGGAATCGCATATAAAGTATAAAATGCCAAAGCGACTCCTGATAAAATACCCCAGACAATTGCAGGTGCCGGCACCGATAATTGGGCAAGGGAACCATTTGTTAACAGGAAAAAGCAACCAGCCAAAGCCAGCGATATAGTCAGAAAATCCCTTCTTGTGGGCTCCGTCTGTCTGCGTATAATCAAGTAAACAATGATCATCGCCGGAGCCGTGTATTGAAGGAGCGTGGCCACTGCAGCATTTCCATGTTGAATGGAAGCCATATATGTATATTGGACGGCAAGCATTCCGAGCAGCCCGAAGATCACCAGGTGAACGGCTGTGTTTCTTTTTTGCCAAACGGCAATGATTTGGGACCGTTCCTTCCCGAAGAATTTCAATCCTAAAAGCAGGACACCCGCAATAAGCAATCGAGTAGTAACAAGCCAATCCACATCCATCCCAAACTCGTCAAACAGCTTTTTGGCAACCGTGCCGCCAATCCCCCACAAAGCCGCCCCCGTCATAACGAGAAAAATCCCTTTTTTCCTGTCCATATAGGCAAGCACCCTTCAAATTCTAAATAGTTTCACAATAGACCTATCATAAATCGATTATCCAATTGATGCAAGGGGACGTTTCTGCTGCCTCGTTTTCTGGGGCAGAGGCTCATTTCTTTAGATTACGGGAGGGTAGGATAAGTTCCAAAAATTTCAAAATATTTATTTTCCTGGTTTCATTAAAATGGTATTCTATTGGAAAGAAAGGCACCGGCCCGCTGCTTCAGCTACTGGGATGCATAGCAGAAGCAGGTCCACAATTGTTCATAATTTTATATTCAGGTGGTGTTGTTGTGGTTACTATACACAGTAAAGGAATATTATTGTGGCTCGGTATAAGTATAGGCTTCATCTTTTTAGTTGATTTATTTACCTTTAAATCCAATGTTACCTCAGGCAATGGAAATCCAGGACTACTAGTTGTCGTGCCGGCCGTGGTGCTGTTTGCCCTTTTTGCGAGAAGTTTGTGGAAGAGTTTGGGAAGGATTGATGTAAGATCATGTATGAGGGTGAAAATCGGATTGGGAGCATTGGCTCTTTTTCTCTTGTTTTGCCTTCTGGAATATAAGTTTATGGTAAATCTAATTACCAGCTTAGGAGGCACCCCTGAAATAATCAGTTCAAAGATCTATCGCTACCCCTGGCTGAATCAGTACACAAATACAATGTTTATTAACTTTTATACTTTAGGTATGACAGCATGTGGAGTTACTTTAATAAAAAGTGTTGCTGGTTTTGGGCTAAGGAAGGAATAATCAGAATGAAAAAAGCTAAAGTTTTTTGAGGTGATTAAGATGAGAGAATTGTTTGAATACAATTGGCAGGTTAGGGACGAGTGGTTCGAGTGGTGCAGCCAACTAACTTCCAAAGAATTGCTTGAGGAACGCATCGGTGGTGTGGGAAGCATTTTGCACACCCTTTTCCATATTACCGAAGTGGAATATAGCTGGGTGACAGCAATTCAAGGGAATGACGATATTGTATATGAATTTAGTGATTACAATAGCCTTGAAAAAGTTAAGAGGCTCTCCAATGATTTAAGAATAGAAATAAGGTCATTTTTAAAATCGGGAGCAGACGAAAAAGGAAAAGACCTGGTAACGGCCCCTTGGGATGCAGGTACATATAAAGCCGAAGAAATCCTGCGTCATATTATTGTCCATGAGATTCACCATATTGGTCAATTGTCTGTGTGGTCGCGGGAAATAAAATTAGATCCCGTCCAGGCGAATTTTATAGGAAGAAAATTTGATTGAAATTAGCCATCCCGGAGACTCCCTCCAGAGTTGGCAGGAAGTCCCCGATATATTCTTCTTTTGTAAATCCTCAGTTCACGTACTTCCCATATTCAGGCTTGGCGATGTCATCAAAGTTGTTAGCCAATTTCTCGAGGTTGTCAGTCAGCAGTTGGCCTAACATTGGCAATCCATGTCCGGTAACGGCTGCTGCTGGCTTAAGTGCGGCCAATTTCAGGACTGATTCTTTTGCCGCTTTCCAGTCTGTTGTCAAATAACGCGGCGGGCCGCTGATTTCCTGTTCCTGTGTCAGGACTTTATAAAGATACTCCTGCTTTACAGTGACAAAGGCATCTCCGGCAATCAATGCCCCGTCACTTTGCCTGAATAAAGAAACATGACCTGGAGTATGCCCTGGAGTGTGGATCCATTTGAAACCTGCCATTTCAGGGACAGTCCCATCAGCCGGCAATGGTTTTACATTCTCTCCCAGGTTAATTGGTTCAATTGGGAACATAGGTGACATTTTGGACACCATGCCACCCTCAACCGTTGGGTCGGGATCAGGATAGCTTTGTTGTCCTGTCAGGAAGGGCAGTTCCAATTCGTGTGCGTACACTGGAACTTCCCATCGTTTCACAAGTTCTATTACTGCTCCTACATGGTCGAAATGTCCGTGAGTCAAAATGATTGCTTTTGGACGGCTGTTTTTGCCAAACCGGTTTTCAACAGCTGATATGATTTCCTCCGCTGACTCCGGCATCCCTGCATCAACCAAAACAAAAATATTGGAATTAGGGTCCCCAACCATATGAATATTGGCAATCTGTACTGTATAACTGAACAGGTCTGGCAAAACCTGGATACCTGTACCGCTTCCCACGGAAGTAGCCGGGATATATTTATAATCGCTGCCGTAATTCATTTGTTTATCCACAAGCAACTCCTCCTCAAAAATGTCATTCGTAATTATGATTCCCGCGCTTTTTTTAAAAACTAGCTCAAATTATTGTCATTTTGCCGTCAACCGCTTCCGTTGCTTCCCAATCAATATGGTCATTTCAGCATATTGAGCCTATCCCGTTTCTTTATTAAAATGGAAAGAGAAGGAAAACAATACCAGAAAATAGGGTGTTCAAATGGCCGGATCCAATGAAACCAACACCGGAAAAGGTGAACAAAACAGACTTACCATCCAGTCAAAACTGCAATTGCTGTCCCGTAATTTTCAGCCTATGGTAGACAGGTTTTACCAAGCCAAGGAGGATCCTGACTGGGACAAATATCGATTTGACCTGTACCTTAAGAATCCGGCAAGATTGGCCATGAACTCATTGAAGCATGGCAGCCTGATTAAAATCCTGCATTATCTGGCAGGAGCCATCGGCCTTTTTTTCCTTGGAAGTGCTATAGAGGATGTAGCGGCGTTTCTGGAAGGAACGATTTTGGTTAAAAATGAACTGCTTGCGGGTATAATTACAAATAATGGAGAAAGCAAAGTCGAGGATGTGCTTGGGAAAATCGGCGGGATTCTGCTCATTTTCATCCCATTTTACATCGTCTTATATACGGGTTTGCATGTATGGAATATACCCAAAGCGCGTTCCCGGATGAAAGACTGGAACCATCCGCTTTTTAATCTGGGGCTCTACTATAAAGCGAATCCAAATGAATACAGTCTGATTGAGCCATTTACAAGGGAATATTTCAATTTTCAGCAATTTGAAGAATATGTACTGCAAGCATCCAGCTCTGAGGTTCTCGAATTGGTCGCAACTGAACTATACAAGCTAAAGGCGGACTATGAGGAGCAGAAAAAACAGCTGCTGGCTTTCAACTCGGAAAAACAGGGACTCAATGAATTGCTCGATGTTTTCCAGAGGAATTTTGTCCGGGCGGCTGAAGCTATGGTCAGCAATGATTACCGGAATTTCGAGCTTGACTTTGGATTGATTAGTCCCCGATATTCGATTTATGAACTGCAAAAAGGCCATCCTTATGCGTCCCGCATTGAGCCCAACACGATTCCGGGGGCCAGCAAACAGATCGAAGTCAATAGCCATTCGGACGAACCGGTAATCCGATTGTATTTCAGTCCCCATTCCTTCACGTATTACCAGAAAAGCAGGGCGGCATGTTTCAAAGTGGCCGTAGCAAACGAGCTAACCTGGATTATCAAGTATGAAGTGAATGAGGAATTGGCTGCCAGAATGAAATATTTGACAACAGACGAGAATATTGTGAACGAAGATGCTATAATTAGTAAAAACATATATGAAATTATCCGGCTGCACCTGCATTTGCAATATAAAGTTCATCATGTTGATGTTAAAAAAGGAGGAGAGAGGTAATGGGCAATCAATTAAAAATCGAGAATGTGCATGTTCCCTCCAAGAGACTCCAGTATATGCGAAAGCCAAGGAAAGTGAAGCTTCGTAAAAAAGGAACAGAGCATCTCATCTCCATCGAGCAGCATAAACTGAGCCCCAGAGGCGAGGCTGTGAAAGCCATGCTTGAAAACGAAAGAAAACATATTATCCAGCATCAGGAAGAAATCGATGAAAAATTCAATTCCTTGTTTGAATTGCTAAAGAAATAACCCTTCTCACCGAGAAGGGTTTTTGTTTGGCAAATGAGTATGGATCATATGAATTAAACCATCCAGCCGAAAGAGGACGTCTTCGCTTTGCTTCAAAATCGCATTCCTGCGGTTCCTGTCTATCTCCTGCAAGGTTTTCATTTCTTTATAGCTCCGTTCGATATTCCCGCTTGAAGTATCAATATCCATACAAACCTCCTGAATTCATTATGTATTTATTTTTATGATATTCATTTGCCACCGGAATATTGAATGATTATTATTACTTAAAACTTTTCAAGGAAAGTGGCAAGGCTGGTCGATTCATTCCTTTGAAATGAGCCCTTCATCGAAAGGAATGTTTTGGAATTGTGTCTTCCCAAACTTTTTGTATGTGATTCTTACAGTGGCTATGTCAATATCGGTTTCCTGGTCCAGCAGTTCGGCTATTAATGCCAAGCTAAATTCGTCTTTCACTTTATAGCCTTTTACTGGAATCAGCGCATCGGTAATTCCTTCATTAATTGCACTTTCTTCGTCAAAACTCCCGCGCTGCTGGTTGGATATATACGATTCTATCCGAAAGTGATCATCATCTTTCGCCAAAATATCTCCATTCGTTTTTATAAATTCGACCTTCTGAAGCGTTGGGTTGCCGAAACCTTCCCATCTAAAAAGATAATCAAGATAATAAGCTTTCCCATCTTCAAAAAGTCCCTTTACTAATGATGTATGACTCCACTTTGTAAATTGCCCATTATGGATAGCAAAATTTAAAAACCAGACTATGCCAACAATTAAAAGCGTTAAAATCCCAAAACCATATAAAGTTTTTTTCATCAGTTCCCCCTCAACATGAAAATAGATCATCACTCAAATGCCACAGTTTGGCAGCATACTTATGTTTATGTTCAGAGGTTCTACAACGTACCCAGAAATTCCTTCTTTAGGAAGGAGGGATGGTCTGATTTGCGCTTGACACTGCATCTCAATGCCTTTTTTGGTAGGGGCAGGCTCATTTTGGGTACTGACACAGCGTTTCAGGACCTCTTTTTGGAGGGGGCGGCTCATTTTTGGTACTGACACTGCGTTTCAGGACCTCTTTTTGGAGGGGGCGGCTCATTTTGGGTTCTGACAATGCACCTCAATGCCTATTTTTCAGGGAACAGCTTATTTTGGTTCTGACACTATTTCCCGTAATCATGTCCTAACACTTTTTACTCTTTTGTAACCTTTCGTAACCAATCCTCTACCTTTCGTTTACCTTTCCATAACTTGTTGGCATTGATTTGACTTTATTATACAGATATAAGCCAAAATAAATTGGAGGAATCAAAATGAGTATGTCAGTTCGTCTGCAAAAAAACATTTTCATCATTCTGTCGGCGGTAATAGTGGGTTTGGCTCTCTTATTCAGTTCCATGCCTAAAGCAGAGGCATCGGTTTCATGGGGGCAGGAAGTGGTGGAGGTAGCAAAGCGCTCCATCGGCACGAAATATAAATGGGGAGGAACCAATCCAAAGCAAGGGTTTGATGCTTCCGGCTACACTCAATATGTTTACAAAACCTCAGCTGCAAAAATCAAGCTGCCACGAACCTCCAAAGAACAGTATCTAAAAGGAAAGTCCGTGAAAAAGTCACAGCTGAAGCAGGGGGATCTTGTGTTCTTCAAAACAGATGGAAAAAATGTATCTTTTGTTGGCATTTATGACGGAAAAGGGGAATTTTTGGCCGCCACCTCAAAAGGTGTCAGATATCAATCGCTAAATACAAAATATTGGAAGGACCGCTATGTTGGGGCAAAACGGGTTTTAAAGGAATAGTCGAGCAAGCCAAATACTAAAAAACAAGCTGACAAGAAAATAATGTAAATTTCCTCTTCCAATTTTCCTGACCTTTTGGTTTAATAAGGTTATCGGGACGTAGCTCAGCTTGGTAGAGCACTAGCATGGGGTGCTAGGGGTCGCAGGTTCAATTCCTGTCGTCCCGATTACATCCCGAAGCCTGCCTATTAACGGTGGGCTTTTTTAATTTTAAAAAAATTGGCCTTTTATCTGGAAATGGTAATTGCAGTGGTATTATTTTACTGGATGGAATCATTTAATCAAACTTAGGAGGGGAGATATGAAAAAGCGCAGAAAGTGGTGGAGTATTGGCTTAATCCATTACAGCAACACTGTACGGATTTATTTCATGTTGACTCTGTTCCTCTTTTTAAGTGGGAGCCGCTTTATATTGAATACGTTTGAGCTTATGGAAACTTGGAGAATATTATTCTCCATTCTGATTGTGCTGGCCTTTATTTTTTGCAGCTGGCAATACGCGAAAAAGGCAAAAAAGGAGTATGAGCTAAAAAATTTGGGCGAAGAGGAAAATCTCTTTTAAGACCGGAAAGGGCAATTTGATTGTGAAAACCTTTATTCTTGGTGCTGCTGCTGTGATGATGGCAGGCGTGATGGTTTCTGTGCTCCTTTATCACAACCTGCCTCCCAGGCACACTCCGAAAATTCCCGAAGCCCGCGTTGAAGAGCCACAGAATACACCTTTGGAACCGCTGCAGGCTATTCTTGTAAATGAAAAAACCGGCTATTCCCTGCAAAACGGCGAGCTGAATATTACATACGACAACGGTGTGTCATGGGGAACCGTTCCAGTCGAAAAAGATTTGCTTTTTGCGGGGGAATATCAAGGAAATAAACAGGAGCTGATTAAAAACAGCTTTGTGCTGACAGAACAGCAAACCGCCTTCCTATATGTCGATGGGGAGGATTGGGTCAACCAAAGTGTTCACTTGGTTTTTACCGAGGACATGGGGAGGACTTGGCAGCATGCAACCGTGTCGGAAGCCTATTCAGCTCCCCGCTTCAGGAAGATAGAATTCCTGGACGAAAACTTTGGATATGCCATCGTTTCTGGCGGCCGGACGATGTCATCGGAGGGCTCGGATGCCTTTCTCACTTTCGATGGCGGGAAAACATGGGAAGCAGCCGCAAATTCAGGTACAACCCGGCTTATTTATGATGGCGGCTTTGTCGATGAAAAAACCGGCTTTTTATCATACGGGACGATAAATCCACAAGAGCCCGATCTCCATGTCACCCAGGATGGAGGAGAAACCTGGCAAAAGGCGGCAGTAAATATACCGCACAGATATAACCTTGTCTTTGTGTCGGCTGAAGTCCCTTTTAAGGAAGGAACCCATTTGGCGATGCTTGTCAATCAGGGACCAAATGGGGATTTTCAGGGTGGGAACATAAAAGGTAAATTCGTTTCAGAAGATAACGGCAGGACATGGGAATTCTCCAGGGGGGTCGAGCCAAATGAGTAAAATGAAGATAACTGGATAAAACAGGAGAAATCAGCTTGTATCAGGCAGCGATGGAGGAAAATGAATCTTTCATACTGAAGTTCAAAGGGCCGGTTGCAGGAGCTGCTAGTGTAACAAGGTGAAATTTTGCGGGAATTGGAGAGTGTGGGAGTGAGCATGAATTTTTCGTTGAAAGATCATTTGCATATGCTTGAAGAGAAGCTGCTGTCACCGGAGGTGCGCGCGTCAAAAAAAGAATTGACACAGCTTTTGTCACAGGAATTTTTTGAGATTGGCAGTTCAGGACGGATGCTGTACCGGGATGGAATTGGTGAAGGGGGAATCGGAAAGGTAAGGATGCAGTTGAGCGAGTTTGAAATTCACCCGCTTAGTGATGGGATTGTGTTGGCCACTTACCGCATTTTTAATGAAATAACAAAGCAGCATTCACTGAGAAGTTCCATCTGGAGACTTGAGGGAGACACCTGGAAAATGGTGTTCCACCAGGGAACGAAAACAGAAGCTCAATGCCAGAATCCATAGGGGGAAGAAATGATGAACACTGCTATAGGAACAGAAGAGGCAATTAAACGGTGGGACGGTTTTGCTGATACATATGCTTCCCATCACACTGAAAACGGGGACATTCATAAAGAAGTCTTCCTGAATCCAGTCCTTTTTGAACTGATGGGAGACGTGAAAGGGAAAAGAGTGCTGGATGCCGGCTGCGGCGAGGGGTACCTGAGCAGGCTGATGGCAAAAAAGGGTGCTACAGTGACCGCAGTGGATTTTGCACCAAGAATGCTTGATATTGCCACGGAACGAACGCCTGATAAGATGGATATCGATTTTCGCCATGGAAATCTGGAACATCTTGATTTGTTCAATGACGGGCTTTTCGATTTGGCTGTCTCAAACATGGTGCTGCAGGACCTCGCCAATTTAGAGAGTGCTTTAAAAGAAATTTACAGGGTGCTAATCCCTGGCGGCTGCTTTGTGATGTCCATTCTTCACCCTTGTTTTGTTACGCCTGAAAGCGGCTGGGAGAAGAATGATAGCGGTGACAAGCTCCATTGGAATGTCGACCAGTATTTTTATGAAGGAGCTTACGAGCAAAAGCTTGGAAAGATGGTCCTATTCCACCGGACGCTCACGACCTATATCAATACGATGTTAAAATCTGGGTTTTCATTGGAAAGGATCGTTGAGCCTAAACCATCAAAGGAAATGCTGAAAAAACATCCTACTTTTGAAGAGGATTTCCGATGTGCCGATTTTATCGTTTTCAGGCTAAGAAAGGCGGGTGTGGAAAGTCAGTCAAGCTGGTTCAGCCCAATCGTTCCGTAATATGTATGCGAAATCCCTATTATCCAAAAGGTGTGTTAAACATGAAGATGGTTAGAAAAGCTTTCGTTGCTTCATTCCTCATTCATATATTGTATATCGGATTTACTCTCTTAACAGGCTACATACTAACTAAAAACTACGAACCTGATTTTTCAAACGAATGGGACAGCGTCGTGGTTCTTCAAAGTGAAGTGGCATTCGGAGTTCACCGTGGTTCTCCGCTTTACTTCGCTTTCACCCACCTGGCTGGTACCGTTCTATGCTGGGCTATTCTTTATACGTGGAGTAAGGTGTCTAAGATTAAGGGTGGATAATTGTATTGTTGGAATAAAACCGGTCTGATGAAATTATCATCAGGCCGGTTTTATTATTTGGGCTGGAGAAATACGAGAATTTTTCCATCCTCGACATCTTTCGTGTAGCGCTCTGCATCTTCATCAGAGAGTCCAATATCCTTAAGAGCAGGCAGCAATCCCCCGGATCCGGAATTAGCTCCAACCACCGCCCCTCCCAGCATAGTAATAATAGGGCCTGCAGCCAATACAGCGCCAAGCCCGGGAACCAGGACGGCTGGCAATCCAACGATCATCCCTGCCATTCCGAGGGCTCCTCCGGTTGCCGCTCCAGCAACGGCACCATCCATGGCGGAAGGCTCAACTTCCTTTGTGATTTCAGAATCCCCATCTTTGTTTTTAGCAATAACGGAAATTTCTTCGGATCTATATCCTCTTGTTTTTAATTCTTCAACGGCCTCTGCGGCTAGTTTTTCATTTTCATATATACCAATAACTTGATCTTTCATAACCATAACCTCCTCATTATGGATACATACCCTCTTCAGCGATTTTTTAGCCCTTCTTATTTGGATATTCATTATTCCACACTAATTTTTTAGAAGACTTAGAGAGGGGATTGGATATTTATGTTAAAATTAATTTGATAAGAAAGGGGAAAAGTCAGTGATACAAATAAAAAGAGCTACTGCTGATCATATTGATGGAATTAATAAAGTCTGCTCAGACGGCTATCGGGACACATACCATGAAACTCATTCAAAAGAATACATCGAAAGAATCATCACTGAATTCTATAATCATGATCGGATTTTAGATGAAGTCACACATACAAATGAGGGATGGGATGGCTGGTTTGTTGCCCTTGAAGAAGACCATGTGGTTGGTGCTATTGGCGGGGGATCAGTAGGGGAAAGTGAAAGTGAAGTGTTTGTCCTTTATCTGGATCCTGGCCGCCGTGGGGAGGGGATTGGAACAAAGCTGCTTGAAGCCTTAACCGAAGTTCAAAGGCAGAAAGGAGCGAGCAAGCAATGGGTCTCGGTTGCGAAGGGGAATATGAAGGGAATTCCCTTTTATGAAGCTAGGAAGTTTGCACTCGTGAAAGAACAAAAAAGCTTCGCCAATATGGATAACGAAGAATATACTTCTTTGAGATATTGCAGAGCTATATGATCGTTCCCTGTCGAGCGTTAATCCAGGAAGATTAACGCTATCAATATGCTATTTTTCATTTATTCTCAGTGTGCCAAGTACTAGGCGATAAATAAAAAAGGAAAATCCAGCCAGGCCAGCCATCCCGATGAGAATGAAAAACCATGTTTGCTCCACAAAAATCATACCGGCCGTAAATAGCAATAAACAAACAACGGCACCAAGAATGTTTCTTCCTAATTCTTTTTTCACTTGATATCCTCTCCTCTATAAAAAAATAAGTTCCTGCCTAGTTCGAACGTTTCTGCTTTATTCTAATCCAAGTCAAGATTGATGAAATAACTGTTTCAAGCTCCTTGCCGGCAGGGGTCAACTCATAGTGTACTATTTTCTGTGAAGAGAAAAGGGCATTTTTTATAACCAAGCCTTCCTTCTCCAGTTCCCGCAGCCGTTCGGTCAGGAGCCTATCGGAAATGCCAGGTATGTTTTCTGCCAGTTCCGAAAAGCGCTTAGGTCCATTTAGCAATTGATAGATAATGATTCCCATCCATCTTTTGCCGATAAATTCAATAGTCCCATGGAAATCAAGGCAGATGCCCTTGAGCTCTTGGCTATGATGATTACAATCTGTATCGTTTTTTTTCATCTAAAAACCCCGCTTGTTTTTAAATATGATTTCTTATTATAACACAAGCCTCCTCACTTGACTGATTAACTTACCAATAGTAAGCTAATTGACGAACTTACTAATCATAAGTTATTTAGTCGAGGGAGGAACCAACATGTCAACAAGAACTGCAGAAAACATCACCAGTGTGGTTAGGGAACGACAGTCTGTACGTAAATATGATTCGAATTTTACGATTTCCCGGCAAGAAATCGAAGAAATTCTGGAAGATGCCATCCAGGCTCCTTCTTCAAGCAATCTTCAGCCTTGGCGTTTTATCGTTATTGATGGCCAAGGGACAAAGAAAGAGCTTCGCCAAATTGCCAATAATCAGGAGCAGGTTGAAACCTCTTCAGCAGTGATTGCCGTATTGGCGGATAAAGAAATGTACCAAAACATCGAGAAGGKGTACCGCAGCAACTATGAAGCGGGCTATATGGATGAAGCCAGCATGCAGCGCATGATTGATAATTCCCATTCGCTGTACGGTTCATTACCGGAAGAAATCCGGAAGAATATTGCTTCCTTTGATACCGGCCTTGTGTCGATGCAGATTATGCTGCTTGCGAAAGCAAAAGGGTATGACACGGTCCCAATGGGTGGGTTTGACAAACAAAAATTCATGGAGAAGTTCCAGGTATCCGAGCGCTATATGCCAGTTCTTCTGCTTGCGATAGGAAAAGCTGCAGCACCAGCATTCAAAACCACACGCATCCCACTGAAAGACATCGTGGAGTTTGTTTAATAGATCAGCCTAGCTCAATCCAAGAAGGATTGGGCTTTTTTCGTACCTGTTAGGAGGGAAACCAGAGAAGAGCCTGAGCAACAAATTCAATCGGGATTAACATTTTGCTAAAAAGGGAAATACAATTAAACAACTTTAAAAAACTTAAAATTATCATAATAGTAGATATTTTAACCGAAAAATTATTATAATAGAATATGAGAGATGAAATTTAAGAAGACTGGAAAAGGTGCGTTCCATGAAACGGACTTGCTTATTCACACCTTAGACGGAGCACCTACTCTTTTGCAAAGGAAGGTTATCATGAGCAATATGACGAAGAAAACAGACATCATTTTAATTGGTGCCGGAGTCATGAGCGCGACTTTGGGATCATTACTGAAAGAGTTAGCACCAGAATGGGAAATCAAAGTGTTTGAGAAACTGGAAAAGGCAGGAGAAGAAAGCTCCAATGAATGGAACAATGCAGGGACGGGGCATGCTGCGCTTTGTGAGCTGAACTATACGACAGAAAAAGAGGACGGTTCCATCAATATTGCCAAAGCGGTAAAGGTGAACGAACAGTTTCAGGTTTCAAGGCAGTTTTGGTCGTACCTGGTCAACTCGAACCTGATTTCCAATCCGCAGGATTTCATCATGCCGATCCCTCATATGAGTTTTGTTGAGGGCGAAAAGAATGTTCGGTTCCTTAAAAATCGTTTTAAAGCGCTAACAAAAAATCCATTGTTCCAGGGAATGGAATATACCGAGGACCCTGAAAAACTTAAGGAATGGGTTCCCCTCATCATGGAAGGCCGCAGCGTCAATGAACCAATCGCGGCCACCAAAATCGATTCCGGAACCGACGTGAACTTCGGAGCGCTGACCCGCATGCTGTTCGAACATCTTGAGCGGAAGAATGTCGAAGTCAATTACCGGCATCAAGTAGAGGACATCCAGCGTACAAGCGACGGGTTGTGGGAATTGAAAATCTGGAATATGGCTACCGGAAATATTGAGCGGCATACAGCCAAATTTGTTTTTATCGGCGGAGGCGGAGGAAGCTTGCCGCTGCTGCAAAAAACAGGCATCCCTGAATCAAAACATATTGGCGGTTTCCCGGTAAGCGGACTATTCATGGTCTGCAAAAATCCGGAAGTTGCTGCACAGCATCATGCGAAAGTTTACGGCAAAGCGAAGGTGGGCGCTCCGCCAATGAGTGTTCCGCATCTTGACACAAGATTTATCGACAACCAAAAAACGCTGCTGTTCGGTCCATTTGCCGGCTTTTCGCCTAAATTCCTTAAAACCGGTTCAAATCTCGACTTAATCGGTTCTGTAAAGCCTAATAATGTGATTACCATGCTGGCCGCGGGTGTAAAAGAGATGGCCTTGACCAAGTACCTGATTCAGCAGGTGATGCTGTCCAATGAACAGCGCATGGAAGAACTTCGCGAGTTTATCCCCAATGCCAAGAGCGAGGATTGGGATGTCGTGACGGCAGGCCAGCGCGTACAGGTAATCAAGGATACAGAGGCTGGAAAGGGAACACTTCAGTTTGGTACAGAAGTCGTAACGGCTTCGGATGGTTCGGTTGCGGCCCTCCTTGGAGCTTCTCCAGGCGCTTCAACTGCTGTCCACGTCATGCTTGAAGTATTGGAAAGATGCTTCCCGGAAAATATGTTCAAGTGGCAGTCAAAAATACAGGAAATGATTCCTTCTTACGGTGTGTCGCTATCGGACAATCCTGCACTATTTGAAAAGGTGCACACTTCAACTGAGCAAGCGCTCGGTCTGGGCGGCAAACAACCCGCTTACATCAATGCTTAGGAATAAGTGATAACGAGGCCAAAAAACCTTCAATCCATTGCTGATTGAAGGTTTTTTTATTTAGAGTCGGTTTTAGTCCTGTTTTCGGCCATTTTCAACTGGTTCAAAGTCCTTTTTAAAAACGGAATGCCTGTTTCCAAGTTTATTGATCAGAATATATGTGGTATCCAGCTCTTTCTCGACTTCGTATTCTTCTCCTGCCACGAATTCCATTTCATAGCCTTCGTTGTTGGTGCAAAGGACCTTTTTCATGCTAAAGCCTCCCGGGAACAATTCTTGCTATAGGATTCGCCAGTGAGGCTTTTTTTATGACCTGTTTTTAATCTCATTAAAAAGGGCTATTAAGTACTTACCAATCATTTAACTTACCCCGTTTCTGCGGTCCTCCAGGATACCGTGGTTTTACTTCAGTCTTACTGGTTTGAAGTTCATCATACGCCGAATTGGTCAAATAAATAATTTGATTGTGTACATGCTGCTTATTGTCCATCCTGATCACCTACCTGAATGTGTACATCCTTGGGAAGCTTAGGGTATCCGCGTTTTTCCTCATTTGCAGGTCCTGTAAGATCATTTCTCTTATCGAGAACTTTTCCGGAAAATGTAACAGGAGTTTCTATTTTCATCGTCATCACCTCCATTTATTAGGATGGGGTTTTTTATTGAATATTATTTAGTGGCAGGAGATAAACTATTCCTACATTGGGTTATCGCCAAGCGGTAAGGCAACGGACTTTGACTCCGTCATTCGTAGGTTCGAATCCTGCTAGCCCAGCCATACATAAAGAACGCCCGTCTTCTTCTGAGACGGGCGTTCTTTTTATGCACATCACATAACCAAATAATTATGCCAGTATGAGGTATAAATTATATAAATATATTTTGGGCTAAGTCCTTTTTACTGCTAAATTAAAAGGGCATGAAAAAAGAATTTTGACTTTAAAGGAAATTCAAACGATAACGGCGAAGGTAAATCCATGAAAAAAATTGGCGGAGGTATTTTCATGGACAACAATATGCTTAGCAAGTTGTTAAAATCCGGGGTGGTAGCGGTTGTGCGCAGAGTAGAGCGAAAAAACGCAATGGATGTAGTGTCCTCTCTTGTGTCTGGCGGAGTGACGGGAATAGAGATAACAATGGATTCAGAGGATGCTCTTGGTGCGATCCACGAAGCCTCAGCAAGGTTTGGCCATAAGGCTGTTATTGGAGCGGGAACTGTTCTCGATGGCAAACGCGCACAGCAGGCAATCGAGGCAGGCGCAGAGTTTATTTTTGCACCAACCCTAAAACAGGAGACCATTGAGTCAGCAAAGAGACTAGAAAAAATCGTTATCCCTGGAGTTTTTACGCCAACGGAAATATTACAGGCTCACGAATGGGGAGCGGACGTGGTAAAGGTATTTCCGGCAAGCACCCTGGGTCCGGATTTTATTAAGCAGGTGCGTGCCCCTCTGGGCCATGTCAAAATGATGCCAACTGGGGGAGTAGAGTTATCAAATACAAAGGCTTTCATCAAGGCGGGTTCTGTGGCAGTAGGGGTTGGCGGGTCTTTGGTACGGAAGGATTTGATTGAGGATCAAAAATGGGAGGAACTATCCAGGCTTGCAGAGCAGTTTGTGCAAAGAGTAAAAGAGGGAAGATCGCAGAATTAAAAATAATTCAAATTTTATTGACAAGTCAGAAAACTAAATATTATTATGTGATTAGGCGGTAGATTTTAAATCACCATACATAGTTTTGTATTATAAAACAGAGTCATCTGGATTTTTTTAAACCATTACATCAAAACTTGGTTTTATAATATAAAACTCTAAGAATCAACCTGTTTTTTTCACCCATAAATGATATCGCTTACATTTTTGGACAAAGGAGTTGTAAAAATGAAAAAATTGATGACCGCAACAGCAGGTATTGTTCTCGGCGCCACCGTTCTTCTTGCTGGCTGTGGTAGCTCCGAGCCCTCGGGATCTGAAAAAGCATCAGGAGGGGAACCTGCCAAAACGATAAAAGTAGCTCACTATTTCGCGGAGGACCATCCTCAAAACGTGGCCCTGAAAGAGAAGTTCAAAACAATAGTGGAAGAGGAATCGAGCGGCAGCCTCAAGGTCCAGATTTTCCCTAACAGCACACTGGGTGCCGAAAAAGAGTTTTATGACGGGGTAAGGAACGGGACGATTGAAATGGGGATCCCCGGCCTGATCATGCAGGCCGATATTCCAAAAATGGCGGTGCCTGAGTGGCCGTTCCTGTTCAAGGATTTTGAGCATGTGAAATCTGTTTTGAACGGCCCGATCGGGGAAGAATTAACGGCCGACCTGGAAACTCAGCATGGTGTAAAACCACTAGCCTGGAGTGCGAACGGATTCAGGATGTTCTCTTCAAACAGAACCCTTGAAAACCTGGATGATTTCGATGGGCTGCGTATCAGGATGCCCAATATCCCAAACTATATTACTCTGGGAAAACTGCTGGGAGCCAATGTAACCCCTCTGCCGATTTCTGAAGTATTTAGCGCTCTCGAACAGAAGGTAGTGGATGGGCAGGACAATCCAATTGCTACGTTAAAGGCTTCAGGCTGGTATGAAGTCCAGAGTGATGTCCTTGAGTCAAAGCATATGTTCAGCCCAAATGTGTACATCATTAACAGCGAGTTTTGGGAAGGATTGACAAAGGAGCAGCAGGAGATCGTTGAAAAAGCTTCCAAAGAAGCGGCAGAGTACGAATTTGAATTGCTGGAAAAGAGCTATGAAGATGATAAAAAATTCCTTGAAGAACATAACGTCAAATTTACCACTCCTTCAGAAGAGTTTGCCAAGGAAATGGAAAAGGCGGCCCAGCCTTTGTACGACGACATATTTAAACAGAATCCGTGGGCCAAAGAACTGGTTGAGAGGATCAAAGCAGAAGCCAAGTAAGGAGGAATGGAAATGCTAAAGACTGCCGCCAATATACTAAATAAATTCTTGAACGGGACCATTGCTTTATCCCTGGCCTCCATGTCTCTCCTGGTTTTTGGAAATGTGATTCTCCGTTATGCATTTAATTCAGGTATTACGTGGTCGGAAGAAATGTCGAGGTTTCTGTTCGTCTGGATGGTTTTTCTCGGAGCCATCGCGGCCTTGAAAGACAATATGCACCTTGGGGTAGACATTGTCGTTAACGCGCTTCCACGAAAGCTAAAGAAAATCGCTTATGTGATTAGCAATCTTCTCGTTTTATATGTTTTATATCTCCTTCTGGTTGGAAGCTGGAAAATGMCCTTGTTGAATATGAACAGCACCGCCCCGGCCACAGGCCTCCCACTCTCTTATCTTTACGGGATCGGGGTTATTACAAGCCTGTCAATGGCTGGCATCCTTATCATCCGTATGATTCAAAACCTGATGGGAAAAGGAGAAGCCAGCTTGACAATGCTATCCACTACGGACGAAATGATCAAGGAAGAGTTGCACGTCCAGGAACTTAACAAGCAAACGAATATTCAGTCGGGGAAAATGAGCGGTTAATCAAGATGATAAAGGAGGAGGAACAATGGTTGGTGTTTTTTTAGGATCTCTATTCGGCTCACTGGCGCTTGGAGTGCCAATTGCGTTTGCCCTGATTCTGGCCGGTGTTGCGATCATGTTTGCCCTGGATATGATGGATGCACAAATTGTCGCGCAAAACCTGATTAATGGTGCCAATAACTTCTCACTGATGGCAATCCCATTCTTTGTACTCGCGGGAGAACTTATGAATGCCGGCGGAATATCCAAACGTATTGTCGGATTCGCTATGTCCCTTGTCGGGCACATCCGGGGCGGACTTGGATATGTCGCGATCATTGCAAGCATTTTGTTTGCCGGACTTTCGGGGTCCGCGGTAGCGGACACTGCAGCCCTGGGGGCTATCTTGATTCCGATGATGATTGCCAGAGGCTATGATGTCAACCGCTCGACAGGCTTGATATGTGCCTCCGGGATTATTGCACCTGTGATCCCGCCAAGCATCCCGATGATCATCTATGGGGTGACAGCAGGCGTTTCCATCACCCAGCTTTTTATGGGCGGGATCGTTCCTGGGATTATGATGGCCCTTGGATTAATCACTGCATGGTCATTCATCGCCAGAAAAGATAAAAGTGAACTGCCAAAGCGGCAAAGCCGCAGGGAAATCATGCAGGCTGTAAAGCAGGCCAGCTGGGCTTTGCTTCTTCCAGTCATTATCATCGGCGGATTGAGAGGCGGAATTTTCACTCCGACTGAAGCTGCTGTAGTTGCCGCCTTCTATGCTTTATTCGTGGGAGTGGCGGTATACAGGGAATTGGAATTGAAAGACTTGAGCCAAGTGCTTGTGGCTTCGGCAAAAACCACCGCGGTTGTCATGTTTGTCGCGGCTGCCGCGATGGTGTCTGCGTGGCTAATTACGGTTGCCGACGTTCCGGGACAGATGGCCGCTGCTCTTGGCGGACTGGTTGAGAATCCGATAATGCTGCTGCTTTTGATCAATTTGATTCTATTGGCGGTAGGGCTTGTAATGGATCTTACGCCGGCTATTCTAATCTTTACCCCGGTGTTTCTTCCCCTTGCAAAGCTGGCCGGAATTGACCCTGTCTATTTCGGGATTATCATGATCATCAATCTTTGCATTGGATTGATTACCCCGCCGGTCGGCACGGTTCTGTATGTTGGCTGTGGAATCAGCAGGATTAATATTGGCGCATTGACAAAGGGAATCTGGCCGTTTGTACTGGTCCATATCATTGTCCTTATTTTACTGATATTATTCCCTTCTATCGTTACTGTGCCGTTGAAGCTTCTGACATAACCAATCTATTTTCGGGAGGTGCCAAGTTGACCAAATTAAAAGTTGTTGTGACAGATTGGGAGTTTGAGGATTTAAGATTTGAAGAAAGTGTGTTGAACGCCTTTCAGGAAATTGAACTTGTGGGTGCAAACTGCCGGACTGAGGATGAAGTAATCGAGGCCTGCAGAGATGCAGACGGCATCCTGAATCAGTATGCCCCTTTAAGTCAACGGGTGATAGAGTCCTTGAGGAATTGCAAGGTGATTGCCAGATATGGAGTCGGAGTCAATACAATCGACCTTGAGGCCGCCAGTGAAAAAGGGATTTGTGTTGCCAATGTGCCGGATTACTGCATGGATGAGGTGTCGGATCATGCCTTGGCTCTCCTTCTTTCCTGGACCAGAAAAGTCGTTGTTGCCAATCAGCATGTTAAGGACGGGAATTGGGACTTCAAAATAACCAGGCCGATTCACCGGTTGAGGGATAAGACGCTTGGCCTTGTTGGATTCGGGAAAATTCCCCAATCCCTTGCAGAAAAAGTGAAACCGCTTGGCATGCATGTCATCGCCGCCGATCCTTTCTTTCCAGCAGAGGAAGCAAAGAGTAAGGGGGTGACCCTTGTATCGCTCGAAACATTGGCTGAACAGTCGGATATCATTTCCGTCCACGCCCCGCTTACTCCATCAACGAAAGGAATGCTGGGGAAGGAACTGTTTGCCCGGATGAAAAAGTCTCCGCTCATTATTAATACCGCAAGGGGTCCAGTGATTGATGAAGCCGCCTTGATAGAAGCGCTCAATAATGGGCAGGTTTCAGCTGCAGCACTGGATGTCACTGAGGTTGAGCCAATTGGAGAGAACCATCCGTTTTTAAAGATGGAGAACGTCATTCTCACTCCGCACGTTGCCTGGTATTCAGAGGAAGCGGAAGCCGAGATGAGGGTAAAAGCAGCAAGTGGTGTGGCAGATGTTCTCATTCACAAAGAATTTCCCAAGTACCTCGTGAACCATGATGTAAAAAATAGAGAAAGACTTGGAAATGGCGTTGGTTCAGGAAGATATTGATAAAAAATTAGGAGGGGGAAAAAACATGAAAAGCTTGCTTAAAAAAATGGGGATAGGGATTCTTTTGCCAGGAATGTTGCTGCTTTCAGCCTGCGGTTCGGCTGCATCAAACAATGCAGATGCAGATAATAAAGCCGGTGCCGACGGAATTCAGGAGCGGACAATCAAAGCTGGGATTGGATTGAATGAAGACCATCCGCAAGGCCTTGGCCTAAAAAAATTCAGTGAAATCGTAGCGGAAAAGAGCGGCGGAAAGCTGAATGTAAAGCCATTTTATGCAGCGTCACTCGGCGATGACCAAAAAATGACCGAAGCCTTGCAGGGAGGGCTTCAGGAAATTACCATTCCTTCTACTTCACCACTTGTTGGAATGGTAAAGGAATACGGAATTTTGGACTTCCCTTTCCTGTTTAATACACCAGAAGAGGCAGATGCCGTGCTTGATGGACCGGTTGGCCAAAAACTTCTCGACAAGCTGCCGGAGCACGGGCTAATTGGCCTCGGCTATTGGGAAAACGGGTTCCGCCAACTGACGAACAGCAAGCATCCTGTTAAAACTGCGGATGATTTCAGCGGTCTGAAAATCAGGACGATGCAAAACGAAGTGCATCTTGATGCTTTCAAAGAGCTGGGAGCCAACCCTACGCCAATGGCTTTTTCCGAAGTCTTCACTGCTCTTGAAAGCAAAACGGTCGATGGCCAGGAAAATCCGCTTGCAACAATAAAGTCGAACAAATTCAATGAAGTCCAGGAATACCTAAGCCTGACAAGGCATGTATATACTCCATTTGTCTTCCTTGTGAGCAAAAAATTCTGGGACGGCCTGTCTGAGGAGGAACAAACGATCCTTAAGGATGCGGCGGTAGAAGCAGGKAAATACCAGCGCGAGCTGAGCCGTGCAGAAGATGCCAAAGCGGTGGATGAGCTAAAGGCTGACGGAACAAAGGTAAATGATGTAACCGATGAAGAAAAAGCGAAAATGAAGGAAATCATCCAGCCTGTCACTGATAAATACGCGGAGAAATTCGGCAAGGAATTGGTGGATGAGCTGATGGCTGAAATCGAAAAGGTACGCAATTAGCAACAACGACGATGGAGGATAGCGGATGAATATCATTGAAGAGCTCCTGCAAGATGTTCCAATTCCCAGAATGGTAAAAGTCAGGCAGAAATTTCACGCTCCCGAAATCACCAATGTAGCGGAAGCCGTTCAGGAAGCGATCAGCAAGGCAGATGTGCTGGACAGAATCGAACCGGGAGATAGGGTGGCGATCGCGGTTGGGTCACGGGGCGTGGCCGATATCCCGGTGTTAGCCAGGGAAACGGCCGCTGCCGTGAAAAAGGCAGGCGGAACGCCATTCATTGTCCCTGCCATGGGAAGCCATGGCGGGGCGACAGCGGACGGGCAAATCGATGTACTTGAACAGCTGGGAGTAACCGAGGAAATTGTCGGGGCACCTATTCTTGCGAGCATGGAAGTGATAGAGATTGGAAGGCTGGACAACGGCCTTCCCATCTACATGGATAAGCACGCATACCAAGCCGACAAGGTGATTGTCATCAACAGGATTAAACCGCACACCGCCTTCAGGGGGCCAGTCGAAAGCGGCCTGATGAAAATGATTACCATCGGCCTCGGGAAACAAAAAGGAGCAGAAGCGGCACACGCTTTCAGTTTCAAATATATGGCCGAACATGTCGTCGAAATGGCGAAGGTCGCCATTGAGCGTGTACCAATCATTTTTGGCTTGGGAACGCTTGAGAATGCCTATGACCGACCTGCGAAGATTGTTGCGATTCCTGCCGAAGAGCTCATCAAACAAGAACCTGAGCTTCTGCTGGAAGCAAAATCACTGATGCCGAAAATTTTGTTTGATCCTATTGATGTCCTGGTGGTCAATGAAATCGGCAAGGATATTTCCGGTGATGGAATGGACCCAAACATTACTGGCAGGTATGCAACGCCTTATGCGAGCGGCGGCCCGGAGGTGGCACGGATTGCGGTGCTGGGATTAACGAAGAAAACACACGGGAACGCCAATGGAATTGGCATGGCCGATATGTCCACGAAAAAAGTAATGGACAGTATCATGCTTGAAAAAGGATACGCAAATGCCCTTACAAGCACGGTCATTGATGTTGTCAAGCTGCCAATGATTCTCGAAAACGAGGAGCTGGCGGTCAAAGCGGCGATTAAAACCTGCAACGCCTTTGAGCTGGATAAAGCACGGGTTGTCAGAATCAAGAACACTCTTGATATTCAGGAAATCTGGATTTCGGAAGCCCTGCTGGATGAAGCCAGGGAAATGGAGGACATTGAGATTCTATCACAGCCCGCAGAGATGGAATTCTCTCGAGAAGAGCAGCTCAAACCATGATAAAGGGAGGCGGGCCTGATGAAAATTACAAAGTTTACACTTTATAAAGTTCCTCCCCGCTGGCTTTTCCTAAAGGTTGAGACCGATGAGGGAATATCAGGCTGGGGGGAACCGATTATCGAAGGAAAAGCGGAAACAGTGCGAGCCTGCGTGGAAGAGGTCAGCAGTTATCTCATCGGACAGGATCCGCTTAAAATTGAAGATCACTGGCAGGTTCTCTACAGGGCCGGTTTCTACAGGGGCGGTCCGATTTTAATGAGTGCCATTTCCGGAATTGAGCAGGCACTGTGGGATATCAAAGGGAAATATTTCGACATCCCCGTTTATGAAATGCTGGGAGGCAAGGCTCGTGAGCGGATCAGGGTGTATTCCTGGATTGGCGGTGACCGGCCAACTGATGTGGCGATTGCGGCCAAAGAAAAGGCTGAAGCAGGCTTTACGGCTGTAAAAATGAATGCAACAGAAGAAATGGACTACATAGATTCGTTTTCAAAGGTGGAGGAAGCGGTTAAGCGAATTGCTGCCGTACGGGAAGCTGTCGGAACCAACATGGGAATCGGCCTCGATTTCCACGGCAGAGTCCATAAGACAATGGCGAAGGTTCTCGTAAAGGAACTGGAGCCTTTTAGGCCAATGTTCATCGAGGAGCCAGTGCTTCCGGAGAACAATGAAGCGCTTAGGGAAATTGCCAGGCATACGACATGTCCAATCGCGACGGGAGAAAGGCAATATACCAGGTGGGGATTCAAGCAAATCCTGCTGGATGGCTATGTGGACATCATTCAGCCTGATCTCTCCCACGCCGGCGGAATTTTGGAGACGAAGAAAATTGCCGCGATGGCAGAAGCCTTTGATGTGGCAGTAGCACCGCATTGCCCGCTTGGACCCATTGCCCTGGCATCCTCTTTTCAGCTTGACGCCTGCACGCCAAATGCCATCATTCAGGAACAAAGCCTGGGCATCCATTACAACAAAGGCAGCGATTTGCTGGACTATCTAAGCGATGCTTCCGTGTTTAAGTATACGGATGGCTATGTCGAGATTCCAAGCGGTCCTGGACTTGGGATCAGCGTGAATGAGGCAGCCGTCATGGAGGCAGCAGAAAAAGGCCATGATTGGAAAAATCCTGTCTGGCGAAATGTCGATGGCAGTGTTGCAGAATGGTGAAAAAGGAGGAAGAGGAATGACCGTCAAGTTCCCTTATATCAAGAACAACGTAAATCCATACAGGGACAATGTCCAGGGAAAAGCCAATGAGCCAATATGTGTCGCCGGGCTGCTGGACCGATCAAAACAAATCCTTGGCCCGGAAATGAAAGGTGTACAGCCGGATTGGTCATTGGAGGAAATCTATGACAGGCTCCATCATAATGCGCCAAGGATTGCCATTATCGGAGGGTCTCCAGACCATCCTGCCCATATTATGGACTTTCAGACGATCGCCAGGGCAGCAATCCGGATTTGGCAAAACGGGGGTGTGCCCTTCCAATTTTCCACACCGGTCATGTGCGATGGCACGGCGCAAAGCAATCAGGGAATGAGCTACTCGCTTCAAAGCAGGAATGCTGTCGCCCAGATGGTTGTCAACCAGATGGAGGCCCACAGCTACCATGGAGCCTTTGTCATCCAGGGGTGCGATAAGCAGCCTCTTGGTGTCGTCAGCGCACTGGCACATCTGGACAGGATCAGAAGGCACCGTGGCGAAGCTCCTTTCTTTGCTACCTTTGCCCCGGCCCATGTTCTGAAAGGAGGTAGCATTCCCAGCGCACTTTTCTCGGAATTAGAGGAAGTTGCCTGTCAGGCGGAATCACATGGAGCAGAGGACATTGCCCTTGATCTCCGCGATGCTCTTTCCTATATCCTTCAATGTTCTTCCAACACTGCCTTTCAAGGTGTTCTTGAAAGAGCCAGGGAAAGGGGAATCATCTCGATGGAAGAACATGATGTCTATGAGAAAAAACTGGCGGTTGCCACCTGCGACGGACAGGGAGGAGTTTGCGCGTTCAATGGAACGGGCAACAGCTCAAGGCATCTGGTGGCCGGAATGGGACTTGTGCATCCTGCCTTGGAAATGCTGACCGCACCCCCAACACAAGAAGAAGTCAACCAATCTATCGATTCACTGGCAAGTATGATCAATAACCCTGTCTTCGGCACCGCCAATATCATGGCAGCCAACATAAAAAATGCAATCAGGATCCATAGCGCGTCCGGGGGATCTACTAACCTTATGATGCATATCGTCGCAGCAATGCTTTATGGCGGCTATAAATTCGATTTATGGGATTATGACCAGATTCACCATGAAGTTCCCATTCCCGATTTGTTCAATTACAGCCTCACCCAGGGCAGGGACATTTTTGCTCTTGCGATGCAGTGCTGCAGTGGAAAAATCAGGGGAATGGAGACCTTGTTCCATGAACTGATGGAAAATGGCGTCCCGATGGATATTGCGGCACCGACTGTAACTGGAACTACCTGGGAGGAGCGGCTATCCAGGAAGCAGCAATTGCCAGCGGCAGGTGTCCCGGATAATCCCGTCATCCTTTCAAAGCCAAGAAGAATGTTCAGCGGCGTGGATGTCATAAAAGGAAACTTTTTTGAAAGTGCCGTGGTAAAAATCAGCGGCATGACGACCGACCAGCTTGACAATTTTGACAAGAAAGCAGCCTTCGTTCTTTTTTATGACAATGAAGACTCGGCGAATGAAAGTCTCCTGGATGAGCAATTGCTGGATAAACTGAAAGCAAACCGCAGCTTTCATTACAAAACCATGCAGGCGGTACTGAAACAAAATGATCCTGAACGGTACGAACTCTGCAGGGAAATGGAGTATGACCGGCTGTTTGACGAAATGGCGGCAAAAGGTGCGCTAAAAATCTCTGTTGTGGTGTCCGGACAGGGCCCGGAGGCATTCGGCATGCCGGAAATGTTTACGCCAATGCAGCATATCAATGCCAACCGCAAGCTAAAGCGGCTGGCGACCTTGATCAGCGATGGCCGATATTCCGGTGTCACCTATGGTGCAGCAATCGGCCACATGACCCCGGAAGCCAAAAACGGCGGCGGGATTCTTTATTTGAAAACAGGGGATGTGCTTTACCTTGAATTGCGAAACCGGAAAATTGACTTTCTGGATGAGGAAAAGTTTCAGCAGGGACTCCTGGAATTTAACTTTGAAGATACCAAACTAGCAAGGCAAGAGCTGGGGATGGAAAGGCTTCTGAAAATCCGTCAGCGGCAGCGCCTTGTTGCTGCGAGCAATAGGATGGCCGGACACACCGATGCAGCACACGGCGTCGTCCCGCTTGAAGTAGCGGAAGATGCCACCCTTCATTATCAAACCGATATTGATGTTCATGCTTTAGGTGAAAATGCATGGACGTAATCACATTTGGCGAAACCATGGTTTTGTTTACTCCGGTAACAGCAGGGCCATTGAGATTTACAAGCCATTTCCAAAAAACCATCGGCGGGGCGGAATCAAATGTAGCAATTGCCCTGTCCAGGCTTGGCCACAAGGTTGGCTGGGCCAGCCGGCTGGGGAAAGATGAGTTTGGCACCTATATTAGAAACTATATACGTGGGGAAGGTGTCGATACGACTGGAGTCGTTTTTGATCCCTCCTGTCCCACGGGAGTGTTTTTTAAAGAACAGCGGCCTGGCAAGGAACCCAACATTCTTTATTACCGGAGAGGATCTGCTGCCAGCAGGATGACGCCGTCAGACATTCCGGAAGCCCAAATAAAGGAAGCGAAATTCCTGCATCTGACAGGCATCACGCCTGCATTAAGCGAGAACTGCAAAGAGACTGTTCACCATGCGATCTCCATCGCAAAGCATAATGGCGTAAAAGTGGTTTTTGACCCCAATCTGCGGCTGAAACTTTGGTCGGCAGAGGAAGCGAGGGAAGCGCTTGTGCCCATCGCTGCCCAATGTGATTTCATTCTTCCAGGATTGGAGGAAGGATCCATCTTAACAGGAAGGACCGAGCCAGAGGATATTGCCTCGTTTTTTCTGGAAAACGGCTCCAGCATTGTGGTGGTCAAGCTGGGGGACAAAGGAGCTTATTTTGCTTCGGAGACGGAGGAAGCGCATGTACCCGGTTTTCCTGTAACGGAAATTGTTGACCCAATTGGGGCAGGGGATGGCTTTGCGGCGGGATTCCTCTCGGGGCTGCTGAGAAATTGGCCGGTAAAAGAAGCCGTCACACTTGGCAACAAGGTTGGCGCCTTTGCCCTGAGTGTGGCTGGAGACGCCGAGGGATATCCATACTGGGAACAAATCATAAAGGAAACAGCGGATGCGGAAGTGCTTCGTTAATTTTAAGCATGTGGGCATCTTTACTTCCTGTCTCTATGGTAAAATAATACCATAAGAGAAATTTTAACCATCGTAAAGGGTGAAGAACATGCCAATTATTCAATCAGTGGACAGGGCGCTCCGCATTTTGGATTTGTTTGATGAATACGAAACTGAACTAAAAATCACCGATATCAGTGAAAAAATGCACCTTCATAAAAGCACCGTTCATTCCTTGCTGAAAACGCTTCAGTCCAAAGGCTATATTGAACAAAACCTGGATAATGGAAAATACCGGCTTGGCATGAAACTGTTTGAGCGCGGCAATCTTGTCATCAGGAGACTGGATCTCCGGACGATAGCAAAAAAACATCTCATTGACTTGTCCGTAAAAACACAAAATACCGTACACCTGGTCATCCTCGACGGCAGGGAAGGAATCTACATTGATAAGGTGGAGGGAACATCAGCCACGGTTCTCTATTCGAGAATCGGAAGGAGAATCCCTTTGCATTCTAGCGCAGTGGGAAAGGCGCTGGTAGCCAATAAAACCAAGCGTGAACTCCAGGACCTCCTTAAGGGGTATGAATATATTCAGCAGACAGACAAAACGATCACCTCGGAGGAAGAATTTATAGCTGAGCTCGAAGCAGTTAAACAAAATGGCTTTGCCATTGACAAGGAAGAAAATGAACCGGGAATTACGTGTGTGGCTGTTCCGATTTGGGATCACTCTGGAACTGTAATTGCCGCGATGAGCATGTCTCAGCATGCGGCGGGTGTGGACCAGGTCAAACTTGATCAGACTGTAGAAATTTTAAAGCAAGCTTCGGTGAAAATATCAAAAGAATTAGGATACGAAATGAGTAGAATGGCAAAGTAGTTTTTAACCTGCTGTAAGGGCAGGTTTTGCAAGAATGTTAAAACTGAATTTTATAATATAAAACTGGAGGTTTTGAATATGAGAATCATTCGTTTTCTAAATGCAAATTCCGTCCCGGTACTTGGTGCTTTAACCGATCAGGAGGAGATTTATTTATTGCCGTACCCCGGTTTTATGGAACTGGTAAAGGAAGCAGAAGAGCGAGGAGTGACCCCGCTAAAGCTGATTGAAGATTCCATAGCCGGTACGCAGCCTGTTGAAGAAGTGCTGAAAGACCTGAAGCTTCTTGTGCCAATCGTCGCTCCTGAGGTATGGGCATCCGGGGTTACCTATGAAAAAAGCAGGGATGCCAGAAACTATGAAGCTACCGGCGGGAACGCCCAGGAAGCAACCTGCTATGACAAAGTCTATGACGCCGAGCGGCCGGAGATCTTTTTCAAGTCGACCGCAGCTAGAACCATCGGTCCTAATGACCCTGTCTATTTGCGAAGCGATTCCCAGTGGCAAATTCCGGAACCCGAATTGGGCCTGGTGCTGACAGAAACGGGAAAGATTGTTGGATATACGATTGGCAATGATATGAGCTGCCGGGACATTGAAGGGGAAAATCCGCTTTATCTGCCGCAAGCGAAGGTATGGAAAAATTCCTGTTCCATCGGGCCTGCCATCCGCCTGGCAGAAACGGTAGAGGATGCTTACAATTTCCAGATTACATGCCGCATCTACCGCGATGGCCAGCTAGCGGTAGAAGGAACGGCCAATACCGCACAGCTGAAAAGAAAATTTGTCGAACTCGTCTCTTATCTTAAGAAGGACAATGAGCTGTTTGATGGAACCGTCATGCTGACAGGAACTTGTATTGTCCCGCCAAATGAATTCACACTTCAGGACAATGATCAAATCGAAATTGAAATTTCGGCCATTGGAGTATTGACCAATCCTGTCAAAGTACAGCAGCAGGCAAGAGAATTGGCTTAAATTTCCCTTAAGCCAAAGGTTTGCCGGATTTTAAAGCAGCATGATGGGAGCCATTTAATCAATCTATTAATCTAGGAAGGTGGAAAACATGAAAACTCAAACTGAAGCAATCACGTACAGCAACTATATTAATGGAGAGTGGATTTCTGCAGACGGAAACAGCCTGGAGCCGAGCGTCAATCCTGCAAACAAGAATGAAGTCGTCGGTTATGTCCAGCTTTCATCGCGAGCAGAGCTCGATGCTGCCGTTTCTGCTGCGAAAGCCGCCAAGAGCGAATGGCGCAAGCTCTCTGGTGCGGCACGGGGCGAAATTTTATATAAAGCGGCTAATATGCTCGAGAGCCGCCTGGATGATATTGCCGAAACAATGACAAAAGAAATGGGAAAAACCTTACCAGAAGCAAAAGGCGAAACGGCAAGAGGCATAGCCATCCTCCGCTACTATGCAGGGGAAGGAATGAGAAAGGTCGGGGATGTTATCCCCTCCACCGATCAGGATGCCTTGATGTTCACCACAAGGACGCCGCTTGGAGTGGTTGGTGTCATCTCGCCATGGAACTTCCCGGTAGCCATTCCAATCTGGAAGATGGCGCCAGCCCTTATCTATGGAAACACCGTCGTTCTTAAGCCTGCAACAGAAGCAGCGGTCACCGCCGCCAAGGTTATTGAGTGCTTTGATGCCGCCGGATTCCCTGCAGGGGTTGTGAATATGGTGACAGGCTCTGGTTCCATAATTGGACAGGGAATTGTTGATCATTCTGATATTAATGGAATTACGTTTACGGGATCAAACGAAGTAGGGAAAAGAGTAGGACAAGGAGCATTTGCCCGCGGAGCCAAATACCAGCTTGAAATGGGAGGCAAAAATCCGGTCATCATTGCCAGCGACGCCGACCTTGATTTGGCCGTAGAAGGCACCATCAGCGGCGGGCTGCGCTCCACCGGCCAAAAATGTACGGCAACAAGCAGGGKTTTCGTAGCGGCAGAGATTTACGATACATTTAAGGATAAACTGCTGTCCAAGGTCAGGGAATTGAAGGTAGGCCATGGCCTGGACGCGGGAACATGGATGGGGCCATGTGCAAGCGAAAACCAGTACAAGACGGTTCTGTCCTATATTGACAAAGGCTTGGCTGAAGGTGCGGACCTTCTTTTCGGGGGCAAAAAAGTGACCTCCGAGGGCCTCGAGAATGGTTTTTATGTTGAGCCGACCGTCTTTGAAAACGTTGATATTCAAATGACAATAGCCCGCGAAGAAATCTTCGGCCCTGTCCTTGCGTTGATTAAGGTCGAGTCCTTCGAAGAAGCGATTGAACTGGCCAATGATACCGAGTTTGGGCTCAGTGCTTCCATTTACACAAAGGATATCGGAAAAATCCTTGCCTTTATCAATGATATTGAGGCCGGGCTTGTCAGGGTGAATGCAGAAACAGCTGGAGTAGAGCTCCAGGCCCCTTTCGGAGGGATGAAACAGTCCAGCTCCCATTCACGCGAGCAAGGCCAGGCAGCTGTTGAATTTTTCACCTCCATCAAAACGGTCTTCGTCAAAGCGTAAAAAAATGGGTTCTCCTCCTTCATTGGAAAGAACGCTGATCCTTTTGGATCAGCGTTCTTTTAATTTCCAGCACTTATATGATAATTTAACAATTTGTGAAAACACACACAAACCAATGAACTTTAGCGATTATTGCGGTATAATGAAATTTATTGAAAAAACCAATTTATTTATATAAATTAAATTGTTTAACAGGAGGGCAAGGCAGAAATGACAGCAGAAGGGACCTTTTATGGTGCCGGCAGAACAGAAGTGTACTATCGTATTATCAAACAAAAAGGAACTCCGAAAGCGGCGGTCATCCTTGTGCATGGCTTTGGCGACCATAGCGGCGGTCTGCACCAGCTTAGCGCCGGCCTCTCGGAAAAAAAATACACCGTTTACGCCCTTGACTTGCGCGGCCATGGAAAAAGCGCCGGTAAAAGGGGATATGTGCAAAACTGGGACGAATTCAAGGAAGACCTTCAAAAGTTTGAAAAGCTTATCGGACAGCAGCAGCCTAAATTGCCAGTCTTTCTTGTCGGCCACAGCATGGGTGCTTTGATTTCCCTTGATTACGCCATGGACCATGGTGAAGGACTTTCGGGAGTGGCGGCGATTTCGCCGGCCATTTCCTATCAGGCCAGTTTGCTTGAGCGTATAGGCCTTATGATCCTGAATGTGCTGAAGCCGGATCTGCCTCTTATCAAAAAAGGAAACTTCAAGCTAAAGGAGAAAGATTCCGAACTTCAAGAGATGGTTAACCCTGAGGGGCTCCGTCACAATACGATTACCCCTGCTTTGGGCAGGGGATTGCTGCAGGCCATTTCCAGGGTGGAAAGGCAGGCGCAGGAACTGAAGCTGCCTTTCCTGCTGCAGTATGGATTGGATGATAGAATCACGCCTCCCGAAAAACTGAGAAGGTTCTTCGGCCAGGCGGGTTCCTTTGAAAAGCAGGTAAGGGAATATCGTGGAGTGAGGCATCGCCCGTTTGATGAGGCTGGGAAGGCAATGGTTTTGGATGACCTTACAGCCTGGCTGGACCAACAGATGGAAAAGAATTACCAGGGAATGTACAAGTCGGCTGGGCGGTTATAGGCAGAATACCATTTAGAAAAATGCTGGGGGATTTCCTGGCATTTTTTCTTTTAACAGAGGTTTGGTCTATTGGCTCGTTGTTTAAAGTAAAATCAGGTATAATAGGTACGAAAAGATTAAATGGACAGGTGGAGGCTAAAAAGGTGTCATATCGACTGAAGAACAGTTTTAAAATGTTTACCCTGAATTCCAATCCAAAGCTGGCGGCTGAAATGGCCGAAATTTTAGGCTGCAAGCTCGGCAAGTGTTCCGTCAACCGGTTCAGTGACGGCGAAATCCAAATACATATTGAAGAAAGTGTTCGTGGAAGTGAAGTGTTTATCGTTCAATCGACTTCCGAACCTGTGAATGAACATATCTTTGAGCTGCTCATCATGGTGGATGCCTTGAAAAGGGCATCTGCATCCCAAATCAATGTGGTCATTCCTTATTACGGGTATGGACGCTCCGACCGGAAGGCCCGGTCCCGTGAGCCCATTACGGCTAAACTTGTGGCCAACCTGCTTGAGAATGCCGGTGCTACCAGGGTTCTTACCATGGACCTTCATAGCGCATCCATCCAGGGCTTTTTCGAAATCCCTGTTGAGCATCTTATCGGAGTACCAATTCTTGCCCAGTATTTTATGGACAAAGGATTGGACGATATCGTTGTCGTAGCGCCTCACCAGGGAAGCACCAGACGCGGAAGAAAAATGGCGGCTATCCTGGATGCTCCATTTGCGATGATCGATAAACGCAAACTTGAAGATGGTGACGAGGAAACCTATCATGTGATAGGAAATGTTCAAGGTAAAAACGCCATCCTGATCGATGACCTGATTGACACTGGCTCCACAATTGTTGCCGCAGCCAATGCGCTCGCCGATAACGGAGCAAAATCCATCTATGCTTCGGCCACTCATGCCGTTTTTACAAAAGGAGCAGTAATCAAGATTGAATCCTCTCCTATCAAGGAACTCGTGGTGACCAATACTATTGAAATGCCAGCCGAGAAAAAAAGCAACAAAGTCAGCAACCTGTCCGTTGCCCCTTTGCTGGTGGACGCCATTGACCGCATTCATAATAAAAAAGCCGTCAGTCCACTGTTTGAATAGGAGAAAGGCAAACTCTTTAGTAGATGAGTTTGCCTTTTTCAATATGGCGGGAATGGCGGCCAGGGATTGGTGAAACAATGATAAGAACACGAAATGATAAAAGGGGGAGCTTCAACATGGGAGCAGTTGAACGAAATGGATATCGATTTGAACCCGAGTATAGTGTCATCAGTCAGGATGGAGCCGTCCATGTTTATCGAAATGGAGAATTCCTTGAAGAGCTGAAGTTTTCATTTTCAGGAACATCTCCTGATCCTGGTCAAATTGAACAGGTTATTGACGAATACTGTGAAACGCACGGAATTTAACTGTGAACAAGAGAGGGAGAGAAGCTTGCCATGTCTTTTGATGGTTATATTGGCATAGATTATTCGGGAAGAGGAAGCCCTGCTCAGCGTGTTACTGGCATCCAGGTAGTAAAAATGGATTCCAGAGGGGATTTCGAGCGGATTTCCCCTCCTGCCAGCCAGGGCCGAACTTTTAGCTGGTCGCGGAAAGAAGTCTATGAGTATCTTAAACAAATATTGAAAGATACCAATGAAAAATACATTATTGGTATTGATCATTGCTTATCCTTTCCCCATTCCTATTTTAAACAGCATCACCTGCACAATTGGGACCATTTTCTGCTTCATTTCCAGTCACTATGGGATACAAAGTCGGAGCCGGTGAGTGTTTGCCGAAATAGAGTACCCGGCTATCCCAATTCTCATGAACTCCGTTTAACAGAAACCTATACATCGTCCGCCAAAAGTGCCTGGAATTTCGAGCAAAAGACCGGTGCCGTCTCCTATTCCACCCATGCAGGAATTCCCTGGGTATATGAGCTGCGAAAATCGGTGAATGAAAATCTTCATGTATGGCCGTTTGATGGCTGGTCGCCAGGCATCGGAAAAAGCGTTTTGGCAGAAGTCTACCCGGCCCTCCTGATTCAAAGATACAAGAAGTCAGATCCCCATTTTCCTCATGAATGGCCCCGTGATGCACAGGACGCCTTTGCTATCGCGGCCTGGCTGCAGGAAAGAGACGCAAATGGGACCCTGGAGAATTATTTGGAACCTGCAACCCTTACGGAAGAAGAGAGACTGCTTGCTCAGCAGTATGAGGGATGGATATTGGGCGTTTGTTAACCTGAACCAATGATCAATTTTTATTAAAGCAGGGTATTATGAGTTAAAGGCTTTTGCTTTCCTAACGTTTTTCTGGTTGAAATAGGGTAAATAGGAGGCGATGAAGTGATTAATAAAGAGGATTTTACGGTTGCCTATGCTTCCACAATGACAAAGCCATCCAATCGGGAAGTGGAATACATCAAACAGCATCTGACTGTATTTACTTCTGTCCTGCCTGATCGGGTGTTTGAACATCATGGTTTTATTGAATGCCACTGTATTGATGAAAGAGCAGACGATTACGGGAATTATGTCCTGCATTGCTGGGAAGTAGGCGTCCCTGCTGAGAATGAACTTGATTCTGCCAGCAATCGAATGTTATCCATCCTGCAATGCGGCAATTGCGGAAAATGGGCATTATGTGATTAAAAGTAATAGGTTTTGATAGTGAAATTTTAATAAGAACAAAAAATTATCAGTCCAATTCACAATTGAATTGGACTTTTATTGTTCATTGTTGATTCATCTATGCACGCAAGGAGTTAATAGGCGGAGAAATTCCGGTTAAGGTACATAACAGGTCAATAAAGAGCGGAAATAAACGGATTTATTCCGATTAACTTGCCTATATAGGCTCTAAATCTAGGGTTTAGACCCATTTAAACGGAAAAACTCACCTTATATTACGGGAAATATTGGTATTTCCCATTATAAGCGGAAAAACTCCGATTATATGGAAGGGAATATTGGTATTTCCCAGCAAAGCTAAAAAACTCATCTTATATTGTGGGAAATATAGCTATCTTCCATTAGTAAGCGGAATATTTCCGTTTATTTTTCAAACACTTAGTAGGATAGATTAAATTGAGTTGGGACAGTTTAATAAAGAGTTCAAAAAGTGGCAGAGGTGAAATGGCCTATGATTTCAAGGAGACACCTTTTATTTAATCTAACCATCCTTATCATTCCCTGGATGTCGTTATTTTTTATTGGAAAACGAAGTCTTCAGCGTTATACGTTAACGGGCGTTTTCATCGTGGTGTTTGAGATTTTTAATCATATTTACGGCCATAAACGAAAATGGTGGAAGTTTTATGAAAAGCGGGCTTCTTTCATAAGGGATGAGCTGCCTTTTAGTGTCGGGCCCTATATGCCTTTATCCATGTGGCTTCTTAAAATATCGTATGGAAACTTTAAGAAATTCATTATTCTGAATGCAGTGGCGGATTCGATCTTTGCATTCTATTTTATTGATGTCTTGAAAAAGCTAAAGATCATTCGATTAAATCGCCTGAATCACTTCCAGTTTTTTATTTACCTCCACTTTAAAGCATACTTGATGTATGCATTCCAGTACCTGTTTGACAAAATCAGGGGAACCGGAAATCAACAAACCTCACTTTAAAGCCTAACTAACTGCCAGGATATACTCCTGGCTTTTGGTATGCCTATTATCCAACGCTCATTGAGACAGCCAATGAAAAGGAGCGGGTCCAAACAACAAGCCTTCCTGTTTGACATGAAACCCTTTTCATCATATACACTTGGAAATAGGATTTATACTAATGCATTGAAAGCAGGGAAGTTACATGACAGAAAAAAGTTTAATTTTTTTCGATATCGACGGGACATTGCTCACACATGAAAAGAAGCTGCCATTGTCCACCAAGGAAGCGATTAAAGAACTTAAAGACCGTGGGCATATTGTAGCAATTGCCACCGGACGGGCACCGTTTATGTTCAAGGACCTGCGGGACGAGCTGGATATACATACTTTTGTCAGTTATAACGGTTCTTATGTGGTTCTGAACGGGGAAGTGATTTACACCAATCCGCTAAACACACATTCATTGGAAAAATTAACTGAGATAGCTGTCCAGAATGAACACCCGGTTGTTTTTATGGACCATGAAGATATGAAAGCGAATGTTCCAGAGCACAACTATATCACAGAAAGCATCAGCACCTTAAAGATTCCACAGTTCCCTGCGCATGATCCTCAATATTACGTGGATCGGGAATTGTATCAGAGCCTCCTTTTCTGCCAGGAAGGGGAAGAAAAACAGTACGAAGAGCAGTTTAGCGACTTTGATTTTATAAGATGGCATCCCGTCTCTGTTGATATTATCCCGGGAGGAGGGTCCAAAGCCAAGGGAATTGAAAAATTAGTGAAACAAATGGGTGTCAATGAAGAACAAATCTATGCCTTTGGTGATGGATTGAATGACTTGGAAATGCTCTCGACGATCCAAAATAGTGTCGCGATGGGGAATGGAGTGGAAGTAGTAAAGGAAGCTGCTAAGCATGTGACCAAATCGGTTGAAGAAGATGGGATTCTTCACGGCCTTCGAATGGTAGGCCTTTTGTAACTTCTCCCGATTTTCCATAAAAAAACACTGAATTCAGAAAACAGGTATACGAAAATGATCCTGTATGATATAGTAAGGAACAATTACATATCGTGTAAGAGTTGGTGCCAAGCTGCGGTTTGGCTTAAAAGGGAAGAACGGTGAAAATCCGTCGCTGTCCCGCAACTGTAAATCGGAGTGACTCGCATATGCCACTGTCTTTGGACGGGAAGGCGCGGGAAGCGTTGATGATGAGCCAGGAGACCTGCCAATTCCCAGTACACACCAGATACCTACGTGGAAATAGGCGGTGAACTTTATTTGTACGACATGCGAGTTATGAGTTTGTTGCTTCAATTTTAAAAGCATACACCTAACTTGAATGTAGAGCCATTTCCGATTGAGGAAATGGCTTTTTTGTATTTGGACATATGTAAAATCAGTTTAAGGAGGAACAGGAAATGAAGGTCGTTAGCACTGTCACTGGCTATCCCTATATTGGAGAGAACCGGGAGTGGAAACGCTGTGTGGAATCATTTTGGAAGGGTCACCTTACAGAGAAGCAGTTTCTTTCCGATATGAAGGAGATGCGCTTGAATCACTTAAGGCGCCAGCAGTCACTGGGTTTGGAGTTTTTAACAGTTGGCGATTTCACTCTGTATGACCGCATGCTTGACCACGCGGCGATGTTTGGAATGGTTCCAGCCCGCTATGGATGGTCAGGGGGAAAGCTGGACCTGGCTTCCTATTACAAAATGGCGAGGGGAGCCAGTGATGCTGTCGCCAGTGAAATGACGAAGTGGTTTAATACGAATTACCATTACATTGTCCCCGAGTATGAGGGGAAACCTCTTCGGTTAACAAACAACTACCTTCTGGATTATTTTCTGGAAGCGAAGGAAGAACTGGGATTAGTCACAAAGCCTGCCATCATTGGTCCATTTACGTTTGTCCAGCTCTCCAAAGGCTACGATGAATTATCGAAAGCCTCGTTTTATCTCAAGCTCCTGCCCCTGTATGCGCAAGTATTGCAGGAGCTGTCGGACGCAGGAGCAGAGTGGGTTCAGGTGGAAGAGCCGGCATTGGTCCTTTCCCTGACTCCTGATGATGTAAAGCTGGTGCAATTCATTTACAGGCAGCTGGCACAGGAAGTTCCTTCTGTCAAAATCATGCTGCAAACCTATTTCGAAGGATTGTCTTGTTTTGAAGAACTCTCCCGGATGCCGGTCGCCGGCATTGGCCTGGATTTTGCGAACGGCCGTAAGAAGAATATGGCCGCCCTGACCAAACATGGCTTTCCCCAGAAAAAGGTCCTGGGTATCGGCTTTGTTAACGGTCGCGATATCTGGAGAGCCAATTTGGCAGAACTGGCATTGGAAACAAAGGCTGTCCTTAGCCTAAGCGGTGTAAATGAAGCCTGGATCCAGTCTTCATGCAGCCTTCAGCATGTTCCTGTTACAGTGAAACCGGAAAGCGGCCTTGACCCAGTATTGAAAAATGCCCTGTCATTTGCAGATGAAAAGATTAGTGAGATCACCCAGTTGGCGTCCTATGTACGAGATGAAAGCTGGGAAGGAAACAAGAGCGTCTCGGAAAGCATCCTCGCCGCCCAGGAGCTTGCTCAGCACAAGGCAAGGAAAAATATACATGTGAGAGAACTGGTCTCCAGCGTGAAGCCGCAGGATTACAGGCGGCCTTTAGCCTTCAAGGAACGTCAGCCTCTGCAGCAAAAACTTCTGGAACTGCCGGATTTTCCGACCACCACAATTGGCAGCTTCCCTCAGTCCGCTGAGGTGAAACGTATGCGCAAAGCATGGCGCACTCAGGAAATTACAGATGAAGCCTATGCCGCGTTTGTGAAAAAAGAATCTGCCCGCTGGATTGAGGTCCAGGAAGAAATCGGCTTGGATGTGTTGGTACATGGAGAGTTTGAGCGTACAGACATGGTTGAATATTTTGCTGAAAAGCTTAGCGGTTTTGCATTTACCAATAATGGCTGGGTAGTCTCCTATGGTTCCCGCTGTGTAAAGCCTCCGGTTATCTATGGGGATGTCCAATGGACGGCACCGATGACCGTAAAGGAAGTTGCCGAGGCCCAGGCATTGACGGCAAAGCCTGTAAAAGGAATGCTTACGGGCCCGGTTACGATATTAAATTGGTCGTTTGTCCGTAATGACCTGACTAAGGCCCAGGTAGCCTCCCAGATTGCCCTTGCCCTTAGAGAGGAGATTTCTGCCCTGGAGGACGCAGGGATTTCGATTATCCAGGTGGACGAGCCGGCATTAAGGGAAGGCCTGCCATTAAGGAAGGAAAACTGGGAGAATTACCTGACATGGGGAGTTCAATCATTCAGACTGGCAACGAGCAGCGTAAAAAATGAAACGCAAATTCATACCCACATGTGTTACTGTGATTTCAATGACTTTATAGAGCCCATCACGGCACTTGATGCTGACGTCATTTCCATTGAAACATCCAGAAGCCATGGCGAATTGATTCAATCTCTAAAAATAAACCCATATAAACTGGGGATTGGACTGGGAGTCTATGATATTCATAGCCCCCGGGTGCCAAGTATTGAAGAAATCAATTCCATCCTGAATGATAGTTTGAAAGTCATCCCCAAAGAGCAATTCTGGGTGAATCCGGATTGCGGCCTGAAGACGCGGAAGGAAGAAGAAACGATTGCTTCCCTTAAAAATATGGTAGAAGCAGCCCGCAAGCTGCGCCAGAAGCAAGAGCAAATGGTTTAACAAAATGTGAGAATGTTTCCTTTTTAAAAAGTTTCAGAAAGTTCCTTGACATTCCATTCATATATGGATAGAGTAATAGTTAACTTAATAATACTCTTATCCAGAGAGGCGGAGGGACTGGCCCTGCGATGCCTCAGCAACAGACTGTAAAGAACTGTGCTAATTCCAGAAGCGTAAAGCTTGAAGATAAGAAGAGCCATKACCATATCGCCAACAACCTCTTCTTGCTTTGCAGGAAGAGGTTTTTTTATTTGGCCCTACATATGGATTTACAAGAAGAAAGAGGGAATGTACCATGTCAATCACGTTAACAAAAGCACCATTCAGAGCCGATCATGTAGGAAGTCTGCTAAGACCAGCGCACTTGCTGGAAGCGAGGACAAGCTTCAACAAGGGAGAAATAAGTGCAGGACAGCTGAGGGAGATCGAGCTTGCTGAAGTTAGGAGAATCGTAGACAAGCAGATTGAAGTTGGATTAAAGGCCGTAACAGATGGCGAGTTCAGACGGAACTGGTGGCACACGGACTTCATGGAGAACCTGCTTGGCATGGAAGGATACACGCCTGAGAAGGGGTACCAGTTCAGCAAATTGGAAACAGACAAGCATGATGTGCGTGCGATCAATCGAGTGAGGTTCAACCCTGATCACCCGTTCATCCAGCATGCAAAGGACTTGGTTGAAATAGTGGGGGACAGGGCGGTTGCCAAAGTAACAATCCCCAGCCCGAACCAGTTTTTCAATGCGGGGATCATCAATCCGGAAATCTACACCGATTGGGAAGAATTTGCGAAAGATATCATTGAGGCCTACCGGCTTACCATTAAAGCATTTTATGAAGCGGGAGTGCGTTATCTTCAGATTGATGATGTCTATATTGCCGGCCTTTCTGCGCCATCCCTTCCATTCAGCGACGCCCAGTTTTCACGTGAATACCTGATTGACCTTGCCTTGCGAGTCGTAAATGGCGCTTTAGAGGGCAAGCCTGAAGATTTGTACGTAACGACTCACATTTGCCGAGGAAACTACAGATCAGACTATGCGTTCGCCGGCAGCTATGACATAATTGCACCAACCCTGCTGGCAAGGGAAAAAGTCGATGGATTCTTCCTCGAATTTGACGATGAGCGTTCAGGAACCTTCGAGCCTTTACGTTTTATCCCAAATGGCGAAGAAGCGCCACGGGTCGTACTTGGGGTGTTCACCTCCAAGTTTCCAGAACTGGAAGACAAGAACGCAATCAAGGAGAGAATCAAGGAAGCTTCCCAATTCATCCCACTCGAGCAGCTGTGCATCAGCCCGCAGTGCGGCTTCGCTTCCACCCACCACGGAAACAACCTGTCAGAAGAAGAGCAGTGGGAAAAATTGAAGCTGATTGTGGAAGTCGCGAAAGAAGTATGGGATTATTAATAGAAATAAAAAAAGGGTGCTGCGGCATCCTTTTTTTTATTATTGGCGCTTGTGTAGGAATGTTGTTGTGATTCGGACTCGGCAGCAAGAAAAGCACGGGCTTAAGTCCGAAAGTCGCCTTGATTCGGACTCGGCAGCAAGAAAAGCACGGGCTTAAGTCCGAAAGTTGCCCAGATTCGGACTCGCCGGGAAGAAAAGCAGTGGCTCGAGTCCGAAAGTCGCCCAGATTCGGACTCGCCGGGAAGAAAAGCAGTGGCTCGAGTCCGAAAGTCGCCCAGATTCGGACTCGCCGCCAAAAAAAGTATCAGCTCATGCTATTCCATCCTGCTTAAATCCAAATATTGAACACTCTTCCCGTCGCGATCGAACTGAACCGTCAATTTGTTTTTATTTAGAAGATAAATGAACTGTTCGCACGAGGCGCTCTCATAGCAAGTTACTTTTTTTACCTCGTTAGGGTACCCATACAGATCGAGAACCTTGCTTTTCTCTTTCGCAACAGAAGTCATTTTTAAAAATTCAGGGTAAGCTTGCAAGCCGAAAACCGAGCCGTTATTCATATTGAAGTTGACCCGCACCCCTGCACCGTGCTTTTGATAATAAAGCGACCTGACATTCAGGTAATCCTCTGTTTTAATTGGTTTGCCAAACTGCTTGAGAAGCTGATTGTACGAAGAGCCCACGGTGATTCCATTTATATGGAGCGGTTTTTCCGTAAGGACATAGGCATCCTTGATTCCGTTCTTTTCAAGGATTTGTTTTTGTTTCTCCGCATTAGCCTTATTTGAAAATACTCCGGCCTGGATACGATAAAAAGGCTTGCCATTGATTACTTTTTTTACGGTAACCACGTCGATGCTTATCTTTTTCAAAGCTGCTGCCTGTTTATCGGCGTTCGCCTTCTGTGCAAAGGAACCGCCGACCACAATATACAATGTGTCATTTTGGTTCAAGCCCGGTATGAGCAATTTTTTACCGGCATAAATGGTATTGGTTGTCAGGAGATTATAATCTTTTAACTCCTGGACAGACAGGTTGTATTTTCTTGATAGGCTGTACAGTGTATCTCCTTTCTTGATAGTGATTGAATGGTCATTGGCAGAACCAGCACCAGCTCCAAAGAACAATAAGGAAACCATCAGCAAAGCACTAAAAGCCAGTTGTGTAAAATATTTAAATTTTTTCACTTTTATCACCTCATAATCACAGACGTGTCAGATTCTCAAGCGTTGCATCATGATGAGCCCGATTTGCAAAGTTAGAAGAAATGGGCTTTCATGGTGTATGAATCCAGAGGCATGAGGCATTTTATTTGCTAAGTGCTGATAATCTGATTTAGATTAGGAACCATAAACTCATCAGAAGGAGACTGCAATTAATGGACCGTGAAGCAAAAAAACAGGAAATACTGGAAGCTTTTCAATTTAGGCATGCGACAAAGGAATTTGATCCCGATAAAAAGATTTCGAATGAAGATTTCAACTTTATTTTGGAGGCGGCAAGGCTGTCACCGAGTTCTGTCGGTTATGAGCCGTGGAAGTTTATCGTTGTCCAAAACAAGGAATTGCGTGAAAAACTGCGTGAGGTATCATGGGGTGCCCAAGGGCAGCTGCCAACCGCCAGCCATTTTGTCCTGGTACTGGCACGTACGGTCAAGGATACAAAATACGATAGTGATTATGTTAAGAACCAAATGCTGAATGTAAAGCAAATTCCGGAGGATATCTTTGCCCAAATGCTGGTAAGGTATAAAGAGTTTCAGGAAGAGGACCTTAACCTGTTTGAGAGTGATAGGGCGATTTTTGACTGGGCTTGCAAACAAACGTACATCGCGCTTGGGAATATGATGACGGCAGCGGCTTTAATTGGAATCGACTCCTGTCCAATCGAAGGTTTCGATTTTGAAAAAGTAAACTCCCTTCTTGAGGAAGAAGGACTATTGGAAGATGGCCATCTAGCCTTATCGGTCATGGCAGCATTTGGCTACCGGGCTAGGGAGCCAAGGCCAAAAACAAGAAAACCTATGAAAGATATTGTTCAGTGGGTTAAATAATCTAAAGGGCACTCATCCGGAGAGGATGAATGTCCTTTTTACTTTTAGCCGTTCAGCAGGCAGTGAAACAGAAACACAACTCTTCGTTTGTTTAGACACCCAGATATTTCGGGACTGGAAATATTTTTGTTTTGTGGTATGATGTCAATATCATACAATTTAGGGAGCGGACAAAATGGAAGTATGGAAGCGGAATTTACTTGTTCTTTGGTTTGGCGTCTTTTTTACTTCTGCGAGTTTTTCAATGGTCATTCCCTTTCTCCCGATTTTTTTGCCGGAGATTGGAGTTACCGACCATATTGAATTGTGGTCAGGCCTGTTGTTCAGTGCAGCTTTCTTTGCCGGTGCGATTGCTTCTCCGTTTTGGGGGCGGGTGGCAGACAAGTATGGCAGAAAGCCAATGATCATCAGGGCAGGGCTTTTTTTATTCATCATTTACCTTCTGACGGCGTTTGTCACCAACCAGTATCAACTGCTTGCCTTGAGAATTTCGCAGGGGCTTTTGACAGGATTCATTCCGGGCGCGATTGCTTTGGTGGGGACCAATACTCCGGGAACAAAGGTTGGATATGCCTTGTCGATGATTTCCACCGCGTCGGCTTCCGGGGGAATCATCGGGCCGCTGATTGGCGGAGTGGTTGCCCAGCTGGTGGGAAACCGGATGGCCTTTGGCAGCGCTGGAATCATCGTTCTGCTATCGACCATCCTGATCATCCTGTTTGTAAAAGAAGAGAACTTTAAGCCCAGTAAGGAACCGGGTTCAGTGAAAAACGACCTGAAAATCGCTTGGCGCAACAAACCGTTTATGCTGGTATTGCTGCTGACGGTCATCACTGCGAGCTCCATTCTCACCATTGAACCAATTTTGCCGCTGTACATCATGGAATTGGGCAGCTCGACTGGTAAAGCGGTAATGGTTGCTGGCCTTGTGTTTGCGCTGCCGGGGATTGCCAGTACGATGTTTGCGCCTATATGGGGAAAATGGGCAGATAATGTTGGCTTCCACCGGGTTCTTTTCATCGGCTTGCTGGGCGGCGGGATTGGAACATTTGCCCAGATTATGTTCGCCCATATCATTGGTTTTTCAATCAGCCGATTTGTTTTTGGCATCTTTTTCTGTGCGGTGTTCCCGGCATTGAATGGCCTGGTTGTCAAATTCACAGCGGAGGATTTCCGCGGCAGGGCCTTCAGTCTTAATCAGACGGCTACCCAAATTGGGGGAATGACAGGGCCGCTGATTGGCGGAGTAATCGGGGGATTTTTCCCTGCAGAATTCGTTTTTGGTGCAACAGGTATCATGCTCCTTGGTGCCGCCATCTTTGTTTACTGGAAGGAACAGGCACTAAGGCCGGTTAAACAGGTTAAAAAAAGCGGAAGGGCCCTGGCCTCGCAATAGACTTTCCAAAAAAGCTGAGACCGCAATTTGCGGTCTTTTTTATTGTTAAAAAGCATGACGTTTTTCTGCCAACAAGTGAGGGAAGACTTATTAATAAGCACAAGAACCGCCCCAAGCGCACGGAAGGAGATTGGTCATGGAGAACTATGAAATTACTGACATGATTATTGATGATGAGATGGGTATTGAAGAGTACGCAACCACAGATTTCAAACAGCATGGCAAGAATTACCGCATTACGTTTAAAAAAGCCGATTTGGAGCTGGTTAACGCCTGGGTTTTTGATGACGGAACATCATTGCCGGCCGATTTATCGGATGCCATGATTGAATCCTTGCGAGAAGATATAAAAAACCGAATCTAAAATCATTCAATAACAGCCTCTGTGAAAACAGCCATATTATGGAAAGGGGATTGCCGCCAGGCAATCCCTTTCATTTTTTATCTGCCAAAAATAGTGCCCTGGCCTATTTTTCTTTACAAATCCTTCTGGTCGACGTTCAACTCAATCAGGTTTCCATCTGGGTCGGCGCAGAAAATCTGGGCAAATCCGCTTACGCTATCTGGCTTTTTTAAGACTTCCACTCCGTGTTTCTCCAGCCATGCCAGTGCCTCGTGGTAGTTGTCAACTCGCAGGGCAAAATGGCCTTCCCGGCTGCCAACCTTCTTGTCCTGCCGAAGAGTTTGGGAAGAAGGGAGGACAATCAAGTGCAGCTGCTGCTGCCCGACTTTATACCATGCTCCGGGAAACCCAAAGGCCGGGCGCTCGATTTCCTCAAGGCAAAGCACATCTCCATAAAATTTCTTGGCCCTCTCCAAATCTGTCACGTTTAAGCTGACATGATGCAGTTCCTTATATGTAATCAAGCTTTCCACCTCCAATTTGTATCCATATAAAATATAGCATATTTCAGAAAGGACATTGAGGAAAAATAGGTGCAAAACAAAACAGGACGATACCTTATTCTGGACCGTCCCGATCATCTAAATTCTATAATTCTACTTCTGTCTTTTTTCGTATTGGCTTTGGTTCCTGAAATTTGCTGCTTTCTCTCGCTCGGCATCTTTCTGAAAAGCTTCCATTGCCTTCACGTATAGCAAATTCATGGTTTTCACCCCCATAGTGTGCCCTCTTTATTCCCCTGATTCCCTGTGTGTGTGTTGTAAAACATTTTTCTTCTTTCCAAAAATAGCGATTTTTTTAAAAGAGAAAAATATTTTAATAGCCAAACCGTTTTCCCCGATGTAAAATAAATTGAAAAAATAACCATCCATTTTGATTGCGGGAGGAATTCACGTCTAAAAGGGATTACAGCTTATTTCATTTGTTCCTTCAACCAAACGATCTGTTAGATACAGCTTTAAAATTGCCAAAATTCAAACTACTAAAAGGGTGATAAAGTTGAAAATGGATGCGACAGAAAGGCCCATCAAAGAACCGACGATTTTTAATCATATTGGAAATAAAATTACGACGGAAGACCGGGAAATCAGGATCGTCGTTAAAATGGAAGAGCCGCTGATCGTGGTGCTCGCCAATGTCCTAAGCGATGATGAATGCGATGAGCTTATCTCTTTGTCGCAAAGTAAATTGCAGCGTTCGAGAATTGGGAGTTCACGTGAAGTGGATGATCTCCGGAGCAGCTCAAGCATGTTTTTTGATGAAGGAGAAAATGAACTCGTGGCGAGAATTGAGAGAAGAGTTTCGCAGGTCATGGGAATCCCTGCTGCACATGGCGAAGGACTGCAAATTCTCAACTATCAGGCTGGCCAGGAGTATAAGGCCCATTTCGATTTTTTCAAATCAGCAGGACATGGAGCCAGCAATCCAAGAATCAGCACGCTTGTCATGTATTTGAATGATGTCGAGGAGGGCGGAGAAACGTATTTTCCAAAGCTAAACTTATCTGTCTCGCCCCATAAGGGAATGGCAGTGTACTTCGAGTATTTTTACGATAACTCTTCTCTAAACGAGCTCACCTTGCACGGGGGTGCTCCCGTCATTATTGGTGATAAGTGGGCGGCCACACAGTGGATGAGAAGGAAAGTGGTTAAATAATATAAAAGCGGACCCGTACACCTGTCGAGGGACCACTTTAAAGCCGGCTACTGTGTAACCGGCTTTTTTACATACAAATGAAATTCACAGAAAAAAACAACTATTTTCCTATTTTTTCTATTGCAATATAAAATTGGAAAGTTTTTTCCCTATTATGATATTATAAACTGGATAATATTGTTTTATATATTAAACAAAAGTCTATCATATTAGGAGTTATATAAATGAAATTTAACCTGGCAATATATGGAGCTATCTTCGCTTTGCTGCTTTTGATAGGGGCTCCATTTTTCTTTTGGTACCTAAAACCAGCTGTGCCGATGGGTGTAGCTGTTATCGATAAAACCGTACCCAATGCTGACTACAGGGAGCATAATGGACTTTTTTGGGTACTGGAGCACCATAAAATCACCAACATGGATGGCGAGCCATATGAGAAGGACAAAGATTATTATGGTTACCAGCCTGATGAATTCAGCGGCGACCTGGAGTTTTGGCCTCCGGCTCCCCCTGACTTGATTTATCTGGCCGATACGTACGGAGTGTACAGTGAGGATGTAAACGAAAACTCTCGCGGCGACCGCTCCAGTCTCCTTTACGGAGGGCTGACGGAACAGGAATGGGAAGCCATCCTTCAAGCCAGGGCAAAGGATACTGTACTTTTGATGGAATTCAACTCCATTGCCTCCCCGACAAAAAACTCTGTAAGGAAATCGGTTGAAGAGAGCATGTCCTTTGAATGGAGCGGCTGGATTGGCCGGTACTTCCCGGACATGCAGGATCGTGAAATTCCTTCATGGCTGATAAACAATTATCAGGACCAATATCAGCAGCAGTGGAAATTTGAAGGTGAAGGAATTGTTTTTGTCGACGAAAATGACAAGGTGGTGGTTCTCGATAGCGGTGATTTCGACGGCGAGGTCTACTTCCAATGGACGAAGGAGGGCCGGAACCATTATCCCTATGCCAGGAACAGCTCCTATGGATATTGGTTTGATATTGTGGAACCAAACTCTGGTGCAATCGTGGAAGCGAATTATCACGTGAACCTAAAGGACAATGGACGGCAGATTTTAAAGGACCATGGCTTGCCAGGAAAGTTTCCAGCGGTGATTCATCACCCTCAAAACCGCACCTATTATTTTGCTGGTGATTATGCCGATGTTGAGACCACCAGCTGGCCGAAATGGGTCATGCCGAATGTGTTTTATGAAATGATGGCGTTTATAGAACCGAAGGAAGCCTTTTTTTGGAGCAGTTATTTTCCAATGATGACGCAGATATTGCAGGAAATCGAACAAAAAGACAAATAGCGGCCTTTTGAGGTAAAGGGCGAATCCAGAAAAAAAGTATTGCAATAAGGTAGTGATGTGATTGAAAGCAATGGAAAAATACCAGCGTTTATTCCTGGACCAGAATCAACAGCGACTGAGAAATTGGCTGACTGGTGAGGAGGACGTTTCTGAAAAAGAGTTGTACCAGTTTCTTCATATGGTAAAGGGAACCGGTGCACAGATTGGGCTTGGCAATTGGGCAAGCATTGCGGAAAAATTGGAACAGGAAGTCGATCCAGATGGAATGAAAATCTGGCCGAAAACCACCTTGTACCATTTCTTGCAGCCTTTTATCGTCCTTTTGGATGCCGATAGTGTGGATGAAGAAAGCAAATACGAATGGGTGGATTCTCAGGCTGAGGAAAGACAGCAGGAAAAGCCTTTAATATTTGTTATAGATGATGATGTCGTCCTGCTTCAATATGTAAGGGAGCAGCTGGAGCAAGAAGGTTTCATGGTCATGCTTGCAACAAGCTACAAAGACAAAACAGTCCAGCATTTTTATCGCTGGAAGCCTGACTGCATCCTGATTGATGTCCATCTGCCCGAGAAGGATGGATTTCATATCCTCGATATGCTGGAGCAGCAGGCGGATGCCTATCATGTACCGGTTTTCATGATGAGCGGCCATGACAGCGCAGAACAAAGGATGAAGGTTTTCCAGTCAGCAGATGCCTTCGTGAAAAAGCCCATCAATATGGAGGAGATGATTATCCGGTTAAAGCGGGTGATTGCGAGGAGAAAAAAGATGCTGGAGCTTATTTTGACCGATTCCTTAACAGGGGCATTTAATCACAGATATGCCTTGAATGAAATCAGCCGGAGGCTCGACTTGCAGCGGGATAATCAGGAAAGCTTTTGTCTTGGAGCTATCGATATCAATGGCTTTCGATCTATTAATGAGCAGCATGGATACCTAAAAGGCAATCAGCTGCTGCAGCACATGTACGATTATATCCAGGAACAGATAAAGACTTATGATGTGATTGTCCGATTTGAAGCAGACTCCTTTCTTATCCTCTTTTCTCATACTGCCCTGCAGGAAGCGAAGAGGATACTGGAAAAAATGATAGACGGATTCCCAGAGATGGTCCGGGAAAAAGCGGGCAAGGAAATGGAAGCTACCGTCTCCGCCAGCCTAATCGAAATCCAGCATCCTGATGTTTCCCCAAAAGAATGCATAAGGAAGCTCGACTCGACTATCCATGGCGGTACTGAAAGAAAGCCTGGCCAGCTGCACATTATCAAATGGGGAGAGCAGGTTAGGAAAAAAATAGTCAGGCTTGCCGTAATCGATGATGATCCCATCATTTGCAGAATGCTGGAAGCCCAGCTGTCGGATTTGGGAGGCGCCGACTTTGAAACGGAACTCCGGACATATGGAAACGGGGAGCAGTTTTTTGCCGATCCCTGGCATAAGGAACATGACCAATATCTTTTGATTTTGGATGGAGTCATGCCGCGAATGGATGGCCTCGAAGTGATCAAAAAACTCCGGAGCAGCGCCGACAAACGAAAATACACCATTATGATGCTTACGAACAGAAGAGGTGAGCAGGATGTTGCGACCGCCATCCAGCAGGGGGCCGATGATTATTTAAAAAAGCCTTTTGGAATGGAAGAATTGCGGGCCAGGATCAAAAGGCTGATAAGGGGCAGCTCATGAATGTAATCCTATATGTAATTACAATTGTCTGTCTCTATCTATTAGCAGTAGTTGGTACGATATTTATTGCTCTTTATGGGGCAAAGGTACGGAGGCATAAATATAGCGAGAAAAAAATCAGAATGATACGCAAGCACCAAAAAGGAATTGACATGTTTTTCGAAACCGGGGTTCCTCCCAGTGAAATCGTGCCAAAAACAATGCTGGAGCAGGAAGTGCTGGAAGAAGAATTCGCCCGCCGTCTGAAAAATGAAGACCTGCTGCTTAAAAACATACAGCCTTTCATTCGCGAACATTTCCTTGTCAGCTATCGAAAAAGGCTGAATCATTCACGTCCGGAAGTAAGGATGAAAAGTATGGTTTATATCGGGCTTTTTAAGCTAACCGAATTGGAGAAGGAAATCAACTCCCTGTTAAACAGGAAAGAAATCTCAAAGCAGGAAAAGTACCAGGTCTATTTTACGCTTGCCTCGTTATCAAGCAGACAGGTTCTTGAGATGCTTCAATCTGGCAAGGGAGAGCTGCCGCTTTTTGTCCGCCGGGGAATCATGGAAATCTTCCTGGCTGAATCAGATGCTTCGCCTGTCATCCGCGAATTTCACCTTTATCCCCTTGAAATTCAGGAGTGCATCCTGGATGTGCTGCAGAATATGCATGTTCGGAATGAGGAGTATCTGAACTTGCTGGAAGAGCTGATACAGGACAGGCAAGTCATGTCCCTGGAAGAGTATCTGGAACTCCGGATCCGGATTTGGAAGGGGATTGCGAACTTCGGCTATTTCCCTAAAACCTCCCTTATCCTGGATTCCGTCCCAAGCGCAATAGCGGTGCCGGAACGAATTATGCTAGCAAGGTCGATGGGCAGCATCCGGAGCAAAGAGTTTCTGCCTTACCTTGAAACAATGCTCGGCGACTCATCCTACCTGGTGAGAAACGAGAGTGCAAAATCCATTATACAGTACCCGGAAGGAATGAAATCTTTGAACAGAATTGCTGCCTATCACCCCGACCGGTTTGCCCGTGACATAGCGGGTGAATGGCTGGAAAGGAGCCGCAAGGATGCATAGTCTTTCAGAATGGGGCAATGTTTTTTTTCTTGCCATGAATCTCGTTGTCATCGTGTTCATCCTTTTTGTTTTTGCCTTTTATTTGGCTCTTTTCCTAATATCCGCCAAAAAGTTGAACAAGGAACGCGGGCTGGACTCCATCCTGTACTATCAAAGCCTTGAGACTTCGGCACACACCCTTCCGCTTTCCATCATTGTCCCGGCGTACAATGAAGAGGCCGGGATTGTCGGCAGTGTCCGCTCCCTTGTTGGCGGGATGCAATATCCGCTCTATGAAGTCATTGTTGTGAACGATGGTTCAAAGGATCAAACATTGAATAAAATGATCGAAGAATTCAGCATGGCTGAAATGAACCGAAAGGTGATTCATAGGAAAGGAAGTTTAGGTTCAAAAACAGTAAAAGCGGTCTACCAATCTGCCATTTATCCCAATCTATTTTTAATTGATAAGGATAATGGGGGAAAAGCGGATGCGCTTAATGCGGGAATCAATCTTTCCAAGTATCCTTATTTTGTTTCGCTTGATGGAGATACGGTCCTCGACTACTCCGCCTTCATCAGAATCATTAAGCCGATCCTGGAAGCAAGCCCTGGAGAGGAAATCATCGCTTCCGGAGGCACGGTCGCCATCGCGAATGACTGCCATATAGAACGGGGAGAATTGAAGGCAGAGGATATCGTCCTTTCCCGGAAGCCGGTCGTCATCATGCAGGTGATCGAATACATGCGCGCTTTTCTGCTGGGCCGGATAGGCCTGAGCCAGTACAATCTCCTGCTGATTATATCAGGAGCGTTTGGGGTATTCAAAACCGATTGGGTCGTAAGGGCAGGGGGCTATAAAGTTGATACAGTCGGCGAAGACATGGAGCTGGTCGTAAGGCTCCATCGGATGATCAGGGAAGAAAAGAGCAAAGCCCGGATCGTCTATACACCGGACCCGGTCTGTTATACAGAAGCGCCTGAAGAGCTTAAAATCCTCCATCGCCAGCGTACAAGGTGGCATCGGGGCACCTTCGAGTCCTTGTGGGCGCATCGTAAAATGATGCTGAATCCAAGGTACGGAGGAATCGGGATGATTTCGATGCCTTATTTCCTGTTTGTTGAACTTCTCGGTCCGGTCATCGAATTGCTTGGCTATTTAGCCGTAATCATTGGGTTCATCCTTGGGGGAGTGTATATCAAGTTTGCTCTTCTTCTCTTTATTCTGACCTTCCTGTACGGATCGTTTTTGTCAATCGGTGCGGTATTGCTGGAAGAGTGGCTGATTAAACGCTATCCGAAGCCCCGGGACCTGACCAGGCTGATGCTGTATGCCTTGTCCGAGTCTTTCTGGTACCGTCCGATCATGACCATCTGGAGATTTCAGGGGCTGATTCAGGCTATCAGGGGGAAGAAGCATGGGTGGGGAGAAATGACCCGAAAAGGGGTTTCCTCCTAAAATGGAGAGGAGGATGCAAGCATTGGCCATTGTTTTGGGAATCGCCATACTTTCGCTGTCCTTCAGCGGAAAGAAGGAATATCCGCTGGCCACCTGGCTTTGGGACACCGAACTAATCCAGCATTCACCCAATGAAGTGCTGGCCTTTTTAAAAAACCAGCAGGTGAAAGCTTTATACTTGCAAGTTGACCCTGATCTGGATAAAGCCACTTACCAAACGTTCATCCAAAAAGCAGACGAGGCCAATATCCATGTCCATGCACTCGGTGGCGAGCCTTCGTGGGCCCAGGTACAGCATCGTGTACATTATCGGGAATGGCAGCAGTGGATTAAGGATTATCAAGCGAGCTGCTCCCATTCTTCACAGGAGTTTGCGGGTATCCATCTCGATGTAGAGCCATATCTTCTTCCTGGCTGGACAAGTGAGGAATCGGGATGGAAGGAAGGTTACCAGAGTCTCATAAAGGAAGCGTCTGACTTTTCAAATGAAACTGGACTCTTACTTGGAGTGGATATTCCCTTTTGGTGGGATGAAATTGCGTTTGAAAATCAATATGGCAAGGGATTTTTGGCAAAATGGGTGATGGAACATACCGATTTTGTCACAATCATGGCTTACAGAAATTACGCCAAAGGAAGCAATGGGATGATCGAAATTACATCATCCGAACTAAAGTGGGCAAAGGAGCTTGGGAAACCAGTTTCGATTGCAGTGGAAACATTGCCCCAAGAGGAGATGCATACGACATTTTTATCTTTGGGCCTGAAGGAAATGCAATCACAGCTTAACCTGTTCCTTCGGCATGTTCGCCATGAATCGGAATTCGGAGGTTTTGCCATCCATGATTTATCCGGATGGATGAGACTGGCAGATAAAAAATCATGAAATAACACTGGAGATAACATCAACAACAGAAGGAGATTATAGATGGCAAAGAAACTATTGATTGCTGAAGACGAAGAAGTTCTGCGCATGCTGATTACTGATACGCTCGAGGATGAGGGATATGATATCGATGAAGCCTGTGATGGCGAAGAAGCATACCATCTGATCGAGGATAATGAATATGATCTAGTCATCCTCGATTACATGATGCCGCAGATGACCGGACTTGAGGTGATTGAAAAAATCAGGCAGCATGAGGACGACAGTAAGAAAAAGGTCAAGATCCTTATGCTTTCGGCCAAAAGCCAAAAGCTTGACCAGGACAGAGTTATGACGGCAGGGGCAGACCATTTTATCTCCAAGCCCTTCAGTCCACTCGCCCTTCTTGAGAAAATCGGGGATATTTTAGATGAATAAAAGCTCCGTAAAAAAAACAATCAGGATGAACATTGCTTTCATCTTGATCCTGCTGATCGGCATCATGGGATTGCGCTGGTACCAGGTGCAGCTGAAAAGCACCTATGATCGCCAGCTGGATGTGCTTACGGAAAGAATGGATATCGTACAAACAATAGAATCCTTATTTGACGACACTTTTTACCAGGGCCGCAGTTATCTCGCCTTTGAAATACAGAGGTTTTTGGCCAAAATTGATAAAAACGGGGATTTGCTCGATTCCGAAATATCCAGAATGGAGACAAGATGGATTGGGGAAGACGTCCTTGTCCGGGAAGTAAGATCGTTTAAGAACTGGTATTATACTGACTATCTTCCTTTGCTTGTCAGGTACAAGCAGGAAAACAACCAGGCAGGCATCCAGCAGGCAGCACTTGACCAGGGCGGAGTGGAAAGAGTCGATGCCTTCCTAAGCATTCTTACCCGGGAATATGGGCAGCTTAGCCGGGAGCGGGAAGAGCTGCAGGCAGAAAAAGAGGATAAAACCGAAAATAGCCAATTGGTTTTCTTTGTTTTCATTATAGTGATTATTATGATCTTTTTAGTTATATTCAGGCTGTTTGTCCGTCAGCTGGCGCTTCCTTTGCAAGACCTGGCTGATACGGCTTCACAAATCAGCAAGGGTGCCTATATTGACTCGTTTAACTATACAAAGCGCAATGATGAGGTAGGCATTCTTTCCCGCTCATTGGAAAAGATGGTCCAAAAACTCCAGAGCAGCGAAACGGAGCTGATGAACCAAAACGAAGAACTTTTTGTACAGCAGGAAGAACTGACAAGCCAGCAGCGAAGGCTTGAGGAGGCATTTCAAAAATCAAGGGAAAACGAAGAATTGCTTAGCCGCCGGAACCAGTTTATCAACGGACTCATCAACACCCTCGACAGGAAGGAATTGCTTGACAGCATCATCGACAGCATGGTTCATTTTACGAAATCCACAAAGGGTCTGATTGTCCTGCTGGACGAGCATAAAAGCAGAGCATCCCATGGCCTGAATGATCAAGAAATACAGCAGTTCCTGGACAGCATAGATGATAGTGCGGGGATCACCAAAATGAGGAGGACCCTGGAGCCATTTGTGGTCAGGCGTGAAAGCACGCCGGGAGAGCGCGGCTATGTAACAGAGCCTTATTCTAGCTATGACCTGACACTGCCCATTTTCCTAAAAGACAGCGAGCTCGCTGCTGTCCTGATGGTTACAAGGCTTGGCCACGAATTCAGCGATAAGGAAGTAAAAGGATTTGACGGTTTTTGCAAACAAATATCCTTATCCCTTGAGAAGCTGAATTTGTATCAGGAGTCGGAAAACAGCCGCAAGATGGTCCAGAACATCCTTAACTCCATTCATGAAGGCATTCAGCTGGTCAATGAGGAAGGCGAGCTGTTACATGTGAACGATAAGCTCAAGGAAATCCTTGGCCTGGAAAACCAGACGCTTCTCCGTGGCTCCTCCAAGGATTGGATGGGGCAGTTGAAGGAAAAGGCGGAACATCCGGATCAGCTGGCAGCTTTCCTCCAATCTTCAATACATGGGGAACAGCAGGATGAATCCTTCATTTTCCAATTAAAAACAACACCTGCACGGATGGTCCAGCTTTATGCCCAGACTTTGTACAGGGATGGGAAGAAATCTGGCACAATTTTTGAGTACCACGATATTACCAAACAATATGAAGTCGACCAAATGAAATCGGAATTTGTCAGTACGGTAAGCCATGAATTAAGAACGCCGCTATCCAGTGTGCTCGGATTCACCGAGCTGATGCTGAATAAGGAACTGAAACCTGAAAGGCAGAGGAAATACTTGCTGACCATCTCGCAGGAGGCCAAGCGTTTAACGTCTTTAATTAATGATTTCCTTGATGTCCAGAAGATGGAGTCCGGAAAGCAGACCTATCATAAAGATTATTGCGATCTTCAAAGTATTGTGGAGGATGTTGTCAGAACCCAAAGGGTCAATACCGACAAACATGAATTTGTCGTGAATATTCAGGCCGAAGATCTTACCGTTTTAGGTGACCAGGATAAGCTCATCCAAGTGTTCGGGAACTTGTTGAGCAATGCGGTAAAGTACTCGCCAAACGGTGGCAAAATCATCGTAAATATTAGGGAGGAACATTCAAGGGTCGCGGTTGATATCATTGACGAAGGGCTTGGCATTCCGGCTGAAGCGATCCCGAACCTGTTTACAAAGTTTTATCGGATTGATAATTCGGACCGCCGGAAAATTGGCGGGACCGGACTCGGGCTTTCCATCGTCAAGGAAATTATTAAGGCCCATGATGGCGATGTTCAAGTGAGGTCGGAACCAGGAGCAGGAAGTACATTTACCATCAGGCTTCCGCTTGTTATTGACCAAAGCAGCGATAGTGAGGGTGAGCCTGAGGAGAAGGGGGAATCACAGGCCCATATTATTCTTGTCGAGGATGATCTCAGCCTTGCCAGCCTGTTAAAGGAGGAGTTGAAGGATAATGGATTTTTCGTTACCCATTATACAGACGGAGAAATGGCTATTGAAAACATCCTGGATAAACTCCCAGATGCTGTGGTCGTTGATATTATGCTGGAAAACAGCATCGACGGCTGGAGCATCATTAAAAGGCTGAAAGCCGACCCCAAAACCGAAAATATCCCTATCTTCATTTCGACAGCGATTGATGAACAAGAAAAGGGCCATTACTTCGGGGCAGAAGGGTACCTGACCAAGCCTTTCCAACTCAGCCGGCTTTCCAATTATATTCTCCAAGTCCTGCTCGAAAACGAGCGTGAAGGGCAGATTATGCTGCCGAATTCCGAAAAGGATGAAAGCTGACTAGAAAAACAGATAAATAGATTCATAAGGAAAGCTATCCTCCCAGTGACCCGGAGGATAGCTTTCTTAGTCCGTTATTTTACTTCTTCTTCCTCAAGCTCTTTCATTTCCTGATGGGTTTGGGGAAAACCGTTGGCCTGCCATTCGGCACGGTAAGCCGAGTCCAGCAGGGTGAGTCCTTTTTCTGCGGGATCCTGATCAGCCTCGACACTTTCCACCTGGTCGATTTTTTCGCTGTTTCTCATATCTGTATCCTCAAGCACTTTAACTTCCTTGTCTTCATGCTGAATGGTGACTACTTTATGCACCATTTCCTCTTTTTGTTGTTTTTTCCTGCTTGCGACAGCATAAGCCAGAGCGCCGCCCGTTAGCACGGATGCTGATATCAAACCAATAGTAGACTTTTTCATAATACCCCTCCATCTCTTTTTCTGCTATATACCCGTTTTAAAAGATTTTTAAAAATGACATTTGTTACAATCGTGCAAACTCCGCCAAAATAGAGGTGTTCCAGGGAATTTAGCTAAAAAAGGGATGATTAAATTACCAGAAAAATGCATATCAGAATTATTAAACAAATGATATAATAGGGTTGAAATCATGAAAGGAGATGTTTCGAATGGAGTGGGATTCCTATGTAACCCAAACAAGGGCGAAAAGTTATTTTAATTTCCTCCATACTCCCTGGGGACAGTACCAAGTGGATTTGACTCCTGAAGCAAAGATCTACATTCCCACCTGCGGGGTTTGGTCCACAAAAAGTAAAGAGAAGCTGCTTACCTTGATCAAGAAGCGTGTAAGAGAGTTGGATAAAAGCGCTAAAATGGAATATGCCAGCAAGCTTAGTGTATTCGTGATTGAAATGAAGGACATGGAATCTGCAAAAAAAATGCTCCAAGAGGTAAAAAAAGTGGTGTTTTATTATGTAAATAATAGAAGATAAGCCCATGGGGGGTCTTTTTTTTTGCTCAAAACAACAATGTTTTTATTAAACGGCCGGATTGGTACAATAAAAAAAGCGGAAGGGGGAAAGACCTATGAAGGAAACCATTTTAAAGGCATTGCAAAAAATTGAGTCAGACTTCGAAGTGAAAATACTTTACGCCTGTGAATCAGGGAGCAGGGCATGGGGGTTTCCATCAAAAGACAGTGATTATGATGTGCGATTTATTTATATACATAAAAGAGAACATTATCTCACTATTGATCCGATGGGAATCGGTTCAAAGCGGGATGTGATTGAAGTGCCAATTGATGATTTGCTTGATGTTTCCGGCTGGGACGTAACGAAAGCATTGCGGCTGCTGAGGAAGTCCAATCCGCCTTTAATGGAATGGCTTCATTCAGGAGCAGTGTACCACCAGACCTTTTCAACCATTGATCAGATGAAAGAGCTCGGCAAAAGCATATTTGCTCCTCATTCCTGCCTCCATCATTACCTCAATATGGCCAGCAATAATCACAAGAAATACCTTGAAGGCGAAGAAGTCAGGATAAAAAAATACTTTTATGCGCTTAGACCCGTTTTGGCTGCCAGGTGGATAAAAGAGTATCATCAGTTTCCGCCGCTGCAATTCCCTGTTTTAATGAACACGCTCGTGCCTGAAGGGGAGCTGAAAGCTGAAATAGAGAACCTCCTGCGAAGAAAACTGGATGGCGAGGAACTGGATCTGGAACCAAAAAAAGAAATCCTGAACGAATTTCTCTCTGATGAAATTTTCACACTACGCGAATATACAAAAACGCTGGATCATAAAATTCCGGATTGTACACCGCAATTGGACAAGCTTTTCAGGGATGCGCTTGTAGAAGTATGGGATAAGTAGTCTCTAGAATCCTTGACAAGTCAATCATGACATATAAAAAATGATAAAAGCCCATCTTGTCATAGCCAATGTACATTCTCTCCTTGAAGGCATATGCTGTTTCTAGATAAATGGGGAGGGGATGGCAGGAATGTATTATCAGCCCTACTGGAACAACGAATATTTGCCAAATAATCAACATTATGCCACTGAATCTTATTTTCAGCATCACTATGGAGGGAACAGCTTTACCCAATGCCTTGCCACTGATCATGTGAGTGGGGTTGGCCCTGGGTATTTGCCTCAGGGTGCAAAGAGGCAGCGAACCGATTTCGGGCCTGATCCTTTTGTGGTCAACATTGAAGAGGCAACGACGCGAAACAACAGCTTCCGCAGGGCCTTATGGACAGGAAGGCATTTTCAGATTACACTGATGAGTATTGGCCCGGGGGAAGACATTGGCCTCGAGATTCATCCGCATATTGATCAATTCCTTAGAATTGAACAAGGGCAGGGAATCGTTCGAATGGGAAAACAAAGGAATCAGCTGAATTTTCAGCGAAGGGTTGCTGATAACTTTGCCATCGTTGTCCCGGCAGGAACATGGCATAACGTGATCAATACAGGCAGGGAACCGCTTAAGCTGTATTCCATATACGCGCCGCCACAGCATCCATTTGGGACCATTCATCGTACGAAAGCAGATGCAATGGCTGCGGAAGGACATCAACGTTAAAAATGAAAAATGCGTCCATCCAGCATGGACGCATTTTGCTCTTCCTATGATAAATGGGGACTAAAGGGGAATTGCTTCATCATGTTCCAGGTAGGTACCAAGATTAACATGAACATGATGCTTCCATTTAAGCAGGGGAATGTCCAGCCCTTCCAAAAGCTTATAAGCGTGAACCCAGGCACTCATTTCGGCGTGGATTCGATAGGAACGGTCATTCAGCCATTTTTCATAATCCAGCTCACCATTTACATAATCAATCAAATGGCCGATTTCATGGGCGAGTGCGTAGGCATTTTCCAATGTGGTAGATAAAGGGATGGTTATGCTCATGTTGATATTAAAGCTGATTTTTTTCTTCTGATCATATATAACACAACATCCCATTTGTTCAGCAACTGCAACCAATTCAAGAAATTTACCGTAGGAAATCAATAAGGCTGCTCCTTTCTCCCAACTGTCATGCTTTCATTCTTGCTAAATGAAAACAGGTTTATACCCTTCTATTATTTATGTTTTAATAGAGCAATTATGATTCCCAATTGGGAGGGAGTGGAAAATAAAAAGCCGGATTCCAGGGAATCCAGCTTTTCTCTTTATTCTTTAGTAGGAAACGCCCAAACAGATACAGAGCTGCCATTTACAGGGAAATCAGCATAGCCATCTTCATCGATGGTGATTTGTTCCTTTCTTGACCCTGTCAGGTCGATCCAGGATTCACCAGCCTTTGCTTCCCCTACAAACATTTTCTTTTCACCTTCGTCGCCATTGGAAATGACGACCGCACAGCCGGAGTGGCCAATCTCCTCCACACCATGCCGCACCCAGCCGATGACATTGGGGTGGTCGAAATAATCGGTTTGCTCGCCATAGGCCTTATGAAATCGCGCCTCAAGCAGCGGATCAAGGGTTTCCTGTTTCCCTTCTTCTGGTTCCGGCCCATTTATTCCATAATAATCGCCGTAAAAGAGGACCGGATAGCCATCCTTCCTTAACAGGATCAAAGCATAAGCGCTAGGCTTGAACCAATCCTGAACCCATGATTCCAGCGATTCATGAGGCTGTGAGTCATGGTTGTCCACAAAGGTGACTGCATGCAGCGGGTGGGAGTGGACCAGAGTACCGTCAAACAGGGTCGTAAGATCAAATTCACTGCCCTCAAGGGAGGCCTGATGCAGCTTATAATGCAGGGGCACATCAAACAAGTCGATTTGATAATCCACCTCATCAAGGAAGTTTTGGCATGGTTCCAAATCAGGCTTCCAAAATTCGCCCACAAAATAAAAATCATCACCGCGGTGCTTCAGCATCTCACCCGCAAACTCCCTGACAAAATGGTGATTGATATGCTTAATGGCATCAAGCCGGTAACCATCACAGTCCAGCGTGTCGGCCAGCCATTTTCCCCATTCCATCATTTCTTCTCTGACTCCAGGATGGTCATAGTCTATATTGGCAAACATGAGGTAATCATAATTCCCAAACTCATCATCCACATGATTGTTCCAGTCCTTATTTTCGCCGATAATCTTAAAGACCCCGAATTTTCCTGTTCTCTCGTCATAATCTGTTCCGTTGAAATGCCCAAAATCCCATTTAAAAGAGGAATATTTATCACCTCGGCCCGGAAAGGTAAACTTTGTCCAGCCTTCGATTTCAAATGGTTCCGATATCTCTTCTTTCCGATTATTTGGATCCACTTCTATTACTGAAAACACTTCCGTTTCATCCGCACCGGCTTTATGGTTCATCACAACATCCACATAGACCTTGATGCCGAAATTATGGCAGGCATCAATCGCCTCAATCAGTTCATCTTTTGTTCCGTATTTGGTCCTGATTGAGTCTTTTTGATCAAATTCTCCTAAGTCATATAAATCATAAGGGGCGTACCCATTATCTTCGTCAGTCGTCGCCTTGGTCACCGGCGGGATCCAGACAGAGGAGATACCCTTTTCAATCAACTCTGGTGCCTTTTCCTTCAGACGTTTCCAATGATTGCCGTCTGCTTCCAGATGCCACTCGAAAAATTGCATAATCGTATGGTTGCGTTCCATAATCTTTTTCCCCCTAAACACATGGTTTCCATCATTTCCTAGATTATAGAGTTACTTACCCAGTTATCGAGAGAGCAAACCCTGCCGGATATTTTAAAAATGCAGAAATACTCACATTAATGAATAAGGAAAGAGAAAATGAACTTACTAATAAAGAGAGAATTCAGGCTTTAAAAGGATGGAGGGACTCAGGTGAAACCTGAACAGCTGGAACTCATTGAACAAATCAGGAAAGCGGAAATTGCCCAGAATGAGAGGTGGCTGGAGTACTGGTACCATTATTCCCACTACCTCACATGGCAATTTTGGTTGGTGCTCCTTCTATTTGTCATCCCTTTAATCCTTGTGGTCTTATTTATAGACCGAAGAAAAATATTCCTTCTTGGTTTTTATGGTTACAGTGTTCATGTTTTTTTCGGCTATACAGATATATTTGGCGTCAATAACGGCTACTGGACCTATCCTTATAAACTTTTACCCATTCTGCCAGCAAGCATCACTTTGGATGCTTCCTTGATTCCTGTCATCTTCATGCTTTTTTATCAATACCTGCTTAATCACGGGAAAAATTATTATCTCTGGATGCTTGGACTGTGCCTCTTCCTAGGGTACGTATTTAAACCGCTGATGGTAGGACTTGGCCTGTTCCACTTTGGGGGAAAAGAGAACTTCTTTCTTCTTTTTTTAGGCTATGCTTTTACTGCCCTAATCGCAAAAATCATTATGAACATTTTCCTCTATTTGAGTAAGAGTAATAAGTTCAGCCTCCACCGGGGGTAGGACCTCTTTTCGATATTTTTGTGTGATTTGGTTATATTATTAAACGAGGTGAAGAATCATGGAGCGTAAAAAAGACCATAACGAGGAAAACATCAATTCGGAATTGGGCGGAATGGGTCTCTATGGTACCACATCGAATGCAGAGATTGCCGGATATGGGGCTTCTGGCGACATTGAAAATGCAGGAAGACTGGATAAAGGATTTCAAAAGATTGAAGAGCAAGATCTCCAGGCAAGAGCGTCATTAAAGGAAGATGGTCAAAACGATTATTAACTTGGGGGTGTTAAAAATGGCTAAACATAAACATACCGAACTAAAGGACAAAAAAGCGATGCCTAAAACAGATCAGGAATTTGCCCAGAACGGGCTTGAAAAAATCGCCTTGCGGGCACAGAAAAGCCAATTAAAGTAAATCTCTTATTGACCGCTCCTCTGGCGGTCTTTTTAAATATCGTGATTAAATTGCGGCTCCAAGGGTAGAATTCAAGTAAAACAGCGAGGTGATTTTCATGTCGAAATACCATCAGGAAGAAGTAGAGAAGCTAAGAGAGCTGATCAAGGATATCGATACGGCGATGCTGACAACCAAGGCACCCGAGGGCTTGGTATCCCGCCCCATGAAAACCCAGGATGTCGAATTTGACGGGGACCTCTGGTTTTTCACCAAGAAGGATACCGATAAATACCAGGAGTTCCTCATGGATGCGGATGTCAATGTAGCCTATGTTGGGGATTCCTATGTTTCAGTCCGCGGCAAGGCGGAAATAGTCGAAGATCTCGAAAAAAAGAAGGAACTGTGGAGTAAAGCTTATGAAAAAATCATGCAAACTACCTACGATGACCCAAATGTGATTTTGGTGAAGGTGCATGCCGAAGCAGCCGAATACTGGGAGACAGGACGCATCACAAAACAGGCCGTATTTATGCTTAAAAGGATGACAGGCCAGGATGCCGATTCTGCTAATATTAATGAAACGATCGAACTGGAATAAAGATAAAAAATCAGGGGACAAGCGTCCCCTGATTTTTTTATTCATTAAATACACTTATACGCTCAATTCATTAGAAAGTTTTATATCCCGCTTTTCCTCTATTGCATTCACTACAACGGCAGCGGAAGCATCACCTGTAACATTCACCGATGTCCGAATCATATCCAAAATCCGGTCGATACCAGCAATGAGAGCAATCCCTTCAACTGGAAGTCCAACAGACGTAACGACCATCGTAAGCATAATTAAACCCGCTCCAGGTACCCCTGCTGTACCGATTGAAGCCAAAGTGGCGGTTAATATAATCGTTAGCTGCTGTGCAAAAGAAAGGTCGTATCCAAAGAATTGTGCAATGAATAAAACACATACACCCTGATACAAAGCTGTACCATCCATATTGATGGTGGCTCCCAATGGAAGGACGAAACTGCTGACCTTTCTCGATACTCCAAGATTTTCTTCCGTACTTTTAATGGTAATCGGCAAAGTACCAGAGCTGCTTGTCGTGCTGAATGCCACCAGGCTGGCAGGAGCAATGCCTTTAAAAAACTTAATTGGATTCATATTGGCAAAAATTTTAACTGATGTAGAATAGGTTAATACAGCGTGAAGGATGCAGCCTAGATAAACGATTAATATTACCTTTAATAGTGGAAGCAGGACAGAAACCCCATATTCTCCTACAGTTGGTGCGATTAACCCGAAGACCCCAATTGGAGCCAGCTTCATCACAATTCCAGTAATTTTATACATGATTTCGGCCAATTCATTAAAGAAATTATAGACCGTCTTTGCCTTGTCTCCCAACATTGTAATAGCAAGACCTAGGAAGATGGCAAAGAAAATGATCTGCAGCATATTTCCCTCTACCAGAGAGGCAATTGGATTTGTAGGAATGATATTAAGCAGGGTATCGACGATTCCCGGAGCCTCGGAGGGATCCGCCTTGTCTAAGGAGGCCTTAATGTCGAGACCTTTGCCTGGAGAGAAGAGATTGGCAAGAATAAGTCCGATTGTTACAGCAAAAGCCGTTGTTAAAATGTAATAAAAAAATGTGATTCCACCCATGCGTCCAATTTTCTTTATATCCCCAGTGCCTGCAACACCCACTACGAGGGAAGCGAGAACCAGGGGAACGATTATAAACTTGATCATTCTCAAGAACAAATCACCAAGTGGTTTAACCACTTCGATGCTTGGGCCGACAATGGCCCCAACAATGATAGCAAGCACAAAGGCAATTAATATTTGTGTCAACAACCCTATTTTTTTCATAAGAACCTCCTGAAAAAATAATTAAACAGCTATTCGGTTGTACTATCCTTAATAACTAGATGAAAACTGCCTGCGGTTTCAGAGACGGGAATGATGATAATAATTAAAACCTTTTAAATATTCCGAAAATAAAACTTAAAATAATGGCCCTTAAAAAACTGAACGCAACAAGCCATACCCCCTTTCCAAATTTGTTAACGCTTTCATTCTTTTTTAAAATAGAAAAAATTTTATAAGGGACTTAATCTTTTTATATAAAAATTAACAAAAATAGTCAATATCCTTTAATGAAAAAGTTAAAATAAAGCAAAAACTTATTAAAAAATAGAATAAATTATCGGAATTGTATAAAATATTATTGAAAATGGATAAAATATTATGTATATTTTATCTGAAAGACTAACGGAAAGGAATTTAGTTATGAATTCTCTTGAACAATATATTGCGGCAGCAGAGATGATCGCTAAAACGTTTGGCCACGATTGCGAAGTGGTCCTGCATGACTTAACCGTTCCACAAAGCTCGGTTGTTTACACTGTCAACAATCACGTAACAGGAAGGAAAGTAGGACAAAGCTTTAATCATCTGATTACAGAAGTTCTGCTGTCCCAAAACTTTACCAATGATTATTCAGCAAATTATTATTTCCACACCAATGATGGGAGATTAATAAAATCTTCTACTTTACTAATTAGAAATCAAGATAAAAAGATCATAGGTGCACTCTGCATTAACGTTGATACGACTAGAATCACCGAAAATATCAACTGGCTAAGCAGCTTGATTCCCCAGAATCCGGATCACACTCCAATTCACCATGACCAACAGGAAAATACGAGTAAAACGGAGCATATCCAGGAAATAGCCAATGACTTGATCGATAAAATTATTGGCAATAAACCAGCAGATGAGCTAAGGCGAGACGAAAAGGTTGAGATGGTCCGATTTATGGAGCAAAAAGGCCTTTTCCTAATACGCGGAACAATCGACAGAGTCGCTGAAATGCTGAATGTTTCAAAAGTAACGGTGTACAGCTATATTGAGGAAATTAAAGAAAAAATATAAGGGCTTTCGCCTTATATAAAAGCTATATCAAACTCAAGGAGGTACTTATCTTGAAATTCATCTCAATTAACGGTGCAAAGCCCAACCCTGGGCATTATTCAGCTGCAACCCAAAAGGGGAACCTTCTCTTCATATCAGGCCAGCTGCCGGTTGATCCTTTTACAGGCGAAGGAATCAGTGGTGATATTGCTGCAGAAACCAAACAGGTATTATCCAACCTGGATCATGTATTGGAAGCTGCAGATGCGAAAAAAGAGGACATCATGAAGGTTACCGTTTATATTTCGGATATTTCATTATGGGATACCGTAAATTCCATATACAAACAGTATTTTGGTGACCATAAGCCTGCACGGGCCATTGTGCCTGCCAATCAACTGCACTATGGATATTCAATTGAACTTGAAGCAATTGCATACCTCGATTAACAAGAAGGAGGTTAACCATGAATTATCTTTGCTATGACTGTCATGCAGCCTATCCGCTGGAAAGCAATAAATGGAAATGCGATTGTGGAGGACTGCTGAACCTTGAATTTGAGAAGAAGGCAGTTGATTTTTCGAAAACTCCCTTATCCCGAAATCACTCTCTTTGGAAGTATATTGATGCGCTTCCATTTGAGAAGGAAGATGTATGGCAGGACATTACGTTAGGGGAAGGAGGTACCCCCCTCATAAACATAACCAGAAATGTGTACGCGAAAGCTGAGTACTATATGCCTACACTGTCCTTCAAAGACCGGGGTGCTGTAATGCTCATCGCCATGGCGAAGAAGCTGGGCATCAAACGCGTGGTGGCCGATAGCAGCGGCAATGCGGGAACAGCCATTGCGGCCTACGGGGCAAGGGCAGGAATCCAATCTGATATTTTTGTTCCTGAATCAACATCCAGTAAAAAGATTGCACAGATCAAAGCACACGGCGCGGTCATACATAAGGTTCCAGGAACAAGGGAAGATACTGCAAGAGCCGCGATTTCCATGGTGGAAGACACACAATCATTCTATGCAAGCCATATTTACAACCCGATCTTCTGGGAAGGTACCAAAACCTATGTGTACGAGGTATTTGAGCAAATGAATAACAAAATGCCAGATGCGTTCATTATTCCGGTAGGGAATGGAACCTTGTTAATGGGAGCTTATATTGCTTTCCAGGAGCTTGCGGCAAATGGGTACATCGAAAAAATGCCCAGGATACTTGCCGTACAGGCGGAAGCATGTGCACCTGTCGTCCAAGCCTTCTCTGAGGGCAAGAAGACCGTGGACCCTGTTGAGCATTCAAGGACCATAGCTGAGGGGATTGCCATTGGGGCGCCGGCTAGAGGGGAAGAAATTCTGCATGCGGTGAGGGCAACTGGCGGCGACATAATCGGTGTATCAGAGGAAAGCATTGTCGAGGCAAGGAAAGAACTTGCATTAAATGGGATGTATGTTGAAATCACTTCTGCAGCCAATTACGCCGGGTATTTAAAGTATGCAAAGAAATATCCCGAACTAAAAGATCAACAACTAGTCTTGCCTTTATGTGGAGCAGGCATTAAAAGTCATTAGGATTACTCATGAGCCCACCCTGTAAATGAAATGCAGGCAGGACAATTTAAAGACCATTCGAATTTAAGGAGTGATTAGGATGAAATTGAATGAAATCGATACACCGAGCTTGTTGATCAATAGGGAAATCATGATGGATAACATCAATAGGATGCAAGCTTATGCCAATAAATATGGCGTCCATTTGCGTCCGCATACGAAAACCCACAAAATGCCAGCTCTCGCACATCTGCAAGTTCAGGCAGGCGCAACAGGAATTACGGTTGCAAAGGTTGGCGAAGCAGAAGTTATGGCCGAAAACGGATTGAATGATATTTTCATTGCAAATGAAATAGTGGGAGAAGCCAAACTTGGTCGCATTAAAAAGCTTGCTGAAACCATTGATATTTCCTTTGGGGTTGACAGTATCGAACAATGTAAAATGATCCAGGAAGTTTTCCGGGACAGTGAAAAGCCTGCCCAAGTGCTTATCGAAATTGAGGTGGGTGAAAATCGCTCAGGGGTTATTGAAGAAGGCGATTATACCAGTTTGGTAGAGTATATAAAAAATTGCTCTCATGTCCACCTAAAAGGAATTTTTTCTCATGATGGACATACATACAAAGCAAAAGACCTGGAGGAATGCCGCCGACTGTACAATGAAGCCCAAAAACGCACTCTTCATTTTGCGAACCTGGCAGAGAAACAAGGCTGCAGACTGGAAACAGTAAGCATTGGTTCTACTCCGCCGCTCATGCATGATTTTGGAGTGATGGAAGGAGTTACCGAGCTCCGCATCGGTACATATATACTCATGGATGTTTCGCAGGGAAATGCAATTGGCACATACTCCAAATGTGCTGCCAGTGTTCTGACAACGGTGATCAGCAAACCAACAAATGAACGGGTCATCACTGACGTGGGTGCAAAAGGCCTGACCATGCAGACGCGAAGCGAGGGAATTTGTGCCACTACCGGTATCGGATATATAAAAAACTATGGTGTTCATATTGACCAAGTTTACGATGAGCATGCCATTATTTACAATCAGGAGTTTAGAAATCAAGTTGCAATCGGCGAAAAGGTGGAAGTGATCCCCAATCATATATGCCCAGTCTGTAATCTATATGATCAAGCATACCTTTTTTCCGGAGACGAAGTTGTCGATGAAATTCCCATCTTATGCAGAGGGAAACTACAGTAAAAAAGAGATAAGGCCCCAAGTGATAGCAGTTTACTTGGGGCTTTTTTTTTAGATTTTTTGTTCGTTTTCTTTTATTGGCATTAGAACGCCAGGAATAAAATCCTTATAATCATCCACGTGGAAATCAGCCTCAATATCCCGATTCTGGAAAGCCACCGTCCTGATCTTCAGCTTCCTGGCCGGAATCAGGTCCAGATCGCGGTCGCCTACAACCAGGTCGATGTGATAGGTTTCCAGCACGAACTCGTATGCGGAAGAATCCGGCTTTCGAACGAAACCCTGCTCCTCGACCGCTACAATATCCTTAAAATACTTTCTTAAGTTGAATTTCTCCAAAAGATGGATGGTTGATGCCTTGTCCCGATGAGTCACAATAATATTCATATCTGCCTGCGCCAATACCTCTTCAAGGTGTGCAAATGGGATGGATGTCTCCTTGGCATGCAGGTTATGCAGCCTCATGTATTCTTCCCTCTGGCTCTCATCAATGCCATAATGCCTGAAAGCCGTCTTGGAATCGATTTTTAGCCATTTCAGCACATCAGTGCGATCAAGCTCCTTGCCGCTAAGGTCAACAAAGCCTTCTACCAGCGACGGATATGTATCAAACAGGGTACCATCAAAATCCCATAAAATGTTCATGTTCATCCTCTTTCTGTATGAAATGCTTCTTCTAAAAATATTAGCTTACTATTTATGAAAGAATAATGCAATTTTAACTGGAAGGGTTCGCCGTCCGTTTGGAATAGTGCAAGCTGCGGGTATAGTAAGGAACAATCTAACCGCGACGAAKGGGTGAGAACTTTTGCCATACGCAGATATCAACGAGTCATTATCGCTTTATTATCAGGTGAAAGGCGACGGAATGCCGATTGTCTTTATTCATCCCTTTGTAATGGGCCACAATGTTTTCAGGCACCAGGAAATCCTGTCGGAGCGTTATAAAACCATTTTCTATGATCTGGCAGGACACGGACGGAGCTCGAAAGGCGGCGAGCCAATTACCATTGAAGGCTTGGCAAATGACTTAGGAAAACTGCTGGATCATATCGGCGTGGAAAAAGCGGTGCTATGCGGTTATTCCCACGGCGGCCTTGTCGCCCAGGAATTTGCCTTAAAGTACCCGAGTCGAACCATTGCCATCATCATGTCAGGAGGTTTTTCGGAAATCAACAATCTTATCCCAAAGCTTTTCATCAAAACCATCATGTTTTTGGCAAAACTTCGGCAAATGTCCATTGTTGCCAAGCTTCAGGCAAAGCTGAATAAAAGCAGCAAGGAAGATGAACAGGAGATTTTCAAATACGCACGCCTATCAGATGCCCGGCGCTCCTATGAATTTTGCAAAGCCGGACTTCAATATAAATCTACTCCATTCCTTTACAGGTTAAAAATGCCGATTCTCCTTATTTATGGAACCAAGGAGAAGCCAATGCACCATTACCGAATTCCTTTTCAGAAGAAAGCACCCCAAACGGAAGTCGTCTTTATTGAAAATGGAACCCACCAGCTGCCGCCGCGGTCGCATCTTGAATCCAATAGTGCTGTAGACCGCTTTTTGCGGCCAATTGATGAACGGTATCGGGTGGAAGAAACAGTAGAGGCGGAAGGACTTGGCTAATGTTGCTCAAAGGCTTGTAATACTTGCTGGTTTTTCCCTCCCAAGTTTCTTTTATGGAAAGATGAGGTATGTAAAGATATGGATTATACACAAAATAAAATACCCAGAACAGGAGTGATTTTGAAAGAGCTTAAAACCCAAGTCCCATACAACACTGACAGAAAGAAGATGAAAAGATGAAAGAGATACTACTTCTATTGCGAAGAGGAAACAAGTCTGCCCTTGCTGCTGCCACTGTCAATGCCATTATTTCCATCATAAAAGGGATAGCTTATGTGTTTACGGGCAATGTAGCGATGTTTGCTGAAACGATGCACAGTCTGGGCGATACCGCCAATCAATTTTTCGTCTTTGTGGGCTCCGCTCTTAGCAAAAAAGCGCCCACCAGAAGATTCCCAAACGGTTTTGGCCGGTTAGTCAACCTTGTTTTACTGGGAGCGGTTCTTATCGTTGGCATTATGGCCTATGAAACCATTCTGGAGGGATACCGGCATCTTAGGCATCCCGTTGAATCATCCGGTTTTCTTATCATTGTAGCTGTTCTTGGTGTTTCCATCATCCTTGAATCATTCGTTTTATTCAAAGCCATGAAAGAAACGCTGCATGAGGTGGGCATCGAAGCGAAAGGATTGGATATCCTTCCCAAAAGCATTATGAATGTGAACAAGGCAAAACCAGCCACCAAACTGGTTTTCCTGGAAGATTCCGTTGCAACTGGAGGAGGAATCCTCGCCTTACTCGCAGTACTGATTTCTCATTACACCCCGTACCATCATGCAGAAGGCATCGCTTCGATCATCATTGGAATTCTCATGTTCTTTGTTGTCGGCAAGACTTTTCTTGACAATGCAGCCGGTGTGCTTGGGGAAGCCGATGAATTTATGCAGGAAAAGATTGCACGCATGGTTATTCAAGACCCTGATATAAAAGATTTGCCCCGAATTTCGGTTCTTAAGGAAGGCGACGAAATCCATGTCGAAGTGAAAGTGGAAGTCGACCCTGCAATCACGATTGCGGAAGCAGACGATATCAGGGACCGTCTGGAAGAAAAGATCAGGAAAGAAAGAGGAGTTGCCGATGTAGTTGTGGAGTTTGACGAAGACGATAAAGTGAACGCCTGGGAATCCAAACATTGAAAACCCATTATTCCTAAACAAAACCCCGTTGTTGGTCAACGGGGTTAAAAGAGTTTCACCCTTATAATTTGTATCTAATTGAAAAGGTTATATAATGATAGTTAATAACTATGTCATAAAGTCGAGGGACCTATGGAAAATCAAACATATGAACTTGAAATCATGAAGGAAACCATTCATAAACTGAACGAGAGAGTGGCATCATTGGAAGATTCCCTAAATAAAGCTGCCATACCAATCATCCCGTCGATTGTACCAAGCACAATTTTGATTCCTTTTGCAGGGGAACTGACTCCGGAACGGTTTCAAATGGTTATTCCAAGAATATTGGATCATGCCAGTAAGGATGATATAGACACTGCCATAATTGATTTTACCGCTATTTCCGTGAAAGAAGTTGGCGATTTGGCCTTCCTGGGCACGTATATTGAGAAGCTCAATTCTTCGTTAAACCTGATGGGTGTAGAGGTCATTGCTGTGGGCTTCTCTCCGGAATTCTCAAGGGAATTAGTGCAATCAGGCCTCGGCATCATCAAGGAATTAAAGGCATTCGCCAATTTCAGGGCAGCCCTGCAGTATCTGCTCAAGAAGAAAGGTTTGGAAATCGCGCAAGTGGAATAAATCTGCTCCCCATTGCGGGAGCTTTCATTTTTTATCCTGCCTTCTGTTTTGTTATGATGAAGGTATCATTTAGAAAAGGGGATGAGTGGCAAAATGAAAACACGACTGGGAAGAACCGATCTTGTTGTCAATCCGATCGGCCTTGGCACCAATGCTGTCGGCGGACATAACCTGTTTCCGAACCTTGATGAAAATGCCGGAAGGGAACTTGTCCGCTCCGGACTTGAAAATGGCATTGATTTTTTGGATACAGCTTTTATTTACGGGCCAAAACGGTCAGAGGAAATTGTGGGGGAAGTCGTCAAGGAGACCGGCAGACGTTCGGATATTGTCATTGCCACAAAGGGTTCGCATAAGTTTGCCGGCACTGAGCTTGTGAATGATAATTCTCCCGCCTTTTTAAAACAGGCGGTGGAGGAAAGTTTGCAGCGCCTTCAAACCGATTATATCGACTTGTTTTACATCCACTTCCCGGATGAAGATACACCAAAGGATGAAGCAGTTGGCGCCTTAAAGGAATTGAAGGACCAGGGAAAGATCCGTGCGATCGGCGTGTCCAATTTTACGCTTGAACAATTGCAGGAAGCAAACAAAGATGGCTATGTGGATGTCTACCAGGGCGCCTACAATCTGCTTGACCGCAGTGCGGAAACAGAATTCTTCCCATACATGAGAGAACACCAAATCTCCTTCGTGCCTTTTTACCCGCTGGCATCGGGATTATTGACTGGCAAGTATAATAAGAATACTGAAGTAAGCGAGAAGAACAAGAAGAGGCCGCAATTCCAGCCAGGAGTGTACGAACAGAATTTGGAAAGAATCGAGCAGGTACGGCAGATTGCCAACAGCAAAGGAGCGGAAGTCTCCCATATCGTACTTGCCTGGTACCTGACCCGGGAAGAAATCGATGTCATCATTCCGGGCGCGAAGAATGCCGGGCAGGTGCTGCATAATTTGAAAACGCTCGATATTCAGCTAACTGCAGAAGAAATCACTGCTATTGACGAGATTTTCAAGTCTTAACGTGACAAAGAGTCCCAAATGAGGGACTCTTTTTTAGGAACAAATCCACTCAGTGAGGCGCTATTTCACATCCGCCAAAAATTCCCCCGAAAACGAAATGAACTCCCGAACCGCAAACGATAAGTATTTGTCTTTTTTCCATATCATGCCCAGGTCCAAATTGATGTTCGAACCATAGAAGGGGATAATAGCCAGGTTTTTGTTATTGATATCATGGCATATTTTGCTTGGAAGCAGTGCGACGCCCAATTTGCCTTCCACCATTCCCAGAAGAAAATCCTTTTGGGAGCTTTCGCACACGATGTTCGGCTGGAAGCTGTTCTTTGAACATTCCTCGATAATCAGGTCGTAAAGCGTGAAATCCTTGCGATAAAGGACGAAAGGTTCATTCTCCAGATCCGAGAAATGGACTTCTTTTCTGCTTGCGAGCTCATGGTCTTTATGAACGATAAGCATGACAGGATCTTTCAGGGCGGGAATCAATTCAAAGTTGCCGGTCCGGGCTGGCAATGTACAGATCAGGCCAATATCCAGAGTGCCATCGTCCACACCTTGTTTAATTTTTTTGGTGCCAACTTCAGTCAGAGTAATTTTGATAAATGGAAATTCCTCTTTAAAATGGCTAATCAGCCTGGAAAAGAAGGCAGCGCCTACAATCGGCGGAATCCCGATCCTGATTTCCCCGCTTTTCAGCTCCATGATATCGGTTAGTTCCAATGTCAGGTTCTTGAAGGCTTGCAGCACTTTTTTCGCGTTTATCAGCACAGCCTTTCCGGCATCCGTCAATTCAAGCTGCTTGGAGGAACGGTAAAAAAGCGGAACCCCCAATTCCCCTTCAAGATTTTTAATGGCCTTGCTGATTGATGGCTGTGTTACATGCAAATTTTGTGAAGCTTTCGTAAAGCTCAATGTTTCCGCAACTTCGGCAAAGTACTCCAAATGGCGAATATCCACTATGATTTCCCCTCTTCCAATCCATCTTTTTAAGCATATTCGTTCATCTGCAGGCAAACTCCTGCCTAATCATAACCAAAGGGAATAAAGATTATAGAAAATATGTATTTTATTTATAATTCATCCGCGTTATATAATGAATTCAATTAAAAGGGGAGACACCGGGATAAAATTCGGTGCAAAATCGGGAAAAGGAGTTGCGAAGGATGAGTGATTTGCAAAAAGAATCTCTTTTGCTGCACGAGCAGTACAAAGGAAAATTATCTGTTGAGGTGAAAATGCCGCTGAACACGATGAAGGACCTAAGTCTGGCTTACTCGCCGGGAGTCGCGGAACCATGTGGGCAAATCCATGCTCATCCTGAAAAAGTCTACGACTATACGATTAAAGGCAATCTGATTGCCATTGTGTCAGACGGAACTTCGGTTTTGGGTCTTGGGGATATCGGTCCCGAGGCAGCCATGCCGGTCATGGAAGGAAAGGCGGCATTGTTCAAAGCGTTCGCTGGTGTCGATGCGGTGCCAATTTGCCTTGATACAAAAGACCCTGAAGAAATCATCAAAACGGTCAAGCTGCTGCAGCCGACTTTTGGAGGAATCAACCTGGAAGATATTGCAGCTCCAAATTGTTTTTATATAGAAGAAACTCTAAAAAAAGAAATGAATATTCCTGTTTTCCACGATGACCAGCATGGTACGGCCATTGTTACCGCAGCAGGATTGCTGAACGCGTTGAAACTGGTAGACAAAACGCTTGGTGAAATCAAAGTCGTCATCAATGGGGCAGGGGCTGCAGGAATAGCCATCATTAAATTGCTCCTCAATATGGGTGTAAAAGATATCATTATGTGCGACACGAAAGGGGCCATTTATGAAGGGCGCCAGGAAGGGATGAACCCGGTAAAAGAAGGAGTATCCCAGATCACCAACCGTTCAATGCAGCAAGGCAAGCTTGACGATGTGATCAAGGGAGCGGACGTCTTCATCGGAGTTTCCTCTGCCGGAGCTCTGTCGAGGGAAATGGTGGCCAGCATGAACTCCGCCTCAATCATTTTTGCCATGGCGAATCCGGTCCCGGAAATCATGCCGGAGGAAGCGAAAGCGGCCGGAGCAGCCGTCATTGGAACCGGACGTTCGGACCTGCCAAACCAGGTGAACAATGTACTTGCCTTCCCGGGCATTTTCAGAGGGGCACTGGATGTTGCGGCTTCTGATATCAATGAAGAAATGAAAGTGGCCGCGGTAAACGCCATTGCGGATCTTATCGACAGCAGCGAACTATCGCCGGATTATGTGATTCCCGGTCCTCTGGACAGCCGGGTCGTGCCTGCCGTGAGGGACGCTGTAGCCCGGGCAGCACATGCGACAGGAGTGGCACGCAAACCCTTGAATCAGCTGGTAGACGTCCAGCCATAAATATATCATCCATCAAGGCATTTCCTCCATCTTCAATTTGTCCTGGGCCTCATTTTGAATAGTATATAGCGAAGGAGAATGATAAAAGTGAAAAAATATGAAGTGATCCACATAAAAGAAATGCTTCGCTGCGAACTTCTCGAAGATTACTATGCCATTTATCAGGAAACAGAATCCAGGGAATTCGAAATGGATAATAATGTGTTGATTGAAAAAGACATTCTGCTGGAAAAGACGTTAACCCTTTTTAAGGGGAACGCGCACTCCACATTGCAAAAAATCAAGTCTTATCCCGTCGCAGCTCCTGAAGGAAGGCGGATGGAAGAGATTCTTTTTAAAGACTTTCCTGAAATCTTCAAGCATGTAGCAATTAAAAAAGTAGTATAGACCTTTACCAGACAGCCTTTCATCGATGAGAGGCTGTTTTTTTTCATTATATCGACGACTGGCAATCAATATGGTTGCTATTTAGGCACAATGACTTGAGCCTTAAGCAGCCTTTCCAGCCGGAAACACCTAATAGCACAGGGACCAATTTCCTGTAATTTCCATAATTATTGACACCAGAATATTCTGAAATTAGAATGAAAACTAGTAAAGATCTTTACTAGTAAGAGTCTTGCATACTTAAAAAGGATTACCCCAAGGAGGCATTTGTGTTTCTATAATACCCTAGGAGGTTATGAAATGAAGAAGTTGTTCTCAGCCGCTTTAACATCCGCATTATTATTGTCCGCTGTCCTGCCCGCAGGCCAGGCTGTGACCGCAAAACAGCTGTCTGCCCGCGACATCCATTTTAATACGACGGTGGTGGATAGCCATAATGACACGATGATGAAAGCTGTTAATCCTGTAACTTGGCTTCCCGAAACCGACATCAGGGAAAATACTGAATTCCACATTGACATTCCCAAGCTTCAAGCTGGTGGCTTGAACGTTCCTTTCTTCGCGGCTTATACATCAGGGTACTATGGAAACAACCCGCGAAGCATCAGCCGGACATTGGCGTTGATTAATGCTCTTTATTGGACGGAGGAGCGGAACTCGGATGTACTCGAAATCACCACCTCCCTTAAGGAAATTGAAAAGGCGAGAAGGGAAGGGAAAATAGCTGCGGTGCCAACAGTTGAAGGGGCCTATTCCCTTGAGGAGCATAATGCCATTGAACTGCTTCACCAATATTATGATCTTGGCATCCGCGCACTCGGATTTACCTGGAACTACTCAAATGCGCTGGGTGAAGGCGCAAACAGGGTGTACGGCGATTCAGCCCGGACGCCATCGCCAGCAGGCCTGACCGAGCTGGGCAAGGAAGTGGCGCAGGAAATGAACAAACTCGGCATGCTGATCGATGTCTCCCATTTGTCTGAACAATCATTCTGGGACGTGATCGAAGTTTCCAAAGCACCGATCATGGCCACTCATTCTGGGACGTCTTCCCTTAGGGAGCATGCCCGCAACTTGACCGATGAACAGTTAAAAGCTCTCGCGGAAAATGGCGGGGTCGTCGGAATCGTATTTTATCCAGACTTCCTGAAGTACGGCTATCCTGCAGAGAATGTGTATATCAAGGACTATGTCGACCATATCGAGCATGCCGTTAAAGTGGCTGGAATTGACCACGTGGCACTGGGATCCGACTTTGATGGTGGCCCTCTTCCAACAGACCTAAAAGATTCTTCCGAGCTGTATAAGGTAACCGAAGAATTGGTGAAACGGGGTTATTCCCAAGGCGATATTGAAAAATTGCTCGGGAAGAACACCCTGCGTCTGTTAAAGGAAGTCGAAAGGGCGGCAGAACATGATGCTGCTAATGTGGGACAGGGTCTTGCCATCCAGCCGTCACTGAAAATGGGTGAAACCGTTCCTGGCAATACACCGCTTTTAACTGCTAAAGTGGAACGCACAAATGGCGCCCCTCTCGATGAAAGCAGCCTGCGGGTGATGGTGGATGGAATTGCTTACAAGCCAAATTACGATTCTGCAACAGACACCGTATCCATTCAGCTGACACAGGCGTTAAAAGAGAAGTTCCATGTTGTTACATTTGAAGCAGCCAATACAGCTGGCAAAATCGAAAAGGAAACAAGAATCTTTTATATTAATCAATAATGGAGCAAAAGCACCCGCTAGAATAGCTAATGCGGGTGCTTTTCCATTTCCTGAATCCCGGACCAGATGGTAGAATGAAAAAATAACAGAAAGCCATCATGGAAAGGACAGAGACACATACAATGCTTTATATATGGGATATTGAAAAAATCATCCAGCAGACATTGGCTGCGCACTCCTTAAAGATCAACATCCAGTTTGACAACGAGCTGCCCGCCCCAATGAGTTATAACCTGTCTAACAATACGATCAAATTTAATTATCTGAAAGTGAATGGATATATACGCACCATTAAAATGAAAGAGACGGATGAAAACCTTGTGAAAGTCATCCTTTATCGCACGTTAGGCTATTATATCGATTTCAGGAAAAGCAATTATGACCTGCGCACATTAATGTATGGCGGGGAAGAAGAAAAAGCGGAGCTTAAAATCCAGATTGAAAAAAACGCCTGGGAATATGGAAGAACACTGGTTCCTGACCATCTGGCAAACTCCTATGATGAAGTCCGCAAACAGGATAATGGCCTGCTGATGCCATTGTAAGAAAAAGTATTTGGGGGATGAAGAACCTGATGAAGATCAGAAAACTGGGGTCAATGGACGCATCTGCGTATATAAAATTAAGATTGGAAGCATTAAGGGACACTCCTGAGGCATTTAGTTCCTCCTACGAGGAAGAAAAAGACTATCCTTTGGAACGCACGGCCAGCAGGCTGGATGACGTGCATTCTTTTACTTTTGGGGCTTTTGCTGATGATCGCCTAATAGGCGTTGTGACCCTTGTACCGGACACAAAGATAAAAATAAAGCACAGGGCCCATATTTTTGCCATGTATGTGACCCCAAACTTCCGGAGAACCGGGGCAGGAAGGGCTTTAATAGCAAAAGCACTTTCACAGGCTAAAGAAAATGGAACTGAACAGCTTTACTTAACAGTTACCGCAAGCAATGAACCAGCAAAAAAACTTTATCAGTCTTTCGGGTTTACCACATATGGAGTCGATAAAAATGCTCTTAAAATTGAAGATACCTGCTATGATGACGAATTAATGGTTTTATTTTTATGATTGAAGACGAAAAATAATAAGAGAGCCTGGGAACCCCCAAGCTCTCTTATTATGCACTTTCTTTCTTTATCCTTGGCATCTTCGATTTAAATAATCTCGGGTTTGTTCCGACATAGACGCCTGACAAGACGAAAGCGGCTCCAATGGCGTGGGCCCATGTGAAGGTTTCCCCAAGGAAGAGGGTCGCCATGATTACGGCGGAAACCGGCATCACATTGATGAAGATTGAAGCCTTTGCGGCCCCCACTTCCTTGATCCCGTTATAATACATAATAAAAGAGACTACGGTAACAAAGATACTCATGTGGGCAATGGACAGCCAGGCGGAAAGGCTGGCATGCTGGATGTCCTGCCAGGAGGTTTCTGCCACTGCAAATGGCAGCAGAAAAATGGTTCCAAACATAACGGCATAAGTGGTCGACTCTACGGAAGAGAATTTATTCAGCACTATTTTGCCGACAACGCTGTAAAGCGCCCAACTGACGAGGGCCCCCATTAGGACAAAATCAATCGGTTCGAATCCAATTTTGAAAAGGTCCAGCAAATGGCCATTGGTAATGATGAAAGCGACTCCGGTCAGTGCAATCATCATTCCGGCAATGTTGTTTCCGGAAATTTTTTCTTTTAGAAACAGCCCTGAAAGAAGCACAATCAGAACCGGGTTTGCCGCAATAAACAGCGAGCTTTTAATGACAGGGGCATGCTTGGTGGCCAAAAAGAAGCAAATGTTATAAAGAGCAATACCTGTCAGCCCCAGGACAGCAAATAATCCATAATCTCTCCAATCAGGCTTTTGCCGGTCTTTTTCCATCACTAGCATTAATGGAAACAGTAAAATGGCCGCGCCCAGAAAGCGCAAAAAGGCCACGGTGGCCGGCTCAAAGCTTTCAACAGCTACTTTTCCGGCAATAAACGCACTCCCCCATGTAGAGGTAGCTAGTGTCAGCATTCCATAGGTGAGCCAACGTTTTCTGTTCATATGCAATCCCTTCATTCCAGTAAAATTTTCTACCCGTATTGTACCATCTTTTTCGGAATTCGAAATGTTTTTTTGGAGGGAACGCTATTACTTATTTTGTAATGGAGTGCAAAAAAGGTAATTAGAAAGCTTTATATAGAATATATCTTAATTATGTTATTTCCAGTAAAAAACACCGGACAAATGTAATCGCTTCCATTATAATAGAATTAAGGACAAGGAAAGGGGATAATGGGTATGGAACTTTTAATAGAGCAATGCGAACATAACCAAACCGAAGAACCTTGTGAAGATTGTGCACCAAATAAAGAAGGAGAACAAACCTACGATATCTCCGAATATGATTATAATAAACGATTGTGGTTTTAAGAGGAACAAAGCGAATCTGGCTTAATATATGACACAAAGGCCTCCTTATTCAGGAGGCTTTTGTGTTTGGCAAGGGAAGACTAGGAAGGAATTTTAGAAATAGACGTTATCCTTGATGCTGTCTTATCGATTCTTTGCGGATTACCATCATAAGAAAGCGAACGATCAAAAAAGTAGCCGCGATGGTAGAAAAACTATAAAAAGAGTTCCAGGACCTTTTATATTTAATCAAATTGGTTTTTCGCTCGATAAAATGTTCAGCTATTGTGGAGGGGAGGGAAAACAGCAGGCATTTAAATAAAATCCCGCCCAGGCTGGAGTTTTTAGTTACCTGGTTAAAATAAATGCAGGTTACAGGAAAAATTAAATAGCTGAATAAAACGCTGATATCAAATATTTTAAATAAGTTGACCGGGTACTTTAAATAGCCTTTTTTTACAAATATCGCGTCAAAAATGGATGCAATATAGCTTTTTAACAAAAAAATGATGACCCAATCCTTGATAGGCGGCTTCCTCATCAGGTTGATGAAAGAAACAATCCCGATTACGAATAAGGCTTTTAAAATTGATACCTCCGTTTTCTTCTTCATAAACTGTCCCTCCTAGTATGGAAACCTCTTTAGTTTAACCATTCGCCGTTTTTTTATATTAACCACTTTCTGTTTCAAAAACCGAAAAGTCCGCTATAATTAGTTCAAATAATTGATATTGCACAGAAGCGGATTGGGGGAATACCATCATGTACGAAGAAGGATACATAGAAGTCTCCGGAGGGAAGGTCTGGTACGAAATTCATAATAAAGAATGCCCTGCAACACCACTGCTCATCCTGCACGGCGGGCCTGGCTCCTCCTGCTATTCCATGCAGGGGCTTAAAGCACTGAGCAAGGACCGCCCTGTCGTCTTTTACGATCAGCTGGGCTGTGGCAGATCTGATCGGTCAGATGACAACTCTTTGTGGAAAATAGAACGGTTTGTGGAAGAACTGGCCAAGGTCAGGCAGGCCCTAAGGCTCGATAATGTGCATATCCTTGGCCATTCATGGGGCACTACACTGGCGGCAGCCTATTTGCTGACGAAACCAAGCGGCGTCAGGAGCGTCATTTTCTCCAGTTCCTGTCTCAGCGCACCTTTATGGGAGCAAGACCAAAAGAGGAACATCGGAAAGCTGCCGGCTGACGTCCAGGAAGTGATCCATCGGTGCGAAAGAGAAGGCACGACCGACTCGGAAGAATTTAAGAACGCAATTCTTGAGTTCAATAAAACATATGTCTGCAGATTGGACCCTTATCCAGAGTGGCTGAAAGAAGGGGCAAAGTACCGGAACCCTGAGGTGTACCAAATAATGTGGGGACCTTCGGAGTTTACTGTTAAAGGAACCTTGAGAACATTTGACTGCACTTCAAGGTTAAAAGAAATCTCCTGCCCGGCTCTCTATACCTGCGGACGTTTTGACGAAGCAACCCCCGAATCAACACAGTATTACAGCAGTCTCACCCAAAGCTCGGCATACCATGTGTTTGAAAAAAGTGCCCATATGCCATACGTCGAGGAGCCGGACGAATATATGCGGGTCATTGGCCGATTTTTAAATGAAGTAGAAAATTAACCTATCAGGTTTTCTGGCGACTAATGTCAGGAGACCTTATTTTATTTGCGGAAAAGGTTTTTGTATTGTCTTTGAACTGGGTTCTATTGTCGGGAAACCCGGATCTATTGTCGGGAAATGCAGTTCTATTGTCGGGAAACACCATTCTATTGTCCGAAGCAATAGCTATTGTCCGGAACACAGGTTTTATTAGCGGAAATCAAGCTTGTATTGTCCGGAAATCAGGTCCTATTATCCGGAAAACCGATTCTATTGTCCGGAGCACTTTCTATTGTCCGGAACTTAGGTTTTATTAGCCGAAAAGAGGCTTGTATTGTCCAGAATCCTGGTTCTATTGTCCGGAAATGCTGTTCTATTGTCGAGAAACCTAATCTTATTGTCCTCAACAAGAAATATTGTCCAGAACCTAGGTTTTATTGTCCGAAAATGCAGTTCTATTGTCGGGAAACGCCATTCTATTGTCCCGAGCAATATCTATTGTCCGAAACCCAGGTTTTATTAGCGGAAAAGTTGCTTGTATTGTCCAGATACGCAGTTTTATTGTCCGAAAATGCAGTTCTATTGTCCAGAAACCCAATCCTATTGTCCGTCCGCAGCAATGAATTCAGATCTCAAAAAGAGCTTTATCTTTCACAAAACCTCAACAATTTTAACCGAAAGTCCGGGTCGKGGAGGATATAATAAAGATGAGAAAACGCTTCCAATTTTAACGAGGAGAAGTTGGCATCCAGAAAACTTAACTGTAAGAAGGGGTGTTGAAAATGAACCATCAAGAAATTAAAGAAAAACTAGAAGCAATTAAACAGGATTTGCTTAATAAAATGGAAAATCCCGATTTATCTTCGGAGGAAAAAGCAAACCTCCAATTATCTCTTATGAATTATGAGTATATCATCGAATTGGCAGATATGAATCATTTTGAAAGAGGAACAAGGTTGCCTTAACCAGTAAACAAAGAACACGCACAGCGCTGAGCGTGTTCTTTTCAATATTTATGTAAACCGTGCACCTGCCTCCGGACGAAACATCCAAGCGTTACTTGTAAAATTCTGCTCGATTAGGCAACCCTGCGGCACATAGAGAAAACTGCTTATGGCTGCTGCCTTCCGGCTCTGACCCGTTCACAGCTGTCTATTGCGCAGGACCCAATTGTCAACGCGGACTTTTACAAGGCAGACCAGGAATCCTTCGCCCTCGGACAGGATTTCAACCCCGCTATGGCGGATTGCGGGTTACAGGACACCGCCAACTCCCCATCTAGCACGGTATGTATAGGCTAGACGTCATTATGTTAGTAAGTTCGGCGTATGAAATGGCTGTAAGCCAGGTTCTGTGCCTGCGTGCTAAACGATGCCACTCTCGCACAACAGGTGTAATCATATGACTATCGATTTTGCAATCGATCCATCCTTTTGGTTCATTTCCCGCAGGATGGTGCCCCTACCATAGTTTGGGTTGCTCGCTCGCGGGGTTTACCCTCGTTCCACTTCCTCCGTTTCCGGAGGACATCGTCACTGTGGCACTTTCAGGCTAATCTCAGCATATCCACAAGGACTTAGCATGATTTCACCGCCGTCAGCAGAATCTGCTGCCCACCTTTACAGATGGCACGAACACTCCGGGCATCTCAGCACCGGGCGAGCCTGGACTTTCCTCAACTCATGTTCACATGAGCCGCGATTACTCACCATTTCATTACAAAATCTATCTTACCATCTTATTGTGGATTCATCACTAGTAGATAGGACCCAGTGGTGGAATAATCTTGAAACCTTATTTTTTAAAAACATGATTGCCGATTATAACCGTGGTTTGCCTCGTGTCCAGCCAGCGGTTGGAGGCAATGGCCGGATTATAGAAGAATACAGCTCCATTGACGGAATCTCCGTTGTTCGCTAGTGCTGCATGTACCGCCTTGAACGATTGTTCATCGGCGGGTTTATTGATTTGCCCGTTTTTTACAGGCTGAAACTGTCCGGGTGCATAAATCACCCCTTTTACGGAGTCGGGGAACTTCTTGTTTTCCACTCTGTTCAAAACAACTTCCGCCACTGCCACTTTTCCTTCAAACGATTCAGATTGTGCCTCTGCCCGAACAATTCTTGCTAGCAAATCCACCTCCGCATCTGTTAACTTCATGCTGTTCTGGCTGTCAGATGCAGATTTCGCCCTTGTTTTGCCTTGTTTCTCATGAACTTCAGCTTCAGCTGAAGCAACCTGGCTGGCCTTGACTGACTTTATAGGTTCTTTTTTCCTCGTATATGAAACACTTTTAACATTCTTGCCTATGTTAATAGCTTCACTCTGACCTTTATGCTGCTGTCCCACATGAACGGTTTGTCCCGGATAAATAAGGTCCATGTTCGTAATTTGTGGATTTGCGGAAGCCAGCTCCTTGAGCGTCATTCCGTGCTCAAGGGCGATTTTTGACATTGAATCTCCCTTGGTTACTGTATAGGCGAAGGCTGGAGAGGCGAATAGTAAAGTTCCAAGTAGCGTCAATACACCAATTATTTTTTTCAATTTCTGGTCCTCCTGGTTGATTTGGATTTGCTTGAAACAAGCTTTTATATAAATCCATTTCTATGAGAAGGAATAATAGAATAGTATTACAGTTCATTACAGTTAAGTTACACGGAGGAAAATGGGAGAATTTTCATGGCGCAGCTCAATTTCAAACGCTGCCTTCACTTTGGAAAGGGAACTTTTCCGGGAACTTCCCAATAAGATACAGTACAAATATCGCTTCTAAGGAGATACTCATGAAAAAAGTACTTCTTTTTGGAGATCCAGGAATAGATGACGCAATAGCAATCATTTATGCTTTGCTCAATCCTCGGATCGATTTGGTCGGAGTGGTAACTGGGTATGGGAATGTGGACGAGGAACAGGCAACAGATAATGCTTCGTACTTGCTGCAGCTGGCAGGGAGGTCCGATATCCCGGTCATAAGGGGAGCAAGAGGGCCATTTACCGGCGAGCTTGTGACCTATTATCCTGAAATTCATGGACCAGAAGGGCTTGGTCCAATCAGGCCTCCAAAAAATCTGGTAACAAATGTGCAAGATTACAGAACCGTTTTCGATTTGATTTCAACCTATAAACAGGAATTAACAATTGTTGACGTAGGCAGAAGCACGTCTTTGGCCACCGCTTTTATAATAGTAGGTCCTGAAGAGGTTAATCAGGTTGAAAGCATTTATCTCATGGGGGGGAATTTTCTTTATCCCGGCAATGTGACACCGGTGGCAGAAGCCAATTTCCATGGAGATCCTATTGCTACAGACCTTGTGCTTGAAAAAGGAAGGGATGTGACGATTGTTCCGCTAAATATTACTAACACAGCCATCATCTCTCCTGAGACCGTCAAACTGATTTCCAGCTACGCTTATAATCCTTTCTCATCGCTTATCAAGCCGATCATCGAGTTTTATATCGAAGCCTATAAAAAGCTTATCCCCGGCTTGAATGGTGCTCCCATGCATGATGTGCTAACCTTATTTGCCGTGTTGAACCCGCAGGCCTTCCAATCCATATCACGGCGTGTCCGTGTCGATGCATCTGAATTTTCCAGAGGCAGGACCATTGCTGATTTTCGAGCCAAACCTGAGGCAGAGCCTCCGGAAACTCTCGATAAGATTTTGCTTCAGTACGATTACAATGCTTTCCTGTCCGATTTTATTTCCACTATGACGAATCGAATATAAAAAAACAGAGAGTCAAATTCGAATGTTTGACTCTCCTTTTTTATTGGAGCAATAGGGCTGCGCCCAGGTAACATACAAGGGCGATTCCAGCCCCGATGGCGGAAATTTTAAGCTTATAACGGGCATAGTCGACAATATGCATATCGAGAATGGATGCAGTCGTAATCGTTGTATCACCCAAGGGCGATGCTAATGCCCCAAAAGCTCCACTGGCAAAAACGGCACCAACGGTCAAAGGGATGGAGGCCCCTGTGGAGGCTGCCAGTGAAATGCCCAATGGCATGAATAATCCCCAGGTTCCCCATGAGGAGCCGATAAAATAGCCAACAACTGACCCTAGCAGGAAGATTGTTGCTGGAGTAAGAAAGGAGGGCAGGAACGATCCCAGAGAAGAACTGACGAATGAAGAAAATCCCAAATCCTCGGCTGCAAGAGTCAGCGACCAAATGAGCACAAGCAAGCTGATTGCCTCCATCATTTGATTTCCGCCGTCATAAAAATGGTAAAGAAGTTCATCCAATTTTTCACGGCGTGTCACATAAAAGATAAAAGAGAGGACAAGAGAAAGGAAAACAGCCAGCAGCATGACAAAGGTTGCGTCAGCGATTGAAAAGGCATCAAAAACCGTCTCAGCCCCCTTGTTTTTCCCATCCTTCCATAACAAAGATAAGGACAGGCCCAGAAGCAGGAAAACAGGAAGGATCAAATGCCAGGGCTGTGCTTTCACCAGCTCCAGTTCCCTTTTGATTCCCGCCCTGTGGAATTCATGTTCCTTTTCCTCAATGTTTCCTTGTTGCTTGGGGTTCTTTTTACCAGGATTCCGCAAAGTTTGAATAATGCCAACCACCAGCATGACAATGGCAAAGAAATTAAACAGGATGCTCAGCAGGAAGATTTCATAAGCCGACATCCCCAGATCTAGGGAACGGATTCCTCCCTCAACAAGCGAAACCATAAAGCCAACGAAGGCAGTGGCCACCGGCAGGAGTACGATGACAGACTCGGTTGAAATGTCCAGAGTAAGACCGACCTTTTGCTTGGAAAGATTCATTTTTTTAACAAGTGATTTTACAATTGGGCCGACCATCATGATCCTGAACATCGGCATCATGAAAGTGAAAGGCAGTGTCAGCCAAATCAGCCCCAAAAGACCGCGTTCATTTTCAATCCTGCTGCCGACCCATTCCGTAAAACCTTTTATGCCGCCCGAGATATTCATCATTCCTACCAGGCCGCCAAACAAATATAGGAAGGCGATAATGTTCATATTGGTTTCATTGGATAGCGTGCCAATTATATAGGAAACGGTCTGGTAAATTCCTTCTATTAAAGCTGGTTTTACAATAAAAGACCCTGTAATCAGCCCAACTACAAGGCCTGGCAAAATGTTCTTAAGCCAAATCGCCATTGAAATGACAATCAGGAAAGGCAGTATAGAAAGCCAGGTATTCTCCAAGATAATTCCTCCTATACATGCTGCAGTTGTATTGATGTTTTTTATTATGAGCATGGTGCCGGAATCTTATGAAAATGGACTGGATTTTTCACCATCATTTGACATAGACAGACAATTTCCACTGTTTGGCAAGTAACAATGAACATTCATTGCTATACAATTTCATTCCTATACTTGCAAAATATTTCAGTCTCCAAAATAGGGACATGATTTATGAATCAGGACCTTACTCCTGCATTTCAATATCGCAGGATAATGTTATCTTTCAATTAAATTAGAGATATTGTAGAACGAAAATAAGGTATGCCACCTCTTTTCGACAAAGTATTTTGAATATTTAATTTATAATGGGCTTGTTTTTACTAATATTGGAGAAATTGGGAGGTGTATTTCTTTCATGAGAAAAAAACAGAATTGGATGAGAAAGCTTCTGATGGCAGGTGCTGTTACGGGCCTGGGGTTAACGGTTGCTGCTCCCGGCTTCAGCCAGCCGAAAGCTGCTATAGGTCAGCCTGATCTGCCGCTGCCAAAGCAGGAAAGTGTGTCAATCGTCCAGCTGGAAATTCCAAACGATAATGCAAAGGAAAAACTGCTTGAGCTGGGAATTGACCTGACCCACAGAATACATGAACATGACGGCAAGATGGAGGTGGACGCAGTCGTAACACCCTCTGAAATTGCGAGCCTAAAGCTGCATGGAATCAAAGTAAAAGACACGCTTATTACAGAAAGCCAATGGAATGCAAGGACAGCGGAAAGGGAAGCAGCCAGCCAGCTGCAGTCAACTCTCGCTGCTTCCGAGGACACCATTACAATCCTTCGCGCCAGCCATTATACCAACCAGTCCGATACTTTCCTGTACGTGGAAGCAAAGACAAGTGCAGGGGATACGGCGAGCACGGCGCTAACAGCCACATGGATAGAAAATGGAGTTGAGAAATCCGCAACGCTTGACAGGTTTGTGGATTACGGAGAGTACATATATCATCACTTCGAGGTTCCAGTCACTGCCGTTCCTTCTCCCGTAAAAATTACGAGCAGCCTCGGAGGCTCAGCCAGCAGCGCTGTTACCGAATGGCTTGGAGCGGACAAGCCTGGCAACCCGAAAAAGCATTATGTGACCAATTTCGTTGACCATTATATGACACCTGCCGAACTGTATGAAAGAGCCGAAAAGCTTGCAGAAGAATTCCCTGATCTGGTAGAAATCATTGAGATGCCACATAAGACGAATGGGTATCGGCGTCTGGCTCAGGCGACCATTGGAGAAACTGCAAACTCTGCAGTCGTTGTATCTTCAAAAGCCTGGGGCCATGAGGGCGGAAATTCTATCTCCGTTGATTTTAAAAATCCGGGAATCAGCAATTCTCCTCTAAAAGTAGCAGTAGAGGGCAAAAATATTTTGGTGTATCTTGCGACGGATGCTGAAGGCCAGCCATCCAGCACTGCCCGCCAGGTTGTCGATGCTCTTAATATCGAAGCAAAAAGTCTTGTGTCAGCTGCTGTTTATCGTGAGAATGCGGGTATAGGTGTTGTTGGAGAAGCGAAGACAAAATTAACCGATGGCTTAAAAGCACCTGAAAACGTCTCTCGTGAACCAATGACCGTAAAAGCGATCAGGATCGGCAAACACCGTGATGGCTCAAAACCCGGTGTCCTGGGCTACGCCCAGGAGCATGCACGTGAATGGGTTACACCGCTTGTGACGATTGAAACGGCCGAGCGCCTGCTGCGCAACTACGCCCATGATGGCGAAACGAAGCAGCTTGTAAACAACCTGGACATCTTCCTGGTTCCATCCGTGAACCCCGATGGAGCGAACTTCAGCTTCTATGATTACAACATGCAGCGCAAGAATATGACGAATCACTGCGGTCCTACTCAATCAGACTCTGGGTATCGCAATCAATGGGGGGTGGACTTGAACAGAAACCACTCCATCGGTTCTGCTTTCGATGGCTTTGTCGGTGCTTCGACCACAAACTGTTTGAGTGGCACTTACGCCGGTCCTGCTGAAAATTCAGAACCAGAGGCAAAAAACCTCGTCTGGCTTGCAGATGAATTTGAAAATATTAAATTTGCAATGAACATTCACAGCTATGGCGGTTACTTCATGTGGTCTCCGGGTGCGTATGACCCTAACCGGACAACCCTGCCGCGTCCTTCCGCAGGGGAAGAAGCGTTTTATTGGGCTGCTTCAGATAAAATACTGAATGACATTCAGGACCACCGTGGAACGGTCATCCTTCCTAGCCGTACCGGCCCTATACCGGATGTCTTATATTCGGCAGCAGGAAACTCAGCGGATTATCTTTGGTATGAAAAAGGGATATATGCCTGGAATTTTGAAGTTGGTGCAGACCTGTGGGATAAGGAAGCCAGGAGATGGAGAGCGGTTGGATTCCAGCCGGGTTACGAGGAAGGCCATGAGGAAGCAATGGAATTTGCCAACGGTCTAATCGGCTTATTAAAAGTTGCCTACAGCAACTCCAAGGACAAACAGCCGCCATCCACAAAGGCTGTGCCGGGAAGCGGGAAGTTTAACGGGCCAGTACATGTCGGATTTGATACAAGCGAAGCGGCCACCATCTATTACACGCTTGATGGAAGCCGTCCGACTTTCGAGTCCCAAAAGCTGCAATTAAGTGGCACACGTGAACCTGCCGAAACCTTAAAGGTAGATAAAACTACCACGATTAGCTGGTTTGCGGTGGATGCTGCAGGTAATATAGAGAAAAACTATAATCCTTTAACCAATGCCAAAAATTTTAACTCTGTTACGATTTCTATAAAAAAATAAAACAGGGGAAGGGTTGACCTTTAAGGTCAACTCTTTTTTTAGTGTGCCATACATGTTCATTAACTTGGCAGTGAAAGTCCGCTATGGGCGTTGGGATATGCGAACCATTAATACAGGCAGAAAGTACGGTGGTGTGAGAATACGGGGCTAATCACGCCCTTCTATTCTACTGGATCTTTTATGTTTCACTTTCTCGGTTTACTGCATTACAGCCTTATTGAACTATTATGGTAAAATATAAAAGAATTTTCCACCGTAAATAGGTTGGTAATTTATTAGTTTATTCTTTCATCCAAGTACAGCAAGAGAGGCAGTTGATCCTTATGTTTCAGAACCCCACAGGAAAAGAGCGAATAGCCCTTGCTTTTCTCCTCAGCATGCTGGGAATGCTCGGTCCCTTTAATATTGATATGTATTTGCCGAGCTTTCCTGAGATTGCACATGACCTGGGTGTACGTGCTTCACTGGTACAGCTCAGTTTGACCGCCTGCCTTATTGGACTCGCGATTGGCCAGATTGTCATCGGGCCAATCAGTGATGCAAATGGCAGAAGGAAGCCCTTATTGGTTTCAATCTTCCTGTTCGCCTTGTCCTCGCTTCTTTGTGCTCTGGCTCCGAATATCACCACTTTCGTTGTTGCCAGATTTTTGCAGGGCTTTACCGCCTCTGCCGGTATTGTGCTTTCACGCGCCGTGGTGCGGGATGTGTTTACCGGAAGGGAGCTCACCAAGTTCTTTGCGCTGCTAATGGTCATCAATTCAACCGCGCCGATGATTGCACCGATGGCCGGCGGTGCCCTCCTGCTATTGCCGTTTGCCAGCTGGAACACGATTTTTTATTTCCTGAGCATGCTAGGATTGCTGATTGTTTGGGTCATGGCGTTCAAGCTAAAGGAAACACTGCCGCCAGAAAAGCGTACTCCAAGTTCTATAAAGTACTCTGTCCATACAATGGGCAGCTTGTTTAAAGACCGGTCGTTCATCGGTTATGCATTGACAGTTGGATTCATTCACGGAGGCAGTTTTGCTTATGTGGCCGGTACGCCTTTTGTTTACCAGGGCATCTATCAGGTTTCGCCCCAGGTCTTCAGCATTCTATTCGGCATAAACGGTTTGGCGATTGTTGCTGGAAGTTTTATCATTGGACGTTTCAGTTCCTTCATTGATGAAAGGCGCCTCCTGAGGATTGCCGTGATTACTGCGGTAACTGCGACTTCAATCCTCCTGGCAATGACCGTTATTAAGGGGCCGCTGGCGTCACTTGTCATTCCGATTTTCATTTATATGACCACCATGGGTATGATCTTGACAAGCTCCTTTACCTTGGCCATGAAGAACCAGGGGCATCGGGCAGGAAGTGCAAGTGCTGTCTTGGGCCTTCTCCCGCTAACACTTGGCTCTATTGTTTCTCCACTCGTCGGGATTAACGAGACGACAGCTGTTCCAATGGGAGCCGCACTCTTTGTTACTTCCGCCATGGGAGCAATTGCCTTCTTTACATTGACCAAAGAAGCAAAAACGAAGGAAAGCATGTCGTTGAAGGTAGGCAGCTGACACATTTTCGAAAGAATTTAAAAGGATGAAACCCTGGCGGTTCATCCTTTTTATAATATAAAATATTAGTTATAGAAATGAATAAAAAGGACAACTGGCACATGCTAACATCATATTTGCTTGATGCAGGTACATATTACTATTAAAGGAAAAAACATATGTGAATCATTTCACAATTTGTTCATACATTAGGCAATGGGATGGTCGGATTATGTAGTATATTAACACTATGAAGATGATGTTAACTATAGGAGGACCATTCTATGATGAAAAAATTCCTACCCATCTTGCTTTTTATCGGAGTTCTCGTAACTCCTTTTTATACAAACGCACATGTGAAATGGTTCACAGAGTTTGTGCCGCATAAAGAAAATATTGAACAAATCCTCTCACCGTTTTTCATGGCGATTGCCCTCATTGCAGCAGTAGTATTAGGAATCCTTACCTTGCTGATTCCTAAACTAGCGAGGTGGAAGTCCATCGCGAAATGGGATGAATGGCTTTCAGGCTATAGAAGGTATTCCATGCATATTTTAAAATATGGGACGGCTATAGCGCTGACCATTCAGGTGGCAAATGGCACTCTGTTCGCGCCTGAACTGCCAGTTACAAAAACATTGACTGCCATTTTGGTATGGGTTTCAATCGGTTTGCTGCTGATTCCCCATCATCTGCCGGCAAAGGCTGCCGCCGTTATCCTAATCGGTCTGTTTATTCAGTCCACTTTCGACCATGGTCTATTTTACATGCTTGATTATGGGTTTTATATCGCCATTTTCACTGTCATTTTGATCGCCAAAACCAGGTATCAGCAAATTGGTTTTCCATTTTTATACTTGGGGACAGGTCTTTCACTTTGCTGGGTTGCCGTTGAAAAATGGGTTTATCCAAGCATGTCTCTCGATATCGTCGCAAGCCACAGTGTTCCTACTTTCGGATTTGAGCCTGCTTTGTTCATCGTCATGGCCGCCTTTATTGAGTTTATTGTAGGCTATTTACTTGTTGTCGGTATTCTTAACAGAGTTCTCGGACTGGTGGTAACGATTATCTTTATGATGACCACCATGCTTTTTGGGATGACGGAAATCATTGGCCACTTTATGGTGCACGTTGTCCTCTTAATCTTTATTATCGAGGGAGTTTCCTTCTATAACCCTCCAATTAAAATGCACAAAACAAAGATCGACCAATTCATCTTTGTGTTCCTCAACTTCATTTTTGTCTTGTCAACGTTTGTGCTAATCTATTACCGTTTTGCATAGGAAAGAGCATAATAGGCATAAAAAAGGACTTCCGAAATGGGAAGTCCTTTTACATATTATTTACTGGACACCGTGGCGAATAGCTCCTGCAGCAGGGCATTCTCTTCTTCGCCGAGCGGAACCATTGGCAGGCGGACACCGCCCACATTGACTCCATTCCCATTTAACACAGCCTTAACTGGTGAAGGACTCGGCGCCGAGAACAATGCTTTCATTTTTGGAAGCAGGGAACGGTGGGCAGCAGCTGCCTCCTGAAGCCTCCCATTTGTAAAATGTGAGATCATCTCCTGCATTTCGTTGCCAATGATGTGCGATGCGACAGACACTACTCCAGTGCCGCCGATTGCCAGCACTGGAAGGGTAAGTCCGTCATCGCCGCTGTATAGAGCGAAATCGGCAGGCGTCCTGCTGATGATTTCGGCCATATCATCCAGATTTCCGCTGGCTTCCTTCACAGAGGTGATGTTCCTAACTTCCGATAAACGTACAATTGTATCCACAGAAATATTGACCGCACTGCGCCCTGGAATATTGTAAAGCATCACAGGAAGGGAAGTGGATTCGGCAATTGCTTTGAAATGCTGATATAAACCTTCCTGTGATGGTTTATTGTAGTAGGGAGCGACAAGCATGATTGCGTCTACACCTGCATTCTCGGCTGCCTGGGTAAGGCTGATGGACGCTTTTGTATTGTTGGAGCCAGTCCCGGCAATAACAGGAACGCGGCCATTGACGGCTTTTACCACGAATTTGAATAGCTCAACTTTTTCTTCGTTCGTAAGGGTAGGGGACTCTCCGGTGGTTCCTGCAATAACAAGCCCATCCGAGCCGTTTTCAATGAGGTGGTCCACTAAATTTCTTGTTGCCCCAAAGTCAATTTCGCCATGGGAATCAAATGGAGTCACCATTGCTGTAAGCACTTGTCCAAAATTCGTCATTTCTCTTCATCMTTTATTCGTATTTTACATTCCTTGGGAAAGTTTGATTCCTGTAAACGCAAAAAAACAGCACCGAGTGGCCGCTGCTGCAGTAGAAACAAAGATCAAATTACTCGTTTCTGCGCGTAAGATAGCCCTCCATATAGTTCCCTATATGACAGTTCTGCATTTATTCAATCACAGAACCAACTTTAAGAAGAATGAGATTCTCAAAGTTTCGGCAAATACCCCTTTCCCCAATCCTCAATGGATCCCATCATCCTCAGTATGGGTACTTATGGTCTTTGCGCCTCTATCCTTACTTCAACAAAAATTGAAATAGGAATTATGTAATTGACTGTAATATAACAGGAAAATAAGGTCAGTGCAAGCAAAAAGAATGGGGAGCATGAATTCGAAGAGGTTAATAAAAACAGATAGAATCATTAGAATTGTTTGAATATACACAAAATTAATGGTATCATATTTATTGGTAACCATTTCGGACTTCGAAAGATTTTTGATTAAGGGGTGCAGGTATGGAATCCAAAAAAAACATGTGGATTTACGCGATCGTCGGAATGCTGACGACCACAGTGGTACTTGCTTTTGGCCGCCTTTCCTATGGCGTGATCCTTCCATTTATGAAGGAAGGTTTACAGATTACTTATAAGCAGGCAGGCTATCTTGGAACGACCACATCAATGGGGTATCTTTCCACTGTTATTTTCGCAGGTATCCTGGCGGCCAGATGGGGAGGGAGAAGGACCGTCATCCTCGGTATTTCCTTTGTCTCCACGGGTTTTATCGGCTTGGCGCTTTCACCTTATTATTGGCTGACTTTTATCTTTATGCTTTTTCTGGGAATTGGCACGGCCTTTACCTACACTCCTTTCATCTCCCTCCTGGTGGCCAAGTTTCCGCACAAGAAAGGGCTGATGATTGGCCTGGCTACAAGCGGCGCTGGGATTGGCATACTGTTTGCTGGCATGATTGTCCCATTGTTATCCCAACTGTATGGTGAACTCGGCTGGAGATTGGCATGGGGGGTTTATGCAGCCATCGGCCTAGTCACTATTCTCCTGACGACGCTGTTCATCCGGGATTTGCCGCCAGAGAGGAACCTGCAAGCAGAAGGAGAAAAAACGACCCCAATGAATATTTACCGGGATCCGGATATCATCCGAGTGGGGCTGATTTATGGCATTGTTGGCGTCACCTACATTATCCAGGTAATTTTTGTGATGAGTTTTATGATCGAAGCGGGCCTGAGTACGAAGACAGCTGGACAATTAATGGCGGCAAACGGGATTCTGTCCATATTCAGCGGTTTTATCTGGGGTGGCATATCCGACCGGATGGGGAGAAGGCTTTCTTTAATTGCAACGACAAGCATTACAGTGTGCGCGATGCTTCTGCCGGTACTTTGGCCGACCATTCAAGGGTTTACCTTACATATTATCCTGATGAGCTGCACTATCACCGGACTTTTCACCCTGATCCAGGCATCGAGCATGGACTACGTTCACCCTCCTGATATGCCGGTTGCCTTTGGGTATGTGACATTTTACTTTGCGGTCGGTCAATTTATCGGTCCAGCAATTGCCGGCTGGCTCATCGATGGGTCAGGCGGATTCCAGGCAGCTTTCCTATTTTGCTCCATTTGTTTAAGCCTGGCATTTTTGCTTACAATAAAAATGAGAAAAGCAGATGTTCCCAAGTCTCAAGATTCGCCACTGCCGGTCAGGGCAGTAAACGAAAATTAAGCAAAATCCCTGGAGGGGTCTCCAGGGATTTTGCTATTATATCCTTTTTTTCATCCCGCACTGCCGGCATTCCCTAAGGAACACATAATCTTTCACCGAGCTTTTAAACAGGGCGTTGCCGCAGTTATCACACCGGCCGCTCACTTTATCTGGCATTTCATTGTAATCATAAATTTGGTCAAGGTCATATTCCGTTTTTTCACTTTCCATATCAAAAGCCTCCATGCATACCTATATATCCATCATCATATCAAACAATCCTGCCAAAATACAGCGCGTGATGAGATAGTGTTTTTAACCAGATTCCACTGTGGATTGGCATGAATATCAATCTTATCAATGAAATATCATTATGATAGCAAATTTATATCAGATGATAACTAAATGTAATCAACCTGATTTTTATTGGAAATAATCCATCTTCCTCATAGTGTCCATTCCTTTCAACAGTGGTGTTTACCTTCCATGCTCCGGGGAATAGGGAAATAAACAGCAGGATATGACAGTGAGAGAAACTTTGCCTGTATATGAAAGGAATGATTCAATGTGGATACATAAACCATTTTTTAAATACATTACCGGGATCATCCTGGTACTTTTGGCGATTTTCCTGTTTGGGAAAATTGATTATTTTTTGGCTCCTTTTCAGCAGTTTATTGGAGCGATATTTTTCCCCATTTTGATTGCCGGGCTTTTTTATTATATTCTAAGGCCTGTGGTTAATTTTCTTTCCAAGTACATGCCCAAAATTCTCAGCATCCTCCTTATTTATTTGGTTTTGGCAGGGGCGGGATTTGCTGCAGCTTATGTACTTGGCCCCACCATAGCCAGCCAGTTTCAGGATTTGTCTGAGAACTTTCCTGAAAACATGGAGGAAGTAACCGACAAGTCAAAGGATACGATAAGGGAGAACAGCTTCGGCCTTGTGTCTCCGGAGGAACTGGAAAATAAGGCTTATACCTTTTTTCAGGAAACAACTTCAAGAATTAGCGATAATTTGACGGAGATTCTAACCACTGTGACGAGCGTGGCAACCGTTTTGGTTCTCGTTCCCTTCCTCTTGTTTTACTTCCTTAAGGACGACCATTTATTACGCCCTTATCTCTTAAACAGGCTGCCTGAGGAACATGTGCAGGAAGGGAATAAAATACTGGTCGATATTGATAAAACGCTCTTCCAATATATTATCGGCCAGTTCATCGTCGCCATAGCTGTTGGAACGCTTATGTATATTGGCTATTTAATTATCGGTTTGGATCATGCCTTGCTCCTGGCGATCTTCGCCATGCTTCTGACCGTTGTTCCGCTGCTTGGACCGGTGATTGGAATCATTCCGGCCATTTTTGCAGCACTCCTCCAGGATCCGTACATGGTGGTAAAAGTGCTGATAGTATTTGCTGTAGTCCAGCAGCTTGAGGGAAACCTTGTGGAGCCTCAGGTATTTGGCAAAAAGCTGAATATTCACCCTGTTACTGTCATTTTATTGCTGCTGGTAGCAGGCTCCATCTATGGTTTTGTCGGCATTCTCATCGCCGTCCCTTTATACTCGGTTACCAAGACACTCGTCAAAGATTTTTGGCGTTTCTATAAGCTTAGAAAGAAGGAAGCATAGAAGAAAGGCAAAACTTTAGGGGAATTCTCAGGCCTGCTGGAGACAATCCGGCAGGCTTCTTTCATGATTTTTTGATGAATTTTTGTCGAAACTCCATAACTGGTGTATATTTAGATACAATAAGCAGGTGTATGAATCTTTTAGAAGTTTGAAAAAACTATTATGTGGTAAAATTAAGAGTTTATAAGGATTGTAATAGAAATTTAGTGAAACAAAGGGGGCAAAAGGGATGAACATTAGAGAAATCACACTTGGGGATGCAGAGAACTTCATTCATCTCGTCAAGCAGGTGGAATCAGAGTCGGATTATATGCTTTTGGAAGCAGGTGAAAGGACTACTACCGCCGAACAGCAGCAGCTGCAGCTTGAACAAATAATCCAGCAAAGCAACTCCACCATCTTTATAGCCGAAGAGGAGGAAAAATTACTGGGCTATATTATAGTTATAGGCGGGACGGCAAGGAGAAACAGGCATTCTGCTTACCTTGTTGTAGGGATCTTAAAGGAATACAGAGGGCAGGGACTAGGAACAAGCCTGTTTGAAGCGGTGAACGAATGGGCTCGCGAGCATGAGTTATCCAGGCTTGAGCTGACTGTTGTGACCGAAAATGAAGCCGGCATTGCTCTATACAAGAAAATCGGCTTCGAAATTGAAGGGACAAAAGTGAATTCGTTAATAATTGATGGGACGTTTCACAATGAATATTATATGGCAAAGCTCCTATAGTTCTACAGTCCTGTCCAAGTCATAATTCAACTTTTGATATTCAAAAATAAAGAAGTCGAGTTCCTGGCTCGCTTGGATGGTATGGCTGCAGCTGAACCCATTTTTTAAACCTAAAAAAATGAGGCGGTCCCTTAAAAATTCTATATAGTTCAAGAGCTCACTTGGAGAAAAAATGGATGAAAGGCCAGTATTCATAGACAACTTCTCCTTGAGTATATTGAGACAATGGTATAAATGTATTCTACCAATTTTTTAACAATATTAGAAGAATAAAATACTTTATTAACCATTTTACTATAATATTGGAAAGTAGTGATGAAAGGTTTCCAGTGAGCATGCTTTTGTTATATGTATAAAAAAATAGCCGGATTACTCCCGGCTACGTAGCTCAACTTATTCCTGGTTCTCATTGTCTCTGTCCATCATCTCATTCACGTTGTCTGCCGCTCTTTTGATGGCTTTGGAAGTTTGGTCGACCGCATTCATAGCAAAGTTTTCAGTCGCTTCCAGCCCCTGGTGTGCTGCATGGAAGGCTGCACCGGCGCCTTCTTTAATATTATGTGCTACATTGTTTTCGTTTTGTTCTGTGTCACGATAAGCCAATTTCTTCACCTCCCAAGTAAGATTATGTTGTGCCGCTTTCCTTTCCTTTATACACCCATGAGTCAACATGTGATTAAACCAGCCCAAAGGCAAAACGGCCTTATATGGGAAGGAAAAGCAAGCAGTATGCCGATAACGGGACCAAAGGCCCATGATTGTTCTGAAAATTCAAAGTAAAATGAAAAGTCTTACATAAAATGGTTAAAGGAGTGGTTTCACTGAAAAAGAAAATGCTGGCGATTGGTCTAACTGCCTCAATGGTCCTTGGGATTGGGTTTACCGGGACATTTGCGAAAGAGGGCGGACAGGAGTCGGTAATACCTGGTGCGCATTCGGTTGTTGAAACGTCTTTTAAAGGTGAAAATGGTAATTGGCTAACAACGAAAAACCCTAAACAGTTTCAGCAAGCAACTTTGTTTGGAAACATTGGACTGGCTCCTATTTATTGGGGAGATGAAAACGCAGGGACCGGCTGGKATCAAATGAACCAGCCAGCCGAGATTACAGGAACACAGGTCAATGGCATATTTGAGGATGCGCAATTTGTCATTCGCGTTCCTGATGACTGGAACGGAAAACTGGTTGTTTCCGGAATCCCGGCAACCAGGAACGAAACGTCCACCGATCTGTTATTCAGTGATTTTGTGCTTGAAAAAGGGTATGCGTTTGCGGCTATCGACAAAGGAACACAGGGGGAATGGGAAGATCATGATCCTTTTGCCAAGGCGAAAAACGCGCTGGTCGCAGATGATGATTCAGTAGCTGAGTGGAATCTGCGCTTTCGCGAAGTGACCAAGGCGGCACAAAGCTATCTGGCTGAACACTTTGCGGACAAGCTAATTAGTCCATCCGATTCCTCCAATCCGGCGAGCGACCTGGTTTCAGCACAGCATCCTGTTCCTACCTATGCCATGGGAATCTCAAACGGAGGCTATGTAGTACGCTATGCACTGGAGAATGACGGTCCGGAAAAAACCGGGGAACCCCGCTTATTTGATGGCGGTGTCGATTGGGAAGGCGTTCTCTGGAGTGAAAAAGCCCCTAACCTAATCAGTTCTCTGACAACCGTCGTCAACAATGCTGAGGAAGCCTTGTACGGTGAGGGCAAAGAACAGAAAAAAGCAATTAAGGAATTGTATAAGGCCGGGCTGCCTAAAGGGTCAGAGAATTTATGGGGTTACCATGACCTGGTGTACTGGTTCATTTCCCTTAACATTTACCGCGACCATTTTGATCCAGAAGCTCCTGACAGGATAGAATATCCGAAATACCTGAATATTGTAAATGGAGTCAGGGATCGTTCCTATGACCATATTTTCGAGGATTATAAATACGTAACCCGTCCTAAAGAAGTGAAAAACAACATTAAGGAAATTGCCAACACGGGAGACATCGAGGTCCCTCTTATTTCTATTACCGGCTCACTTGACGCCCTGATATTCCCTGAAATTCATGCTGACGGCTATCAGAAGCTCGTCAAAAAAGCAGGGAAGCAGGACATTCACCGCCTTTATACAATCGAGAACGGCAACCATGTAGACAGTTTGGTATGGAATACAGGTACTGACCCTGAAAAAAAATTGCAGCCGTTGCTCCCATATGCCCACCAGGCGTTTGATCTGATGGTAGACTGGGTTGAAAACGGTTCAAAACCGCCAGCAAGCAAAAAGGTGGGAACACCTAAAAATCCTGTAAAGGTGATCGATTTGAAGACAGGGAAGGAAAGGAACCCGCGCCAATAGGACGGTTTGACGCAATCAATGAGTATGTTTGGGAAGGATCCTTTTGCGGTCCTTCCTTTTTTATTGCATACATAATTCCCATACTTATTAAAAGACTAATGAAAGTGGAGGTGGTGCATATATGACTGATAAAGAATATTCACCTAGTGAAATTCCTTTTAGCATATGGGATACAGCGATCGATCGAAAACAGGAAACCCTTAGCCGCAAGATACAAGATTCCTTATCCGAAAATAAACTGGAACAGGGCGCTGAGGAGGAACGTTGAGCCGGAAAATTCAGGAAGGGAGGAAGCTGCATGAAGGAAATCACGTTATTTGTTCAGGAAGCCACTGAAGAACAGCCCATTAAAACACTGGAAAGTATCCTTGTTGATTTGGACGGGATTGAAAGAGCGCTTGTTGATACCGATGATGGGGAAGTAAAGATTATATACAATGAAGAACAAGTTACGCCGGACTGGATTAAATATAAAATCAAACAATACGGCATGCACCTTCAATGATCATTCTAAAAAACCCCGGTGCCAATTGGTCCGGGGATTTTACTACTACAGCCCTCCGCAGGAAGGCTGGCCAGGTTCAGAATTATCTTTCTCAACCGATTCGAGGCCATAGCCAGTTGCACTTATTTCATACTCAGCTTCTGTTCCGTCCCCATTTAAGTTGGGATGCCTTTTACTATGCTTATTCTCCAGGTGCTTTTTATCCATTTTTCCCTCCACTAAACCATTTTTTCATTCCATTCTATACTTTCCAAGATTCTGTAAAAAGATGTCCCGATTTCCGACAACTCCCGAAGAAAAGCAGGGCTCCAGGTCTGAATCACCCCGCACTAGGTCAACATCAGCATCCCTCATTCCATAAACAACAAAAATGCCGAGAAAGTAAGCCTCCCCCGGCATTAAAAAGGGCTGCGAATAGCAGCCCTCTCCAACTGATTTAAGCAGTTGCTTTTTGTTTTTCCTTTTCCTGTTCGCGCAGCTTTTTAAAGGATTTGGTCTCCGCTACCACCACTCCGGAAAGGAAGACGAGACCAATCAGGTTCGGTATGGCCATCAGGGCATTGAAGATATCGGCGATGGTCCAAACAAGACCAAGGTTCATTCCGGCACCAACAAGGACGGTTGCCACATAGACAATGCGGTAGAAGAGGATCGACCTTGTGCCAAACAGGTATTCAAAGCATTTTTCCCCATAATAGGCCCAGCCGAGAACGGTTGAATAAGCAAAAAAGATAATGCCGATGGTGACAATCCAGCCTGAGCCAGGGAGAAGGGCATTGAACGTTTCGGTTGTCAGTGCCGCACCAGTCAAGTCGCCGCCGATATAAAGGTTCCCCATGACAAGTGCAATTCCGGTGATGGAGCAGACAACAATGGTATCTAGGAAAGTTCCAGTCATCGAGATAAGCGCCTGGCGGCCAGGGTGATCTGTTTTGGCCGCAGCTGCCGCAATCGGGGCGGAACCCATCCCGGCTTCATTCGAGAAAACACCGCGGGCGACACCATAGCGGATGACCGCACCGATGGCACCGCCGGCAACCGCCTGGCCAGTAAAGGCATCAGAAATAATAAGTCCAAAAGCAGCGGGAAGCTGGTCCATATTTAATAAAATAATGATGAGTCCACCCAGCACATAAAAAATCGCCATGATTGGGACAAACAAAGAAGTCACTTTTCCGATGCTCTTGATTCCGCCAAGGATGACGAGAGCCGTAAAAATAGTTAATAGAACACCAGTAATCCAGGGATTTAAGCCAAAGCTGTTCTCTACGGCTGCTGCAACGGAATTCGATTGTACCGAGCTTCCGATTCCGAATGCAGCAACAGAACCAAATACCGCAAATAAAACGGCCAGCCATTTCCACCCTAACCCTTTTTCTATGTAGTACATCGGCCCGCCAGCCATTTGTCCGTTTTCACCCTCCACCCGGTATTTAACCGCCAAAATGGCTTCAGCATATTTGGTGGCCATACCGACGAGGGCCGTCATCCACATCCAAAATACAGCCCCGGGACCGCCTAGAACGACCGCCGTTGCAACACCGGCGATATTACCAGTCCCAATGGTCGCAGCCAGAGCCGTCATCAATGATTGAAAGTGGGTGATATCTCCCTTCGATTTCCTATCCTGGCTTCTGGAGAAAGCCAGTTTTAGAGCATACGGCAAACTGGAGAACTGATAGAAACCGAGACGGATTGTCAACAATAGCCCGGTGCCTACCAGCAGGACCAGAGTAGGGGGGCCCCATACAAAGTCACTCAGCCAATTCAAAAAATCTGTCATGTCTTCACCATCCATTTTCGTTTTTATTTGTATCCGCCTTGATCAGGCAGGAAAACACCAGGAAGTTTTATTGAAAAAACTTTTAGGTCACACCGATATGTATGTTGAAAATGATTTGATTCTACTATTCTCAATATTCCGTTATTGTAATGCAGTGCCAACAGCCTGTCAATGTATTTGGATGTATATTCCTGAAAGGGAGGGAAGCCTATGGGACAAAAAACAGCGCATAGATGAAAAAACTCCCATCCTGTTACAGGATGGGAGGCGGACCGCTTACTTGATTTCCTCTCCTCCGCCGGACAGGATTTTCAGCTGGTCGTTTTCGTAGCCAAGCTCGTAGGTCACCTTGTATTTCTTGTCATCTGTTTTGCTTTCTCCCCGTTCCTCGGCAGATATGACGGCCGTGACGGTTGACCCGCTTCCATTCTTTACGGTAGTCATCTCATCAACGGAAACCGAGACTGTTTTTAGGTATCCTTCGCGGAACTCCTCATAGCTTAAGCTAGACTGCCATGAGCTTCCAAGAAGGGAATAGGCTGTTACAAAGTCACGGGCATCCAGGCTTTCGTAAAAATAGGCAACCAGATATTCCGAATGGTCGGCCATTGTAAAGGATTCTTCACTGCTCAGCAAATCGCTTTCCAGTGAAATGTTCGGCAAGGACTCCATTGGAGACTCTGACCAGGCTTCAATGATAGGCAGCACATCCGTAATCGGAATGCTGAAGCCAATGTTCCCCTGGTTGGCAACAGCAGAATTGATCCCCAGGACTTCMCCTGTCTTGCCATCCACCAAGGGCCCGCCGCTGTTGCCCGGCGCAATTGGCGCAGAAATCTGGTAGAGGTTCTTGTATTCAAAAGGCGGGATATCCAGCGTGCGGTCCAAACCGCTGATGATGCCAGTGGTAACGGTATTTTGGAAACCAAGCGGACTTCCGAGCGCCAAAATTTCATCGGCAATCTCGCCTTTGCGTTCTCTCGCAATCGGAAGAGGGTCCATTCCTTCCATTCCCGGCACCCGGACGAGGGCCACATCTATCTCGGTACTGACCCCAATCACTTTGCCGTCGAATTCATTTGAATCGGTCGTCTTCACCTTCACATCAGAGGCATTTGCGACCACATGGGCATTTGTCACAATGTCCCCCTTATCATTGTAAAGGAATCCAGAACCAAGTGTGCCATCTTCCAGTTCAATTTTGACGACCAGCTTTTGGGTTTGGCTGATGATTTCTTTCAGCTCAAAGGAAGCCGGTTCAGCCGGGCCGCTTGTCTCCGCGATTAAGGTGGAGGCAGCAGTAAGACTGTTTGGGATAGCATCTTTCACGTAATAGTAGCCGTATACTCCGGTTCCCCAGATAACGAGCGTCGTGATGATCGAGATGATCCAGCTTTTCATTTGTATGCTCCACCTTCTTTAATTAAGATACCAGGTAATATTGTCAATATCGACGATTACATCCTGATGCACGCCGTAATAAACGTCTTCAAACGTGCCCGTTTCCCCAGGCTGCAATTCATAAGGGTACACGGAAGTCGATCCTTCATCGATTGTCTTGCCGCCTTCGTCGGATATCCGGTAGTGGATGGTAATCGAACTGATCGGGGCGGTTGCAATGTTCTCGATTGAACCCCTGAAATACAAGTCTCCATATTCATCCACTTCAGCAGTGAATTCCTTGACATCGACGGCTGCGGTCCGGTTGTTCAGGTCTTCCTGCGCTGCTGCTTCCATCGCTTGTTCGAGCCTTTGCTGCTCGGCCTTTTCAAATGCCTCTCTTTCCTGTTGGACCCGTTCTTTCAAGGCCAGCAATTTATCGTCGTTGACCGCATATTGCAGCCCTTTGTCGAGCGTGGAAGAGGCAGCGGAAAACTGCTTGTCCGATAATTCTTCTTCTGCTTCCTTCACCGATATGCTGACGATTTTATTTAAGATTTCGGTCTTGATGGCACTGGCTTCTTTTTCGGGAAAAGAGGAAAGGATCGAGAGCTTCCCGGCCAGCTGGTCGACCGTTGTCAAATCATTCAGCTGTTGTTTGACCATGCCGATTTTGATGGTTGTCTCTTTTTGTTTTATCTCTTCCTGCAGCGGGTGGAAGAGAGGGCTTTGATTGGCTTTCAACTTTTCTTTTAAACTGGCAATCTCTTTTAAGGCCGCTTCAAATTCTGTTTTTTTAATCAGTTCACTAACGGCAGCAAGTGTTTCTTCATATTGGATTGCCTGGCTGACGCCATCCAGGTTTTGCTCAAGGACCGTATAGCCGGGCCGTTTCGATTTGGCTTGCAGCAGCATTTCCTGGGCATTTTTATAGTCGCCGTCCAGAGCTGTTTCTTCCGCTCTGGCTTTAAGTGACATGACTTCTTCATTAATGCCATGTTCGTGAAAATAAGTGTAGGCTAATCCACCCCCAACGATAACCAGGCTGAACGCTGGTATAAGGGCAGGCAAGAACCTTCGGATGCCTCTCCGCCCAGGTTGTGAATGGTCTTCTTCCGACCTGGATTGGCGCTGTGGCCCGTTGTGGTCATTGGCATCAACTTTAGCCCCGCACTGGGAACAAAACCGGGAATTTTCCGAGATGCTTTCCCCGCATTGATGGCAGTACAATAGGATTCCCCCTTGAAATTTCCTGTTATGTCGATTCTATCATAAATTCCATATAGCCCATATCGAAAATCATTGCTTTACAGTTTTAAAGGATGGAAGATAAAAAGACAAACAACATACCAAATAAAATTAGTATATATGAAATAGGGAAAAGTGCAACGAAAAGCAGAAAAGGGAATTTCAACCTTTTGAAACCAAAGCGGTGGACCGTGAGCAGATAAGTTTGTTTCAGGAAAAACTACTTGTTACTATAGAACTGAATCTTCTTAATGAAAGGACCAATATATATGGCAAATATAAATATTCCCGTCTCGGTTTTAAACCTGGCCCCCATCAGGCAAGGCCAAAGACCAAAGGACGCCATCCAGTCGATGGTTGAGCTGGCACAGGCAACGGAAGAAATGGGATACAAACGCTATTGGATAGCGGAACATCATAACTCGCCGACACTGGTCAGTTCTGCAACATCCATCCTAATCAACCATACGCTTGAGCATACCAACACCATCCGGGTCGGTTCCGGCGGAATCATGCTCCCCAACCACTCTCCTTTGGTAGTCGCTGAGCAATTTGGGACCTTAGCCACAATGTATCCTGGCCGTCTTGATCTAGGGCTGGGCAGGGCACCAGGAACCGACATGATGACGGCAAGCGCGCTAAGGCGTTCACAAAACGACTCAGTCTATACCTTCCCGGACGATGTGGAAGCCTTGCTCACCTATTTTGGCCCGGAAGAGAAGCAGAATTATGTAAAAGCCTACCCTGGTGTTGGAACCAATGTACCCGTCTATATTCTAGGTTCCTCCACGGATTCTGCCTATTTAGCGGCAAGCATGGGGCTACCTTATGTGTTCGCTTCCCATTTCGCTCCAAGGTATATGGAAGAAGCCATCTCGATTTACCGCAGGAGATTCCAGCCTTCCCAGTATCTTGACAAGCCGTACATGATGGTCTGTCTGAATGTCATTGCCGCAGAGAGCGATGAAGAGGCGGAACACCTTTCCACTTCGATGAAACAATTCTTCCTGAATGTGGTCCGCGGCTCCCAGAATCCATTGCTGCCGCCGGTTGACACCATGGACGGCATCTGGAATCCAATGGAGAAGGAAATGGCAGAAAGCATGTCCAGCGTTACACTGATGGGCAGCAAGGAATCCGTGCGCGACCAGCTGACTGCTTTCCAGGAACATTATCATCTCGAAGAACTCATGGCCGTAAGCTATATTTTTGACCCTGAAAAGCAAAAGCGTTCTTATGGAATTCTCAAAGAAGTTGTCGATGGCAAATAACAGCGAAGCAAGCCGGATGGAGTATGTTCCCGTCCGGCTATTTTTTATAAAAAAAGAACAGGAAGGCTTTTTACTGCATCAATGCATGAGCATAGAACTGGTTTTCACCACTGTTTTAGGGGGTATATTAACGGGGGGTTGCTCCTCGCCCCTGATGGTCATGCTTATGGGTCCCCTCATAAGTCCTTAGCTGCATTTCTATTATTCATCCATGATTTGGGAGGAATGTGAAACTTTTCATTGCTTAATTTCGTATTATTAGTTGGAGGAGTTCCTCGGGAGGGCATATGTCGGCAGGGAATGATGGCCGCCACTGAAGCCTGGCTGCTTGTCATTATATGTTCTTCATCATATCCTCACGCCAGAATATGTGTGTGTAAAAACAATTTGCACCATGTCGCCTTTACAAATAGAAAGAAGGGTGAAAAATGAACTATTTTTTCCAAAAAGATGATGGCCATTTACATAATTTTCTTGGCTTTTTCTTGTGTGCTGTCTTTTTTTTATGGATGAAAACCTATATTGTGCAGGTTACACAGTTCCAATTGGGTATTGAGGGTGCTCTGCAGCATGTGTTGCTGTTCATCAATCCGCTAGGACCAGCGCTCCTGATATTGGGCCTTTCGCTCTTTTTTAAAGATGGAAGGCGCTATCGTTGGCTTATGGCCCTATATCTGATCATGTCGGTCTTTCTGTACGCCAACACCTTGTATTACCGTTTTTTCAATGACTTTATAACATTGCCTACCTTGTTCCAGACGCAAAATTTCGGCGATGTCAGCAGCAGTATCCCAACGCTGATCAAGCCTTATGATCTTTTGTTCTTTGCCGATTTCCTCGTCATGGGAGGAGCCCTGTTCTTTCGATACGTTAAGATGGAAGCTGGAGGGCTTTCCAGGAGAACAGCCGCTGCCTTTATTCTGGTTGCCCTGGGAATCTCTTCCCTTAATCTCGCCATTGCTGAATTGGATCGGCCTCAGCTTTTGACAAGGGGATTTGACCGAAATTATATTGTCAAATATTTAGGGATGTATAACTATGGCGTTTATGATACCGTCCAAAGCACAAAGGCTTCGGCACAAAGAGTGCTTGCAAACAGTGACGATATTACCGAAGTCGTCAACTTTACAAATTCAAACTATGCAAAGCCTAACCCGGAATACTTTGGAGTGGGGAAAGACATGAATGTCCTGTATCTCCATCTGGAGTCGATTCAAACCTTCCTCATTGATTACAAACTCCATGGGGAAGAAGTCACGCCTTTCCTGAATTCGCTTACCAGGGAAAAAAATACAATGTATTTTGATAATTTCTTCCACCAGACTGCACAGGGAAAAACAGCTGATGCTGAATTTATGGTTGCGAACTCTTTATATGGTTTGCCGCAGGGTGCCGCTTTTATAACGAAGGGCCTGAACACCTATCAAAGCGCTCCGGCTCTTCTGGGGCAGCGTGGATATACTTCGGCGGCTTTCCATGGAAATGCAGGCAGCTTCTGGAACCGTGATGAAATTTATAAATCTTTCGGATATGACCATTTCTTTGATTCCAGCTACTTTGATATGGACCCAGCACATCTTGCGGCTTACGGCCTGATGGACAAACCATTTTTCGAGCAGTCGATTCCCCTTCTGGAATCCCTGCCGCAGCCATTTTATGCAAACTTCATTACGGTGACCCATCATTATCCATTTACAATCAAGGAAGAGGAAGCAACCATTGCCCCGCATACGACCGGAAATAAAACGGTCGATAACTATTTCCAGACTGCACGATATGCGGATGAAGCGCTGGAACAATTTTTTGATTACCTCAAACAATCCGGCCTTTATGATAATACGGTGATTATCATGTACGGCGACCATTATGGGATTTCCAAGAACCATAACAAAGCCATGGAACAGGTACTTGGCAAAGAAGTGACCGCGTTTGAAAGCGCCGGCCTGCAGCGTACTCCGCTCCTGATCAGGGTGCCAGGGATGGAAGGCGGTGTGAACCATGAATATGGCGGCCAGGTCGACCTGCTTCCGACCCTGCTCCATCTTCTCGGAATCGATGCAAAGGATTTTGTCCACTTCGGAACGGACCTGCTTTCAGACAATCATGATGATATTATTCCTTTCCGGAATGGGGATTTTGTGAGTTCCAAGTACACCCTGGCTGAAAGCAAATACTATGATTCAGCTACAGGTGAACTGATTGAGGACGAAGAAATGCTCGAAGAAGCGCGCACGTATCGGGAAAATGCCAGGCAAAAGCTGGACCTTTCAGATAAAGTCGTCCATGCAGACCTGCTCCGCTTTTACACACCTTCAGGTTTTGAACCTGTCGATCGCACGGAATATAACTACCAGCCCCTGGTTGATGACGAACACCAAGCTGCCCGTTAACGGGCAGCTTTTTATTTCCCATACCTCCAACCTCGCCTTGAAAATAAATATCCAGCCTAGTTATGCGAGGATTACAGCGATCGAATAACGGGTAAAGATGGACAAACACATTTAATGGAGGTGCATAAAGTGAAAGTTGAAGTATTATGCAATGTTCAAAACTGTAAATATTATGCAAAAGGCGATAAATGCGTTGCCGATTCCATCTACGTAATTGGCCATCATGGCAGGGAAGCAGAAGATGTCTATGAAACAGCCTGCAAGACATTTGAAGAAGCATAAGAGTAAAACAGGACGTGAATCATTTTCCAGCTTTTTTATTCAATGAGCACACCCATCACGGCTATTATCAGCAATAACAATTAAGGAACACCAGAATCCCACTGGTGTTCCTTTTTCAATCCCGAGAAAATGAGAAAGTTATTTGATTTCAGAATATTTAAGCTTTACACTTTACCTTTGGAAAGGTACTTGGTAAAGTATATGGGAGTCTTTCTGGAGTTTTACAGGTTAAGATAAGGGGTGGAGCAGTACTTGAATATTTATGTGATCCGTCACGGGGAAGCCCAGCATAATATTGACAGAAGTGTCATGGCACATACACATGATTCTCAGCATAGCCTGACAGTCCTTGGGCAAAAACAGGTGGAAGAAACAGGAGAGTTCATGAAAGGGATATTGGATGACAAGACCATTGTGTACAGTTCGCCGTATTTGCGGACAATGGAAACAGCTAAGGCCATACATAAGCATTTGCCTGCAGCTGTCCCTTTTTACCAAAACCCGCTGATCAGGGAGTGGGAGCTGGGGAATCTTTATGACTTTGCCAATCGCACACCAGAAGCAAAAAAGGAATTCAAGGCAGCTGGCCAATTTTACTTCCGTTATCCTAATGGAGAAAGTCTAGCGGATGTATATTTGCGGGCTACCATGTTTATGAACACTGTGGTGGAGCGGGTGCGGAGGCAGCAACGGTATGAGAATATCGTCATCGTTAGCCATGCCGCCTTCATGCATATGCTCTTGGCTTTCCTGCTTAACTGGCCTGTCGACGATCTGCTGGGGTTCAAACCGATAGAAAATGCGGCAGTGATTAAAATAGACGAGACAGATAACGGAGATTATCTTTACGAAAAAATCTTTGTACCCACAATAAAGGTGGAATAAACCACACTGGAATGAAAAAAATGAAGAAATTTGTCGAATGGTGTTGCACTTCTGGGAAAATAGTATTATTATTATCCCTACATATTAAAAAAATATTCTTATAATTTCCAAAACATAAAAAATGGAAGTTATTAGGTACGAGGTGCAGACAAATGAAAGAAAAATTATCAATTTCATCCTATACTGCTATAGGAGTAATGCTATTCGCATTGTTTTTTGGAGCAGGGAATCTTATCTTCCCAGCTCAGCTTGGCCAATATGCCGGCGAAAATCTCTGGCCCGCCATTACAGGGTTTCTCATTACCGGCGTTGGTCTGCCGCTGTTAGGTATCATGGCGATGAGCTTCTCGGGAAGCCGCGACCTGCAGCAGCTGGCAGGAAGGGTTACTCCCGCTTATGGAATCTTTTTCACGGTGTTGCTTTATTTGACCATCGGGCCTTTCTTTGCAGCTCCAAGGACAGGCACTGTGGCATTTGAAGTAGGAATTGCCCCATTTTTAGGCGAGGGCGCCATGCAAATTGGTCTGCTTGTGTTTACTGTCCTATTTTTCGCAGCAACGCTGCTATTCTCGCTTTATCCCGCAAAGATTGTACAGACTGTCGGGAAATTCCTTGCACCAGGACTTGTGATCCTGCTTGGCATCCTGTTGATTACTGCGATAGTAAATCCAATGGGTGAGGCAGGAACTCCTCAGGCAGCCTATCAGAATGGAGCATTTGTCCAGGGATTCCTGGAAGGCTATAACACGATGGATGCCTTGGCTTCCCTTGTATTTGGCATTATTGTCATCAAGGCGATCCGCAATATGGGAGTTACCTCCACAAAGGGAATTTTGACATCCACGGCAAAAGCAGGGCTGGTTGCAATCGGCTTGCTTGGCGCCATCTATGTAGGCATTGCTTATCTGGGTGCCAGCAGTGTAGAAGTGATAGGCCTTGCATCCAATGGGGGGCCAGTATTAAGCTCCGCTGTTTCCCATTATTTTGGCAGCGTCGGTTCACTCCTTCTTGCTGTCCTGATCCTTCTGGCATGTTTAACAACGGCAATCGGCCTGACGATTTCTTGCGCAGAGTATTTCCACACCCTGCTGCCAAGATTCAGCTATAGGACCCTGGTTGTATTTTTCGTAAGCATTACCTTTATCATTGCCAACTTTGGACTGTCAAATATTATTGCTTTTTCCATTCCTGTGCTGATGTTCCTGTATCCACTGGCGATTGTCCTGATGCTTTTGGCATTTGTGTCTCCATTGTTCCAGCACAAACAGGCAGTTTATATGGCAGCCATCGGAGTAACCTTCATTATCGCCCTTTTTGATGGCCTGAAAGCATTGTGCGACTCACTTGGCATTGAATATTTCTCATGGATGACAGCCGCGCTTTCTTTCTTTGAAAGTACATTACCTCTTTACGACAAAGGGCTGGGCTGGCTCCTTCCAGCTTTGCTAGCCACCGTCATTGCAGCAGCGATTGTTAAAGTCCAAAAGGTTTCCACGGCGGAAGCCAACTAAATGAAATGACCAGAAAACCGGCTTTCCTGCAAGGGAAATAGCCGGTTTTTTTGGCAAAATATCCAGAGACGGATTATTTTCTGGTAGAATAAAGGTCAAAATCAACAGTATTGGGTGAATAATATGAAGTGGAAACGTCGTTCAAAGTATTATCTTGTCAGGCTGTTCCGATTGAAGGCGAGTCCGCATCAAGTGGCAATGGGCATGGCATTGGGATTTGTGCCAAACTGGTTTCCTACCTTTGGGATTGGTCCTGTCCTCTCTGCCGGCATTGCCAAGGCTGCGAAGGTCAATCTGATTGCCGCCGTGATCGGGGGATTCATCGGCACACCGCTTTGGCCATTTTTCTTTCTGTTAAACTATAAAGTCGGCAGCCTTTTTCATCCTAAGCCAAGCAAAGTAACGGGGATAGAGGAAGTCGAGTACCTGGAAGCCGTAAATGATACCGTTGACAGCTGGCAATCCGGAAGCGTGCAATTTCTGGAAGGTGCACTCATCAATGCCTTTCTTTCTTCAATCATTATTTATCTCATTGTTTTTTTTCTTTTTAAAAAATACCGAATTCCTATTTTAACGAAAATCAGGTATTAAAGATTGAATTTGAAATTTGTGCATACATTTCATCCTGCCATCTGCAAATAGTAAGAGCCATTATTTGTCTGACGAGCTCATCGCTTTCATAAAATAGGCAGTTGGGAGAAGGATACCGATACTTGCCTCTAAAAGCGCAAAAAAGCGGGCTCCGCCAACCGGAATAAGGTCTCCGTATCCTACAGACAAAATGGTCACGCCGCTAAAGTATAGCAGGTTAAAATAGGAGTGGTCTGCCGGTGCACCGTCAATCGTTCCGACCCTCAAAATGTCACCATCCAGGGAAAGGATGTAGTAAATAATACTGAAACCAAATGTGACGCTAAGCAGGATGATAAACAGTTTTAAAAATAAAACAGAGCTAAAATAGCTCTTTTTATAGGATTCATTGGCAAAAAAGTAATACAGGTTAGCTCCGATGAAAATAATTGTTGCCGATATTAAAAACGTAGACAAAACGAATCTTCCCTTCCTCCAAATTGCGTGTTCATTATGTGTTTGACCTTAAAGCATCTAGTTTAAACGTATAGTGGGAAATTGGGCTGTGGAAGAAAAAACTTATGGCAGAAATCATTTACAATGAAAGAAAAAAGGGGTTGTTATCATGGCAGAGGAACTTATATTAGACGGACACACCATTAAATTGGACGAATATGAAGAAAATTTGATGGATGGCTTACGAAAAATTTCGGTTCGCTTCAAAGTGACAAGCGAAGAATACCACGATATTGCKGTTTTACTTTATAAAGGGAGCTTTCAAGTAAGCGTACCAGAAAGGAACCATCTTTTTGAAGGGAAAATCGTCCAATACTTCACTTCACTCACGAACCTTTATCAAGAAGGCCAAACAGGGGAATACAACTTGACATTGCTTGAAATTGCAGGTGAGGGCAGCCGAAAATGAGGATCAGCATTTTGGACCAGGCGCCGATTGCCCGGAATGAAACCGCCAGGGAAGCATTGATGAATTGTGTAAAACTGGCTCAGGCAGGAGAAGGTTTGGGTTATACCCGTTACTGGATTGCGGAGCATCATGATCTGCCCGGACTGGCCTGTTCGGCACCCGAAGTGGTGCTGGGATATATTGGAGCGCAAACAAATACAATCCGCATCGGTCCAGGAGCTGTCTTGCTGCCTCATTACAAGCCATATAAAGTGGCGGAAGTCTATAACACGCTCGCAACTCTTTTCCCATCCCGGATTGATATCGGAATTGGCCGGGCACCAGGTGGATCGGCAGAAGCAGCCAATGCTTTATCGGATAATTTTCTGCAGCAGGTTTGGAAAATGCCGGAACTCGTCAGGGATCTCCTGCATTTTCTCGAAAACGACTTTCAACCTGGAAACGAACATGCAAAGCTGTCGGCCTCTCCTTTGCCAGAAGTTCCGCCTGAACCGTGGCTGCTCGGCACAGGCAGCAAGAGTGCCATTCTTGCTGCCGAAAATGGTCTATCCTATGCATTTGGCCAGTTTATGAGCGAGAAAGATGGACATGAAATCACTAAGCAATATCGGGACGGTTTTAAGCCTCGAAAAGAAGGGGACTCACCAGAAGTGATTTTGACGGTTTCAGCTTTTTGTGCCGAAACCTCTGAGAAAGCAGAAGAGATAGCGTTAAGCTCTATAATATGGTCATTGTCAAGAGGGAAGGGAAGCGGAATGAAAGGTTTGCCATCCATTGAAGAGGCCAAGAACTTCATATTGTCACAAGAGGATAAACAGGAACTAGCGAGGATGAAAGAAAAATTGATTATCGGGAACCCCGAGCAGGTGAAAGAAAAGCTCCTGGGACTCAAGAGCGCCTACCAGCCCGATGAAATCATGATTGTCACGATTACCCATTCGCTGGCTGATAAAATTCACTCCTATAAATTGATTGCTGAGGCTTTAAAGCCATAAACTAGGAAAGGCGGGAAGATGGAACCCGCCTTTTTTTGCGGCCAAAAACAGTCCATTTAATGGCTGGGGTAGGAAATATCATATTGAAGTTTCTGCGTTAAAGAGTAGGGAAAAGTATATTACCATTGTGTAATTGTCACAATGTGCTAAATACAAAATGATCAAATATTTTTAACTCGCACAAAATTCCTCCTAAATCCCAACAAACGTTCACGATGGTCTATAACATAGGCAAAAAATGAAACTGGAAGTTTTTGTTTTTAGCACATTGTGTTACAATAAGATTGAATATTCTTTCTTTTGTTCTGGTACATTCAAATTCATTAGAAACTTCATGTGGAGGTGGCCGTATTGAAAGGGAAACGTGATAGCACAGGGTTTTTAATCAAACAGCGTGCCTTTTTAAAGCTGTATTTGCTTACAAGCATTGAAAAAGAACCATGGTACGGCTTGCAGCTCCTGGATGAACTAAAAGCATCCTTTAAACCATATGGTTTCGTGCCTCAGCATTCTGAAGTGTACAGAGCTTTGCATGATTTGACGGAAGACGGAATCCTGAGCAGGAAAAAAGTAAAGGAAAATGGATCAAAATACAAGGAAGTCGCTGTTTACAGCATTGCCGACAAGGAAGAAGCCAAGGCTTACAAAAAGCTGGTGAAAGCCGATCTTGACAGGTGCGAACAGCTGCTGCGAAAAGCATTGAAAGACAATTTTTCCTAGTCCGAATAAAAATTTGCACAATCCAATATGTTCATACTAACCACCTTTAACTAAAAGAACAGGTGGATTTCTTTTCTCATAATAAAATAGGAAAAGGTGGCGTTGCAGTGATAGCTATTCCAAGACCGGCTTCTACCGTGATTTTACTGGACGAATCGTCCAGGGTGTACTTGACAAAGAGGCCGCAGACGATGAAATTTCTTGCGGGATATTATGTATTCCCAGGAGGAGCAGTCGAAACCGATGATCATACTGTAACCAGCGATCACCTATTTCGTTTTCATGATACAGCGCCATGCGGAATTGGCCATTATGTGGCTGCTGCCAGGGAGCTGTTCGAGGAAGTGGGGATTTTGCTCGTAAACAAACAGGATGGTTCTGAAGCCCGGATGGGTGAGGAAGCAGTATCCTTTTACAGAAAAGAGCTTGTCGCCGGGAGACTCTCTTTTATGGAGCTGCTTACGAAGGAAAAGCTCAAGCTGAATCTGGGTAGCCTGGATTATTTCGGCCATTTTATTACACCCGAAATCAGCCCAATCCGGTTTGATACCCGATTTTTTCTCGCCAGGCTGCCTGCCGGCCAGATTCCAAAACCCGACAGAAGGGAAATTGCTGATGCATTTTGGATAACTCCCGATCAAGCGCTGTCTGCTTTTCGGTCTGGCAGGATGCCGATGGTCAGGCCAACACTGATGTCATTAAAAAGCTTGCTGAATGACCAGATGACAAACCGATGATGCAAACATAAAAAGAGACATCCACAATGCCTGTAAGCACATCGGAATGTCTCTTATGACGCCGTTTCTCAGGCGTCTTTATTTTTTATTTTCTCCACATACTCCTGTACCATTTCCGGCGTCACATTCTTTTTAAACGGAATAAACCGCAAATTCAGTGTGTTGATTTGATTCGTCACTTCATTAATTTTGCTGGTTGTAAAAGGGAGCCCCTGTTTACAAAGCTGGACTGCTTCTTCGATATACACTTCCCGCTGCTGGTCAAGCTGCAGATAGGTTTTATAAATTCCATTCATCTTTTCGGCATGCTGAGCCAGCTCTTTATGTACGCTCATATTCCCACTCCTATGCTGATACTTCCTTGTCTTTATCGTACCATACCTGTCAATTCATTTCGCATGTTACCTGAGAAGATAGACGGGTTTCTTATAGGACACTTTCCCTTCGACCAGCAATTTCTCAAGGTGAGCTTCCGTCGTTCTTTTTGCTACTTCAAAAATGCTTGCATGGATCTTCCCGTCATAAATCAGTTTTGTAAGTGTGTCCGCATCAAGTTGAACATGCTCTTTCAGCAGCTCCATGATTTGCTTTTCCCGAGATATACGCCTGTCGAGCACGAAATCAATGTGCTTATATGGCTGCAGGATCCACTCCCCGTGTCCAGGTCCGACTTTGGAGAGCTTCAGTTGCCTTGCTTTCCTCAGGCTATTCATATAGGCTGCCATATCTCCATCCGGCCGGCCAATCCACGTAGTTCCTTCACCAACAAGATTGTCCCCGGCAAGCAGCAGCTCCAATTCGGGAAGATATAGGTTCAAATGCCCTTTTGTATGGCCAGGGGCATGAAGAACCTCCACATTATGTCCAGCCACAGTGAGCAAATCCCCATCCTTCAGGAAGGAAAGTTCCATTTCCGGTCCAATGGCTTCCCTTATTTTCTCTTCTTCCATCGTATGACAATAGACAGGGGAGGACCATTCTTTTAACTGGCGGACTCCGGGAGCATGATCCCGGTGATAATGAGTAAGGATAATCGCTTTTGGCCTTGCCAGGGAATGGTTTTTAATGGCTTTTTTCAGTTCGCTCTTTGTTTCATCCTGGTCATAACCGGCATCGACCAGTATGCTCTCATGCCTATTTCCGATTAAATAGCAATTTGTTGAAGTATGCGGCCAGAGCGTGGGGGTCGGAATGGCTACGCGGATTACGTGTATGCCGTCGGATTGGTTCAATATCCTAATCATCCTTTCTCTTGTAAAAACTGTTAATTGTATCATAAGCAATATAAAAAGAAATTTGAAGTGTTATTCAAACATTCAGACTATTGAACGATTCAAACAGCCTGTTGATTTTTGTTGTTTATTAGGGTTAAGATAAACTTTGTGCTTTTATCCGTTTAAATTTTCTTGCAATTCCCATTGTTTTCCTGGAGGATATCTTAGATGAAAAACCATTTATCATTTTCACAGCATATCGTCATTGGGGTGATGCTGTTTGCTTTGTTCTTTGGAGCCGGCAACCTGATTTTTCCTGCTGCGCTTGGCCAGTATTCCGGGGACCATGTATGGACCGCAATAGGCGGATTTTTGGTAACCGGCATCGGTCTGCCGTTGTTGGGAATACTTGCAATCGGGTTTTCCGGCAGCAAAAGTCTTCAGGATTTGGCCGGCAAAGTGCATCCTGTTTATGGACTCATTTTTACGTCCTTGCTTTATTTAACTATCGGGCCGCTTTTTGCGGCACCCAGAACAGCTGCTGTGGCATATGAAGTAGGCATTATTCCATTCCTTTCTTCGGAAAGCAGTGCAGGCGGAAGCTCGTTATTTTTGTTCACCCTCCTGTTTTTTGGTACAGTACTCTGGCTGTCGCTTCATCCTGCAAGCATTGTCGACCATGTCGGAAAGGTTCTCGCTCCTGCAATTTTACTTTTATTGATAGTATTATTGAGCTTCGCCGTAATCCAGCCGCTTGGAAGCATTGGGAATCCCCAGGGCGCCTATACAGCAAAACCTTTTTTGACAGGGTTTCTTGAGGGATATAACACCATGGACGCTTTGGCTTCTCTCGTGTTTGGCATCCTCGTCATCCAGACAATTGCTGCAATGGGTGTGAAGACAAGGCATGGAATTGTCACATCTACGGTAAAGTCCGGCATGATTGCCATCTTATTTTTGGGAATTATCTATGCTGGCATTGCCTATCTCGGCGCGACAAGCACAGAAAGATTTGGATTGCACGAAACCGGAGGACCTGTTCTAAGCGAAGCAGCATCCTTTTACTTTGGATCGTTTGGAATCCTGATGCTGTCCGTCCTGATCATTTTGGCCTGCCTGACGACAGCAATTGGGCTGGCAACCGCCTGCGGCAAGTATTTTCACTCTATATTCCCTAAATGGAGTTATTCGGTATTTGTCTATCTGTTTGCCTTGATTTCCTTTGTGATCGCCAATTTCGGATTAGCGAAGATCATTACGATTTCCATCCCCGTACTCATGTTCCTGTATCCGCCGGCCATCGCCCTTATTTTCCTGGCGCTATTTTCGGGGCTCTTCAGGAATGCCCGGCTGGTCTATGCAGCCACGACCGCTGCCACCTTGATTGTCAGTGTGATAGATGGATTCAAGACCCTTTGCGACTTGCTGGAAATCCCTTATTTCGGCTGGCTTTCCAGCATACTGTCCTATTATCAGGAGTATTTGCCGCTATACGAGGAAGGGCTGGGCTGGCTCGTGCCAGCCATTGTCGCAATGGTCCTATCTAGTGCCTGGGTCCGGATAAATAAAGAATAAAAGAATCCTGAAGGAGTACGCATGCCCCCATATTGACAAGAGATAGGATTGTATGATATTTAAAATACAATTAGCACTCTTGTTTAATGAGTGCTAATTATAAAAAACTAGACCAATATAGTAAGTGAAAGGAGAAATCCCTCATGGAAAAAGTCCAGTTTCAGGCCGAATCGAAACGGCTATTGGAGATGATGATCAACTCGATCTATTCACAGCGTGAAGTGTTTTTGCGTGAACTGATTTCCAATTCCAGCGATGCCATCGATAAAATCTACTACAAAGCGCTGACAGATGACTCGCTGACCTTTAATCAAGAAGACTATTACATAAAAGTGGTGCCTGACAAAGATAGCAAAACCCTGAGAATCATCGATACAGGAATTGGAATGACCAAGGAAGAACTCGAAAACAATCTTGGCATCATCGCCAAAAGTGGTTCCCTGACGTTCAAGAAGGAAAATGAGCTTAAGGACGGGCATGACATCATCGGCCAGTTTGGCGTCGGTTTCTATGCGGCGTTCATGGTTGCCGATGTCGTTACGGTTGTCAGCAAGGCCTTGAACAGCGATCAGGCTTACAAATGGGAAAGCGAAGGAGCAGACGGCTACATTATTGTTCCTGCTGACAAGGAAAGTGTCGGAACAGAAATCATACTTAAGCTGAAGGAAAACACTGAAGACGAGTCATATGATGAATACCTGGAGGAAAACCGCCTCAAGCAGATTATCAAAAAATACTCTGACTTCATTCGCTACCCAATCAAAATGGATGTCACTTCCTCACGTCCTAAGGAAGGAAGCGAAGGAGAGTATGAGCAATACATTGAGGAAGAAACCATCAATAGCATGGTGCCGATTTGGCGAAAAAACAAGAACGAGCTGACCGACGAGGATTATAGCTCCTTTTATAGTGAGAAGCATTATGGATTTGACAAGCCTTTAAAGCACATCCACATTTCTGTTGATGGCACGATCCGCTATAATGCGATTTTGTTTATCCCTGAGAAAACCCCGTTTGATTTTTACTCAAAAGAATATGAAAAAGGGCTTGAGCTTTATTCAAACGGTGTTCTGATCATGAACAAATGCGCCGACCTGCTTCCGGATTATTTCAGTTTCGTCAAGGGACTGGTCGATTCCGAAGACCTGTCACTCAATATTTCGCGCGAGATGCTGCAGCACGACCGCCAGCTGAAGCTGATTGCCAAGAACATCACCAAGAAAATTAAAAGCGAGCTGCAAAACCTGCTTAAGAATGAGCGCGAAAAGTATGAAAAATTCTTCGAGGCATTCGGACGCCAGCTGAAATATGGCGTTTACAGCGATTTCGGCGCCAACAAAGACACACTGCAGGATTTGCTCCTGTTCTATTCTTCCAAGGAAAAAAAACTGGTTACTCTTGATGAATATGTTTCAAGAATGCCTGAAGATCAAAAATATATTTACTATGCATCCGGTGAATCGGTTGAACGGATTGATAAGCTGCCGCAGGCTGAACTGGTAACGGATAAAGGATACGAACTTCTTTATTTCACCGATGAAATCGATGAGTTTGCAATCCGCATGCTGATGAACTACAAAGATAAGGAATTCAAGTCCGTTTCGAGCGGTGACCTGGGACTTGATCCTGCGGAGGAAACTTCCGAAAACAGCGAACAGCATGTAAATAAGGAACTTTTTGATGCGATGAAAGAATTGCTTGGAGGCAGGGTGAAAGATGTCCGGGCGTCGAAACGTCTTAAGTCTCATCCAGTCTGCCTGTCATCAGACGGTGAGATTACCATCGAAATGGAAAAGATCCTTCAATCCATGCCGGAAAACCAGAACATCAAGGCGGAGAAAGTGCTTGAAATCAACGTCAATCACGAAGTGTTTCAATCGCTGAAGTCCGCACACGAAAAGGATAAAGACAAACTCTCTCTTTATACGAATCTGCTATACAACCAGGCATTGCTTATTGAAGGTCTGCCAATTCAGGATCCAGTAGAATTCACTAATGATATTTGCAAAGTGATGGTATAAAAACAAGAACCTGCCGTTTTTTAGGCAGGTTTTTTGCTTCATATTTTTCGGTCATTGCATCAATTTTTAAACAAAGCAGCTCCGAAACCCCAATAAACTTTGACTCCTCACCCCTTCTTTTGTTACTCTCCCATATAGACACTAAACCAGCAAAGGACAAGATATGATAAACACGAAAATTTTAATCCGCGAGTGGCAGCAGGCGCTCCAGCAGGAAATCATCCATTTGAAAAAATTCGGCGGGAACAGGTTTCTTGTTACCAATGGAACCCTGTTAAGCAGTGAAAATACCTATACATATTATTTTGAGACCCTTTCACCATTGCGAATCCCTGTTGGTTCACAGATCAGGCTTGAATGGGGCAGCAGGAAGAACAGCGGTCGTGTACTTTCCTCCGAGGGAAAAAGCGTGATTGTTTCGCTTGAACATTCCTTTGGCGACCTCATTTCTGAGGCTTATTTGCTGCATGATCCATGGGAGCTCCTTGAGCAGCTGATAGAGCGGCTTGATGAAATAAGGAAAAGCAAAACCAAACGTTCAAGGATCAAAAAGCTGATGGAGCCATCCATGGAAGCCAGGCATCCTGCTGAAAAAATCAAAAGCAGCGTCCATGAGCTTGTTCTCCGGTCCAAATACAATTATGCCACTTATGTCTGGGGGCCCCCAGGGACGGGCAAGACTTATACCCTTGCCAGGACGGCTGCAAATAAATATTTCCAGAAAAAAAAGGTGCTGATCTTGTCGCACAGCAATCAGGCGGTCGATGTGCTGATCAGTGAAATCCATGCTTTCATTCAAAAGATGAACCGTTTTCGCCAAGGCGATGTGCTCCGCTATGGGTCCCAGACAGGCGAAACTCTCGCCAGCCATGAAGGATTAACCACCTATCAGCTGATTGAAAAGCTTGACCCCGCTCTGGCAGAGGACAGGGTTAAACTTTTTGAAGAAAGACGGCAGCTGAAGCAGGATTTGTCGCGCTCGTTCAGCCGGCGGGATTCAGACGAACTCCTTGAGCTCGAAACAAGGATTGCCAGGGTCCTGGAGAAAGTGCGCCAGCGTGAAATTGAATTTTTAAAAGAAGCGTATATTGTCGGCACGACCCTCGCCAAAGCAGCAAGCGATAGTGCCATTTATGAAAAGGAATATGATGTTGTCATCCTTGACGAGGCGAGCATGGCGTATGTTCCCCAAGCCGGATTTGCCGCGTCGTTAGGAAAAAGGGTGATTATTTGCGGGGATTTCAAGCAGTTGCCCCCGATTGCTGCCAGCAGGGATGCACTCGTTTCAACATGGCTGAAGGAGGATGTGTTTCACCGGGCGGGTATCGTCGACTATGTAGACGAGGGGAAACTGCACCCACAGCTTTTCCTGCTAAAAGAACAACGCCGGATGCATCCTGAAATTTCAGCTTTTACAAATAAATATATCTATAAATCCTTGGTAAGCGACCATGAAAGCGTCCATACAAGAAGAAACGTTATTGCCGTCCGGCAGCCATTCCCTGGAAAAGCAGCAGTATTGGTGGATACTAGTTATACAGGTATGCACGGAATCAGCGAAGCTTCCTCCAATTCACGCATCAATTTGTGGCAGCTGCTATTGTCGTTTCAGCTGATTCATGAATCTGTCCTCGAGGGCTCGGAATCAATTGGCTATGTAACACCGTACCGTGCCCAGGCGAATCTGATGGAAATGCTGCTGCAGGACATTTATGAAAAGGAAAGACATGGCAAGGATATTATTGCGGCGACCGTCCATAAATTCCAGGGCAGTGAACGCGATGTGATGATTTTTGATAGTGTTGATGGCGAGCCTCAAGACCGGGCAGGGATGCTCCTGACAGGAAAGGACAGTGAGCGGCTGATCAATGTTGCCATCACCAGGACACGGGGTAAATTCGTTCATGTATGCAACGGAGCTTTTATGCGGAAGCATGTGTACAGGAACAAAACCATCAGGCAGCTTGTCGAACATCAGGTCCAGCAGCAGCAATTGGTGGCCCCAAGCAAAATCGGCACCTGGGTCAAAAACCAGCATCACGCGCTAAAGTGGATGCACGCGCGAAAACTGCAGCCTGTGTTTGATGATCTTGTTTCGGCCTCATCATCCATTGTGATCAGTGTTCCAGCTGCCGGAACTCTTATCCAAGAGTGGCAGCAGCAGCTAAAAAACAGAAAAACAAACGTCACACTGGCTTGGCTGTGTGAAGAAAACCCGGTTGGTGTTCAAGCGGATCAGTGGCTGCCGCCTTGCTTCCCATTTCCATTCGTCATCATCGATGAAAAGATACTTTGGCTTGGCCTTCCATTGGAAGGGGCAAGTGGCGTCGAGCCTCCATTTGTTTCCGCAAGGCTTGCTTCAAAAAATGTGTGTGAATACATGCTGGGGCAGGTTCAGGCAAAGGATAGGCAGTAGCGGGGATATAAATCTTCCTGACGAGTAATCTGTCACTGCAAGGTAAAGTGCTTTTAATTGCTAGGCTAGTTATAGTATCCTTATAAGGAAACTTGCTGCAAAAGGATGTTACATAACATGAAAATTTTAAGCACTTTATTTAAAAAAGACAAAAAGCTGAACATCGAATTTTGCGAGAAGAATCTTGACAGATTTCTTAAGGATGAACAAGTGGAGGAGTATGGCGCGTTCCTCAGCAAAAAAAATGTTTTCCATAAAGAATACAGCTGTCAAAGCCATTGCGAGAGATGCAGACTGTCTCCCTACGCAATTGTGAATGGCGAGTATATTGCTGCGAATAGTTATGCTGAATTGCTGGAGAAGCTTAAACAGACTTCAGAACAAAACTAGAAGTGCATCGCCTTCATATATAAAATCATATGGATGGAAGGGGAATGAATGATGGAGCAAAAAACTAACGAAACATTATTTAAGGAAGTAATGGGAAATTACCCTACTGGAGTAACCGTTGTGACAACAACTGATGAAAATGGAGTTCCGCTCGGCCTCACGGTTAATTCATTTGCCTCGGTTTCAATTGATCCGCTGCTTGTGCTGTGGTCAATCGACAAGCGCGTTTCCTCCTACGAGCCATTCGTCAACAACGGCAAATTTGCTGTCCATGTCCTCGCGGGCGACCAAAGCGACACTTGCATGCTGTTCGCTACAAAAGGGACAGACCGGTTTGCAAGCTGCGAATGGAAGATGTCTGAACACGATTTGCCAATTGTCTCCGGAGCTGCCGGCGTGATGCAGTGCAAGACGTTCAAAACAGTTGATGCCGGTGACCACACCATTTTAATTGGAGAAGTCATCGATATCCAAAATCACGAAAAAGAGCCGCTTCTTTACCATAAGCGCAACTTTGGCAAAATTCCCGATGAGTTCTATAAATAAAAAAACTTTCCTGGCCCTTGCCAGGAAAGTTTTTTTATTGGTAAGGAAATTGCTCTGAATAGTTGCTGAACTGTTTATGGGCTTTGTCGATTTTCTGCTGGTCTTCTGCCTCGAGTTTATACCACCCATGCTTGAACATCAAGTTGAACAAATTGCGGGTACTGTCATGCGTTTCTTTCAAAATCTGTACCATGTCGTTATACAGCCCTTCATGGCTGGCTTCACGGACCGCAATATTCATGCTGTCGGTGATGTACTTGCAGGTGCTTAGCGCATCATTGACAAAATCCCGGTCGTTCATTTCGGGCGTCTTTACTTTTGGCAGTTCCCCTGTCTGCTGGTTGGCAATCTGGTTAGGGTTTTGCGATTGCTGGTTTTGCATAATATCACCTCATCTTTTTTAATGTTGGGTCTGATTATTGCTAAAGCTGGCCATTGCTTCATTATTGTTAACCTGAAGGTGCGAAAGAAGGCGCTGATAATGATCCTGGTGCATCCTTCCGGCATTGTCCAATGCGTCTTTGATTTCCTGGTTTTGTGCATGCTGAGCTAGAAAATGAAACTTTTTAAAGGCTAGCAATTCCCAGGACAAAGCATCTTTCAAATAAAGGATATCCTTTGTGGTAATGGCATTAGGCGGCTGTGGCACTTGGTTTTGTGTCTGATTCATTTTTCCGCTCCTTACATATATTTTTGGTCACACTGTTATAGTGAGCGAAAGGAAGCAAAATTATGCCGAAGAGTCTGCTGTTTGCGAATACCAGATGATGCATAGGGGATTCTAAAGAGAGGCTTGGCAAACTACCGGGGGKGTAATAATGGAGAGAGATGAAATTCGCGATTTGATTACCGTTGAAAATGAACTTGGACAGCAAATATCTTACGAAGTGGAAGCGTTGTTTGAAATGAATGGAGAGTCGTATGCTTTGCTGAGGTCCAACGAAGAAACGATTTTGATGCGAGTCGAGGAAGATAATAAAGGACAGCATCTTGTCGGACTTTCCGATGACAGCGAAAAAGAAGCGATTCTTGATGCCTATGAAATTGCAGTGGACGCGGCTCCGGCGGAATAGGATCAGGATTTACAAAATTTCTATTTTAGGAAAGCTGGTCTCTATGTCCAGCTTTCTATTTTTTGTTTCGTTCACCCCTGTTTAGAAGAATATACGCTTTAAAGCAAAAAAGTAATTTAAATATTCGCCAACTTTGTAGAATCTTGAAAAAATTGCGATATAATAATGTTTAATTATATAAATAAGGTTTATAGGGGGAAAGTTACAGTGAGAAAATCATTATTATTAATCATGGGTGGCATTTTAGCATTAGCCTTGTCACTTGCCGGCTGCGGCCAGGGAGATGAAAATCAGCAGACAGGAGAAGGAGAAGGAAAAGATACTCCTGAAAAAGTTTCTGTTGATATCGGCATGCTGAAGCTCACAAGCTCGGCACCACTATTCATAGCTATCGAGAAAGGGTTCTTTGAAGAAGAAAATATCCAGGCGAATGCAAAATGGTTTGAAGCAGCCCAGCCAATTGCAGTCGCTACTGCAGGCGGCAGTGTCGATGTTGGTGCTACCGGGATTACAGCCAGCCTGTATAATATGGTGGCAGGCGGCCAGCAATTGTGGATTGTTGCAGACAAAGGAAGAGAGCAGAAAGGATATTCTTCATCTGCCCTATTGGTACATAATGACTCGGAGATCACGAAACCAGAAGAACTAAAAGGAAAAAGGATCGGGATTACCCAAACAGGGTCCACCTTCCACTATATGGCAGGGAGAATCCTTGAGAACCATGGGATGAGCCTGTCAGATGTTCAGCTTGTGCCGCTCAACAGCATAAAAGGGCTTATGGAAGCATTGAGCAGCCAGCAAGTGGATGCAGTTATCCTAAACGAACCTAATATTTCTACAGCTGTTTCAGAAGGGTATGGCAAGGTCATTACCCAGGTTGGAGATGAAATGGATTATCAAACTTCAGGAATCTTTTTCTCTCCTAAGTTTGCCGAAGACCGGGACACAGCCGTCTCTTTCATGAAAGCCTATGCCAAAGCCAGTCAATATTATTATGATGCGGTCCTGAACCAAAAAGACGGACAGCTGGTCCCAGGTGAAAATTACGATGAGGTCATCGACATCATCGCCAAATACACAGATCAGGATCCTGAACTGATTAAAAAGGGGCTTCCATACATGGACCTTGACGGCAACCTGCTCGAGGAAGACATCCAAACCCAGATTGACTGGTATGCAAAGGAAAAATTGATTGATAAAGTGATTGATAAGGACCAAATCGTAAATACAGAGTTTCTTAAGGAAGCATTGAACAATTAGGGAAGTGACAGCATGAGAGTAGTAGTTGAAAATGTCGGGAAAACATTCACAGATACAAAGAAAAAGGAAGTAACCGCCCTTGAAAACATAAATTTCAGTATTGAAGAACAAGAATTTGTCGTGCTTGTGGGGCCAAGCGGATGCGGCAAATCGACCTTGCTGAATATTGTTGGGGGATTGCTATCCCCAAGCAAAGGTGAGGTATACTTTGAAGGAAAAGAACATAAAAGTCCTAAATTAGGCATAGTGTTCCAGGAAATTGCCTTACTTCCATGGCGTAATGTATATGAAAATGTAATTTACGGACTTGAAGAGAGCGGTGCGAGCAAGCAGGAGCAGAAGGAAAAGGGGAAGCATTATATTGACATGGTTGGTTTGACCGGCTTTGAGAAAGCTTTCCCGAAACAGCTTTCCGGCGGAATGAAGCAGAGAGCCGGAATTGCGAGGGCGCTTGCCGTAGAACCAGACTTATTGTTAATGGATGAACCTTTCTCTGCACTCGATGCCCAGACCAGGACGATTATGCAGGAAGAGCTGCTCACAATCTGGGATCGCACCCGGTTAAGTACATTGTACGTGACACATAACATCCAGGAAGCTGTTTATCTTGCCGATCGGGTTATTGTGTTATCCCGTCACCCTGGTCATATCAAAAAAATCATTAAAATCGAATTGCCTAAAATGGGCCGCGACCAGGAAAAATACCGGAGTCAATTTGAACGATACGCCCAGGAAATTTGGAGCTTAATCCGCCATGACGCCGAAGAAGCTCTAAAGGAGGCGTAAGCAATGGCTGCTGTTAAACAAGTAATTAAAAACAGGGTGGCTTTTTTGGATCAAAAAGTGCCCCCTTATATACCCGTACTAGGAATCACCGGGCTGCTGCTCATTTGGGAACTAATTTGCAGATTGAACATCGTCCCGCCGCTTTTCCTGCCGGCACCCACGGCAATAGTTGCTGACGGTTGGCAGATGATCAGCAGCGGTGAACTGTTCCGGCATTTGATGGCCAGCCTGACCAGAATTCTCGGAGGCTATGCAATAGGAGCTGTGCTGGGCATTACTGTCGGCCTTATCCTTGGCTTCTCAAAATGGGCCGATGCCATTTTCACACCTATCGTGTATTCAATTTATCCGATACCAAAAATCGCTTTACTGCCATTGATCATCTTATGGTTTGGAATCGGCGAAATGCCAAAGGTCGCGATAATCGCCCTTGGTGTATTTTTCCCAGTGCTGATCAACACCTTTTCAGGCGTAAAAAATGTTGACCCGATACTAATAAAAGCTGCCGTTACGTTTGGATCCAACCATTTGAATGTCATCCGCAAGGTCATTCTGCCAGGGGCACTGCCAACTATTTTTGCAGGTCTAAAGCTTGCTGCAGGTACTGCTTTGCTACTCTTAGTATCGGCAGAAATGATTGCCGCCCAGTATGGCATTGGGGCCATGGTACTCCATTACGGCAATTTGATGATTACCACAAAGCTGATGGCTGGGGTTCTCCTGCTTTCACTGCTTGGCCTGCTGTTCAACAGAGGTCTTCAGTGGCTTGAGCGCAGGCTCATTCCGTGGAAATAAGACGAAAGGACAACATCCTTTAAAAGGATGTTGTCCTTTTTTTGCTTTTTGCAGAGAATTTATAGTGTTCTTCCTGTATAAATCGGACTTTTATAGAGAAGTGTATACCTTGAAAGGAGCTGTTAAGGCATGAAAGACAATCAGGATAAACACCAGACGGAAGCGACCATGGCTCCCGGAATGGACGATCGGGAAGAACTAGCGCAGAGTGCCACAAAGACTGAATTAAATAAAGGCGAATATACAGAAGTGACCACCCTGCCATTAGACGAAAACGATCCAAGCTAAGATGAGCAAAGAGGAGGAAAGCAAATGAGTGACTGGACTGAACAAGGTGCCCCGAATAATAATTTGGACCCTGTCACAATACGCTCGTCAAGGCTAGTGGGCAAAAAAGGTCTCAAGGAGCATGCATTCACGGAGGAGCTTGCCGATGGCGGAGAACGGGACGATATCATTGAAAAACAGCTGAAAAACCGGCAGCCAGGGATGGGCTGACACGATTCAGGGCTTTATTCGCGGCCTGGAGAGCCAGCACCCCGGCTAAGATTTTAGATGCACCTGAGAAGCCAACCAAAGAGACAAAAGGTAAAGAGCAGTTCTGTGCTGCTCTTTTCTTATGCTTATCCTTTTAAGGTGCCATGAATGATATGGTATTGTATACGTAATCATTTAAGGAATGAAGGTGAATGAAGTGAGTTTTAAAAAGCATGTTGTGATTGTCACCGGGGCTGCCAATGGAATTGGCAGAGGAATCGCTAACTTGTATGCTGAAAAAGATGCCGTGGTTGTACTAGCTGATTACGACGAAGAAAAGGGCAGACAAGTTACAGAATCCATTAATAACAATGGGGGTAAAGCATTGTTTGTCCCCACCGATGTCAGGCGGGAAGAGGATATTAAAAATCTGATGAAAACCGCTTTCGATACATATGGACGGATTGACATTCTAATCAATAATGCCGGAAAAGGCTTATTTAAATCTCCCTATGATGTAACCATCGATGAATGGGATGATGTAATCTTCACCAATTTGCGCAGTGTCTTCCTGGGGTCGCGCGAGGCGGCGAAATATATGCGCGAAAATGAGAATGGAGGAAGTATCGTTAATATCGCTTCGACCAGGGCTATCATGTCGGAACCAAATTCAGAGGCATATGCGGCGACCAAGGGCGGAATCACCGCCATTACCCATGCACTGGCTGCATCGTTTACACAAGATGGAATTGCGGTAAACTGCATCTCTCCAGGATGGATTGAAACGGGAGACTACGCAAATCTGAGAGATGCCGACCACCGGCAGCACTTCTCCAACAGGGTCGGCAAACCGGATGACATTGCCAGGGCATGCCTTTACCTCACAGCCCGGGAAAACAACTTTGTCAATGGCGTCAACCTTGTAGTTGACGGCGGCATGACAAGGAAAATGATTTACGAGGAATAGATTTCATGCAGCAATTTGATTTTACGCAAGGATCCATCCTAAAACAGCTGCTGTTTTTTTCTGGACCCATCCTGTTAACGAATCTTCTTCAGGCGTCCTACCAATTGATCGACAGTCTATGGGTTGGCAATCTTCTGGGCGCGAATGCCCTGGGAGCAGTCACGATATCGGGGACGATCCTTGTTACTGTCCTGTCTTTCATCCTGGGAATCAATAATGCGACACTCACCATCCTCGCCCAGCAGCGGGGAAAAGGCGACGAACAAGGGATTGTTTCCTATGTGAATGCCTTTGTTGTCCTACTGTCTTCCTTGTCCATATTGGTCGGAATCGCCGGTTTCCTAATGTCCGAGCAGCTCCTGCTAATGCTGAACACACCGGCGGAAATGCTCCGTGAGGCCAATTTATACTTGCGGATCAATTTTATCGGCATTCTCTTCCTGTTCGGCTATAATTTTATTGGCACCATCCTTAGGGCCCTTGGGGACAGCAAAACACCGTTGAAGTTTGTGTTTGCCGCCGTCCTGCTGAATACAGTGCTTGACCCCCTGTTTATCTCCGTGTTCGGCTGGGGAGTGCAGGGTGCCGCTTATGCTACCGTTTTATCACAGGGATTGGCATTTGTCCTGGGGGTTCTTTATACAATCAGAAAAAGGCTCGTGCCATTTACCATTCCACACCTGCCCCGTGCTGATGAGGTCAGCCTGATACTAAGGCTCGGAATTCCTTCCGGTTTGCAGATGACTGTCATTTTTGCCGGGGTGACCGCCATCCTGAGTGTTGTCAACTCCTTTGGCGGCAATGTTGTGGCAGGATTTGGAGCCTCACAGCGGATCGATAGCCTGATCCTTTTGCCCGCAACTGCTCTTGGCACTGCCGTCAATAGCATGGCAGGCCAAAACATTGGCGGTAATCGCTGGGATCGGGTCAGGCAGCTGGCTGTTTATGGCTCTCTCTATAATTTCGCAATTATGCTGGCGGTTGCCTTCGTCATTTTCTTTTTTGCGGAGTACTTTATCAGGTTGTTTATCCAGGAGCCGGAAGCAGTTGCATTTGGAAAGGATTATTTAAGAATCATCGCGTTCTTTTATCCATTCATCGGCTTAAACTTTATATTGAACGGCATCGTAAGAGGAGCTGGTGCCATGTATCCCGTGCTGGTGCTTAACATTGTGTCTTTCTGGGTACTGCGCTTTCCTCTGACCTATCTATGTTCTTCCTATTTTGGGCAAAACGGAATCGCCATCGGAATGGGGATAAGCTTCATCCTCAGCAGCCTGTTTGCTTCTGCCTATTATTTTTGGGGAAAGTGGAGGAAAAAGACGCTTTTTAAAGATAGAATACAATAATGACATTTCATTGGAGTTCCCTTCCATTTTTAAAATCAATAAAGTCTACCCAAAAACCGCTAAAAAAGCGGTTTTTCTTTTGAGGAAAATTGTCGAAACAAATAGTTCCTGGCATCCAGAAATTGTAAAGGAGAAGTGGTGAAAGCCGACGAATTGTTAATATGGCATTAAAATGGCCTAAAATAGATAAATTAGGGGGAGAAAAAATGGGGAAAAAGCTGCTTTTGTTGTTTCTGTTGATTGCGTTTGTCGTTAGCAGTTCTCTAGGAAGCATCCAGCCTGCTTCGGCGAATCATATTAAGGGTCAAAAAGGAAGCCCGCCGGTAGAAGCAACCGTAAAAGACGGCAAACAACGATTAAAAAATACGCCCTTGCTGATTAGTGAGAAGAATCGAAACAGTGATGTAAAATTTGTTGTTACGGATTACAAAGGAAACATCAAAACAAGGCTGGCGGATGGTTCTTATTCCATTAAGGGTTTGAAAGGCAAGGAAAATACCTGGTACAGCACGAATACGAGTTTTTCCGTTGCAGACGGGAAAGTGGCAAGCAGCAAAGGCAAAGAGATTACCATCAAGAAAAAAGAAAAAGTGAAGAACCCGCAAAAATCAGCTTTAAACTTTAGCGGTGCATTGACAGAAGGAAATAAGGGACTTAAGGGGACTCTGATTCTTTTCAATATGTCTGGTGAATACGACGAAGAAATTTATACCGTTTCCTCCAACAATAAAGGGCAGTTCTCAGCCTCGCTTCCTGATGGAGAGTATTATTTGTTTGGAATTGAAACAGATGGCGGCTTTTACCGCTATGGAATGTTTTTTGCTGTGGAAGGTAAAACAGTTGTCGTTGACGGCGAACAATTGTCTTCATTGAATATTTCCCTGCCTGTAAATGCCTACACAGGAAAAGCGTCGGACAGCAGCAAGCCGCTTTCGCAAGCTGGGATCGTCCTTGAAAAGTTCCTTGACGAAGAGGAATGGGATTTTGAGCCCATCCAATACACAACAACAAACAACAAAGGAGAATTTGCGCTTAGGGAACTGAATGACGGTGCTTATGCCCTGACTATCTACCATAACACCTATCAAGCGTGGCAAATTGTCAAATTCACTGTCGAAAATGGTAAATTATTTTTTGATGGCGAGGAAGTTACACACTTGGCTATAAAGATTCCTGAACTGACCTTAAAAGGCACTCTCCTTGATGGAAAAAAACCGGTTGCCAATGCCGGCCTATTTATCGAAGGGGAAAGTACAGATGGGGAATATATTGACTCGTTTGTTCCTTCAGACAAAAACGGCAATTTACAATACCGTTTGCCAGATGGCAGCTACACGGTCTTTTCGGTTGATGAAGAAAACCGGAGCACCTATGTTTCTATTCCATTTGAAATCGCCGGCGGCAAAATCGTCCAGCATGGCAAAGCCGTTAAATCATTGACTGTTGTTCTTCCGCCTGTTACATTTACCGGAAAGCTTGTGGATGAGGGAACATCCCTGGAAGGTGACGTTTATGTTGAGAGATTGGGCGAAGAAGGATCCTACGATTGGTATCATGCCATTACTGATGAAAACGGCCGTTTTTCCTTGCGTTTAAACGACGGCAAATACAAGATCGCAGGTGGTTTCCTATTCGAAGATGGTGAAGATTTCAGTCTCTCAACTGAATTTGAGATTGTTGGCGGCAAGCTTTATGTCGGAGGGAAGCAAACTAGCCTCCTGGAGGTGCAAATTCCGCCTGTAACACTTCAAGGCATTGTGCTTGATGGCGGCCAGGCAGTGAACGGCGGAGATCTATTTATATCTTCAGCGGACCAAAACTATTATCACTGGAAGTCGATACGGGAAGACGGCAGTTTCTCCATGAGGCTTGCAGATGGCGATTATAATGTTGAAACCATTTATTTAATGGACGAGGGCAGCAGCACTCCCATCAATATGCCTTTTTTGATTAAGGATGGAAAGATGTATACAGGGGGAGAGAATCTGGAGTCTCTTCAAATTCATCTTTCTGGAGTTTCCTTGAAAGGAAGTCTGTCTGAAGATGGGAAACCAGTAATGGGTGATTTGTCCATCATGCAAGTGAACGAAGCGGATTATCCAATTGAGCTGTGGGGCGGAACCAGTGAAGACGGCGTTTTTAAATTTCGTCTCCCGGATGGGGATTATATGGTTACCAACGTTTACTTATAAGATGGCACTTCTTTTACTCCTCAAAGGGAATTTAGCATTCAAAATGGAAGCCTTTCTATTGATGGGGAGCCTGCAGACTCTCTTGACCTTGCCGTTCCTCCGGTAACCCTTCAGGGGATTGTTACAAGAAACGGCAAGGCAGCAAAAGAAGGTTCCGTAAACGTGGTTTCCTCCGCGGAATATAACAGTTCCTATTACAGCTGGATCCACGAGGATGGAACCTACCGTTTCCGCCTTGATGACGGCGACTACCAATTGCAGTCGGTTGAGGCGTATCCCGACTATGAACCTATTCTTGTGGAAAAAGACTTTAGCATCCAGTCTGGCAGGATTGTTGTCGATGGCGAAGAGGTAGAATCACTGGATATTAMCCTGCCATAATCAAGGATAAGAGTGGATCCCTTATTGGGCTCCATTCTTTTTTGTATAGCTGCCGTCTTCTCAACTCATCCTAAATACTAAACTTGAGAGGAAGGTAGACGGCATGAAATTTGGAAGCCATGTGAGCATACGCAATGGATACTACGGAGCGGCAAAACGGGCAGTTAGTATTGGGGCAGCTGCTTTTCAGTATTTCCCTAAGAATCCCCGCAGCCTCTCTGTCAAAGAGTTTGATCTGGGAGATGCCGAAAGCTGCAAGCAATACTGCCGGGAGCATGGCATTGTGTCTGTTGCCCATACTCCTTATTCAACCAGTTTGACTCCCACAGAGGATAAAAAAGAATTGACGACCCAATCCCTTGTGAATGACCTTGAAATTGCAGAGGCTTGCGGGTCTGTTGGGGTAGTCGTCCATTTTGGCAGCCTGATCAGCACCAGTGAGCCTCTGGCAAGCTATCACCTGATGATCCATATGCTGAACAGCGTGCTGAGCCAATGGGAGGGAGACAGTTTGCTCCTGCTTGAGAACAATGCTGGAACAAAGGGAGCTTTGGGCATTACATTCGAAGAACTGGTACAGGTCAGGAGTTTGTGCAATGAACCGGAAAAAATCGGTTTTTGCTTTGACACTTGCCATGCCTTTGCCAGCGGCCTATGGGATGGACAAAATACGATGGCAGTCCTTTCAAAAGGAGATGAACTAAACTATTGGAATCATCTAAAGGCCATACACCTCAATAACTCAAAATATCCGGCAGGCTCACGAAAAGACCGCCATGCTAACATTTTCAAAAGCGGCTGCATAAAAGAACAGGAATTGGAAGAACTAGTAAGGCTGCCGTTACTAAAAGACATCCCCTTTATTCTTGAAACACCCGATGATGAGGGAGTCAGCCATAAGGAAGAGATAAAGCTGCTCTATCAATGGAACAGCCATTAGTATTTGAGGTCCGGGACTTTGCTGATTAAACAGCTATTGTTCTAGAAACGACTTAGCCAACTTGACGGCTTCCCATTTGTCATAGCCATTATAGAAGCTTGTATTCAGCCTTACCGGGTCGCCAAAAAAGAATCGTTCATACAAGGTCTGCCGGCCTCCGAAAGCACTTGTGCTGATATCCCAGGCCAGTCTGAATAGTTTGGTTTTCTCTTTTGCATCACATGCCGCTCCCTGAAGATAATGGTGAAGATCCTGTTCAATGGGAGAATCAAAGTCCTTTTCTGTTGGAATCGAAATCAAGCCGCTCGCTCCCAGAAGCTGCAGGATCTCGGTAAACCGCGGATATAGCTTCGGATACATAGAGATGGCCGCATAAAGCGGATTTGGGTCAGGGACCATTACATTCCGTTCATTCAGCTTTGCTTCCATCTCCGAGGCGAGCAAAAGGGCCTTCATTGACTCATAGCCAGTGATGAGCTCACCCACTTTCTCTTTTACATGCACATAACCGCTGATATCAATGCTGTCGACCATCAATTGAGCGACTCCCAATAAAAACTGAGTCTTGATGCTTTGCCGGGCCACAGCCTGGTGAAGCAAAAAAGGATAAAACTTCGATTCTTCATACATCGTACTGGCCACATTATAATTTTTGAACAAGAACACCCTTTCCCATGGCACGAGGACATTATCAAATACAACAATCGTATCCATTTCTTCAAATCTTGAACCAAGTGGATGATCAAAAGGAGAAKGGCGATAAGCAAAGGATTCACGGCAAATAAATTTTAAATTATCTGCGTTGCTGGGAATGGAGAACGCATAAACAAAAGATTTTTCAATATAATTTCCACCGATTGGCAATACCAGAAGTTCATCGGTGATCCCGCCCTGTGTGGCCAAGAGGCGTGCACCTTTAATGATCAAACCATCTGAATTTTGGCTGACCACACGAGCCGAGATGGGAACTTCCTGTTCCTCAAAAAAGCCGGTTGAACGATTTACTTGCGGATTAACAAAAGTATGGGAAAGAGACAAATCATTTTCTCTCGCATTTTCATATAGCTTCTTAAGGTTTTCATCAAAGTGCTTGTGGGTCCCGAACGATTCCCAGGCAGACCCTAACGCCATCAAACCAGTGTTCATATAGTCTGGCGACCTGCCCATCATTCCGCCGCATGTTTTAGCCCATTCCTGGGTTGTCAGCCTGCGCTTTTCAAGATCCTCTTTACTGGCTGGGATGAGAAAGGATGTACCGACGCGATTTCCTGTCAGCGGGGAGGTGTACGTCATAAATTCGGAATTCTTTTTACTGAGTTGAGCATCATAGAGCTTCGCTTTGCTTTGAAGGATTCCTTTAAAAGCAGGATGCTCACATATATTTCCGGTGAGTTTCTGCCCCTCGATCCATACCTCTGCATTAAGGCTGCTGATTCTTTTCAGAAATGTCTTTCCATCACATGCAGGCATACTATCCCACCTTTGTGCGTTTTCAGTGAGGTTTAAATCAGACTGAGTTAAGATTAAACATATGTGCCTTGTAAACAAATCTTGCTTTTCCACAATGTGAAAATCTGTTGGCTGAAGCAGAAAATGTTATAATAGTTCGAAATATTGCGTTTCTAATAACATTATTATTGGGGGAAGGATAAAGATGGAGAGTAAATTGGATGCAAAAATTCATGAATATATGATCAAACAGCCTTTTTTGCAAAGCATTATAAAAAAAGAGCCCTTACTGTGGGTAAATCCTGATTATTCCTTCAATCCGAAATTTCCAGTTAACGGAACAGGAACAAGTACCATCAGGGAGGCTGAAAAACGCTTCCAAGCCTTTATGCCATTGCTGGCCAAGCTGTTTCCCGAGATTGAAGGAAACCTGGAATCGCCGCTCAATGAAATTAGGGAGATGAAAAAAGTGCTGGAAAAGGAGTACTCCATTGATATTGGCGGCAGGCTTCTTCTGAAAAGAGATGATGCTTTGCCTGTGGCGGGTTCAATAAAAGCACGGGGAGGATTTCACGAGGTATTGGCTCTTGCCGAAAGTCTTGCTTTTGAGCATGGTCTGCTTAAAAGCAAACAGGATGACTATCTTGTTGTGCTGAGCGACAGGGCAAAACAAATATTTGGACAGTATACGATTGCTGTCGGCTCAACCGGAAATTTGGGCCTTAGCATAGGAATGATTGGCTCAGCCTTAGGGTTCCAAGTGGCTGTCCATATGTCTGCGGATGCTAAGGAGTGGAAGAAAAACCTTCTCAGGAAGCATGTCGTCAAGGTGGTTGAGCATGCTTCAGATTATACACTTGCTGTTGAGGCGGCGCGGAAGGAAAGTGAAGCAGACAAACAGTCTTATTTTGTTGACGATGAAAACTCGCAGCTTTTATTTGCTGGTTATGCTGCCGTCGCTTATGAATTAAAAAAACAGCTTGATGAGAAAGGAATTCAGATAACTCCGGAACGGCCGTTGTATGTTTACCTGCCCTGCGGTGTGGGCGGCGGACCCGGAGGAATTACTTTCGGTCTGAAAAGTGTCTTTGGTGCGGACGTCCACTGTTTTTTCGCTGAGCCGACCTCATCACCGGCCATGCTTGTCGGAATGGCAACAAAGCTCCATAATCATGTTTCTGTTCAGGATTTTGGCCTGGATAACAAGACTGAGGCAGATGGACTGGCAGTAGGCACTCCTTCCGCTTTTGTCGGCAAGATAATGGAGGATCTGCTTTGCGGAATATATACCATTTCGGATGATGAACTTTTCCGCCTTTTATATAGCCTCTCAACGTCGGAGAACATCTTCCTTGAACCGTCCGCACTAGCCGGGATGAAAGGGCCCTTCATGGCGAGCAGAGCCTCAACAGAAAGATTTCCAAACACCAATCAGGCTGTTCATGTTGTATGGGCAACAGGAGGAAGCCTTGTACCTCAAGAGATGAGGGAAAGCTTTTTGCGAAGAGGAGCTCCGATGGCCAATTAATAGTTTGCTGAACCGTTACCCTTCAGCATGCTCGGGATAATGGTTTTTTTACAAATAACCTCATGTATAGGCGAAATCAATCAGCAGATAATACAAGTGACAATAAAGGAGGGAAACACAGTGACAAAGAAAGATTTAACTAGCGATACGGTGCAGCCGCTCATGTCAACGGGTACGGCGGAGCCAGGGTTCAAAAAGGAAAACAAAGAGAATAGACTCACTGATATCCCAAGAATTGGCCAAGGTATCATGGGAGATGACGGGATAACAGGTAAAATTCGATAATTGTACATTAAAAGCAGCCAACAAGATGGCTGTTTTTTTAAATGAGTTCTGTTTTTATCAGGTATAATTCAAGGTAACAAAGGTGAAGAGGTGAAAAAGGAATGGAAATCCAAAACATTGTTGTGGCCAGCCCGATGTATAAGGAAATTCAACGGCTGATCGACTCCAGAAATTTACATAAGAATTTTCGCTATGTGCATGAAGATGAACTGTCCCAGGAGGATATCGATTGGGCAGATGCCCTGGTTGCGTTTAATTTAAAAAAGACATTTGACCTTCGCCAGCTAAAATGGGTTCACTCGCTTGGTGCGGGTGTCGATAAGTTTTTATTTAAAAAGGATTGGCCTGGGGAAGTATTGTTAACGAGAACCGTCTGTTCTTTTGGACAGCGGATTGCAGAGTATTGTTTGAGCTATCTGTTAAAAGACTTGCAGTATCACCGGGAATTCCATGAGATGCAGAAAGAGAAGATGTGGCAGCCAATGACTCCCAGACTGCTAAGTCAGCAAAAAGTCATGATATATGGAACGGGGGAGATTGGCCAAAAAGCGGCAGAAGTTCTGACTAATTTGGGTGTTGAAGTGTATGGCGTATCACTGAGCGGGAAGGAAAAGGCGTTCTTCAAAGAGGTCAAGACGATTGAAACCCATTTTTACAAGCTGAACGAAATGGATTATCTCATAAACACTTTGCCGTTGACAGAGAAAACCGAACATTTATTCGCCACCCGTATATTTGGACACTTAAAAGGATCAGGCTTTATTAATGTGGGGCGGGGAGCAACCGTTAACGAGGATGCACTTCTTCAGGCGCTTGACGAGGAAAAAGTCCGCTTTGCTGTCCTCGATGTTTTCGCCAAGGAGCCGCTTCCAGCAGAAAATAAATTGTGGAAACATCCCAATGTGTCCATTACMCCTCATATATCCGCCGTGACCACTGCTGAAGAAGGCGTTGAATGCTTTATTGAGACGCTTAAAAACTTGGAAGAAGGGAAGGAGCTCACAAACAAGGTAGACCCACTAAAAGGGTTTTAAACGTACGGCACAAAAATAAAAGGTATCAACCTAAAAAAGGAACTAAATTTGTTCCTTTTTTAGGTTATTGACAATTTCTTGTTATTCATCTTCCTAATAACTGCTATGACCAATCGGCACACCAGCATTTTGGCCATTAAACTTAAAAACGAGTGATACCACGTCCATCCTTTTCTCCAGCTAATCAAATCGGTCTTTTTTTCAGCTACCGTCTCAATCAAAACCTGCGGGATGATAAAAGGAAAGAGCTTCAGGAAGATACTGCTTGGCCTGCTGTTCAGTGTCCATTGATTGTAATATAGCAGCATCAAGGGGTAGTGGAGATAATCAAAAGGAACATGAATCATGAATTTTTTGTTAAAAGGCCTAATTTTGTATTTTAAATATCCCTTGGATACAAGGAATCTGTCTGCGAAGGAGTTGCCAATCACGCTTACAAGGTAAACAATAATCCAATCCTTCAGCGGCCGTTTCACAATGGCGAAAGGCAGCAAGATCATGGCTGTGACTGTGGCCAGTGATAAAAAGGCAACCTGGTATTTTCGGTCCATTTTCCAAACACCTCATTTTATAGTGTGATGTAACTAATGAGTGGATATGTATGAATTTTACATAGACACTGTTGAATCTTGTTTAAACAGCGAAGCAAATGATAAAAATTGCGGTGTAGGAACGTCTGTTCTATAATTAAAATAAGCAAGGAATTCGGCAAGGAGGGAAGCAGATATGCCAAGAAACCCTGGTATCACAGATGATCAAATAATCCTATTGTATAAAAGCGGAAGGCCTTTTAAAGAAATCATTCCTATTGTCGGTTTATCAGACAGAGCCATACGCAATATTATGTACAAGCATGGCATCGAAATGAACAGGGAGAAAGGATCAGGGCAGCCAAGGAAGCATAAGGTAAATGAAGATTTTTTTAAAGTCTGGTCACATGAAATGGCATGGGTGTTGGGACTTATGATTACGGATGGAACCGTACATAAACAAAATAACACCATTTCCTTTGCGCAAAAGGATGAAAGAATTCTCCGTTTAATTGCTGATTACATGGAGGCAGACTATGTACTGGGTTCTTTAGGCACAACATGCAACACTCCTACATTAATCATCAACTCAAAAGAAGTTAAAAAGGATCTAATGACCCTAGGTATTTATCACAATAAATCTTATAATGTTCCGTTTCCCAGAGTCCCGGAATTGTATTTGCCATCATTTGTCCGAGGCGTTATCGATGGTGATGGATGGGTTGATCAGGAAGGTTATGTAATGAAAGTAACGACGGCAAGCCCATTGTTTGCTGACTCGCTACTTTCTGTTTTTGTATCTTGGCAGCTTCGTTCTGATATAAAAAAAAATATTAGTAAATCTGGCCATTCAGTTTTCCGAGTTAGTGTAAAAGGAAAAAATGATCTTAAAAAACTCGCCTCGATTATATACAAAGATGCCAAGGATAATTTCATCTACTATAAAAAGGATAATATGATTGGAGCCGGAAAGATTATTCAAACAGCAAACTCTAGAGTAAAGTTTCGCACCAATGTGAGCAAATCTATTTTGGAAGATCTGAAAATCATTGCTGAAGAAAAGAACACACATATTAATTATTTAATCGAAACAGGGTTAACTGAACTCATAAAATTGGAGAAAATTGATTTTAATAAAGGATTTAGACCTAATGACAGAGTCCAATATAAGACTACCTATAACAAAGAGTTATTGGAAAACATTAAAGCAAAAGCGAAGAGCAATCAATTATTTGTCAGTGACTTAATAGAACTAGGCGCATTATTAGTCACAAAGAGATACTAATGTTTTATTAGGTTAGGGGAGGTGTTTAGTTTACACATCCCGCTTTTTACTTTTTGCAAGTTAACATAATATATATTTTAGGAAATTGAATAAACGCTTTAAATTCCTGTCTCACAGTCTAAGTATACTCGTAAAAGTGAGACAGGAACAAAAAATCATGAACCAAATCCTTTTTCAGCTATTATTTTAATCATTATGTTTTTCTGTCAGCAATCCCAACTAACTCAGTGACATGTTGAAACCCATTAACATTGATTTTGATTTGTTAATTTTGGTTGTTCACACGCAGATCACCACAACAATTGCTATATTTTTAGGTTATCTTTTAACCAATCATATACTTAACCATCCTGGCTACCGAACCCCTCCATGCTTAATTGTACCTGGAAGTTAACATAACATTATTATGTTTAAAACCTTCTTCTCATTCAAAACCTATAAACTTTCCACGCCTAAAAGCCCCTTATTGGCAAATGTATTAATCATCCCGGCTAGCTCCTTTTCGGACTTATCCATGCCGCGATCCAGCCAGCTGATGATCATTTGAATGCTCCCGCTCACGATAAACAAACTCAAATACTCTATTTTATCTCTTTCAATGCTATGCAGCCTCATTAAGTGACTCACCAGAAACCCATGAGCGAGGTTACGTACCTTCTTATGGAGGTTATTTTCGCCATTCTCCTTTAAAAGAACCAGAAAAACATCCTTCTTATCAACAATATACTTAAGAATCATTTCAATCGGAATCTGTTCTTCTGTCCACATATTGAACATCTGCAGCTTTTCCTGCATATCCTCAATGATTTCTTCTTCAATTTTGGAAAGAAGATCATAGTGATCTCCGTAATGCGAATAAAATGTGGATCGGTTTATATCTGCCAGCTCGCAAAGCTCTTTAACCGTAATGGCAGAAATAGGTTTTTCTTTCAGCAGCTGCATCAGGCTGTCCTTCAGCACCATCCGGGTATACTTCTTCCGCCGGTCCATTTTCGTGTTCACCTGCCCCACTCCTTTGCCTTTCTCTTTTCACCCTTTTGCAACTTAAGAAGTTTTGAAATTTGTGACATCCAACCCAAGTTTTTCACTCGTTATCCAACACTTTCCGCTTATCTGTTGGGCAACATACGGAAAGTGAAAAACTGTTTGTTGTATAGCCAACACGGTGTCTATATAATAATAAAGTCGAAATTCTGACGATGCAAGAGAGGAGAATGTTAGTGGAATGGGCAGCAAAAATCATTAAACATAAAAAGCCAATCGTGGTCGCCTTTTTGGTGATTGCCATTGTCAGCGTGTTCGCTCAGTTTACAGTGTCGGTCAACTATAATATGGTGGATTATCTGCCAGAGGATGCTCCCTCCACAAAGGCCATTGAAATCATGGACCAGGAGTTTTCCGGCTCTGTGCCAAATACCAGGGTCATGATCCATGACGTGACCATTCAGGAAGCCCTTGTTTTCAAGGAAAAGCTCGAAGCCATTGAAGGAGTGTCCGATGTCATCTGGCTTGATGATGCGATGGATATAAAAACTCCGCTTGAAATGGCTGACGGAGAAACCTTGGAATCCTACTACAAAGACAATAATGCCCTGTTTTCGTTCAGTATTGCAGAAGGTGATGAAGTCGCCGTAACAGATGCCATTTACGAAATGATTGGCGATAATAATGCCATGTCCGGTGAGGCGCTTAATACCGCCACCTCCCAGAAGATGGCCGGAACGGAATCCATGTATGCCGCAGCGCTGCTCGTTCCAATCATCATCCTGATTTTGGTGGTATCGACCACGTCATGGGCAGAGCCGGTGTTTTTCCTGACCGCGATTGGTGTGTCCATTTTAATCAATATGGGAACAAATATGTTCCTTGGCGAAGTTTCGTTTGTCACCCAGTCGGTCGCCCCGATCTTGCAGCTGGCTGTCTCATTGGACTATGCCATCTTTTTGCTGCACAGCTTCCAGGATTATCGGAAGCAAAACTCAAATCCCGAAGAAGCGATGCAGCTGGCGATGAAAAAATCGTTCCCGGCGGTTACTGCCAGTGCGGCAACCACCTTTTTCGGCTTCACTGCCCTGACGCTTATGCAGTTTGAAATTGGTCCCGACCTCGGTGTGAACCTTGTAAAAGGGATTCTCTTAAGCTTCATCTCGGTTATGGTCTTTTTGCCGGCATTGACCTTGATGTTTTTTAAATGGATTGATAAAACCCAGCATAGGCCCTTGCTGCCTAGCTTCAATAAAATCGGCAGCACGGTTATTAAAGCAAGGATGTTCAGCTTATTGATCGTCTTCATTCTGATTCTGCCTGCTTTCCTGGCACAAAGCCGGACGGACTTTATCTATGGAATCGGCGACCAGCCTGAAACCACAAGAGCTGGGAGTGACTTCGTGAAAATCCAGGAGCAATTCGGCGGCTATACCCCAATTGTCCTGCTCGTTCCCAAAGGTGACGTTGCCAAGGAAGAAGAACTGGTCCAGGAACTGGATAAAATCGACCATGTGACCAATGTTATTTCCTACGTAAACACCGTTGATGCAGCAATTCCGCCTGAATATCTGGATGAATCGATTACAAAGCAATTTTACTCTGAAAATTACAGCCGAATCATCCTGCAAACAGACACCAAAAGTGAAGGCGAAGAGGCTTTCTCGGTGATTGAAGAAGTTCAATCCGCGGCCGGACGATATTATGGTGAAGATTTCCACTCGCTTGGGGAAAGCGTGACATTGTACGATATTAAAAACACTGTTCAAAAGGATAATACGCTGGTCAATCTTTTAACCGTCGTTACAATAGCCTTAGTCCTTCTGGTAACCTTTAAGTCTATTTCAATGCCGGTGGTCCTCCTGTTAACGATTCAATCTGCAGTTTGGATGAATCTGTCGGTTCCCTACTTTACGGATTCTTCCCTCGTGTATGTGGGATACCTTCTTATTAGCACCATACAGCTTGCTGCAACGGTCGATTATGCCATCCTCCTTACCGAGGATTATGAAAAGAATCGCAGGAAACTGAACGCGAAGGAAGCAATCAGGAAAACCTTGAACGAGAAAGTATTCTCCATCGGGATTTCCGCTTCAATTTTGTCCAGTGTCGGATTTATTCTATGGGTGACATCCTCCAACCCGATTGTCACTTCCATTGGGCTTCTGTTGGGCCGGGGCGCCCTGCTGGCGTTTGTGATGGTTGTCTTCTTCCTGCCCGCTTTGCTGCTTGTGTTTGATAAATGGATTGAAAAAACAACTTGGAAAGCAAACTTTTACAAGGGGAAATGATGATGAAAAGAAAATGGATGCTGCCAGGAGTTATGGCGACGGCACTTGTTTTGCCAGCATTTCTGGTCAGTGCCGCTCCCAACGGAAGCAGTGCTGTCCAGTCTGCCGGGGAAATAGCTTCTAAAGATGAGGTAGTTTATGCGACTCTCAGCGCAACAGGAGCTCAGCGTGAAATTTATGTGGTCAACAATTTTGACGTACAGAAAGCTGGGACCATTACCGACTATGGCCGCTATGAAAGCGTAAAAAACCTGACTGACCTGACAGAAATCGAACAGAAAGATGGCACAGTGGCCTTTGAGGCACCTGAAGGAAAATTCTATTATCAGGGGAACATGGATAATGAACCATTGCCTTGGAAGATAGCCGTTTCCTACGAGCTGGATGGCAAAAGGATCTCTCCTGAAGAGCTTGCGGGAAAAGATGGCCATGTTGAGATCACAATTTCCACCTCTCCAAATGGAGACGCAGACCCTGTCTTTTTTGAAAACTATCTGCTTCAAATATCGCTCACGCTTGACGGTGCCCTCTTCAGCAACATACAGTCCGATGAAGGCATGATTGCGAATGCCGGCAAGAACAAGCAGGTAACTTTTAATGTAATGCCGGAGAAGAAAGCAGAACTTAGGCTTGAAGCAGATGCGGTTGATTTCGAGCTCGCTGGAATCGATATTGCAGGCGTACCCTCTACCTTATCCATTGACGCACCGAATGTAGATGAAATGACTGGTGAGATGGATTCACTTTCCGATGCCATCCTGCAGCTTAGGAATGGAGTCGGCGAATTAAACACAGGAGTGACGCAATTGAATGAAGGAGCTTCCCAGCTGCAAAAAGGCTCTGCCCAATATAGAAATGGCATCAGCCAGCTTAGCGCTTCTTCCGGTGAGCTGGTTGATGCTTCCGTTTCCATCCAGAAAGCTCTTAAATCGATTAATGAAGCTCTCGGCCAGAATCCTGGCAATGGCGGCACAGGAGGACTGGGTGAAATGCAGGCCGGTCTTGCGGAAATCGCCAATGCCTTGAAGGAAACGTCCCGCGGACTGGATTCTCTTGGGCAGAATTATAACGCGGCTTACGGTCAGCTAAACGAAGCAATGGCCGGCATTCCCGAGTATAAAATTTCCGAACAGCAAATCCAGGAGCTCTACGAGAGCGGTGCAGACCCAAAGGTCATCGATCAGCTGGTGAAAACCTACTATGCTGCCCGTACAGCCAAAGGCACGTATGCTGCAGTAAAACAAGGCTTTGACGCTGTCCATCCGGCACTGCAGCAAATGAGCGGCGGTCTTGAAGAGATGGCGAATAACCTTGAAAGAATGGCAAACGGCCTTGCTTCCTCCCTTGAAAGCATGGGAAATGACAGCGGCTTGGCACAGCTTCAGGATGGAATGGCTGATCTGGCCTCGAATTACCATCAATTTCACAGCGGGCTTGTGGAATATACAAAAGGAACCAGCCAGCTGGCAAACTCCTATACCGGTCTTGATGCTGGAATCTCCGAGTTATCAGGCGGCGTGAAACAGTTGGCAGGCGGCACCAGCCAGCTTTACACCGGAAGCAATCAGTTATATGATGCCACCCGCAACCTGCCAGAGCAGATGAAAAAAGAAATCGACCAAATGATCGCTGAATTTGAAAATGCGGATTTCGAAGCAGTGTCGTTTGTTTCCGAAGAGAACAACGATACCATTAATACCGTACAATTTATCATCAAGACAGAAAAAATTGCGGTTGCCGAAGAAGAAACAGCAGAGGAACAGCCTGAAGAAAAGAAAGGAATTTGGGCCCGCTTCCTGGATTTGTTTTCATAAGCCAGGTTCTATTTCGCAGCAAATACCATATATATKGTACTGGGGAAACGTAAGTCTTGGTTCCGTGGGGAAGCCGGAGGATTGAAAACAATCCAGGATGGGAGGCTGCTGCCATGGAAACTGAGGTTATGCTTCAGCTGCTCATGCTCATCGTGATGATCATTGAGCTTGCTAGATTAAAAGAATAAGGAGCGCAGAAAACGAGAGCCGCCAGAAAACAGGCAGCCTCGTTTTTCTGTTTTTATTTAGTATGTTTGGGGACTAAAGAGTAATTTGTGTATTCCAGTTTTTTCGTCGATTCCAGCTGGATGACTTCCGGACCATCCAGGATGATTCTTTGTCTGAACAGCGGCCCGTCATGGACATATGTATGGTACTCCCCCGCCTCCCCCATTGGGCAGACCTTCTCTTGCTGAATATCGTGCAGAAAAGACTGATCCAGCTCCCTGCCCAGCCAGGAGGCATTCAGCACATCTTCGCGCACCCTGATGACAGTTGATTTATAGCCCGAGTTTATAAATGTTTCCAAAGCCTTCAGCGATTCTTCCTCTTTCACCCATAATGGATAGACTGCTTCAAGGCCTGCTTCGCATGCGACTTGTTCGCCCCATTCCCGGTGTGGCTGGAAATACAAATCTCCAAATGCCACTCCAGTGAGATTGTGCGTTTGCTTTAACTTCTTTAACTCCCTGACAAAGCTTTGGGTGTATTCTTCAAACGTACACTGAATGAAATGCACCGGGATCCCGAGCGCCTCTCCCTGAAGTCTGATACTTTGCATTTTTTCCCCATGGCCGAATGTCCTGCCAATTTCAGCAGGAACCGTAGTTACAAGACATTCAATATCCACTCCCTGCTTCACCAAAACATCCAGGGCCAGACAGCCATCCTTTCCTCCGCTCCAGGAAAGTGCCAGCCTTTTCATCTCCTCCACCTCGCTTTTTCTTTTAACTATACCATTTGATAATGTTTTGAACGAAAAAAACTTCTTTTCCTTTTGGCAGTGGATACAATCCGCATATTCATGCAAAGGCCTGCAGGTAAAACCTGCAGGCCCCAAAAGTATGAATCGTTCACTAAAGCAATAAAGCTTATACTGATTTATTAGTAACCATATCCCATAAACCCGGCACCTACGATGATCAAAAGAATAAACAGAATCACAATTAACGCGAATCCAGAGCCGTAACCTCCAGCAACTCCCATGAAACACACCTCCATCTTTTGTTTGCTGTATCCTATGCTAAAACCCCCGACTTTGGGATAGACAATCACCTATTTTCACCACATTGAAGGATTAATTTAAAATAAAAAAACTCTTCCCCTAAGCAAAAAAAAGAGCTGCCCCAGCAACTCTTTTACGAAAATTCAGGCTCCAGGCGGCTGAGGAAGTCCTCTGCGGCGCTGTAGCCTTGCTGCCTTAGGAACCAATTGTTGGCAGCTGCCTCGATCAGGCCGGCAATATCGCGCCCTGGCTGAAGCTGAATTTCCATTGAAGGAATTTTGATGCCCATATAATCTGTATAGCTTGGCTCTTGCTCCAGATCATTGTTCAGCGCATCTTTTTCCCACTTTGTCAGATTGATTTCAAGGGCGATGCGGGTTTCGTTCTGAAAAGCTTTTTGTCCATAGGAACGGACAACATTCAACAGTCCTATGCTGCGAAGCGCCAGGAATTCTTTTGTCTTTTCATCATGCGTTCCTAAAAGAGTCTGGGCACTTAGCTTTTTTAATACAACGATATCGTCCGCCACCAATCTATGTCCGCGTCCTATCAAGGTGTGGGCCGTTTCACTTTTGCCTACACCGGAATCTCCGCGAATCAAAAGGCCAATTCCGTACACATTTACACATACTCCATGCACCGTCATTTCAGGCGCCAATTCTTTGATCATATAGGCGTCAAGCCTGGCAATGAAATCGGTTGTTACGACCGGATCCTTTGCGACAAGCAGAGGGATGTTCTCCTCTATGCAATGCTGGGTCAAATAGGTTAGGCCTTTATCCCCTGCGGTAACGATGAAGCAAGGGGGATGGTATTTTACAATGTTTCCTATCCGCATTTTGCGCTCTTCATGGCTTAGCTTGTGCAAATAGGTAATTTCCTTTTTGCCCAGAATTTGAACCCGCTGTGTCGGAAAAAAGTCAAAATGCCCGACAAATTCCAAGCCTGGGCGGTGGGACCTGGGCTGTTTGATTTCAGTCCGAAGCTTGTCCGCTCCCACTAGTACCTTTAAAGAAAACTTGTTTGCTAACTGTTCAATCGTTAAGTTCTTCACTGTTTTCATCCCTCACCGTTTCTCTGCATTCTTTATTTATTGATTATACTAAAAGAATTTGGTAATCTCACCTTTCCACGGGAAGTTCCTGGAGCTTTCGCCATTCTCGCTTGCCTGAATACGGCACCAGGAGTAAAATTAAATTTTGTGTATTATGCAATTACAGAATATAAGAAAGTCTCAGGGGGATACAAATGAACGTTATCGAAGTTCACAATTTGAGAAAAGAGTTTAAGTCATTTTCAAGCCGCCCTGGGTTGACCGGGGCTTTTCGGGACTTGTTGACAAGGAATTACAAGGTGCATGCAGCCGTCAATGATATTTCCTTAACCGTTAAACAAGGTGAAATGGTCGGTTACATCGGCGAGAATGGAGCAGGAAAATCAACGACGATCAAAATGCTGACAGGCATCCTTACGCCAACGTCAGGGTCGATTGTGGTAAACGGCATGGACCCGCATAAAGAACGCGAAGAGTTTGTGAGGACAATTGGCGTTGTGTTCGGACAGCGATCCCAGCTATGGTGGGATATTGCCGTTCAAGAGTCCTTCCGGTTGCTGAAGAAGGTTTACCGTGTTTCAGACGCAGACTATGCTCAGCATATGGGGCATGTGATTGAAACACTTGAAATTGGGCCTTTGCTCGATAAACCGGTCAGAAAGCTTTCATTGGGGCAGCGAATGCGCTGTGAACTGGCTGCGGCGCTCATCCACAATCCTCCGCTCCTTTTTCTGGACGAGCCGACGATTGGCCTGGATGTACTTGTAAAATTAAAAATCCGTGAATTCCTAAAGGAAATTAATGAACAGTATAAAACCACCATTCTATTGACCACACATGACCTGACCGATATAGAAGCACTTTGTGAACGGGTCGTTCTATTGGATGAAGGAAAAATCATCTATGACGGAAAGCTCAGCCAGCTGCAAACATCAGCGGTTGAAGGGAAGCAAGTGGAATTTGAATTTCTTGCGGAAGTGGACAGCAGCAGTCTTCCCGGCATGTCAAAGGTAACTTGGGAGCATAAGGATGGTGCTGCATGGCTGGCGAATGTCAATGGAGATGAACAGCTGGTGTCACAATTGATCAGTGAAGTCGTAAAAAGCAATCCAATTAAAAATGTAAGAATTAATGAAATATCGACTGAAGAGATTGTCCGGAAGATATATGAAGAAGGAATGACCATCAGATGAGCATGTATATGGAAATGATCCGCATCCGCTTTTTAATGATGCTTGCTTACCGGACGAACTATTACAGCGGAATCCTCATATATAGCATCAATATCGGCGCCTACTATTTCCTATGGTCGGCGATTTACGGAGGAAAGGAAGAGATCCAGGGACTATCCGTCCTGCAGATGACGACGTATGTTGCGGTTGCCTGGATGGCCAGGGCTTTTTATTTTAATAATATCGACCGTGAAATCGCTGCTGAAATCCAGGATGGAAAAGTGGCGATTGAAATGATCCGCCCTTATAACTACCTGGGCATGAAAACGATGCAGGCTTTAGGAGAAGGAATTTTCAGGCTGTTTTTCTTCTCCGTCCCGGGCATGATCATTGTTGCCCTGCTCTTCCCTGTCAGTTTTTCTGCCAGCCTGGCAACATGGATGTTTTTCTTTGTGTCGCTGCTGTTCAGCTTTGTCGTGAACACGCAAATCAACCTGCTGACGGGGATTATGACCTTCTTTTTATTTAATAACACAGGTTTGATTCGGGCCAAGCGTGTTGTGATTGATTTGTTCTCGGGCCTTCTGCTCCCTGTTTCCTTTTATCCTTTATGGGCACAGGACATTATGGGATATTTGCCGTTTCAGGCAATCAGCTATATTCCAAGCATGATTTTTACCGAAGGCTTTGCGGGACAGGAGATCTATCACGCTCTAATCCTGCAGGCAATCTGGGCCCTGATTCTGCTAATGCCTATTCAGATGCTGTGGCTGCTGGCAAAAAAACAATTGATTGTGCAAGGAGGCTAAGGACGTGTTTTACATTTCAATCTTTTTTCAATATGCCTCCCAATATTTAAAAACAAGATTGGCTTATCGGGTCGATACGCTGATCGAAATACTTTCGGACCTTTTGTTCCAGGCTGTGAACCTCGTTTTCATCCTGGTGGTATTTGGCCTCACCTCTCAATTGGGCGGGTGGAACCGCGAAGAAATTATTTTTATCTATGGATTCTTTCTCGTTCCCTATGCGCTGTTTTCTTCCTTTTTCAATATTTGGGACTTTAATGAACGCTATATTGTCAAAGGAGAAATGGACAGGGTCCTGACACGTCCGGTGCACAGCCTGTTCCAGATTATTATGGAACGCATGGAGCTGGAATCCTTATTTGGGGTGATAACCGGACTGGTGGTGATGGGTTATGCCGGAGAGAACCTGGGTTTGGCGTTTGCCTGGTATGATGTGTTCCTGTTCATTGCCATGGTTGTGGGCGGTGCTCTTATTTATGCCGGTATTTTCATTTCCATTGCCACCATCGGCTTCTGGTCGGACAGCCGGACTGATATTATGCCGATGATGTATAATATCAGCAACTATGGACGATATCCGGTTAATATTTATCATAAAATCATTCGTTTTGTCCTGACCTGGATTCTGCCATTTGCATTTGTCGGCGTTTATCCTGCTGCCTACTTCCTTAATAAACAAGAATGGTTTGGATATGCCTTTTTCACTCCTGTTATGGGATTGATTTTCTTTAGTATCGCCGTCTTCCTGTGGAACGCTGGAGTGAAAAGGTATCGCGGTGCCGGAAACTGATTCTGTACAAAATCAAAAAAGGCCGTTTCCGGCCTTTTTTTTGTCCTGTTTTCTTAGCTTGTTTTCCAGACTCTTGCCAGAATTTCCACTCCAAGTGGGATTTCGTCCATGGAGGCTGCGCCATAACCGATCATAATATGGTTCCGGGGCTTTTTCAGCTGATACATCGTAGAAGCCCTGTCCAGCACGACACCCGCTTCTTTCGCCACTTCAACAGCATCACTCTCCTCCAATCCTTCCGGCAGCTCCAGGATGATATGCAAGCCGGCTGAATCCCCCTTTATCTTAAATCCCTCGCCCAGATATTCTGTAATGCAATGAATCAGGCAGTTTCGTTTTGCACGATACAAGGTTCTCATTTTGGCAATATGCTTTGCGTAGAAGCCTTCTTCCATAAATCGGGATACAGCCAGCTGGTCGACCCTTGAAACAGTGGACTTCTGGAAAGCATTGAATTCCTCAAAATCATCTGTAAGAGAGGCTGGTATAACCATGTAGCTCATCCGCAAAGACGGGAGCAGCGTTTTTGAAAAGGTGCCAAAGTAAAATACGCAGTCACGGTGATCTAAATGAGACAAAGTCGCAATCGGAGCTCCTCCATAGCGAAATTCTGAATCGTAGTCATCTTCGAGTATGTAGGATCCTTGCTGTGAAGCCCAATTCAATAATTGCATTCTTCGGGATGCCGACATGATTATACCTGTAGGATATTGATGCGCTGGAGTTGTATACAACAGTTTTACAGACTCATGAGGTACACAGCAGCCTTCTTTATCAACAGGGACCGGGGAACAGTTTAGCTGGAGCTGTTCGAACACAGACCTTGCCCTGATAAAGCCAGGCTCTTCCATTCCAACAGCCGGTCGCTTAAAAAACAGGCAAAGATTCAAGAGTTGCTGCTGAAAGCCGCTGAACACATAGATTTGCTCCGGCTGGCACGCAAGGCCTCTCGCCTGCTGCAGATAATAAGCAATCTGGACTCTCAGGGCATCCTCTCCCTGCCATGGCGCATTGGCTCCATCTAAAACCTGCAGCTGTTTTTTGTAAAGCCTTTGCCATTGCTTGTACGGAAATGCTCCGGCATCAACCTGGCCATTTTTAAAATTGATGCCAGTCTCCTTCTTCTGAAAACTTTCCTTTGGCTTGACGGACGGCTTCTCTGCATACTGCCAGTCCTCCTCCATAGCTGAAGCAAAATACCCCTGCCTTTCCACTGAATAGATATATCCTTCGCTTTGAAGCTGCTCGTACGCAAGCTGCACTGTCATGATGCTCACATGCAATTGCTGCGCCAGGTTCCTTTTTGAAGGGAGCTTATGATGGGGCGGCAGACTTTTTTCCAGAATGGATTTCAAGATAGTTTGATAGATTTGTATATACTTGGGACGGTCGTCCGTGAAGATAATCTGTAGTTCCATAATCCACTCCCTGGTATTATCTTTTAACTGATTTTTGGTTATATCCATCATACCAGAAAAGGCGTTTAATAAAATACAAGGAGTGATGAAATGAAACCATTGGAAAACGAAGTGGTCCAATTGCTGCCAATGGAATACAGCCATATTGATGGTCTCTGTGCAGCGGCCCGGGACCACCGGATATGGGAGCATATGTCTGTGGAATTGATGACAAAAATACAGGTTGCTCAATATGTGGGTGATGCGCTCGAGAAGCAGAAAAACGGAACGGAATTTGCTTTTGTGATTGTCAGTAAGCAGAAGCAAAAAATCATTGGTGCCACCTGGTTCCTTGATATTTCAAAGCAGCATGAGCGTCTGGAAATCGGGTCAACCTGGATCAATCCCACCCATTGGCGGACCTCTGTCAATACCAGCTGCAAATATTTATTGCTGAAGTACTGTTTTGAAGACCTTTCCCTCAACCGGGTCCAGATTAAAACAGGCCACAAAAATATCCGGTCGCAAAAAGCCATTGAACGAATCGGGGCAGTAAAGGAAGGCGTATTGCGAAACCATATGATCACAAGGGACGGAAGCATCCGCCATACCGTCATGTACAGCATCACCCGTGAGGATTGGCCCCAAGTCAAACTTCATTTTGAAAAAAACTTACTGCATTAGGCGCCTTTTTCTTTCTCTGTCTTTAAGGAAGATCCTTAAGCAGATGATTTCATAATCCTCCTATTAATTGTTAAGGTTAATATGGTAAATGGGGATAACCATTTACAGGCTACTTGCGAAAAATTGGAGGAACGCATACATGAATGAACAGAATCAGCAGCTATTTTCAAGCTATACTCTTCCAAATGGCGTGGAATTGAAAAACCGGCTTGTAATGGCCCCAATGACGAATTTCTCGTCCAATCCCGATGGAAGTGTCACTGATGCCGAGGTAAAATATTACGCCCGCCGCTCCGGTGGAGTCAGCATGGTGGTCACAGCCTGCACCTATGTAAGTGCAAACGGAAAAGGATTCCACGGTGAATTTGGCGGTGACCAGGACAGCATGATTCCAAGCCTGAAACGAGTTGCCAATGCTATCAAGGAACAAGGTGCCAAGGCGGTCCTGCAAATCTTTCACGGCGGCAGGATGTGCCCGCCGGAATTGGTCCCTAATGGGGAAATTGTCAGTGCCAGTGATATCCCGGCGGAGAGAGGCGGCGCTTCAACCGAAGCTCCTGAAGTAAAACCAAGGGCGCTCACAGAAACCGAAGTGGAAGAAATGATACATGCGTTTGGGGAAACCACACGCCGTGCGATTGAAGCGGGATATGACGGAGTTGAAATCCATGGTGCAAATGGCTACTTGATCCAGCAATTCTTCTCCCCCCACTCAAACCGCCGTGAAGACCGCTTTGGCGGAAGTCTGGAAAAGCGTATGGCCTTCCCTCTGGCAGTCGTGGACGAAGTTCGAAAAGTCGTAGACAAGCATGCCACAGAACCTTTTATTGTCGGATACCGCTTTTCGCCGGAAGAACCGGAAACCCCCGGGATTACGATGGAAGACACACTAAAGCTGGTGGATGTTTTAGCGGATAGAGGCCTGGATTATCTGCATGTTTCACTGGCGGATTTCTTTTCCCAGCCTAGAAGAGGCGTTGAAGATGTCTCAAAAACAAGGATGGAATACCTGCTGGAGACCATCGGCGACCGGGTTCCATTGATTGGCGTCGGTTCAATCTATTCGGCAGAGGATGCACGCAAAGCATTTGGCACCGGAGTTCCTCTGCTGGCATTAGGCAGAGAGCTGATCATCGATCCGGATTGGGTGCAAAAAATCGCAGAAGGTAAAGAAGAGGAAATTGTGACTGAGCTAGACAAAACTAAACAAGAAGAACTTGTCATTCCCGATCCACTATGGAATGCCATTATCAGCACACCTGGCTGGTTTCCGGGAGTATAAAGCACAGGGACGGTTCTGCTGCTTCGAATTTTCGGTAATCCAGCGGCCATTGAAATTCAACTAATATAAAAACCCCTGGAATTTTCACATTCCAGGGGTTTTTCTGATAACCAGGAGCCGCATAGGCTCACTTCATCCTTCTGCCAGGTTAAAATTATTGAGGCGCCAATTCATCCACTGTGATTTCCGGGTTGACCTTGGAAGGAATTGACGTATTTCATCTTCATGATAGCCAATGAGGAGCCTTTTATCATCCACTATGATCGGGCTTTTGAGCAGTCTTGGCTGTTCGTGGAGGATTTCAAGCAGCTCCTGAAGAGACAGCTCCTCGACATCCAGATTCAATTCCTTATATATTTTCGATCGGGTAGCGATGATTCCATCTGTTCCGTCCACCGTCCTTCTTAATATTTCCTGGAGCTCGTTAACGGTAAGCGGTTCCTTGATAATATTGCGGTCAACAAAAGAAATCTCGTGCTTTTTCAGCCACTGCCTTGCTTTCTTTGTAGATTTGCATTCTAGTCCATAGATGGTCAGAGTCATCTGTCATTTCCCTCCTCAGATTATATGTAAGTGCCTAACTATTTCTCAATTTTGCTTGGATATCCCCTGCTTGATCATTTCCAGCATGATGGTGAATTCCTTAATTGCTTCTTCATCAGACAGCTTCTTCATTGTCTTTTCAATAAAGTTGTGAAACGCGATGGCTGAAATAATTTGGAAGATATGTACAATCTCCTGATCATTTTTGATATTCAACCGCTTCCTGTCAATTAACTTCGATATTTCCTTAAAACGCTCTTTATCCTGTTTGGCATCAAACATATCAGCAAATGATTTTTCCACATTATTTGTCGTATACAACATCGCATTTCTTAAAAAATTGCGCTCTTCCTCGTCGGGTATAATGATAAGAAAGTGATGATACAATTCCTTCATGGCTTCAATCAGGTCGCCCTCATGCTTGTTCAGCAAGTAAACAAAACGTTTTTTGCTCTCTTGAAGTTTCTCATCCAATAAAAAGAAATAAAGATCCTCTTTATCGTTAAAATATTGGTAAAAGCTGCCCCTTGGAATGCCAGCGCTTTTGATGATATTCGAAACGGAAGCCTCAAACAGAGGCACTCTTGAAAACTCATGTTCCGCTGCTTCAATAAGTGTTCTCCGCTTTTTGTCTGAGAGATTGAAGAAAGTCTGCTTTGGCACTTTAGCACCTCCAGATATGACAATGTGTCATTTTCCCTGCCTCAATAGTATATGACACATTGTCATAAGTCAAACATTTTATAAAGCAAAGGGACGGTTCCTCTACTTCATTGAAGCAGAAGAACCGTCCCCGTGTTTTATAATGTCTCGGTTTCCAGTTTGAATCCTTCCAGGACGATGTCTTCCTCTACTTCAAGAAGGAGGCACCGTTTACCTTGGAAGTTAATGTATTTCAGGTTTCTTAACTCTTTAGGATTGATAGAGACATCGGCTATTTTCGTGGTGATTTTGATTTTTTTGGGAACCAGGCTTTCTGCCTTGAATTCGTGTTTTTCGTCATCGATCACCGATTTAAGGGCATGCTCGATTTTGGCAGAATCGACATTTTCAACTCCGCTGACATCCAGGATGCGCTCCACATCGCGATAATCCAATTTTGGAGCTTCGCTTTCTTCACTTTCCGCATGCTCGAGGACAATCTTGTCGATTTCTTCATACACATTGGAAATGGTACGCGAGTCCACTTCGTCGCCGATCACATTCTTTAATACAAGTTCGAAAATATCCTTGTCTTCTTCAGCAGTAATCACTTCTTCACAAGTAAGCACCTGTTCAATGAATGCTTCATCCGGCTGGTTGCTTTTCCCGGCGCAGTAGAGGATGCGGTTCACATCGGCCGCATTGTCACTGAAAGCCGGGAAAAGGAAGCCGGACATGGGAACAGCTAGATTAATGATCGGGTCAAACACATTATTAGGTTTGAAGGCTTTTTCAACATAATCGAACAGCAGCGCTTTTTTGGGCTGGTCTGTCTTGTTGAGGCTGCACAGTATGAATGAGTTTGAATAAACTTCATCATCCCCGCCTTCTTCCGATTCCAAATCCCGCTTCTTTGTATGCTTACGATATTCCCCGCGAATGAAAGTCACAACCGTATCAAAATCATAAACGGTATGGGCGAACATTTTTGCGACGATTTCCAGCATATATTCCTTCCAGTCCTCCGTTATATCTGACCTTAAACCTTCATAAAGAATATTCTGGGTGCTATCATCTGCCTCGCGGAGGAACTTAAGCTCAAACAATTTTGAATCAAGGTGTCCAGTCAAAACCTTTTTAAAGTTGCCCAGGAACAGCTCCTGTGCTTCCTGGTCCAGCATTTCAAATGGCTGGCTCATATGATGATATATCTCGCCTGTTTCCTTTTGCACATAAACAGTAAAAATTTCGCGTATGTTCATTTTGGGGTTGTTTAATTTAAACTGCTTGCGGATATCCGCGATATCGTTCTTGTTCATTTCCACCTGTTCTCCCATTCATGCGTAATAAATACAATTCCAAAAACCAAGCTTTGCTCGTGTGTTAACTATAGCAAAGGAAATTTCGATAAAACAAGGATTATTTAACAAGCTCTCTCCATGTGGCCATGGAAAAACCTGCTCCAAACGATAGAGCAGGTCTGCCTCTTCATTTTATAAGAAGCAGGACGAGACTGATAAGGGCAACTCCCTGCCCTATAGCCAGTCCGACCAGCCATTTTCTCATATTCTTCTCCGTTTTAAACCCGGCAGCCTCAATCATCTTCCATTTTTGGTCAAAAACAGTATGGATTTCCCGCTGCTTAAGCTGGACTTGCGAGATCTGCTGCTGCCAATGTTCGGACTCACCCCTGCGGTCCTCCTCCATCCTGTCCATCTGAAGTAAAATGGTATGAAGACGTTCGCTGACGGCATCATACTTCACATTCGTTTTCGATGCCTGCTCGCTGAATTCTTGGGCAAAGACATCCCTGACTTTCTCCTCGAGTTTTCTGAGTTCAGACAGGACCTTTTCTGTTTGGCTGCCGGCAAACTCCTGGTCCTCCCTTAACAGCTCTTTCATCCCTGATAGGAGGTTTTCCGTTTTGACCAGGTAATCCTGGTATTGGCTCTGCCACAGCCCCATCCTGCTTTCCATATCTGCCAGATTTCCGTTAAAGCGTTCCAGACTGGCTTGCTGCGGTACAATTAAATCTTCTTTCACCTGTCCGCTAACCTGGTCAGGAAAGCTTTTCAAATGCTCATCCATTTTTTCGATATATTGATAGACAGCTTCATTCATAGCTGCAATAGCGTCTTCCCGCTCTTTGATCAGCTGCTTAAGCTCGCCATAGAACAAATCGTCATTGATTTTCCTTAAGGATTGAATGGCTTCCTGATACTTCTTCTCCGTGCTCGCATTAGAATTCATCATTACCGATAATCCTTTCTCCCTGCATCAGCATTATTTGGCAGTATTGGTGATATGCCCAGCGTTCTTCTGCATTTGTTTCTTCAGCCAACAGTTTCCCCTGCAATTTTGAGACAGTCTTCACAAACTCTTCCATGAGGATTTCCTTCCTCTCAAGCTGTTCCTGAATTAAAGTATTCCATTCCCACCAGGACCTGGACAGTTTATCCTCAAGCTCCCTTTTCATGCTTTCTTCCAGTATTTTTTGCTCAGTCAGGGTAGCTTTTACTTCCAGCAGTTCCCGCAGCTTTCCTTCATTCAGGTCAAGCAGCTTCTGCATTTCCAGTGTCCTTTTTTCATTGTCCTCCCGAAGCTGGTTCAGATAATATTCATAGGCAATCCGGCTGTTCATTTTTAATGTATCTAGTACATTGTGGTAATCTTTTTTGAAGTTAAGCGGATTGACGTATTGATCCAGACCATGTCCATGTTTTAAGGATAGGCGGCTGACTGGAGGGGTCGTGAATGGCCCGGTATGGTCTGCATTCCATATATTCATAATCTGCTGTTCATAAAATTGAAGCATCTTTTCTTGTTCCTTTTTGAAGCTATCCCGAAGCCGTGAAATTTTCCTATCCTTGAAAGCCACTTGGCTATTTTTATCATCCCAGGCAAATCTGTCCTGAATATTTGGCTCATATTCCTCAAAAAGAAAATCTTCTATCCATTCAAGTTCTGATTTACAGCTTTTTAACTCGCTTTGCAAGGTGCTTAGAGTGACAGATAACGCTTGCAGGCTCTGTTCTTTTTCCAGGATACTCTGCTCCAGCTCCTTCAATCTCTTTGCCATGCATTCCAATTCAAGTGACAGTTCCTTCAGTTCATGATCCTGTTTATCTTTTAATTGAAGGATAAGATTCTCCGGATCCTGCTCAGACATGCCCTCATCATCCAGACCGAGGCGTCGGATTGCTGCGGAAATCCATTTATCCTTCTTTTCCTCCAGCTCAGCAAGCAAAACGGTGATCATCTCTTCATCCCTTTATTCAATAATTGTTGTCATTTTGTAAAATACCAGACTTGCTTAATATCTTTCATATTACCAACTAACGAGCTGGAAAAAAAGGGCCAACATGGACAAATATTCTTAAGATGCAACCTCCGCCTTAAGTCTTACCTGGAAATCTGACTTAGGTTCGTTAATGAAAACTTTTTTGTGGATTATGATGAATCCAACTCCATTGACTGTTACTCTTCTAGTGTTTTTCCGTCCTAAATAACGAAAGGTTTTAGAGCAAGCCGCGCTTTAATGGTTATTTTTTCCTGGGAATGAAGGTATAATTACTCTCGGGGGCTGGTGGTTAAAAATGATCAGCAAAAATTTAGAAGGATGAAGGTGTTAGGGTATGGGTTTGTTGAGGTTTATTGTACAAAGAAAAATTCTTGTCATGCTGACGGTGGTGCTTATACTGATATTCGGGATCAATGCCGTATTTAAGCTTGACAAGGAATTGATGCCATCGGTAACGATGGACGGTGCCTTTGTGGAAATCAATGCAGGAGAAATGTCAGCCGTTGAAGTGGAGAGAACAATAACGACACCGTTGGAGAAAAAAATACAGGGCATTGACGGTGTTGAGCAAATCAGCTCCACAACCACCATTGGCCGGGTGAATATGCAGCTCAATTTTGAAAGCGGCAGAGGTGATGACGTTTTTAAAGAAGTTGAACAGATGGTCAGCGCTGAGCGAGCAGAAAACTCCATGATCAAAGACGCTCAGTCAGGTCAGTATGGAGGAAATCAGAGCTATGAGTTTTACATGGATGTTTCCGGTAAAAACATGCAGGAAATCACCGATTTTGCTAAAAATATCCTGGAGCCCCGCCTGGAGGAACTCCCGGAGGTAAGGGATGTTGCCTTGGCTGGTGTGCTGGAACATGAGGTTTCCATCCAGTTGGACCGGGACAAAATGGCTGAAAAAGGTCTTGATGCCTCCCAGATTATAGGGGCGATTCAGCAGGTGAACAATGAAGCCACAATCGGTGAGTTCAGCAAGGATGCCGGCTCTCCTTCCTTGCGCTGGAATACGAAGCTTGAGAGTGTGGAGGATGTAAACAACATCCGGGTCGCTTCACAATCAGGATTTGTTCCATTGAAGGAAGTGGCCGATGTTTCCATCCAGCCTGTGAAAAACTCCTCCTTTGTCTGGAAAAATGGAACCAAGGACTTTATATTTATCCAGGTTGGCCGCACGTCTGATGTTACCCAAATCGAAATGGCCGATGCTGTCCGGGAAGAAATTAAGAACATCCGGAATGAAGGGCTGGTCAAAGGATTTGAATTGAATGAAATGGTTGCTCAGGCTGACTATGTCCAGGAATCCATTGACGGCGTTACAAGCAACATTCTAATCGGCGGAGCCATCGCAGTGGCCATCCTTCTGCTGTTCCTCCGCAATATCAGAGCCACTTTCATCATTGCTTTGTCAATCCCCACCTCGGTCCTGCTCACCTTCGCCACAATGTGGGCTCTCGATTACAGCATGAATATATTGACCCTGATCGGACTGGGACTTGGAATCGGGATGATGGTCGATTCCGCCATTGTCATCCTTGAGAGCATCTATCGCAAGAAAGAGCAAGGCATTGCTAAATTGGAAGCTGTGCTGCAGGGGACTAAAGAGGTAGCCACTGCTGTATTCGCTTCGATGCTGACGACGATTGTCGTGTTTCTTCCGATTGGATTGCTAGGCGGAGACATGGGTAAGTTCATGATCATGCTTTCAGCTGTCGTCGCTATCACACTGATCAGCTCGGTCCTGGTGTCATTCACCCTCATCCCGTCGCTGGCAGAAAACTATCTGAAATTGCGTACAGCCAGAAAAAAAGACAAGGAAGGCCCTTTTTTGCAAGCCTACAGCTCGGTTGTCTCATGGACCATTAAAAAGAAACGCCACAGCCTTGCCGTTATCGGCGTCTTCATTCTAATGTTTGCCGGGTCGTTAGCGCTTTTGCCAAAAATTCCGATGACCGTCATGCCTGATGTGTTCAACCGATATGCAGAGCTGATGGTGAATCTGGAAACCGGATTATCGCTTGAAGAAAAAGAGGAGGTTGTCAGGAATATCAACCAGGCCCTGGAAACCGTACAAGATGTGGAATCCAATTATATCCTGGATAATGGCGGGATGATGTACACGATCATTAATATGACCAAGGATGACAATATTACCAGGGAACAAAAAGAAGTCAACGAAGAGATTCTCAAAGTATTGCGTGACTTGGAAAAAACGGAGCCGATTGAAAGTGTCGCCAGTGCAATGGACGGCGGCGGGGGCTTCCCGGTTCAAATCCAAATTAAGGGAGAGGATTTTAAAAGTCTTCAAGAAACTGCAGACCTTTTTATCACCGACCTTGGCGAGATCGAGGGCATTGTCGGAATTGCCAATTCAATCAAGCGGACCTCTTCCGAAGATGTTGTTGAGTTAAAACGAAGTCAGATTGAAAAAGCGGGATTGACACCGCTGCAAATTAAATCCTTCATCGAGCAAGCATTCCTGGAGGTACCCGCAGGCGAAATGAAGGTGGATGGCGAAATGGTTCCACTCAGCATCAATTGGCAGCAGAAAACCAACTCGAAGTCTTCTCTCCTTGACTTAAGGGTCGCTACGGCTGACGGCGAGAAAAAGCTTGCAGAGTTTATTTCGCTAATAAGTGTGGAAGCTCCAAATGAGATTAACCACATGGATGGAGAACGTTTTCTCTCAATTTCTGCTGATATAAAGGGCCGGGATCTTGGGGCGGTCAACCGAGATGTCCAGAAGCTGATTGAGGAATTTGAAGCCCCTCCCGGGTACACTGTATCGGCTGCAGGCGATCTCAAGCAGCAGCAGGAGCTGATCCAGGATATGATCTTTATCCTGGGGATTGCGATTTTCCTTGTATACTTGGTTATGGCCGTCCAGTTTAATCATCTGGGCCACCCGCTGATTGTCATGTCAATCATTCCAATGACCATTGTAGGCGTAATCATGGGGCTGTTCCTGACCCAGCGCGAGCTGAATGTGATGTCGGGCATGGGGGTCATCATGCTGATCGGGATTGTATTGAATAATGCCATCCTGCTCATCGACCGGACAAACGCTTTACGGAAAGAGGGTCTCCCAGTATCCGATGCACTAGTGGAAGCCGGAAAAAACCGGATCCGTCCTATTTTCATGACGACTCTCACCACGGTAGGCGGTATGCTTCCTTTGGCCCTGGCGACAGGTACCTCGGGAAACTACCAGGCACCTATGGCCACCGTCATCATTTCCGGACTGCTGGTTGCGACTTTGATCACCCTGGTCCTTATCCCTGCAGTTTATCGCCTATTCACCAGTAGTTTCAGTTTTAGCTGGAAGAAAAAGCGGGCTTCAAAGAAACTGGAAGAAAAGCCGGTGGCGGCTAATTAATCCAATTTGGCACTCCTCTATGGATGGTAGTTATCTTTCAAACCATACTCCAAAAGAGCGATGTCTTACCTAAGCAAAAAAGCGCCTTGCAAGCATGGCGCTTTTTTTATATGGCAAATGCATGGTTACCAATTTTTTTAACCACCTGGCGAGTGAAGATCCAATCGCTTGTCGCAGTATCAGGGTTATAAAAATATACCACATCACCGTTTCGTTCATGATCGGCCAGTGCTTCCTCCACCGCTTTTACAGCCTCCTCGGAAGCTGGTTTCTTAATGGAACCATTCTGTACAGGTTCAAAAGCATTTCTTTGATAAATAACTTCTTCCACAGTGTCCGGAAATTGTTCATGTCCTACCCGATTTAAAACCACCTTGGCGACGGCGACCTTTCCAACATATGGCTCACCTTTTGCCTCGGCATGGACCAAACGGGCAAGCAGTTTCTTTTCTTCTTCACCAATATAACGCTTATATAAGGAATCGGTATTTTTCCTGTCGACAACCAATTTTTTATTTTCAACTGCATTGCCTGTTGGAACATGCTCCTTTTGGGCATAAACCGTTTGAGTGCCAATTATGAGTGCAATTGTTAGAAATAAAGCGAAAATCCTATTCATCTTCTTACCTCCTGTTTCATTTTTTAGGATTAAACAGGCCTTTTAACAGGGTAACAGGTTTAGTCAGGCAATACATTAGTGAATATATGGGAAAGCTGGCAGCGGAAATCCTATCATGTTAAACCACCCCAATCTGGATTAAAAGGATAAAACGTCCGAATGCTTTTTCCTTGTGGACACATGAACATTTCAAGGTTGAATGGAAGCCCGTTTAATTTGACAGGATGCGGTTTGTCCTCTGGGAACAGTGCACGCACAGTTCCCATCGCCATCAGACCTTCTGCGCTTAGGCCGACAAAGAAGCCGCAGCGGCTCTTGGAAATGCGGATGAACCTCCTTTTGTGCCCATCATAAGTTTTTAAACGATAGCCAGCTGTCACAATGTAGGGTGCTCCTGGCATTTGCACTTGGAGAGCGCTGTCTTTAAGATCAATCAAATCGCTTTTATGCTCGTTTAAAGCCGGATTATCTTCCAGCCAGTATTTGTACCAAAAGTGGTGTCCGGAGAGCATTTTCCGCTTTTGCTCACCTATGAAAACGTGTTCAAATCCTGAAAGGTTTCTCGCATTATATAAATTGAACTGCCGGAACCAAAGTTGCTGGAGATGTGTGTACCAATATAATTCGGTAAGCGATTTCCGAAGTTTTTTCTGTACAAACTCCCTGGCTAATTGGATAGGGGAAGTATTTATTGCCATGGCCAAAAACTCGCTTACTTCCTTCGACTCCTTTACGGTGTTTTTTTCTTTTCTATATTGGTTCATTGTATAATTGTCAAAAAGCTTTTCAACCAATTGATACGAACGTCTTTTAGAATCAGGGATATAGACCTCCCGGAAAATCCTGTGTCCATGATGCCCTGGTCTATCGTCCACTACAACATACCCTGCAGAATAATTCCGCTCTTTTCCAGGCTCGATTGGCTGAAGGCCATTACTTTTCATATCGGCATCCCAGATGTGTTGGTAAATATCCATATTTACGCCTCCAGGCATAACGATTTATTTTTATTAGACATATTTTCTGCCATCATGAGCATTTTTAATAATTAATCGTGTCAATGGCATATCTATTTGTATTTGTTAAATAGATAAAAGCAGGGTTCTCGGATGGAACCCTGCTTTCTTTTTAGTTCAGGTTAATTTTAAAGATGCCAAAGCCTTTGTCATCAGCCTTGCCTGTATAAGAGAAAGGACTGTCTTCACCGATGTACTCAACAGCTCTCGGTGATGTTGTGAATGTGACGTTCACATCGGCGGAAAGTGGCGCGATCGACCAGTTTCCATCGGCTGTCGGGGTGATTTCTTTCACTTCGGAAATATAGTCCATAAGGATTTGGCGGTTTTCATCTGCCGAATCGACAACCAGCTCACTATTCTTCAATCCAGGAAAGTTTCCGCCTCCGCCCGCACGATAGTTGTTCGTGACGACTACGAACTCTTGCTCCAATTCAATGGGAGCTCCATTATACTCCAGATTAACCACACGGCTGGAGTCAGGATTGACCAGTGTTCCTTTACCATCGTACCTGGCAGGTTTGGTAACATCGATCTGGTATTCGACTCCATCAATCACGTCGAAGTTATACACCGGAAATGTTGGATCCAGCAATTCCTGTTCAGCAGTGACTGTCGGATCAATCGTCTTGAATTTCCCTGCCGTCATCTCAATCCATTCTTTGACAACCGAGCCTTTGACTTTAACAGCTTTTAATGTGTTATCGTACAGGTAAAGGTCGCCGGCACTGCGGATTGTCAGGTCACCTTTTTTGATTTCCGTATATTCCTCGACGCCATTCCTACCAGCTTTGAAAGGAGCTCCGACGGATAAAATCGGCAGATCTTTCAACTCTGGCTTATTTAAGGCAATATAATTTTCAACATACCATTTTTGCGCGTTGGTTACTACCTGGATGGATGGATCATCCTGTACTAAGGCAAAATAGCTGTAAATATCATCGGTTGTTGTTCCGATTGGAGTATTAACATATTTCAACGTAGCCTCATGTTCAGCTTTTACAGCGTCAACGATCCTCTGGTCTTCTTTTACGGACTCCACTGACCTGGTAGAGGATTGAGAGTCGGCCACACTCCATTTTCCTTTTACCTTCTGCAGCGTCAGGTCAATAATGCCAAGCGCACCTCCACCGAAGCCAGCCTGCACAGCCGCAACGCCATTGATGGTTCCTTTAGCATTATCCACTCCAGGAAGCGGTTTTCCGTCCGTCCCTTTAAACAGCGCATCCAGTGAGGATTCTGATGCCGTTGGGAACGTTTTATGGGTGTGGGAGAAGTTAATGGCATCGATGCCCGGCACCCGGCTCAAGGCATAAACGGTATCTTCGGTATTGCTCTCATTGCCGCTAAACCCGGAGTGGGCAAGAGCGATGACAATATCCGCTCCTTCCGCCTTCATTTGCGGAACAAATTTCCTGGCTTCTTCGACTACATTCTTCGTAATCACCTTGCCGTCGAGATGGGCCTTGTCCCACTCATTTATTTGCGGAGGCACAAATCCAATATAGCCAATTTTAATGACAGCGGTCTTTCCTGTTTCATCGGTGACTTTTTTATTGACAATTTTATATGGAGTAAATTTGTTAACGTCATTTGCCGCATCATTATCGTGGTCGTCAATATAAACGTTTGCATTAACGACCGGGAAGGAAGCGTCATCATATACCTCGTCAAGATAATCCAATCCATAGTTAAACTCGTGATTACCCAGTGCAGCCATATCATAGCCCATAATGTTCATGGCCTTGATCGCCGGATGAACCTCACCGTCCTTTAGGAGGTCAATTTTAGCTTTGTAAGTGCCAAGCGGGTTGCCCTGAATCAGGTCGCCACTGTCAACCAGAACGGTATTTTTTACTTCTTTCCGGGCCTCTTTCACAAGAGTGGCGGTTTTAGCCAAACCAATTTTTGGAGCTGGAGCATTCTTGTAATAATCAAAGCTTAATAGATTTGTGTGAATGTCTGTTGTGCCCATAATGCGAAGTTCAACCTCGGACTGGACCTTGGCTGCAGGCTTTGCCAGTACGTTCACTGGAATTAATGGTGATGCAAGCAAACCTAGTGCGATCGACCCAGCCAATATCTTACTACCCTTTTTTTTGCTCCCCAGATTCATCGGATTCATCCATCCTTTTGCTAATTTAGGAGCCTCGCTGGCTCCAAAATAAATATAACAGATTTATGAAAAAGGGAAATATATTTATAAAATAATAGGATAATAAGACTATGATAATTTTCTTAAACGGGATGAAATACCAGTAAAGTGGAAGGGGGACAGTTATATAGGCAGGGTTATTTATATCAAAAGCCAATAAATAAGACATACTATTGTAATGCTTGGCTGTCCATTGAGGAAAATGTGTCTAAAAAACCCCCCATTCTTTTGAATGAGGGAGGCAGGGGGCATCTATTCTATATCCTCTGTCACAAGCTTGCCATGATCATGAGGCTTCGGGGCTTCTTTCAAATGCAGCGTGCCTTTGTTTTCTACTTCTATTTCATAGGAATTGCTTTTATAATTCTTTCGTTCGACGGGATCCTTCTCTGCCATATCCATCACCTCCAAAGTTAATATTTGAAGTGACGGACTTTTTATTCATGAATGAATATATGACTAATCCTCAAACGTCCCTTTCACAATCGCCCTCTTGCCTTTTACCATGAGCTGTCCCATGGCAAAAACAGTGTCGATTTCAAAATCCCTGTCCAGCAGAACAATGTCGGCATCTTTGCCTTCTTCAATAACGCCTTTTTGCTTAAGCTTGAGAATGGCTGCCGGGTTCTGCGTAATCACTCGGATGGCAGTTTCCAGCGGGATGCTTTCTTCGATTACTGCCTCTTTAACCGCCTTATAAAGCGAAGACACTTTCCCTATTTTCAGGCCGGCGAGCTCTCCTTTCCCATCAAATTGAGGCAGGCTCGCTTGTCCATCCGAAGTGAAGGTAATCTGCGAAATGTCTACACCCGCACCGAGCATCCTTTTGAGGCCTGTACTGCACTTTACTTCGCCTTCCTCCAGGAATTGCGGAATGGTGCTGGTTGTAAAATCGACATACCCCCCTTTTTTTGCATACTCTATCCCCGCTTCAAAAAGGTGCGGGTTTCTGTTGATATGGGTCGGATAGAATTGGCGGATTGGTATATCGGTTTGCTCCACAACTTGTTCAATCACTTTTAGATGATCCATGCTGTCGCCAACATGGATATTCACAATCCCGCCTTTGCCGGCCAGCATTCCGCCAATTCGTGCGGCAGAAGCTATTTTGGCAAGCTCTTCAGGCGTGGGCTGGGAAGACCTGTGATCGGCAATCGCTATTTCGCCTACCCCGATTATTTTATCAATGAGGATGATGTCGTCTTCAATTTTGCCTGTCAATGTCTTTACAGGCACCTGGTACGATCCTGTCTGGACATAGCAGGTAATGCCTTCCTCTTCCAGCGCCCTGGCTTTCGCCACAAGGCTTGCCATCTTCCGCGTGGTTCCGTCAGTTCCAATCACCCCTACCAGGGTTGTGATGCCTGCAAGCGTTGCCTGGGTTAGCTGGATTTCCGGTGTCCGCGTCCTGAAGCTGCCTTCGCCTCCTCCACCGATGATGTGGACATGCGAATCAATAAATCCGGGAACAATCCTTTTCCCTTCGGCATCAATGACATGGATGTTGACAAACCGGTTTGGCACCTCAATCTTGTCCGAAATATAACCGATTTTATTTCCGACAAGCAGGAGGTCCTTTTTCCCGAGATATCGCGGTGAGAACACCTCACCATTCCTGATAAGTGTCAGCATGGTCCAGCCCCTTTCTTTATATGCAGTTCCCGATTTATGTTCCTGTCATTTCCCTTCCTTTACCTCATGAAGAAGATCCGGAAAGTTCGTGAACATTCCGGTGACTCCCCAATCAATCAGCTGCTGCATTCTTGCTTTGTCATTGATCGTATAGGCGTGCAGTTCAAGTCCGCTTGCAGTCACTTGCTTTACATACTCCTCATTCAGATAAGCTTGATTGGCTCCAAGACCAGTAGCATATGTTTTAACTTCATTGATCTCTGCTTGAGAAATGACTGCATTCGACCGATGCGACAGCAATTGGACAAGCTTGATGGATGGATCAAGCTTGTGCATCGTTCTCAAGCTGTCCTTACTGAAGGATTGGACGAGAAGCTTGTCCTTATTGATGTTGTATTGATTAACAAGACGCAGCAGTTCTTTTTCCATGCCATGATAGACATCCGGTGATTTGGTTTCAATATAGTAGCTTCGATTGTTCCCGAACTTTTGAAAAACCTCCTCAAGCGCTGGTACTTTCAAGCCTGCATATTCCGGCTTGGCAAGCAGCGGATATTTTTCATTAAACCAGCTGCCTGCATCAAGCTTCTTAATTTCGGTCAGGGTTGCTTCCTTTACCAAACCGGTTCCATTTGTCGTCCTGTCAACTCTCATATCATGCATGGTGATTAAATGTCCGTCTTTTGTCATTTGCAAATCAACTTCAATATAGTCTCCATGCATTTTAGTGCCCAGTTCATAGGAAGCCATTGTATGTTCGGGTGCATGTCCTGAAGCTCCCCGGTGCGATACAATCACCACATCCCCATGTTTGTCTCCGGCCGACACATCCTCMCCTCCTGCCGTCATGCTGAGACTGATTGCAAAGGCTGCGACCGCCCCAAACCATCTTGCTTTCATCTTCTTCCTCTCCATCCATATATGATGCGGTTTAGAGAACCAGGAAAATCTTGAGTATTGATAATTGTTATATAAGCGTTCTCCAATACTGTATTACCTGTAAGTAGTGGAACTTTTACCTTATCAGAACACCCCTTTAATCCTGCATTCATGATTCCCCATTATAATGAAATCGAAAAGTCAATTAACAGAGAGGGAGATTTCCATGTTTTTAAAAAAGCTTGTTCAAAATACACCGCTTACCATCTCATATGACCATCAAGGTGTCCTTCAAGTTTGCCGCGGCCGTCTTTATCGCCTGAACTTAAAAGAACAGATTCTTTGGCTAAAAGATGAAGCCCAAACTATTCACCAAATCCGTCTTTCCGGTATCAAGGCCATCGACTAGTACAAGTTATAAATAGCTTGCCATGATTATTGCCATATGACACACGGAAAAAATTATTAATGGATCATTTTTAATTTTATTTTCGTGTCAAACTCTCTAAAAGACTTAAAATTATGAAATTTTCGACAAAAACTTCCCTATACATATATTCCTATATATGTTAGGGTTAAGGTAATAAATACTAGGAACTACGAGACTTTTCTTAGTCACCCTCCTACGGTATTGGAAGGGAGAGGATAGAACATGTCTTCTGAATACACCAAAACAATGTTACGAACATTAAAGCAATATCAAAACAGCCAAATTACCCTGACTTTCAACAACAAATTTCAAATTCCCCAAGTCTCCGTATGCTGCTTTAACAACGTCTATAAGCTATTTCACCTTGAATCGCAGCTAACCGAAACGTATGAGGATATTTACACGGCCATGGACGCAATTGAAAGAACTATAAATAACAGCCATTTCAAACCTCTTGTACATTAACAGGGGTTTTTGTTTTGCCTAATTGTTTGGGTGAAAAGGTAAAAAGCCCCGCGCCTGGGGCTTTTTTTATGACTGGTTGTCTCAAGGTTTATGATACATAGGAAAACTACTCGTTTTAGAATGCTACTCTGCCAGTATCTCCATTTTATTCACCGGCCAAAAAATCAGCTTGGTAGAGCCTATTATTTCTTCAACCTTTACTGGGCCGATATGGCGGCTGTCAGTGCTGTTTCTTCTATTGTCACCCATTACAAAAATCATTCCTTCCGGGACATCTGCACTAAAATCCCCTGTGAGCGGGCCGCCAAAGGAATTCTCTTCCTTATATTTTTCCAGGTATTTTTCTTCATACGGTTTACCGTTAACGTATAAAAGATCGTCCTTGTATTCCAGATGGTCACCCGGAAGGCCGATGACTCTTTTGATGTAGTCATTTTCCTCATCTGCATGAAATACAACAATATCGAACCTTTTAGGATCACCTATCTTCGTAACAATCATCCGCTCCTGATTTTCTAAGGTAGGCATCATCGAATCCCCTTGTACCACGATAGGCGTGAGAAAAAACGTACGAACAACAAACGCGATGGCTACAGCAGCCATAATCGCTTTGATCCATTCCCAGCTTTCCTTTTTTGCTTCTCCCATATTTCAGCCTCCATAAGTTTTATTATCTTTCCTATTTAAAAAGGAGTTATTTTTCTAAAAACCAAATCCGGTTTTTATCTTCAATGCTTCTTCCAATATATTTTCCATTAAGGTTTCAACATTTTGGTTTTTAGCCAGCCTTGGGCTTTGACCGGACCAAAGCGACATATACTCTGGATTGTTTTGTGCTGAAGAAGCATTTCGAATCTCCTGTGTCAGAGCGTTCTGGACTGGGAAATCCGGCAGCTCCCCCTCATGCTCCCGCAATTCCCTTATATACCTATTTTCGATTCCCCTTGCCAGCTTGCCTGAAAAGGCCCTGGTCAGCACGGCTTGGTCCTCGGATGCGCTCAAAATTGCTTTTTTATAAACTCTATGGGCTCCACTTTCCACACAGGTTAAAAAGGCGGTTCCCATTTGGACGCCTGAAGCTCCCAGACATAAGGACGCTATGAGTCCTCGCCCATCCATTATACCACCAGCTGCAATCACAGGGATGTTCACACAATCAGCAGCCTGTGGAATAAGGGACATCAATCCAACTAAACTTCCCTCATCCTCACCAATAAAATGGCCGCGGTGGCCGCCTGCCTCACTCCCTTGTACTACCACCATATCAAAACCGCTTTTTTCGATTTCCTTAGCTTCCTCAACAGTTGTAGCTGTTGCTATCATTTTAATATCACTTTGCTGTAGTAAAGATACAACCCTGCTAGAAGGTATTCCAAACGTAAACGAACAAACAGGAACCTTTTCTTCAATAATTACGCTTATTTGTTTATGAAAAGACTCTTCTAAAAGCTCAAAATCGGGAATTTTAATTTGGTCATTTAGCGGAAGATTCAGTTTTGCACGGATTGGCTGCAAGATATCATGTGCTTTATGAAGTTGATTTTCATCTGCAGAAAAATCGTTTGGAACAAACAAATTAACCCCAAAAGGACAGGTTGTTAATTCTCGTATTTCCTTTATTTGTTTCCGGAGCTGGTCAGGGGTCATATATCCGGCACCAATCATTCCGAGTCCACCGTGTTTGGAAACCTCTGATACCAATTTAGAGACGGTTATTCCTCCTGCCATGGGGGCCTGAATAATCGGGTAATCTATTCCCAAAAGGCCAGTCAGTTTATTTTGCAACATAAATTTTCCCACATCCTCTTTAGCAGTCACTTCTATACTTTTCTGTCCCGTACCGAGAAAATCCTCTTAACTTGTGCATATTAAAAATAATGTTATAAGAAAGCGGGTGAGAAATTTGAGCAAACAAGGCAGCCAAAATAGAAATCAAACAAGGGAACAGCATGAGCGCCAGGATAACCGCAATGATGTTGAGCTTGGGAACGATTTTCAAATCGGCAACTCCAAATCCCAAAGCCAGAAAAAAAGCGGCCGCCAAGCCAATAAAAAGTAACAAAATGGCTATAAGCTTTACGTCATCAAAATGAATGAAGCAACCTAACATGCAGCAAACTAACAATGGTGTAGCCACACCCATTCCAGCTGCAATGAGGAGGTATATGAGTGGAGAACTATACTTCTATAAAGGAAATTGTTACGTCAATCAGAAAATTAACTTACTATTTGCGGAGGTTCTTCTCTGTAATTCGATGGACACTTTCTTATTCATTGTGGATGGCAAAAAAGTGAGCACAAAGCTGTGCTCACTTTTTGTTTTGCAAAACTTTCTGCCAAACAGCTCGGTTGATAGGTCGCCTGTTCCTGAACCAAGTCTTTCCTCCTGTTTATGTGACTAGCTTCTTCAAAATTCGACAAATGCAAATATTTTCAGGTTCATAAGACCTTACTTACCAAAAGGTTTTATGACAAGGTTTAACTATATATAATCGGTTATAGGAAAAAAGATTGAAATACCGCACTTGAAAAGTGAATCCAATGACTTAAAAAGGAGCTTATCCCCCAGTTTAATTGACTGAATATTTAGTTGATAATTTACTCATTTTTCCAGTATTCTTACCTTGTACACCGGATATTTCGACTTTTGGAATTACCGGTTTCAATAATTGTATTAAGGGGGATGCAAGTTGAAGAAAAAACTTGGGGGATTAGTATTGTCGTCCCTTTTGCTGGGCAGTTCGTTTTCAGGAGCAGCCTCTGCGGAAGGAAACTCATTGCAGGAGTTTAATAGCTTGAGCAATGGAAAGGTCCGTGTCATCGGCGAGGCCAAGCAGGGACCACCTGCATTTGTTGCAGGAAAACTCTCTGAAAAACAAAACAAGGCAAACAGCCAAAACGCCAAACAGTTTTTGGAAAAACATAAATCCTTTTTCAATTTGAAGTACCCAGTCAAGAACCTGAAGGAAGTAAAAGTAGAGAAAGATGAAGCAGGCAAGACACATGTCCGCCTGCAGCAAATCATCAACGGTGTTGCCGTGGACAAGAACCAGATCAATGTACATTACAACGAAAACAATGAAATTACCAGCGTAAACGGAAACTATGATCCAAAAGTGGAAGATGTACAAATCAATACTGTTCCTTCGGTTATGGAAGAAGATGCTGTTACCGCCGCAAAGAATGCTGTGGGAGCACCTGAACAAACCGACTATGAAACCTCAGAATTAGTTGTCTTCCCCTTTGAGGGAGACTACCATCTAGCTTATCGGGTAAATGTCGAGTTTTATAGCGAAAAGCAAGGGAACTGGTATGTGTATGTAGATGCCCAGTCCGGGGAAATTATTGACAAGTATGACGCCATGACAGGCCTTGGATTTTTCAGTGACGTCATTAACCTTGACGCTGCAGAGGGGAAATCCAAACAAGGACCCAACCCCGCAGCCATTGAAAAGGCAGGCACCTTTAAACCGGCCAGCGGAATGGGGCTTGGCACAACGGGTGTAATAAAGAGCCTGCTCACTTCGCATGGCAATGTTCCTGGCAGCGGCCAGGGTTCAACTTTCTATCTGGCTGACACTACCGCAGCCGGCATGGGCGGAATTTACACTTATAATATGAAAAACACAGCCAATCAAATCTGGCTGTATTCAAATAACGACGCGTCCTGGAAGGATGTTGCCTACTCCGGGGACAGCAGCTCCTGGGAAACCGTTGGACAAGGTCCCGCTGTTGATGCGCACAGCAACTCAAGGATTGTATATGAATACTTCCTTGAAAATCATGGCCGCAATTCTCTCGATGACAAAGGAATGCCAATCCGGTCACGTGTCCATTATGGAAAAGAGTACAACAATGCGTTCTGGAGCAACGGCATTACCATGATGACCTATGGTGATGGCGATGGGAAACAGTTCATCCCGCTTGCCTCCCTCGATGTAACGGCACACGAAATGGTCCACGGAGTTACCCACTATAACGGCGGCCTGTGCTACCGTTTCGAAACCGGGGCGGTCAACGAAGCCTATTCGGATACTTTTGCAGCCATTGTGGATGACGCTAACTGGGAAGTCGGCGAGGATATCATGGGATCTGCATGGCTTGAGAGCGGACGCTCAGCACTCAGAAGCTATGAAAATCCTGGAAAATTCAAGGTTGGCGCTGTGTATTTCCCGTACAGCATCGATGGAGAAGGACGCTACCCGATGCATATGGATGAGTACTATGACCTTCCATCCAATATGGACAATGGCGGCGTACATATTAACTGTACAATCCTTCAGTACTCTGCCTACCTTGTTGCCGAGGAATATGGCATGGGCCGCAAAGTTGTGGCCGATACCTGATACCGTGCATATGACTACCTTCATTATGATGCAAGCTTTGCCGAATGCCGCGAAGCATCCCTGCAGTCCGCCATCGACCTTTATGTCGAAGGCAGTGAACAGCACAGCGCCTTCCTGAAAGGATTTGATGCAATCGGACTGTACGAAGGCTGGTCACTGGAAGACCTGCGCGAAAAACGTTCAAAGTAATCGCCTTTCAGCACTTACATGGAAGGTATAAAAGCCAGGACAAAAGGACTTCAAGCCAATTGAAGTCCTTTTGTCTGTTATTCCTTTTTCTCTTTGATTTGTTCCCTGATCTTTTCCAGCTCTTCAATCGACAAATCACCAAGCGATTTTTTTATTTCCTCCTCAACTTTTTTTCTGTTTTTCTCGAGGTGTTTATTCCAAAATTCCCGAAGCCCTTCTGTATTGTCCAAAAGATACTCCATGTCAATTTCCTCCACCTCATCATCCGAAAGATAATTGAGGACTGCTGCTAACATGTCTTGCAGCTGCTGAATCTCATTCTTTTTATTCTCGTTTTCAGGAGACTGGTCTCCTCCCTGGCTTTCCTCTTCTTTTGCAGCCGCCTTTCTTGGCATGGCTATCCCCTCCTTCCACTAATTTATTAAAATTAGTATAGCCATAAATGGGGATTTTCGGCTCCAAAGAGCAATTTATATTGGCTCAATGTGATCGATTCGCTTCCACAGCTTCACTAGCCCGTCAGCAATTGGTTCCAGCACATCTTTGTCGGTTAAATAAGCGGAATGCGCCAAGGGGTTCCAGCTGTCCAGCATTCCGCCTGCATTGACTTCACGGTCCTCCTTAACGGCAAGGTTGTACTGTGGACTCACATTTTTAAGAGGATACCCAAGAACATCATCACGGTCATAAAAATTAATCCATTCGCCTTGATATCCAGGAAAGCGTTCTTCAATCTTGGGTGAAGGAATCGTGATTGGGCGGTCAAATTGATCATACCGCAGGCTCCAAAACGGCAAAGTGGTCCCAACTGTATAAAATAGGGCAAGAGAATCCCCCTTTTCAAGCGGGCTAAGGTCCTTTATGGAAAAGCCAACATTCTCAGGCTTCACTTGCATATCGTAAAAATAATTGCTCGCAATCACAGACCCCAGGCTATGGGATATAACGCATAACGGTGCATCTGGGCCAGTTTGCTCTGCGAGGTTTCCAAGAGATTTCGCAACTCTTTCATGAACGAGATGATAATTATGCTTGGCTGTTTCGACTGGCTGATAGGCAACTACATCTGCCAGGTAATGAATGATAAACCTCCTAAGGTGTTTGAACCGCAGGTTATTGTCTTCCACCAGTCGTTTGTACAGCTCTGTTTCCCCTGGTTCAAATACATCTGCCCAATAGATTGGCACTATGGAAAGCTGGGAATCCTGATTGGTCACAAAGGTAGGCGACTTTACGTATACCATCCTTTTCAACCTTTCTGCCATCTTTTTGGCATAATCCTCTTTTTGCTGTCCCATTCCATGGATGATTGCAACCGCCACTTTTTTCATGATTTCTCCACCCCTGCGACTTTAATCTCTGATACTGTTATTTATCCGGGTTCTCATTTTCCCATTTGGCGACTTCTTCCCTGACGATTGGTGCAACTTCTTTTCCGAGCAGCTCAATGGCTTTCATAACATCCTCATGTGGCATCGTTCCAACCGGGACATGAAGCATAAACCTTGTAATGCCCACATTTTTGCGGAGGTGGATAATTTTATCCGCAACTGTCTTGGGATCTCCTACATATAAAGCACCTTCGAAGCTGCGTGCATAATCAAAGCTTTCACGAGTATACGGCCCCCAGCCTCGCTCACGGCCCAGTTTGCTCATCACTAGCTGTGTTGGCGGAAAAAATTTATCTGCGGCACTTTCAGTATCTTCCGCAACAAAGCCGTGTGAATGGGATGCTACACGCAGTTTGGAGACATCATGTCCAGCTTTGGCGGCTGCCCGTTTATACAGCCTTACAAGGGGCTCGAACTGCAGGGGGCGTCCCCCTATGATTGCGAGGACGAGCGGCAGGCCAAGCAGCCCGGCGCGGACAACAGATTCTGAATTCCCGCCGCTTCCGATCCAGACGGGCAGCGGGTTCTGAACAGGCCTTGGGTACACTCCCAAATTGTCAATCGCCGGCCGGTGGGCACCTTTCCAGCTCACTTTCTCGTTTTCTGTTATTTGTAAAAGCAGCTCTAGCTTCTCTTCAAACAATTCATTGTAATCGTTCAAATCATAGCCAAACAGCGGAAACGATTCAATAAAGGAACCGCGGCCTGCCATGATTTCTGCCCGGCCGTTCGAGATGGCATCAACCGTTGCGAAATCCTGGAACACCCGTACCGGATCGTCGGATGACAGCACCGTAACCGCACTTGTCAGCCGGATATTTCTTGTCCGGGAAGCCGCTCCCGCAAGTATGATGGCAGGTGAAGAGGCTGCAAAATCCTCGCGGTGATGCTCGCCGACACCGAATACATCAAGTCCAACTTCATCGGCCAGGACAATTTCCTCAACCACTTCCCGAATTCGCTGGGCATGGCTGATTACCTCCCCCGTTTTTGTATTAGGTGTTGTTTCTACAAACGTACTTATCCCAATCTCCAATTGTATCCCTCCGACATGTATTAAGCTTATTTTCTTATCCACTTCCATAATATCCTAACGCTGCTTTAGCAACCAGCTAAAAAAGACCGCTGGGCAAACGCCAGCGATCTTTCCAGGGTGAATTCTTATTTTGGTTTCAGTCTCACCAGATTAATAGATAGCTTCCTTGACAAGCTGTTCCATTGATTTCAGCTTTGCTGTAAGTTCCAGAAACCATTCTTCGTCTCCGGTCGATAGCGCTAAATCAATTAAGGTGCGGATTTGCTCCTTATTATTAACCGTTGCAGCGGGCAGGCTTTTTACCTGATGGCTCAGCATCTGGACCGTTTTCCCAATAGTTTCTTCTTTGTCGCTTGTGACTATTTTTATGCTGACAAGGTCCTCTACATGGTTTAGATTTTCGATAAATCCAATGATAAGCTGCCCGTCGCGTGATTCACCTTTTACCCAGTCACCAATCTTTAATAAAGGATTATGATTGAACATGGAACCTCACCTGCTTCTTTTTGAATTTTTATCCTGCTGTTCCAATTCCGGAGCGGCTATAACGATAAAGGGGATCTTATTGTCATTTACCCTTCAACATCCATCCTGATGCAAGCCTGCTGTGTTTGGAAATAAAACACAATTTAAACTGTAACGAATTTATTTACATTTATAGCAAAAAGCATTACTGCCTCCTATTTACTAAATCAACTATTTCCTTAATCGTGTAGTTTTTTAAATACTCTCCAAGATGCTCCTCTGCACCTAGGAAAATGAAAAACAAGACATGATGCATATTGGCACCGACGATGCATTCCTCACTGGATTCGGTACATTTAGGCTTGAGCGCACCGTCACAAGTAAGCTTATAAATGTCCCAAAGAGTAATGTCACTCGGCTCGGAAGCGAATATGAAGCCGCCCCCTGTCCCTTCCTTTGTTTGAAGAAATCCATTCTTTTTCAATAAGCTCAGCACTTTGCGTATTCGAACCGGATGGACACCGGCACTTTCGGAAATTACATCGCTTGTTGCCATCCGGTCCGGCCGCAGTGCAAGCAACGATAAACTGTGAATGGCTAGGGTAAAATCACTGTTCATGGCCAGCCTCCTAAATGTTTGTAGTGTCCAAAACAGAACTTTATATAACTTTAGTTGGCCAGCGCCTGAACGGCATGGAAACTGCGAAGTTTTCGCGGCAGGAAACTGCGGATTTCTTCTTCATTGTATCCAACCTGCAATCGCTTTTCATCCTGGATGATCGGCCTTCTCAGCATTTGCGGGTTATTCCGGATCAATTGGTATAAATCCTGAAGCGGTAGTGAATCTATATCGACATTCAGCGCTTTGAAGCTTTTTGATTTGGCTGAGATTATTTCATCTGTTCCATTTTCAGTCAACCGAAGAATCGATTTGATTTCATCGACTGTGAGAGGATCAGTAATAATGTTTCTTTCGGTAAAATCAAGCTCATGTTCCACAAGCCACGCTTTCGCCTTGCGGCACGACGTACAGCTTGGTGAAGTATACAAGGTAATCATGTTGTTTCACTCTCCCAACAACCATTAATAAGAAACCATTGAAAATTAAGGTTTGGATGGTATCTTCAAATATCATGAATCAAAGATATCTCCCAAAAAAAATTTAAACCTTACTGTAATATTAAATGATACAGTTCTCCTCGTCAACCCTTATTTGTCCCAGGTTCCTTGTCGCAGGTGCCTGACCCCACATACAGTAAAGCATTAGTGTACAGCAGAGTGCCTGACCCCCGTTGCGGTGACGCATTGCTGTGCTGGGGGTCAGGCATCCTTTTTATTTGATGATTTTGTAATTTTTATGGTTGACGACTGTTTTTATCGGTTCATCTTTTTTAGGGTTTTTGCCGATTTCGGCTATGACGGAGTTTTCACGCACGGTAACGACCTTGCCCTTTTTTCCCTTTTCTTCACCTTTGATGATTTGGATGCTGTCTCCAATAGTTGCTTGTTTTACATTTACAGTCTTTTTGTCACCTGTTTCTTCTGCCATTGTATTTCCCCCTTGCATGACTTGATAAATGAAGCTGATCGCACCTCATCATATTTGATTTTTAGTATGACCATTTCCCAATGGGCCTACGACTCCAAAAAATGGTGACAAAATTTACTTGAAGAAAGTCATAAATGACGGTATGGAAATAGATAAAATATGTGGAAAATAGTTTAGAGGTGATTTTTATCCCTAATTTGCTATAATAAAGTGTGTTTAACAATTTTTTAGGGGGAACCATATTTCCATGTCAGTCGAAATCGGCAGCAAAGTAAAAGGTAAAGTAACAGGAATCACAAACTTCGGAGCTTTCGTTGAGCTTCCAGGAGGCACTACAGGCCTTGTCCACATCAGCGAAGTAGCAGACAGCTATGTCAAAGACGTGAATGACCACCTTAAAGTGGGCGATGAGGTTGAAGTTAAGGTCCTTAGCGAAAAGGATGGAAAGATTGCTCTCTCCATCAAGAAAGCAATCGACCGCCCTGAAGGACAGTCTTCTTATTCCCAGCGTCCGCCACGCCAAGGCAGACCGGATAACCGCTCAAAAGACTTTCGTTCTAAAGGCGGCTTCAAGCCAAAAGAGAGCTTTGAAGACAAAATGGCCAAGTTTTTAAAATCCAGTGAGGAGAACTTATCTTCCCTCAAGCGCAACACAGAGACAAAACGTGGCGGCAGAGGCGGAAGACGCGGCTAAACAGCTCCGGCTTTTTCCTCATAAATAAGGGCAAGGCAGCCTCGCTGCCTTGCCTGTTTTATTTTCCGGGTTTAGTCGATTATTTTATTTGCGGAAAACCCGATTCTATTGTCCGAGAAGCAGCTTCTATTTGCAGAAAACTCAGTTCTATTGTCCG
>NZ_LIGG01000001.1:3336825-3571507 GCF_001273925.1 Bacillus sp. FJAT-27251 | reverse complement strand
CAGTTCTATTGTCCGGAAAAGAAGTTCTATTGTCCCGAAACGCAAACTTATTGTCCGCCCACCATACTAATTATACAGGAGGAGCCTCGCTTCCCCTAGCTTCCAAAGCTTTCAAGACGTTTGAAGCTGAAGACAGCCAGGCTGAACAGCAGCAGTGAAATCCCGATGGTGCTGCATACAACCAGCCAGCTTTCAGAGTCCCATGGACCTTCCATCAGCAGGGTCGATGCTTGCGCCCGAATGGCTGCCGGGCTCCATTTCATATATTTAGGCAGCAAGGTCGTAAGCAGGCTGATTAAGGAAAGAAACAATATGCTTGCTCCAGCTATTCCCCCGCTGCTTCGAAGCAGCGTTCCGGCAAAAATCGTGACAGCCGCAATAAAGACCATCCATAGACTGTACACTAACAAGCTTGTCAGCATTAGCTGCCAGGGAACATAGTTGAATAATAAATTCGTATAATACCAGGTTAAAAGATAGCTGGCTGCCAATGCTGAAAATAAGATAGTAAGCTGGGCAAGGAACTTGCTTCCGATATACTGTATCGCGCTTACTGGCCGAACCATCACAAGAGTCAGGGAGCCATTCTGCCTTTCCTGTGAGATCACGCCCATCATCGACAGAACAAACAATAGGGAACCGATCGTTCCATATTGGGAAAGCGTGCCAATCAGAACTTCTTCCCCAGTCGGCGTTGGGATATCGATTACAGCACCTTCAGGAAAATTCCCTGCTGCCTCCAGAATTTGCGGCATATAATAGCTGGTCAGCGGCTGTGAAACTCCAACGATCATCAGCACAATCGGAAGCCAAATCCACCTTCCGTTGCGCAAGCTTTCATTCATCTCTTTTTTAAAAAGAATGAGAAAATTTTTCATCGCTCCATCACCTTCATATATGCGTCTTCCAAAGAATCTTGAACAATTTCATAGTGAAGCAGTGTCTTTTCCGCCGTTAACAGTGCGTGGAGAAGCTGATTCACCTTTGTTTGGTCATTCATCCTAAACTTTGCCGCGTGGTCATCAAGGTATTCAATATCGCCAATAAAGTCCAGTGGCTCAAGCACTCCATAAAGCGGCTCTTTTGTCACAATTTTGACAGCCAATGCATCAAACTCTGTCTTTAACGATTCCAGAGGACCGTTCCACTTCAACTGGCCATCTTTCAGCATCAAAATTTCCTCGCATACTTGTTCGGCATCATGCAGAATATGTGTCGAAAAAAGAATGGTCATCCGGTTTTTGAGCTTTTCAATTAACTTAAGAACATCCCTTCTCCCCGAAGGATCCAGCGCAGACACCGGCTCATCCAGTATAAGAAGCTCTGGTTCATGCAATAAAGCTTGTGCCATCCCCAGCCTCTGCTTCATCCCTCCGGAAAAACTGCCGATCTTCTTGTTTTTCACATCATCCAGTGATACAAAGGATAAAGTCTCTTCGATGCGCGCTGCTAATTTTTTCTTTGGAACATGCGACAGCCCGCCCGCAAATTGAAGGAACTCCCGAGCTGTCATCCAGTTGAAAAATGCAGGATGCTGGGGCAGAAAACCAATCAATGGCCTGTAATCCTTCTGGGAATGGCCTGCAAAGCGGATTTTCCCTTCTGTGGGTTCCAGCAGGCCGGCAAGCATCTGCAGGGTGGTTGTCTTGCCTGCTCCGTTTGGCCCAAGCAAAGCGATGCACCGGCCTTTTTCTATTGAAAAAGATATGGAATTGACAGCCTTCTGGTCTTTATAGTGTTTCGATAAGTTCTCTACAGTGACTAACATGCTAATCTCCCCCTAAGCACTTTTGCGTCCAATGACAAAGTAGAGAACGGGACCAATGATATTCACAAAAATAATGACAAGGATCCACATTCCCTTAGGACCGTTCGTTTCCTCCTGCTTCAGGCAGCTAGCCAGTGCCGCCACCATCAGAATGGCCTGCAGCACAATCAGCGGGGCAACCAGCGCCCAGTTTACATCAGACAAGATATCCACCCATCATCTCTCCCTCTTTTTCTATCTTCTTTTTTTCTATGCGCTTCTTTTTTTTCTATGCGGCCGAACAACAAAAAAGTAATAAAACAACGTTGGCAAAGGAAATTGAATAAGTCCCCAAAGACCCCAAAACCAGGCAAAGCTGCCCTTTTTCTTCGCATCAATGAACAGCAGCGTACTTTGTGTCAGCAAAACCAATATAAGCAGCGGCAAGAGCACGTATTGTTCCAAAGGCGTCATGAATATACCTTTCCTTCCTGCTTCTTTCTTTTAAAAAGAACATAAAGGACCATTGGGGCTAAGAGGCTGGCTCCAGCCTGGAGGGCAATAAAAAGGGATGGCTGCTTCATGATGCCAATAACAATCATGCCCAAGATAAAGACGGCAATAGATAAGAAGATGTATAATTCCCTGTAAAATTTTTTCTTCTGTTTCACCCGAAAGGATGCGATCTGGGCTTTCATCTCCATAAGCGAGGCCGGAGAGCAGTCACCTAGATCATCCAGCTGTTTCCAATCCCGCTTCAATGCGTTTAACTGTTCCTGATCTTCCTTCATGTTCACCATCTCACTCCTTCCTTAGCTGTTTCAAGCCATAATGAACACGTGATTTGACGGTCCCGGCCCGGACACCCATGATTTCCCCGATTTCCTCATAGGTGTAGCCGTAATAGTGGTGCAGCAGGATTGGAATCCTTGCTTCGGCATCCAATTGATTGAAATCGGCAAACGCATCACTCCATTCCATTCCCCGGGCATTTGCCTGCCAGGAAAGCTGGCGGGACAGGTTACCTTTCAAAAGTTCCATCCATTTCTTTTCCCGCTTTTGCTTTCGCAGCTGGTCAATATATAGCCTGGAAGCAATCGAAACCATCCACGTCGAAAATTTTGACTCGCCTTTAAAGGAAGTTAAATGCGTATAGCACCTGAGCATGGTCTCCTGGGCAAGGTCCCTGCTCATTTCCTCATCCAGCGTCAATTTCAAAAGGTATTTGTATAAGAAGCTGTCATACTTTTGAAAGAGCTGGGCAAAGGCATCATCATCTTCCTTCAGCGCTTTTTGTATTAAAACCAGGTCCTCCTCTTGATCCATAAAATGCCCCTTTCTTATGCGGTCAGTTATATGACGCCCGAAGGTATTGTTTGGTTCAAATCTTTTTTTATATTTTTATCTCCCCTTCTACAGGACTCAAATACCAGCAAATATTGGCTAAGATGAAAAATAAGGAGAAGCCCGGATGGGACATTCTCCTTTGGCTAACACATATGAACTAAAGCATGACCTCTGCTGCAAACCCTTTGGCCTTTAGGGCCCTTGATATCAGTTCAATATGGGCAGAATCCCTTGTTTCGACTGAAAGATTCAATTGCGCATAACCTGGATAAATCTTGCTTCCCATATGGTTCAAAGAGATGTCCAGAATATTTCCCCGAAGTTCTGTGACCACTTCAAGAACACTTTCAAGGTTTCCCGGCCTGTCTTTTAAAATCATGCTGAACTGCACAAAGCGGCCGGATTCAACCATCCCCCGCTCAATAATTCTCGAGATAAAGCTTACATCGACATTGCCTCCGCTTATTACCGCAGCCACTTTCTTATTTTTTACAGGAAGCTTGTCCGATAAAATCGCTGCCAGAGAAACCGCACCTGAGCCCTCAACCAGCAATTTATTCCGTTCAAGCAGCATAAGCATACTTTGGGCAATTTGCATTTCGTCTACCGTAAAAATGTCATCCACATATTTTTGGACCAATTCGTAGGTTAATTTTCCCGGTGTATTTACGGCAATTCCATCAGCCATCGTCGGGCTGGCATCAAACGTGGTGATTTCCCCTACCTTTATTGACTGGGCCATGCTAGGGCAGGCCATTGCTTCTACTCCATAAACCTGAATAGATGGGTTCTTTTCTTTTACAGCGGCTGCTATTCCAGCAATCAAGCCGCCTCCCCCTACAGGGCAAATGATTGCATCTGCATCTGGCAGCTGCTCCATGATTTCGAGACCGACCGTTCCCTGCCCTGCAATAATGGCCTGGTCATCAAAGGCATGGACAAATGCGGCACCAGAGCGCCGATGCAGTTCATAGGCATAGTCGAGAGCTTCATCAAACACGCGGCCTTCCAATATCACCTCCGCTCCATAGCTTCTTGTGGCTTCCACTTTGCTGAGAGGGGCCCCTTGCGGCATCACGATTTTGCAAGGAATTCCGAGCATGCTGCTAGAATAGGCAACACCTTGGGCATGATTGCCTGCCGAAGCGGCTACCACTCCTTTTTCCACTTCTTCTTTTTTTAGGGAAATCATTTTGTTATAAGATCCGCGAACCTTAAAAGAACCAGTCTTTTGCAAGTTTTCAAGTTTTAGGAACACTTCATTGTCCGAGAGGCTGCTGAAGGTCTTGGAGTAATCCAATGGTGTGCGGTGGACAATCCCCTTCATTTTTTCTTTTGCCTGAACGATATTATCAAAGGTAACCAACTTATATCCTCCTTTCAACAACTATTCCCATAGTTTTTGCTATAACGTCACAGTTATTCCCTTTAACAATTAGCTAGCGTTATTTGTATTTTTCCCTGAATAATTGTAAACCCTTTGACAGAATCCATAAATTAAGGTATATTACCAATGTCCGAACGATTTATATTAACTTTAAAAATAATATTCGTCTTTAGGAGTGGGACTTATGGAAAATGTATTTGATTACGAAGATATTCAATTGATTCCTGCAAAATGTGTGGTTAACAGCCGTTCAGAATGCGATACATCGGTCMCCCTTGGCGGCCGCAGCTTCAAACTGCCAGTCGTACCTGCCAATATGCAGACAATCATTGATGAAAAAATTGCCCTGTATTTGGCTGAGAACGGTTACTTTTATATCATGCATCGTTTCGAGCCTGAAAAAAGAATGGATTTTGTGAAAGATATGAAAGCCCGCGGCTTGTATGCTTCAATCAGTGTAGGCGTCAAAGAGGAAGAATACGGATTCATCCGCCAGCTTGCCGAAGAAGAGCTTGTTCCTGAATATATTACCATCGACATAGCGCATGGCCACTCTAATGCGGTAATTGACATGATCAAACATATAAAAAACCATCTGCCTGCAAGCTTTGTGATTGCAGGGAATGTTGGTACACCCGAAGCCGTCAGGGAGCTGGAGCATGCTGGTGCCGATGCAACCAAAGTAGGGATCGGTCCGGGAAAAGTCTGCATCACAAAGATTAAAACAGGGTTCGGCACTGGCGGCTGGCAGCTGGCTGCGCTTCGCTGGTGTGCTAAAGCGGCAAGCAAGCCTGTGATTGCCGACGGAGGGATTCGGACACATGGAGATATTGCCAAGTCTGTCCGTTTTGGGGCGTCCATGGTCATGATTGGCTCCCTGTTTGCCGGACATGAGGAATCTCCGGGAGAGACAATCGAGAAAGACGGTAAAATCTACAAAGAGTACTTCGGATCCGCTTCCGAATTCCAAAAAGGCGAAAAGAAAAACGTTGAAGGCAAGAAAATGTATGTTGAATACAAAGGTCCCTTGCAGGATACACTGACAGAAATGGAGCAGGACCTGCAGTCATCCATTTCCTATGCAGGCGGGGACAAGCTGAGTGCCATCCGCAATGTGGATTATGTGGTTGTGAAGAATTCCATCTTTAATGGTGATAAGGTTTATTAATAGATAGACAAAAAAGAGTTCCTCTCGTCGGGAACTCTTTTTTTCTCATGTTGATGGAAGGGCAACTTAGATTTCGTACAGCTTGCACTTCTCATACATCCTAGTCTTACCTATCCCAAGCAGCTTGGCAGCTTCCACCTTATTGCCGTTTGTAAATATGAGTGCATCCTGGATTGCCTCTTTTTCAACTTGACACAGTCTTTCTTTTAGTGGCTGCACGGGCAGTGAAGACAACCCTGAGTCTTCTGAATAAGAATCACCCTGCACCCTGGTCACCGCTTCCTCGCCTCTCAAATACCATGGCAGATGAATCGACTGGATGACATCGCCGTCCAGCAGATTAATCGCTCGCTCAAGCACATTTTCCAGTTCCCGCACATTCCCGGGCCAGGTATGCTTTTGAAAGGCATCTAGAACTTCAGGTGACAACTCAATTCCGCTCCGATAAAATTTACTTCCCAATTTATTCAAGAGCTCGAAGGACAGGAACTCGATATCTTCCTTCCTTTCTCTTAACGATGGAATATCAATATTGATCACATTTAAACGGTAGTATAAATCCTGGCGAAAGGTTTCTTCTTCGACCATCTTTTCCAAATCACGGTTAGTGGCTGCAATCACGCGGACATCAACCGGGATGGTCTTTTGCCCGCCGACCGGCATGATTTCTTTTTCCTGCAAAGCCCTTAAAAGTTTTGTTTGCATCGATAGCGGCATCTCACCAATTTCATCAAGGAACACAGTTCCATTTGTGGCTACTTCAAACAAGCCTTTCTTTCCGCCTTTCTGGGAACCGGTAAAAGCGCCGGCCACATAACCAAAAAGCTCCGATTCAAACAGCTCCTTCGGAATCGCGCTGCAATTTATCGGAACAAATTGGAACTTACTGCGCAGGCTGCTTTTATGGATGGCATGGGCAAACAATTCTTTACCTGTCCCCGACTCTCCTGTCAAAAGCACCGAGGAGTCACTGACCGAGATCCTTTTGGCGAAATCCTTCACATTTTGGAATGTAGAGCTGTTGCCAATCAAGTCATCAAAGCTGTATTTGCTTTCCAATTCTTTTACAGCCTTTGTTTTATAGAAATTCAGTTCTTCAACAAGGTTTTGGATTTTCGTATTGAACCGCAAGAGATTCTCGGGGTTCGGAAAAATGACGGTACCCATTGCTCCCACCAGCTCGCCTTCAATGATAAGAGGATACCGATTAGCAATCATGACACTTCCATTGATGGGCTGAATGTCTTCCAGCTCTTTTTTGCCTGTCCTGGCAACAATATGCATTCTTGTATTCTCTATTACCTCCTGAACAGGCTTGCCAATTGCATCCTCTACCCTGGTCCCGATAAATTGGCAATAAGCATCATCAATATAAAGAATAAAGCCTTCTGTATCGACAACAACGATTCTTTCTATTGCTAAGCTGATAATTTCCCCCAGCCAGCTCCTCGAAAGCCTTTTCATTTCATAGTGCATTGAATGTTCTCCTTGTTAGTCATTACTATTATTATACTAAAAACATTAAAATTTCCCATCAAAAGAACCTTGTCCATCACTGGACAAGGTTCGCGTCAATCAGTAAATTCCCATAGCGGCCAACACAATTGCGACTGCCGTTGCGATAATCGGGATAATGATGGCGACAACGGCGATATCCTTGTAGCTGTCCTTATGTGTCATCCCCGTAATCGTCAGCAAGGTTAATACAGCTCCGTTATGAGGAAGAACATCAAGTCCTCCGGATGACAAGGAGGCGATACGGTGGAAAGCCTCTGGGGCAATTCCACTCGTCATTGAAAGTTCATAATACTTGGCCCCCAGTGCTTCCAGGGCAATCCCCATGCCTCCTGATGCAGAACCAGTTGCGCCTGCAAGCAGGTTGATGGCCACCGCCTCGGAAATAAGCGGATTTCCCGGAATGCCTACCAGCATATCGGTCAGCTTCTTAAAGCCTGGAACAGCTTGTACGACTGTTCCGAAACCAACTGCAGCACTTGTATTGATAATGGCGGTAATCGAGCCTGCCGCACCCGCATTAATACTTTTCACAAATCCTTTGATTTTGCTGATGTTTAAAATCAATATGAGCAAAATGCCTGCGAGTAAAGCAATTACTATATCCCATTCAAGGACATTAAGGGTAATCAGCACCGTTAACAGCGGTAAAAGCGACAACAGCACATTGGGAACGGAACCTTCCACTTTTAAAATGCTTTTGTCATTAGGCTCATCATAAACTTCCCCATTCGCCGCCATTTGCTTTTGGCGCCAGATCAGGTAGTAATAGCCGCAGATTCCCATGATCAATGCCGAGACAATCCCCATGACCGGAGCCGCCATGGCGGTTGTCTGGAAATAAGGCATTGGAATCAGGTTCTGAATTTGCGGTGTTCCTGGTAGCGCTGTCATTGTAAATGTGAAAGCACCGAGGGCAATTGTCGCAGGAAGCAGCCTTCGGCTAATATTCGCTTCACGGAACAAGGATAATGCCAGCGGATACACCGCAAAGACTACGACAAATAAGGAAATTCCGCCATAGGTAAGGACCGCAGAAGATAACAATACACCCAAAATGGCGCGTTTTGTGCCCATCAATCTGGACAAGGCAACAGCGACGCTTCTTGCCATCCCGGTGTCTTCCATAAGCTTGCCGAAGATGGCACTCAACATGAAAACAGGAAACCATTTCTTTGCGAATCCTACAAATCCGCTCATATACGTATCAGTATAGGCCTCCAATAAGTCCAGGCCGCCAGTCAGGGCCACTACCCCTGCAGCAATCGGCGCTACCCAGATGATCGACCAGCCAAGGAAAGCAAGTACCATTAAAACAACTAGACCAAGAATAATCCCAAGCAAACAAACCCCTCCAACGTAAGTTAATAGCCTCCCGGCAGTATAAATGAATGCCGGGGATGTGTGTAGATATTAGGGGACTAGCAAAAGAACATGCCTCCCAACTCTGCAATATAAAATTCCTTTTACTGTGCCGTATATCCGCCATCAAGCACAACAGCTTGTCCCGTAATGCCTTTTGCTTTTTCACTTGACAGAAATAAGGCATAGTCGGCAATTTCCTGCACGGCCAAAAGACGTTTTTGGGGAACCAATGGATACAAGACCTCTTCTTTCACCTTTTCGACAGGTACATTCCGCGTCTTAGCCAAATCTTCAAACTGTCCGCGCACAAGCGGTGTATCCACATAACCAGGGCAAATGGCATTGACCGTAATATTGTGTTCCGCTGCTTCCAATGCCGCTACCTTGGTCAGGCCGATAACCCCATGTTTAGCGCTATTATAAGCCGCTTTGCCGGCGAAGCCGATGAGTCCATTAATGGATGCCATATTCAAAATACGGCCAAACCCCTGTTTTTTCATAATTGGCAGCGCATGCTTGATCGCAATGAAAGGAGCAATCTGCATCACCCGAATCATGAATTCAAATTTATCTGTTGGAAACTCTTCAATCGGAGAAACATGCTGCAGCCCGGCATTATTGAAAAGAATGTCCAGCCTGCCATATTTTTCAACGGTCGCATCAATCGCATTTTTAATGTCTTCTTCCTTTGTCACATCCACTTTAAGTCCCAGGCAGTTAAAGCCTTCCTTGCCAAGGGCATCTGCTGCCTCGTATACTTTTTCTTCATTAATATCAGTAAAAACAACCTTTGCACCATTTTTAAGGAACTCTACTCCAATTTGGTAGCCAATTCCGCTCGCTGCTCCTGTAATAAAGACAACTTTGTTTTCAACCAATTTAATACCCTCCCATTATCCTCTTATGTTTTCTACTACTGTTGCAACGCCCATTCCGCCGCCGATGCATAGTGCAGCTAGACCATATATGGAATCCCGGCGTTTCATTTCATGCAATAAGGTGACAAGCACACGCGCTCCGCTAGCGCCGATTGGATGTCCCAATGCTATCGCTCCCCCGTTGACATTCAGTTTTTCCCTTGGGATTTCCAGGTCCCGTCCCACCGCAAGTGATTGGGCCGCAAAAGCCTCATTCGCTTCAATCAAATCCATATCCGCAATTGAAAGGTTTGCTTTCTTTAGGGCTTTCTTTGCGGCCGGGACAGGACCAATCCCCATTATTTTTGGGTCCACTCCTGCTGCTCCATTTCCGCGAATGACCGCCATAGGCTTGATGCCCAGCTCTTCTGCCTTTTCCCTGCTCATTAACACCAGTGCTGCAGCCCCGTCGTTAATACCTGAAGCATTTCCTGCTGTGACACTGCCATCCTTTTTAAAAGCAGGCTTAAGCTTGGAAAGCTTGTCTGCTGTTACTCCCGAGCGGGGGAATTCATCCGTATCAAAGACAACAGGCTCCCCTTTTCGCTGGGGAATCTGAACCGGAACGATTTCGTCMCTGAATTTTCCTTCCTGAATGGCCATTTCCGCCTTTTGCTGGCTCGAAGCGGCAAACTCATCTTGCTCCATCCGGGTCAAACCATAGGCATCCACAATGTTTTCGGCTGTCATTCCCATATGGCAGCTGTTCACCGCACACTGGAGACCATCCTGTATCATGCTGTCAAGAACCTTGCCATCACCCATTCGGTACCCGGTCCGCCCTTTTGGCAGCAGGTAGGGTGCCAGACTCATATTTTCCATGCCGCCAGCGACGACAATGTCCGCTTCCCCAAGCTGGATTGATTGAGTACCAAGATGAACGGCCTTCAAACCTGAACCGCACAGCTTATTGATGGTGGTGGAAGGTACTTCCATTGGCAATCCCGCTTTTAAGGAGGTTTGGCGGGCAGGACCCTGGCCCAGTCCAGCCTGCAGAACATTTCCAATAATCACATCATCCACTTGTTCCCCCTTCAGTCCGGCACGGCTGAGAGCTTCCTTAATGACAATCGACCCGAGTTCCGTTGCGGGAGTATTGCTTAATGTTCCCATGAAGCTTCCTATTGCTGTTCGTACAGCGCTTACAATCACGACTTCACGCATTTCATTTTTCCTCCAGTCCTTTTAAGATAGTTTATGGCCCAATATAAAGCTCGCTTCCGTTTTCGCTCTCACAGTCTCCAAATCGGCACCTTCCTGCAGTTCTTCCAGTACCAACCCATCATTAGTTACAGAGAACACTGCCAATTCGGTCACTATCAGGTCAACTACCCCTTTTCCTGTAAGGGGGAGGCTGCATTGTTCCAAAATTTTTGGAGCTCCTTTTTTCGAGCAATGCTCCATGGCAACAATCACTTTCCTGGCACCCGTCACCAAGTCCATCGCCCCGCCCATGCCTGGGACCATTTTACCCGGAATCATCCAGTTGGCCAGGTTTCCTTGGGCATCAACTTCCAGTCCGCCAAGCACGGTCACATCGATATGTCCCCCGCGGATCAGCTGGAAAGAAAATAAGCTGTCGAAAAAGGAACCGCCAGCCAGAATGCCTGCAGGCTGTCCACCAGCATTGACAAGGTCGGGGTCCGCTTCCCCATTTACTGGTCCAAGCCCTATGTACCCATTTTCAGATTGAAGCATGACGCTTACTCCTTCTGGCAGATAGTTCGGCACCAAGGTGGGCAGGCCGATTCCTAAATTTACAACATCCCCGTCTTTCATTTCTTTCGCCACACGGGCAGCTATCATTTCTTTTGTATTCTTCAATGTTGTAATCATCTTGCCAGCCTCCCTATACTGCTAAAATTTTATCCACCAGAATTCCTGGGGTTACCACTTCATTAGGTTCAATCTCTCCAATTTCCACGACGGTTTCCACCTGGACGATGACCAATTCGGCTGCCAAAGCCATAATGGGGTTGAAGTTGCGGGCAGAGCTGTGATAAACAAGATTTCCTGCTTTATCGGCCTTATAGGCTTTTAAAATGGCGACATCGGCTCGCAGCGGTTTTTCGAGCAAATACTCCTTTCCGTCAACAACTAGCTTTTCCTTTCCTTCTTCAACTACTGTCCCCACACCGGTAGGCGTCAGGACACCACCCAGGCCTGAGCCGCCGGCGCGTATGCGTTCTGCAAAAGTGCCTTGTGGGACTAATTCCACATCGATTTCACCAGCGATCATTTTTCTTCCTGTCTCCGGGTTCGTCCCTATATGGGAAGCAATCAATTTTTTAACCCGATTATTGAAAATCAACGGCCCAACGCCATTGTCAACCCTGGCTGTATCACTGGCAATAAGGGTTATATCCCTTATGTTGGCATCCAGTAAGACCGATACCAGCTTTTCTGGTGTACCAACTCCCATAAAGCCCCCAGACATGATTGTCATCCCGTCTTTAAAAAGCGACGATAACCTTTCTCTTGTAATCACTTTGTCCAACCAAAAGCACCTCCTGAAGGGTACAAAATATTGTGAGCGCTTTCTTTTTGATGCTCGACTTCTATATATGCAATTTTTGTGCCAACTTTTTAATAAAGTAATTTTTTTAGAAAAAAGCTGGAGGAAGTGCGGAATTTTGCCCATTTCTACTAATAGGCACTTCCCATCTCGATTCCGTAAAACCGGAAATTTCCGCTTTTACGGAATATTTTCTGCTGCTTTTTCCGGTAAAACGGAATTTATCAAAATAAAAAACAGGAACACTATTGTCCCTGCTTTTTAAAACTATTAGTTTTTTAGATTGGGGAAAACAGGAAACTGCAGTTGGTTTACTCCAGAATCTGGTTTAATCACATGTTCCTTTGAAAAATCTTTCTTAAAAGGTTTTAAATATTCCAACCCGCTCCCGTTATAATAGACTGGCATTTTATTGTTTTTATTCATCTTGCTAGCCCCCAATTAATGATTTTATGAATAGTTATTTATTCCTATAAACATTATAGGAAAATATACTCATAAGGACCAGCGAAAAGATTCGCCAAAATTCATTCTTTTCCGATCTATCCATGCTTACTAATTAGCCGATGTGCTTTTGGAAACTATTGTTTCTGCTTTCTTCATAGCTTTGATTCCAAATAAAAACCTCAGCATATTGGATTGGCGAATGATAAAATGGTAACTTAATAAAATCACAGAAATGCTGACAGCCATCATAAAAAGGAGCTTTATATAAACCGGCAATGGCAGGTGAGCTATGAAAAAGCCAAAAATGACAATCACCGGCTGATGCAAGATATAAAACGGCAAAGCGGCTTCATTTGCATATTGCAATGTTCTATTTGAAAAAAACAAATACTTTCCTGCCAGAAAGAAAATGCAAAGAATCAGACTCCAGCTGCCAATGACGCTGACCATATAAAACATATAAGCCTGGATGCCTGCCTGGGGAAAATTCACTATAAACCAGCTGATATACAAAAGAGAAGCTATTACCGCAGTAATTGCGTGGAACTTGATTGTTTTCTCCAAAGCTGCAGCGAATGCCTGATGGGAAAAGAAAAAATAACCGTAAATAAAAATGATCAGGTAAAAGACTAAATCCCAGCCTCCCAAATTTTGCGTCCTGACAAAGCCTGTGGCCATAAGCAAAGTTGGTAAAACCAAAAAATGAACCATGTTAAAATTGAGACTCATTTTTACTTTCTTAAATAAAGGCAATGTAAGGAAGGAAAACACTAGCAGGACTAGCAAATACCATAAATGTAAGCCGAAAAAGGCAAAATTTCCTTCCCCGCCGATTTCCAAATAGAAGCCCTTAAAAAAGTGGGGGTAAAACTCTATGAATGAGCCGCCAAATTGGTGTAGGGCCAGTCGTTCGATATAAATTTGCGGTGGCGTCAGCACGAACACCCCAAATATTAATGGAACTCCAAGACGTTTTAGTCGTTCCTTTAAATAAGCAGGTCCCTGTCGCTTTGCAAGCGCATGCTGCACACTTATGCCTGAAACAGCGAAGAAGATCGGCATGACCCACAGTCCAATGAAAAGTGACAGCATTAACATGATTTCGGAATCCGTATCGTTATTTTTTACATGCCAAGGAAAAGGATTAAAAAACATCAGGCAATGATATAAAAACACGGCAACAGTAGCCAGCACCCGAATCCAGTCCAAGTCATGCCTTCGACCAACAGAATTAAGCTCCACCTGAGTCACCTCGAATTTTTTACATTCCGGAAACAACTAATCTAGTAATCAGCAGACAACAGATTAAAAGCTAAAGCATGGATTTATTTAATAAAGCCGTTTTGCATAACTTTCATTCAAGCTGTCCTGTATGGAATCCGCATTATGGCCAGGCATCCGTGCATGGTCAGAAATAATCTTTGCGGCTGACGGCAGTTCCGATTGGGCGCTCCAGCTCCCTGGCTCCCATAATCCGGATCGTTTAAAGGCTTTGGCACAGTGAATATAGCACTCTTCTACCTCGACCATAATTCCCAATAGCGGTTTTTTCCCTTTTACCGCAAGCCTTCCGAGCAGCTCCTCATCCTTTACAAGCGCCGCCTTCCCGTTTACCCTCAATGTCTCTCCCAGGCCAGGAATGAAAAAGAGCAGGCCAACTCTTGGATTGGCCAGGATATTACGAAGTGAATCGATTCGTTTATTGCCTGGCCTCTCCGGAATGACCAGCTGTTTCTCATTTAAAATGTGAACAAAACCTGGAGCATCGCCCTTTGGTGAGGAATCGCAAAAGCCTTTTTCATCAGCTGTCGCCAAAACCAAAAAAGGGGACCGGGCAATATAATCAGCCACATGGTGGTCAATGCTATCTATCACTTTGTTACGTACCAGTTCACTAGGAAAGCCTATAAGCGAACGCAGTTCTTCCTCCGACTGAATAAACTCTGAAGCTTGTGTACTTTTAATCATCTTCTCCACCCCATTTCATTATTCTTTATTCCTATTTCCCCAAGATGATGCTATTGTCCTCTTTGTGATAGTGCCCTTTTTCCGTAATTCTTTCAGGCATATGTATTAAAAAGCGGAACCTCCCCTTGGAAGTTCCGCTTTTTCAAATCCTTATTTCCGCCGGCTGAAGCCTTCCTCTTCAAGATATTGCCTGGCTTCGTTATACGAGGGGAAAGTGCCATCAAGGTTTAAGCCCGCATATACATTCCACATATCGTCTTCCTCCACGAGGATGAGCGTATGTTTTTCGTCGTTGACCCAGCGCTCTTCCTCGGCTTCGCCAATCACCGCTTCTTCATGAGGATTTGGTTTCAGTGATTCAATCGCTTCTTTCAGGAGGTGTCTAAGCTCTTCCTTGGAATAGTCCCGAATGTTGACCATTCCTTTGCTGTCTGTCTCATAGCCTCCCAGTTTTCCGGCAAAGACAAAACCATTTCCATTGGGATGCAAGTGGTAAACAACATTTTTCTTGTCGTCCGCACTGCCTTCAAAATGGAAGTTGACTCTTTTCAATGATACATTTTTCCGTTCAAGCTCCAAAAACTCTTCAATAATCGCTAGTTTTTCTTCGAATGTAAGCATATTGCCTCCAAAGGTATAATAAGTTCTTCCTATTATATCATTCGGTGCCTTGGTGACCAAACATTCGTCATCACACGATTACTCGTACAGCAGGCCCTGCTAACTTCGCACTTCCTCTGGACGCAGCATTAAATTTGAAGTTGGAAGTTCGAATTCAGAATCCGTTAAAGTATTTCCTTTAAAAATGACGATATTTTGAAATTCGGCAAACAATTGATCGCCTCTTTTTAAACCGCCCATTATGTTGTATTTTTCCGCACTCAACTCTGCTTCAAATAAATCGTCAGTGTCCAGACGTCTAAGCTCAATCCGTACTGCTGCCCCCACTTTATTCACATGCGACACTTCCGCAGGATAGCTGTTATTAACACAAATTCGGCTTAATCCAATTTCATGGGGGCGGATGTATCCCACCTCATTATCTGAAAAAGGCTTATCGACTCCGTATGGTGTATAGTTTTCCAGCGAATCCCCGCGGAATTCGTTGACTCTTCCCAAAAAGCTGTAGACAAATGGGTTTACTGGGTTTTCATAAACATTCTCGGGGCTTCCGGTCTGCTCGATTCTGCCGTTGTTCATCACCACAACGGTATCGGCCATTTCCATGGCCTCTTCCTGGTCATGGGTGACAAAAACAGTAGTAATATTCAGCTTCTGATGAAGCTCCCGCAGCCAGCCCCGCAATTCCTGGCGCACTTTGGCATCCAGCGCTCCGAACGGTTCATCCAGCAGAAGCACTTCAGGCTCTACGGCCAGTGCCCTTGCCAAGGCCACCCTCTGCCGCTGTCCTCCCGAAAGCTGGGAGGGATAACGTTCTCCCAGTCCTTCAAGCTGGACAAGCTTAAGCAGTTCCTCTACTTTGGAATTTATTTCTTCCTTTGAAGGACGATGTTTGCGCGGTCTCACCTTTAAACCAAAGGCAATATTGTCAAAGATGGTCATGTGCTTGAAAAGCGCATAATGCTGGAATACAAAGCCCACTTTTCGTTCCTTTACCGATTTCGCGGTAAAATCCTCACCATTGAACAAAATCTCTCCTGAATTGGGACCCTCCAACCCGGCGACCAGACGCAGCAAAGTTGTTTTGCCCGATCCGGATGGTCCTAATAGAGCAACAAAGTCACCAGTTGGGATTTCAAGCTCCACCTTCTTCACTGCTGGAAACTGTCCAAATGTCTTAGTTAGACCCTTTAAAACGATACTCATGGTTTAACCTCCTGTTTTTTCAACGATGGTTTTAAGAAACAAGGTGAACAGAGCCAATATCGCAAGCAGTGATGCACAGGCGAAGGCTGCTGTAAAATTGTATTCGTTGTATAAAATTTCGACATGCAATGGCAGAGTGTTGGTCAGGCCGCGGATATGGCCGGAAACCACCGAAACAGCACCGAACTCCCCCATTGCCCTGGCATTGCAAAGAATCACCCCGTAAAGAACTCCCCACTTGATATTTGGCAATGTGACCTTCCAGAACATCTGCCAGCCGCTGGCCCCAAGTGTAAGAGCAGCCTGCTCTTCCTCACTTCCCTGTTCCTGCATAATCGGGATCAGCTCGCGAACCACAAAGGGGAATGTGATAAATATGGTCGCAATAACAATCCCCGGTACCGCAAAGATGATCTTAATATTGTAAGCTGCAAGCAAGGGGCCTAATACTCCCTGTGTCCCAAACAATAGGACAAAAACGAGGCCGGCTATGACTGGCGAAACGGCAAAGGGAATGTCAATCAGGGTAATCAGCACATTTTTTCCTTTAAAATCAAACTTTGTAATCGCCCAGGCTGCAGTAAGGCCGAACAGCGTGTTAAGCGGAACCGCGATGGCGGCTGTAATCAAGGTTAGTTTGATAGCGGATAGCGCATCAGGGTCAGTCAGAGACAGAAAATAAAGTTCCAGCCCTTTTTTCAATGCTTCAGTAAAAACAGCGATTAAAGGCACCAATATAAAGATTCCCAGAAAGGATAAGGCAATGCCAATGAGTACCCCTTTTGTAATCGAGGCTGTAGTTTGCTTTTTGTGCCGGCTTATAAGTTCCGATATCATCGTCTCTCCTCCTCCTTTAACCCACCTGATGTTTTTTTGCGCTTCTCCATTGCCAGTAATTGATGACAAATAACAGGAAGAAGGAACACAGCAGCATGACAGAGGCAATCGCTGCCGCCCCCGCGTAATCGAACTGCTCGAGTTTCGTGATGATAAGCAAAGGGACGATTTCCGTTTTCATCGGCATATTCCCCGAAATAAAGACAACTGAACCATATTCACCCAGCGCCCTTGCAAATGCAAGGGCAAATCCGGTTAATAATGCCGGGAGAATAGCTGGAAAAATAATTTTCAGGAAAGTCTGAATCTGATTTGCCCCTAATGTCGCTGCGGCTTCCTCGTACTGTACATCCAAATCCTGCAGGACCGGCTGTACAGAGCGGACAACAAACGGTAATCCGATAAAGGTCAGTGCAACGATAATCCCCCATTGTGTAAAGGCAATTTTTACTCCCAGGAGTTCAAAATATTGGCCTATCCATCCGTTTGGAGCATAAATGGAAGTGAGCGCAATCCCGGCGACCGCCGTTGGCAGCGCAAAAGGCAAATCTACGAGGGCATCAGCGACTTTTTTGCCGAAAAAGTCGTATCTTACAAGAACCCAGGCAATCAGCGTACCAAATACCGCATTTACCAGGGCAGCAATGAACGAGGTAAGAAAAGTGACCTTAAAGGAAGCTATTACTCTCTCATTAGTGATTGTTTCCCAAAAATCGGCCATGCTCAGTGAGGATGCTTTTAGGAACAAAACGGTAACCGGGATTAACACAATCAGGCTTAGGTAGATGATGGTATATCCCATCGAGAGGCCGAATCCGGGAAGAACCCGGTGTTTCTTATTATTGATCTTCATACCGAAGCTCCCCTTGCTTTAAGGTTGATAAATTTTATCGAACGTTCCGCCATCATCAAAATGAGTTTTCTGCGCGTTTTTCCACCCGCCAAACATCTCATCGATGGTAAAAAGGCTAATATCCGGGAACTGGCTTCCAAATTTCTCGATTGCCGCTGAAGAACGCGGACGGTAATAATGCTTTGCTGCTAATTCCTGCCCTTCCTCTGTATACAAATAATTCAGATAAGCTTTAGCAACTTCGGCCGTTCCCCTTTTTTCCGCCACTTTATCCACTACAGTCACTGGCGGTTCTGCCAAAATGCTGACAGAGGGAATAACAATTTCATATTTGTCTTCCCCTAATTCATTAATGGACAGAAAAGCTTCATTTTCCCAGGCAAGAAGGACGTCGCCAATTCCCCTTTCAACAAATGTTGTGGTGGATCCCCGTGCACCCGAATCAAGGACAGGAACATTCTTATACAGGTTTGAAACAAAATCTTCTGCTTTTTGTTCATCGCCTTTCGATTGCTTCAAAGAATAGCCCCAGGCAGCAAGATAATTCCACCGTGCACCTCCGGATGTTTTTGGATTGGGAGTAATGACCGATACGCCCGGTTTCACAAGATCATCCCAATCTTTTATCCCCTTTGGGTTCCCTTTTCTCACAAGGAAGACTATTGTTGACGTATAGGGAGAACTATTGTCCGGGAGCTCTTGCTGCCATTTTTCACTCAGCATGCCTGCTTCAGCAATAGCGTCAATATCATACGCGAGCGCTAGAGTGACAACATCGGCTTCCAGTCCGTCAATAACTGAACGTGATTGCTTGCCCGAACCACCGTGCGATTGGTTGATTGTGACCTCCTGGCCTGTTTTTTCCTGCCAGTGAGCGGCGAATTCTTTATTCAAATCTTCATAAAGTTCCCTTGTCGGGTCATAGGAGACATTTAATAATTCGACTTTTCCATGGGCGTTCCCCTCTCCGCCTTCCTGTGAAGATGTCTTGTTTGAACAACCCGCTGCCCCAAGCACCAATAATGCCGATGCAATTGCCAAAATAGTCTTTTTCACTGTTCTTCCTCCMTGGTATCCATTTTTATCCGGGCTTTTTCTCGATAGAAAAAGCCCTCATAGTTAGTTGTGAACCAATGGTTACAAGTAACTACAAGGGCCTTCGGAATTCCGATCGGCATCTATTCATTTTTATTGCCTGCTTCTTAACTGGTTTTTTGATTTTGCCTGTAATGGAAAGCGATGCTTTTCAAGTTTATCAATTTGCGTGATTTGGGAATCATGGACAGTAATTTGCAGAGTGCCGAAATCAAGGCTCTCTAGCATAGCCTTTATTTTATCAAGTACCTTTTGATCAACCTGGTGTTTTAACGACAACTAAATCCTCTCCCTTTACCAATGATAGCCGGTTTTCCAGCAAGTCTGCGAGCGTCGTGCGTTCTAGCACATAAGCAATCGTATCCCTGACAAGGGACCAAAGCGGCTTTAATTGACAGCCGGCCTCAAGCTGGCATGGTTCATATTTTGTTATCGATGCACAGGCCATCGGGGAAAGCGGACCTTCCAAATCGCGGATGACTTCGCCTATATTGATATCTTCAGTGGTCCTTTGGAGGACATATCCGCCTTTCGCCCCTCTTTTGCTGGAAACGTACCCCAGCTTTTTCAACTGAAGAAGCAGCTGCTCGAGGTAATGGACAGTTACAAGAGTCTTATCGGATATTTCCTGGATGGATATCACCTTCCCTTGCTGCTGTCCCAGGACAAGAAGTGCACGTAAGGCATATTCTCCTTTGCTCGATACTTTCATGAGGAGCCTCCTTTTTTATTGTTGAGCATTCTGGTCAACATTTGTTTATAAATTTAAGGCCAGTTCTGATAGGGCCTTTTCCCCAATTACGCTATTTTCTTTTTCAAAATATGTCTAACACATCAAAAATGTACATTAAAAATTTAAATTTCATGAATGAACTTCTACTGTTTCCATTTTCTTGTAGCTGCTGATCCTGGAAACGGTATAAAGGATTGAAACAATCCAGAGCAATGCCAGCCCGGCATAAACATACGGATGGATGCTTGCATCCTCAATCCATGTGTGGGCCATCGTCCTCGAATTCACTAAAATGATGAMCCCGCCAACAAGGACCCCCATCAATTGTGCATGGACTTTCTGAACCATCCAGGCTGCAATCGGAGCCGCAATGACGCCGCCGATCATCAGAGCTGCCACCCAAAACCAATTAACCTGGGCCCATCCCAGGGAGATAAGAAAACCGATAGTTGCGGAAACTGCGATGGCAAACTCGCTTGTATCTACAGTACCAACTACCTTTCTGGCACTCATTCCTTTTTTGGATAAGAGCACAGGGGTAGCAATTGGCCCCCAGCCTCCCCCTCCAGTTGCATCAGCAAAACCAGCGATCAGCCCCAATGGAATGGACTGTTTCCGGCTTAGGGAGATGTTCTTCTTTTCTTCGGAGGGACGGAAGTTGAACAAGAACCTTACCAGAACATATACGCCAAGGAAAAGTAGAAATAAAGAAACATAAGGCTTTGCCAAATCACCTGGCAGATTGCTTAAAAAAGTAGCTCCCATAAATGCGCCAATCGAACCGGGAATCACCAGCCTGTAGACCGTTTGTTTATCCACATTCCCAAACTTGATATGGGAAATGCCCGAGGCCGCCGTCGTCACAACTTCAGATAAATGTACAGAAGCAGAAGCAACTGCCGGAGCAATGCTGAAAGCGAGCAGCAATGATGAGGATGTGACACCATATCCCATTCCCAATCCCCCGTCTATTAACTGGGCAAGAAACCCAATAAAAGCAAATACAATCAACTTTTTCACCATTTACACCCCATTTTATATTAGTTGGCAAATAAAAAGGCATAACCCTCTGGACAAGGGTTATGCCTTCGGTGTTCCGATCAGCGAGCCTTTTCATTTTCTTTGATTAAGGAGATTATAATACCCACTATTCCTAGTTGTCAACTTGTATTTAAAATAATCTCAATCATTTTTTAGTGGTTTAACACCGTGACCGACTGGAAATTCACTAAAATAAAGGAAAAGAAAACGGGAATAATATTAAAATCTTAGTGATTGGGAGGATACAACCTTGAGCACAAACAATAATTCACTGTCTTTTTTCGCTTTGGGAGGAATTAATGAAATAGGCAAAAACATGTATGCGCTTCAGTATGCCGACGATATCATCGTGGTTGACGCTGGGGGCAAGTTCCCGGATGAAAGCTTGCTTGGCATTGACCTCATCATTCCTGATTTTACATATTTGGAGGAGAACAAGGAAAAAATAAGGGGTCTTATTCTGACCCACGGGCATGAGGATCATATTGGTGCCATTTCCTATTTCCTAAGGAAATTTAATGTTCCTGTATATGCGACCCATTTTACCCTTGGGCTTGTCGAGCTAAAATTGAACGAACATCATCTCCTGAGTGACTCCAAGCTAGTGACCATTGATTCGGAGTCAAAGCTGGAGCTTGGCCAGATTGGCGTCTCTTTTTTCAGGGTTAGCCATAGCATCCCTGACTGCCTCGGAATTGTGTTTCATACGCCCGAAGGAAATGTCGTTCATACTGGGGATTTTAAATTTGACCTTACACCAGCCAATAATCAAAAATCCGATATACATAAAATGGCAGAAATTGGCCGACAAGGTGTCCTGATGCTTGTGTCCGAGAGCACCAACGCTGAACGAAAGGGCATGACTCCGTCCGAGCAAATGGTCGGCAGCCATATGGATGAAGCCTTCATGAAAGCGACGGGCAAGATATTTGTGTCAACCTTCGCTTCCAATGTAAGCCGGGTACAGCAAGTTGTCGCATCGGCAATCAAAACGAACAGGAAGCTTGCCTTGCTGGGGCGCAGCATGGTGAATGTCGTCCAGGTGGCAATGGAAAGAGGATATGTGGATATTCCCGATGGCATGCTGATTGATGCCAAACAGATTGAGGATTTTACTCCAGAAAGGGTCGCTATTTTATGTACCGGAAGCCAAGGCGAACCGATGGCAGCCCTCGCCCGCCTGGCGACGGGTAATTACCGGGATGCGTCCATTTATCCAGGAGATACGGTAATCTTGGCTGCTTCCCCCATCCCTGGCAATGAAAAGGGAGTTTCAAAAATCATTGATAATCTGTTTAAATTGGGTGCCGAAGTGATTTACGGGTCCGGCAGTTCTACCGGAATGCATGTTTCGGGGCACGGCTACCAGGAAGACCTTAAGCTGATGCTCACTCTGATGCAGCCAACCTATTTTGTGCCAATCCATGGGGAATACCGGATGCTGCATCATCACCGCCAGCTGGCCGAGTCGGTCGGTGTTGAACAGGGCAACACTTTTATTATTAAAAATGGGGATGTGGTTGACATAGAGGACGGTGCAGCCGGTCAGACCCGTTCAATCCCAAATGGAGATACGTATGTGGATGGAATAGGTGTTGGCGATGTGGGCGACATCGTTCTGCGGGACCGCAAACAGCTGTCTGAGGATGGAATGCTTGTGATTGTGGTAACCATAAGCAAATCAGACCGCAAAATCGTTTCGGGACCGGATACGATATCCAGGGGCTTTGTGTATGCAAGAAATTCAGAGGAACTGTTAAGAGAGGTAAATTCCCTGGCAACAAAAGCCGTCAATGATCTTCATGGAGAACGGCAATGGAATGTGATGAAACAAAACATCAAAAAGTCAGTCGGACAGTATCTGTTCAGGCAGACAAAAAGAAGGCCAATGATCCTTCCAATCATAATCGAGATTTAACGCATCAATGGCTTGGCTAAACGGGTTAGCATTTGGGGGAACTTTCAAAAGGGATATCCCCCTGTGTCACCGGTCAACCCTGTGACCACATACGCTATCAAAAAGCCTTTTTACCGGGAGGAAAAACATGTATCCTCATTATGCCTATCTGCCTATTGGAAATCGTTACTTTGATCAGAGCGTGCCATTTGGAAAACAGCCTTTTCATGAACAATATTATCGCGGTTATCCTTATCCCCGGCAGCAGCCAATCAGGGGCCAGGCCACTTGGACCGAAGGAGGAACGGTTACTCAGTGCGGCATTCCCTGGTCCAATAATGAATATATGACAGCCGCGGTAGGGACCACCGCTCCTTATCGATGCGGCCAGATGCTTAAAATCAGGAATATTTCTTCGCAAAGCCCAAGAGAAATTCTGGTAAAAGTTGTTGACCGTGTCCCAGGCTACCCCACCAGCCGAATCAATCTCCACCGCCGGGCATTCATGGCGCTGGGAGCCAACCCGAACCTGGGTGTCATCAACATTGAAATCATAGCTTCTCCACAGGTTGAGCCTGAGGAATGGGGAAAATATTTACTGGAAGTGACTCAAGCTGCCTATCCTGGCTATAATGTGGTCGACTATAAGTTAATTGGAACAACACAAATTTCTCCAACCCAAACAAGGCGAACATATGAATTCACCCTCCAGTCTCACCAGGAAAGAATAAGGGTACAGGGGAACGTTGTTTATAATCCGGCAAATGGCCGCTTAATTTCGTTTGATATCAAGGAAAGATAGAAAAGCAGCTCCATCATTTACTACGATGGAGCCGTTTGCTATTATTCTTTTGAAATGAAGGGCAACTAATTTTTATTTCTTTCTTCATAATGTTCATGCACAAAATAAACATTTACTTATAGTCTCTTCCTTTTACATATTTTCCGATTTCCCGGATGGCCTGTTTGGATTCACGGAGACGGCCGCTAGCCTGCCATACATGCCACATCCCTTTCCAGACTTTTATATCCACCTGTACACCTGCTTTAAGTGCTTTTTCGGCAAGTTGTTCAGCATCGCTTAGCAGGATCTCAATGCTGCCGACCTGGATAAACAGGGGCGGAAACCCGATAAAATCGGCAAACACCGGGGAAATGTACGGGTGGTCAAGCTTTTCGCCTCCCGCATATGCAAGTGCCGTAGCTCTTGCTCCGTCTGCATTCAAGTAAGGGTCAATGTTTTGATTTTTGGTGTAGCTTTCTCCGCCGCTCGTCAAATCCACCCAAGGAGAAAGGCAAATGACTGCGGCGGGAAGCGGCTCTTCATGGTCCCTCAAATACAAGGCGGCAGCAACACTTAAGCCCCCTCCTGCCGAATCCCCGGCGAAAAAAATATTCCCCGGTTCGTAACCTTGCCTTAAGAGCCAGCGATAGATGCACAGAGCGTCCTCCAGCGCGGCCGGATATGGTTGTTCCGGTGCAAGCCGATACTCGGGGAGAAGCACCCTGACACCGGCTTCCTGCATGATTCTTGCGGCAAGCGATCGATGCGTGTTTGCAGAACAGTACCCATAAGCGCCTCCGTGCAAATAGAGAATAACCTTGTTAGCCGCGGCCTTATTATCGGTAATCCATTCTGCATACAGCCCTTCGATCTCGGTTTGTTCAACCTCAATGTTTTTTGGCAGCTTCGAAAATCTCATTGCAAGTGCATCCATTTTTCTCCGCCGCTCATCAATGTCCATCTGCTTTAAATTTCCTAATTTTTTTATCCCGATCTTTATTCCCTTTCTAAAAAGATAACTGCGAAAACTCGGCATTTTGGCTCCCTCCTTTTTAAGCATTAACACAGGTTGCCGTATTCTATGAATCATCTATCCTAATTTTACCAAAAACTATTATTCTTGAATAGGATTGCAGATAGACCCTATTGAAGTTTTTGTCTGGTTTCCTCTTTGCTTAAACCCAGGGAAAAAGTACAATCCAGGCACTAACCGCGTCCAGGACCATTAATAGCCCCCAAGTTACCTTGGGAGCTTTCAAGCAGCATTCATGGCTAACCGTTTTCAGCCAAAATGGTGACAATTTTGTCTTCGAGTTCTCTTACCGAAGGGTTTAAATGATTATTGATCATAATGGAAAAGATGTAGGTAGTCCCGCTTTTTGCTGCCACATACCCTGAAAGCGACGACACGCCTGTAATGGAACCGGTCTTCGCCCTCACCCTTCCTTCCACCGTTTCATCTGTCAGGCGGGAGCTGAGCGTTCCACCTTTCAGCCGTCCGGAACTCCCGGCCACAGGCAGTGAGTTTTCAAAAGCAGGAAACCAATCCTCTGATTGCACTGCATACAGCAATCTTGATATGTCATTGGCGGGAATCATGTTTTTATGTGACATGCCGGAACCGTCCCGTATTAACATCGAGCCTGTATTCATTCCAAGGAGCTTTGCACAATCCTCCATCACTTTTAGGCCCTTTTCCCAGGTGCCTTCCCCATGCACCGCCTTGCCCATTTCCTTTGCCAGGATTTCACCGTGGCCATTATTGCTCAGTTTCATAAAAGGAATAAGAATTTCTTTTAAAGGCATGGATGCCTTGGAAGTGAGAAGTTTAGCCTGTTTGGGTGTGGCACCTCGTTTTTCTGAGGAATCCTTGCTGAAACTCACCCCTGCTTGTTCCAGCGCCAGTTTAAAAACATTCACCGTATAACCTGTCGGCTCCCATACTGCAACCCAGTTATCCTGTTTGCTCTTGATGGTGATTTCTCCGCTGATGACAATCCTGTTATTTCCATGCTCCCTTTCCACTGACAGCTTCCTCGGCTCTCCCTCGCCAACGGTTACTGTTTCATTGTGGATAGTTATATATTCATTTGCCGGTGTCACCGTAATCTTGCCCGGTTTCCCAGCTTTTTCGCCCGAAGATGTTTCGATTAGTACTGTGCCGGTGTCATAATCGGAATCGGGGGAAAGCGTCAATGCAGAAACCTGCGCGCCGGTATAGTTGCCCTCATCTGACCAGTTCAGATCCTGCGAAAGCCTGACATCGTCATACCAGCTGTCATCTCCTATCAAATCACCGTCAATCCTGTTTATGCCTTTGGATTTCAAATCCAGTGCCAATCGGACCAGGTCTTCCCTTAATAAAGTTGGGTCTCCCTTGCCTCTCAAATAAAGATTGCCATGAAGCACTCCATTTTTTATCTTCCCGTCTGTCCAAACCTCAGTAGAAAAAGTATAGTCAGGACCAAGTGTCATGAGTGCAGACGCCGCTGTCAGCAGCTTTTGGTTGGATGCAGGATGGAGCCGGGTCTCTCCCGAGCTGGAATAAAGGATTTCTCCAGTGCTTCCTTTCCGGATGCTGATTCCAACAACACTCCCATTTAGCCTTTCATCCTGTTTCACATTTTCCAATAAGGTCTCCAGCAGGGAATTCATTTCCTTTCCAGCTGGATGTGCAGCCACAGAGACTACGTTCGTTTTCTCTATTTCATTAGTCGCTCTGTTATAGGACGAGTGCAGTGATAGAAAAAAGAACAGTACGAGTAATGTACAGAGAACTTTCGTTAATCCAATAGTGATCATCTCTCCTTCCACTCTTTATCCTATTATCTGCCTGGAATTAATAGCATAATCATTAGAAAAATTGGCAGAAAAAAAGAGCCCTAGTATTTAGGCTCTATTATGATTCAATGTTGATTCTCATGGAGGCATGTGAATTATTAAGGGGAGAATTTCCGGTTATAGTACGCAGAGGGGCCATAAGGAGCAGAAATAAGGGGAGAAATTCCCCTTATCTTCTCAAAAGAAGGCAAAACTCCTCTTATTTTAATAGAAATATGAATTTATCCCAAATTAACCGTACTTTCTCTCCCTTTATTTTTGAATTAGAGTGAAATCAACATTCAGATATAACAGAGCATATATTTATTTATAAATTAAGTTCTGCCGACAGGGCCAAGATTCCTTCCAACACGTCCTTTTTGTGCTTTTCATCATTCCTGTTATTGCGAGCATGGAGAAGTACAGGCCGGACCGACTCGACTGACCGGCCGAATTCGGCCATCCAATCATAGCGGGGAACCATCCATGTATGGAAATGATGTGTGGTATCTTCATTATAAAAATAATACACCTGTTCAATGCCCAAAACCTTTCTCTGTGCTAGGCGAATTTTCCTGAGCAATGAAATGTACTCCAGCGTTTCCTCTTCCGTAAGTTCATCCAGGCACTTAATATGGCGCTTTGATGCAAGAATCACTAAGCCTTTAATCGGGTACGCCACGTCCTGGTGGGCATGAAAATGCTCCGTTTCCACAATCACGCCTCCTGCCGGATCAACAAGACCGCTGGTCAGCGCACAGGACAAGCATTCGACTTCAACAGTTTGACCGTCCGAAAGAGTTATTTTCCTCATAAAACTCCCCCTGAGATTAATAATTGAATTTTGTTTACAAGCCTTTTAACACAAAAACCGGAAAGTGGAGCCCTTTCCGGTTTTACCAAATCAATTAACTTGGCTGCACTACTTTTGACCTGGATGACAGCCATGGATCCACAGCGAAGGCAAACTGTCCTGTCAGGCAGATGGACACATGCCCTGCTTCAACCAGCTCATATGTCTTATCTTCACTGGACACCAAATCCATCATGGGCAAGCTCTGGCTTTCGAGAACGAGCTCGTCACGTGTGGACGTGATGACAAGCAGGCTGCATTTTATATTGCCAAAATCCACCTTTTGGCCGGCAATGATCATCTCTCCCTTTACCAGCTTATTATCCTTATACCAATCATTAAGCATTTGCTTGAATGCTGCACCTGAAAAGGATACGGAATCTTTCATCCATTTGTCCATCCGGCGCCATTTATCCACATATTTGGGGTCATGCCCTCTTGTAATGAGGTTGATATTCGGTCCAATATTGAAGCCCTGAAGCCCCATGAAGACAGCAAATAAGAATTCGGATGGAATTACTTCATATGCATCCGTTAGCTGATCAAAGCCCAGCTTCCCATCCTGGATGGCTTTCACCCATTTTTCCGGTAAAATAAACTTGCTGTAATCAATCGGAACAGCAGCCAGGACGAGGTTTTTAATCGGCAGGTCGGTTATCGAGGCGAGAATCGCCGACATCGTTCCCCCAAGGCAATAGCCGACAAGGGAAATCTCCTCGGCACAGGAATGCCTTAAGGCATGGCGTACACTCATTTCAAGATAATTGATGACATATTGATCAATAGTGATGTTTCTGTCCTCCAGCCCAGGGGTTCCCCAGTCATACATATACACATCATATCCCATTTTTGTCAGGTTTCCGATAACGCTTCCCTCTTCGGAAATGTCAAGGATATATGGCTTGTTCAAGAGCGAATAGACAAGGAAAAGAGGGGTTTCATACTTCTTTTCCGCTGCAGGATAATGCCATAGGACCGACTTATTCTTCCTCCATATGGCCTGCCTTGGTGTTGGCACAATCTCGGGTTTTGGTTCTGTCAAAACTTTATAAATGGCGTTCCAGCGGGCCCGCTCATTTTCCAGGCTCACTGCCGGAATGTTTATTAATGTACTCGAAGCCATCCCTTTTCCCCCTTATGTAGCTGAGCCAGTAAGCTCTGGCTGTACATTTTCCTGCTTTAGCAGGTTTTTCATTTCTTCCAGGTCTTCTTTCATCCCAGCCAGATCGGCTAGCTCTTGCCTCATTTCATCAAAGTTTGTTTTAAGCTCTTCCGTTTCTTCTATCTCTTTGCGGAGTTTCTTCACATCCGCCGACAAGCCTTTTGCAGCCTTGATCAATTCGCCATGCATCTGCTGGTTGAATTCCATCACGTTTTGAATCAATGTCTGCTGTTCCTTGAAAGTTGATGCAAATGCGTCCTGCATGCTCCATATTTGCTGTTCAAGCATATCCACTTTTTCTTCAGCCTGAATGGTTAGCTCCGCAACATTGGCCACATCCTTTTTTGTCGGCAGGTTCCAATAGCTTGCGATTAGCTCGTGGTTCCGTTTGAGCCTTTCCACGTACCTTGAGTGCGCATCCACTCCAATTTTCGTCAACCCAATCAGCTCTTTGTTATCTACTGCCTTGAATAAAAAATCATTAAGACCCTTTTCCCACATCTCGCTTATTTTTCGATATGAAGTAAAGAAATCGTACGGTTTTTCATTTGTCATTTTCTTTCTCCCCTGCCTTATTAAAATCTTTGTCTTTCATTCCTGTTTCACTTCTCCGATTCCACACCATTTCATTGAATGAGTAATCATTCACTTTTTTTATTGCTTCGTCGCCCTCATCCAGCGTCTAGCCTTATGAAAATGTTCCTCTTAATATGTTCAGTTTAATTCATATGTTAATAAATAAGAAGAGTGTATTTTGTCGAATAATGGAAAAACATTTAACATTCTGTGAACAAAACTTTCTAATAACTGGATAAACAAGTTCTGGTTGGCGCGCATATACTGTATGATCAAAATAGTAAGGATGTATTCATATGTATTTCATGAGAAGAAATGGGATGATTCCCGCCATCGGCCAGCCATGGATGGGAAAACATATCCTTTTGCTGCATTGCTCTGAAGATAATAAATTCCTGACCTATTATAAAAGTAATCACGCGCCCATTGAGCCCCCTCCTTCAGCTGTGCCGAATCCCTTTCACGCCTTATAAGCATCGGATATGCTGTCAATAAGGTCACGCCATTGCCTGGAAATAGTCTCCAATATTTGCTTGTTTTATAAACCTTTTAATATTTAAAGGTTTAAAGCTAGCAGAAAAGGGGAAAGAATGGCTTGGAAGAAGAATCAGCATAGAATATGAGGGGTCATCATGATAATTCCATACAAACAGGTCTGCCGAAAATTGACTATGGGACTGCTAGCCTTAATGCCAAGCGAAAAGGATTTAAGACAGCTGCAAAAAACGATCACACTTTACGAAACAGACCCTGCACATAAGCTTTATTTATGGAAGGAAAAACAAAAAATCATAGGCGTTATCGGCGTTTGTACTAAAAATCAGAAAGAAGTGATTCTTCAGCATCTGTCTGTACTGCCTTCGTTCCGCCATCAGGGAATCGCCGGGAAGATGGTTGCCGAAGTGCAGCAGCTTTTTCCCCAAGCAGTGTTGATTACCAACGAACATACATCTTCATTTAACAGGTACCACCAATTCAGTATGCCGCTAGTGACTAGTAATGATAAGGGTTTCACGCACCATATGCACTGATATGAACAAAGAGGCCGATACCGGCCTTTTTATTTTTATCCCGGCGGGTCTAAATATGCTCCATGGCCATATATTTTATAGGGAGATTCTCATGCAACATATCCCATAGAGAACAGGTGAGATGAAGATGTATGCTGTGTATTTTCTTGAAAATAAGAATGTTCTTATGTGCCAGCTCCTTAGAAATATACCCATCGAAGGTGATGTGTTGACCATTAAGGGCCGAAAAGGAACTGTGGCGGGTGTAGAGGTTATGGATGGCAAAAAGGTCCATGTCCACATGGTAATTCAAAAGATTCCTAAAGCAAAACCAGCTGCTGACAATTCAAAGAAAAAGAAGAGATAACGAAACGATAAAAAGCCGATGTTCAGGACTCACGCACATCGGCTTTTTTGTGATAAATTTCCTCGTATCACACTCAGGCTCCGTCCTCTACAGTTAAACAAAACCTTTCGTGTAAATCCATTTTCAGCTGCTCCAGATATCCCTCGCTAACATACCCGCTTGCTCCCCGCAATATTTCAGCCGCATAATGGCCTGGAGGCGCTGTTTCCGCTTCTTTCTCCACGACTATAAATGTTAAAACGTTTTTGAACAGTTTTTCAGTTAACATAACGCTTACGAGCGCCGGCCTATAGCAGCCAGCTGCCACTCCTTCACGCTTATACAGATAAGAAATGCTTTCCCTTGGTATTTCATAAACCTTCCCTTCTACTCTGCCGCCTTCCTCCACGATATCGGCACGTCCGCCGTCCACTGATTTCCGCGTGAACCTGAGCGTAAATCCATCTAGGATGCCTATACCTTTCATTTTCTGGAAAAAATGGCCGACCCTCGCCTTGGCAAATCGCTTGTTGTCCATACAGCTCCCATACGCAAAATAAAGAAGCTCTTTTTGCTGTAAAAGGACATGTACGCCCCAGTCCCCATTTTCCACCTTTTCCATTACATGAATCCGCGGCAGGTCTTTAAGGATATAAACATATGCCTTGTGGGGACCCTTATCGGTCATGACCGTTTGAATGACGCGTTTAAAATGATGATCACACCCTTGGTACCTGTCCATCGCGGCCAGCTGGTCCTTGTTTACGATATACAGCTCCCCATAAACGCGGCCTTCAGACTGGACCATACAGGGAAAGCCTATACCGGAATCCAATAGTGTGCCTGCAGTCCAGCTCTGCGAAGCTGCACAGGGCGCGTTTGCAAGCATCCAGTTATGGTGTCCGAATTTCCTCAAGCTTCCGTATACAAACACATAAAACCTTTCGCGCAAATTTACCATTCCTTCCATAAAAGAAAGCGGCCACCCCGGGGACCGCTCCAATTTTGTGGTTACGCGCATTATATGATGGGTTTACTGTTTCCATGCCCAATTCACCAGGGAATTCCAGGTGACCAATCTACGGTTTCTGCTTCACTTCAAGCCTTGCAACTTCATATCCACTTGCTGCAGTATCATTGCTTAAGATCATGGTCACTTCTTCTTTTCCTTTGGCTGTGAGAACATCAAGCTGGACGGTAATTTCAAATGCTGATCCTGAGCTTTTAAAAGAAGAATCATCTTTCAAATCCGCAGGCAGCTGCTTCGGAACTATTTTTACGAGTGTAAGGTTCTCAAACTGCGCCAGTCCTCCATAATGCTCCTCCAAGCCTTCCACTACGGAAGGGTGCAAAAGGCTAAGCGTCACCTTTTCCAAATCTTCAGGGTTGATGTCTTCTGCTCTGCAGGGACTAAGACTGCTGCTAAACAGCAGAAACAGAAGGACAACAAGCGGAATTTTAATTTTCATAATCCATTTCCTTTCCATTTTTCTTTTAATTTGCTGCAAAACAGCCTGGCACTGTGGCCAGGCTGCTCTCTCCACTAGTAAGAATCAGGATCCACTCGCGATGCCGTGATATCCCGATAAGGCATGATGATTTTTTTTGCTTCTTCAAAGTCCAGCGCCTGTGTTTCTTCCATAAACCTTGTAATGGCTTCATCCGGATATCCATATTCGCGCAGAAGCAGATCCAGTTTATCCTTATTATCCATTTTGACCTCCCAGCAATCTGTGGTGGTCCTAGTTTTCCACATATAATCTGTTTTATGTTACTAGGCGGTTGTTGGATTTTTATTGTATGGCAGCCCCTTTTTAAACAAAGTTTTATCTTTTCCCGTTAACGCCATTCTGTAGTATACTAACGTAATCAATTAATACATCTGGCTGAAAAAATTGCTTTCAATTTTTTGTTTTAGCCCTGGAGAAGATTTAAGGAAGTGAATTAATGAAGGTTGTTTTAGCCACCCCGAACTATCATCAGCAGCGCGGGAACACTGTGACGGTACAGCGAATTGCAGAAAAACTAAAAAAACATGGTGTCGAGACAGAAATCGTCTCCATTACCGACAATAAGCAGTACCTGTCTTTTCCTCAGGCAGACCTGGTACACGGTTTCCACGCTTACCTTTTTTATAAATTCAAAGAAAGTTTACCCCTGAAAATTGAGTGTTACATTATCACGATAACCGGAACTGACTTGAATCATGATTTATTCCATTCTAAAAAAAGAGAGGATGTGATTGTGTGTATTCGCGAGGCAAAAGCGGTTCATGTCTTTTCCGAAAAAGCGAAACATCTTCTGCTTGCCGAAATACCGGATATAGCCTCAAAAGTATTTGTCATTCAGCAGGGAATTACTGAGTTTGCGGAAAGCCAGCAGACGAGGAGTGAGGAAGATGGTCTCTTTCAGTTTTTCCTGCCGGCTGGCATCAGGAAGGTCAAAAATATCCCATTTGCCATTAATGCATTAAAACAACTTCATAATGATTTTCCTTTTATACGCCTTTTGCTGGCCGGACCGATCATTGAGCCGGAAGAAGGCGAATTGGTAAAAGAGCTCATTGCAGAAAACAGCAGCTGGGCAGAATATATTGGCCAAGTCCCACACAGCAAAATGGGCCCAATGTACAAACATGCAGATGTCGTGCTGAACACCTCACACTCGGAGGGACAATCAACCGCCATTATAGAAGCCATGGCTTCCGGAATTCCGGTATTGGTTTCTGGCAATGACGGCAACCTCAGCCTTGTCACTCATGATGAAACTGGCTATGTTTACAGGGAAGAAACAGACTTTCTGCAGCTCGCCCGCCGCCTTATTACCGAAGAGCAGACTCGGAGAAGGCTGGGAAACCGTGCCCGGCACCATATTTCCACCAACCATGGCAAACAGGATGAAGCCGAAGCGCTTATCCGCCTTTATACGATGGCATTTAAATAAAAGGGAGGCTTTTATATGCAAAAAAGCCCATGAGTGGTCGACAGTTCGAGGGTCGTGTACCACTCCATGAATGAACAGGTCATAACAACCAAAAAAAATCCAAAAACGAAGTCGGTCGTCCTGACTTTCGATGATGGCCCCGGAAGAGTGCTTCCCTCTCTCCTCGACATACTGTCGAAAGAAAAGGTCCCTGCCACATTTTTTTGGCAATCGCGACTGCTATTCCAACAGCGTCCATGGAAAAGGGTATTGGATGATGGGCATCAAATTGGTACACATTCAACAAAGCATGTAAATCTTGCCAAGCTTTCTTTTAATGAACAGTACGCTGACATTGCTGGCAGTGTCGAGAAAATGGAGAGCATTACAGGAATGGAAATTACCTACTTCCGCCCTCCATTCGGACAATACAATAACGATACACTGGCTGTCGCCGAAACTCTTAACCTCATTCCCGTCATGTGGAAAATTTCCTCCATGGACTGGGAACTTAAAAACAATCCGGAACAAATCGTTGAAAATGTTGTCCAACATCTTGAGGACGGGGCAATTATCCTGCTTCACGAACTTCCGCAGACACTCGAGGCCTTGCCAAATCTGATAAGGGAAATCAGGGCCCGCGGATATCAATTCACAAATCTTTAAACAAAAAAAGCAGGGGGCTCCCTGCTTTTTTTACTTATAGGTATAGCCCAAGGCCAGCTGCCAACAGTCCCAGGACGACGGTGAAAACGATATAAAATGCTGCCATAAGCCATTTTTTTGCCTTCAGAAGTTCTAATGCTTCATAGCCAAAGGTCGACATGGTCGTATATGCCCCGCAGAACCCTATCCCAAGGAAAAACCAAATCCAGGCCGGAAGGGAATTTTCCATTTGAAACTTCAGCAGCATACCTAGCAAATAAGACCCAGTCATATTGATGATAAAGGTACCAAGAGGAAAAGAACCAAGTCTACTATAGTGTTTTTTGACAAAGACACCTAGAAAGTACCGAACGGCAGCACCGAGGGAGCCGCCAAGTCCAACCAGCCAAATCATCCTGTTTTCCCCTTTAGGCCATTTCCGTCAGCCGCCATATACCCAAGGAAGGAAAAAACGATTCCCATCCCGATACTTAATATTATGTACAGCAAGGCTTCAGCCAGCGATTCTCCAGCCAGGACAGCTGTTTCAGTGGCAAAAGTCGAAAAAGTCGTAAACGATCCAGTAAACCCTGTGCCAATCATTAATGCTGTTTCTGCTTTGATTGTCCCCCTTTTGCTTGCATATGTTAGAAACCAGCCCAGAAAAAAGCAGCCAGCCAGATTGACCAGCAGTGTCCCAAACGGGAAACTTCCCACAGAAATCCATTCTCCCAGGACATAACGGCAAATGGACCCGACGAAACCTCCGGCCATTATATATAACGCGTTCATATTGCTACCCACCCAAATATTCTGTCTCAAGCTCCCGCTCGAATATCTTTCCATCATACCAAACTTCGTACGCTTTGGCATTAGGACGCGAGCTGACGATTTTGCTTCTCCCTTCGTCGATATAGTGTACGGCTGCCCCGTCATCTGCCGCGATTCCGCCCCGGATTTGTGAGAACACAAGCCTGTGGTAAGCAGGCCGTCTTTCAGTTTCGCCATCGTAGTGGGGGCAATGGCTTCCTCTCAAAAAACCAAGACCGATAATGGGCTCCAATTGATCTCCGTAAGAATCGGTCACACCTTCCTCAAACCAGCAAAGAGATCCGGCACTCAMCCCTGCCAATATAATGCCTTGTTCCCAGGCCTTCCTGAGAATGGCGTCCACTCCCCATTCCCGCCAAAGCGCAAGCATGTTTTTCGTATTTCCTCCTCCGACATACAAAATATCCTTCTGCAGCAAAAAGCTTTCCAGGTCACGGGAAGGGGGTCTGAACAAAGAGAAATGCGATGGCTCGCATTCCTGCTTTTCAAAAAAAGCATAAAATTTGGAAATATAGCCCTCGGCATCACCGCTGGCTGTAGGAATAAAGCAAATTTTGGGCTTAGGTTTTAGGGACTGCTTCAATATGTACTGATCCAGCAGGGGGTTTTCCGGCTCCATCGAAAAACCGCCTCCGCCCATCGCAATGATTTGCTTCATATCGTTCTCCTGCCTTTAATGGTTTGTTTTTATTCAACCAGGACAGCTGGCGCCATCCCGGTCACTTATCTGTTTATGGGATGCTTCATTATTATCTTAACTGCGCTTACAAACTTCTCTGACTCTTCAACGGTATTATACGGAGCCATGCCAGCCCGAATCCATCCGCCGCTATCCATCACATCCAGACGCTGAGCCAGCGTCGTCGCGTAAAAATGGCCGTCTGCCACGAAAATGCCATGTTCCTCCGCCATCCGCCTACAAAAATCGGATGGCAGGATTCCTTCCGCCTGAAAGGCAATGGTTGGCGTTTTAGGGACCTCTGATGCTGCCTGATAGACTCTGATTCCAGGTATGTTCCCAAGTCCTTCACGAATGAGATGGGCCAGCTTGTTCTCATGCTTTTCAATAGCCTGATAGCCCGAAAGAATTCTTTTCCGTCTGGTATCTCCGCTGCCAAGGTTTTCTATAAATTCAATGGCCGGCTTGACGGCCGAAATGGCTGAAAAATTTTGCGTTCCTGTTTCAAGCTTGTCGGGATTATAATCAGGTGCAGGCTCTAGTTTATATGGCCTTAGGGTAGCAAACAGCTCTTTGCGGATAACCGCAATTCCCACATGTGGCCCGAAAAATTTGTAAGCCGAACAAAGCAGAATATCTGCCCCCAGCTTTTCCCGGTCAACTGCAAAATGCGGAACTGCATGGACGGCGTCCATTGCAACAAGCGCTCCAAATAATTTGGCACGCTGGACAATTTTATCCACAGCTGGTATCGTGCCAATTGCATTGGAAGCAAGAGTGACAGCGACAAGAACGGTTTTTTCATTGATCACGGCATCCAGATTCGTCATGTCCAGTGTCAGGGTTTCAGGATTGACTCTTAGCCAGCGAACTTTTACTCCTTTTTCCATGGCAGCCGAAAGCCATGGATCCACATTGCAGCGGTGATCCAATTCAGAAAGGACAATCTCGTCTCCCTCCTGCCAATCCCTGCTCAGCGAACGGGCTATGGCAAAAGCCAGCGATGTAGAGTTTTGCCCAAAAGCTACCTCTTCTGCCCTTGCTCCCAGCAGGTCGGCAACAATCTCCCTCGATTGCTGGATATACTCCTCCGTTTCACGGCTGCTAGGAAATTGGCCATGAAGGTTAGCTCCTCCATTGCTCATATACCTAACAATCGCGTCAATTGATCCCTGTACCACCTGCGATCCCCCAGGTCCATCAAAATAGACAGCACCCCTGCCAATATAGGTCCGGCCCAGTGCCGGGAACTTGGCCCTTATCTGGTGGATTGGATACAAAGCCATATCATTGCCCCCTTTTTAGAAAAATACTTCATGTAAACTATTCTCATTGAAAATAGCAAATCCCTTTAATTCTTTCATTTTTTTCCTGCATACCCCATTATCAAATAAAAACAGTGCCTGCATAATAACACGGCACTGTTTTTTACTTGGGATTCTTAATCCATTTATCTAGAATGAACTCTCCTCTGTTTTTATCCCTGCATTGACAGCCTGGGTAGACCCGATTCTTTCCATATGACCTGCCACCTTTGTGCTATAACTGAAGTCACCATAGCAATATGGATAGCGAAAATTGCTTTTGTCGCCGCCACAGTTATAGATTTCGGGGTTTTTGTTTACCTGGATCATGGAAAACTGCTTGGCCAGTTCCTCGCTGTGCCTGCCGCCTCTTTCTGCAACAAAGTCAATGTATCCCAGTCCCATATTGTAAGCTTGGACAATAGCTGGAAAATCAACTTGCTTTTCATGCCCGCGCGCAACCGCCCTCTGGAAATGTTTCACGCCGTATTTGATGCTAAGTTCAGGATCTTGGATGGAATTGGGTGCCATACCGGCCGATTCCGATGATTGCATTGGATCACCGCCCCTACCCTTGCTTTCCTGATGCATAACAGCTGCCAGCAGCACCGTATGCTCTTCCAATCCCACGCTGCGCAGTTCCCTTTCCAAAAGAGGCGTATATTTCGCCACCTGGCCAAACTCATCGGTTTGAGCCGGCCCTATCTCCAACTGATGCCGGTTATATAACTCTATAAAATTATCAAATAATACAAAAAAGAAAAAAGCCGCGAACGCAAGCATCGCTACTGTAAAATTCCTTTGAACCTGTTTCGTCTTGCCTTTCATTCTGTTTGTCCTTTCATATTCGAATAAAAAAAATAAATGAACAAGATTTATTTTACCATAAACCCTCAAAGCTGAGTCATGGGGATCTTGCAATTAGGTCCATTATACCGATGTAGCAGGATTGGTCAGCGGCAAAGAACCAAAACATTGAATGTGACAAAAACAAACGCCCGCTTCAATAGCTTTTGAAGCGGACGTTTTGCTTTAAGAGTCTCCAGCCCAGATTCACCTAAATTGCTTGATAGCATCTTCTTCACCTGTATCTGTGTCCTTTATAACACTCAGACTGCCATCCGTTTCAAGAATGACCGCTTTTACCTGCTGCATTGACGCCAACCCCTGTGAGCGTACAGCCTGGAGAATCTCCTGTTTTTTTACCCTTTCTTTATCCATATTCTTTTTTATATACTCTCCATCAAGAAATAATACGGTTGGATTCGACTTAATCAGCTTGCTGACAGTATCTGATGCCACGGAGCTCTTGGTTATAACATACTGCAGCATGATCAACACAAAAAAGGCCGTAAGTCCCTGAGACAGGGAAACCTTTTTGTCCAGTAGAATGGTCGCCAATGTCGAACCAATTGATACGGTGATTACAAGGTCAAAAGCATTCAGCTTTGAAAGCGTGCGTTTTCCGGAAATCCTTAAAAACAATACCAAACCTAAATAGGCAAGGCTTCCTACAACTAAAATTCTTCCTATGCTGTTCCAATCAAATGAGAACATGTGGCCCCCCAAAAATTGTTTTTTACAGTCTGTTCCCCTTCATCTTTTAACTAAACAAAACATGTGCTTTTTATGGTACTATTTATCTACAAAAATTGCTGAGAAATGTAGAAAAGTTTTTTACATTAATTGCAGGAAAAACCCCAAGCTTTTAAAAATAAGTTAGTAGAAGTGTCCAGCTAATAAGTGGAAAGGTGGTAAAAAATAATGGCCACGGAATTGAATCTTCAACAGCTTGTGGAAATACTGCCAAAGTCCTTATTGAATGCGTCTGACCGAGATTTGGAAGGCTTCCAGAAAATCATTGAAGAAACCGTTAAACTTAGAGAAGGACACCGAAATCTGCAGCGGATGATTAAAAGCTTCTCCACCTCGACCATCCAGCGCAGTTAATAAGACCAATACCTATGGAAAGGCTCGGCCGCCTTTCCTTTTTGTTTTTCCCTATCTAATACCACCTGTTAAAAATCAATGCTTTTCAGCTTCAAAAAAATGCAGCCAGCAAAATTGCCGGCTGAACGTCTTACACCACACATAAATTTTCTTTATTAATCACATTGTATAACTTTTCCTCAATTGGAACAGACAGGGCAACAAACTCCTCAAACGACAGTTCACAGGCTTCGTACTTTTCCACTAAGTCCAGCATTGTCACTTGGTTGGCGGCAACGCGGGATTCATAGACCCCATCCTGAATCATTTCCTCCAACTCACGTTTATGCGGCGGACAGACAGTAAGGCTCGCAAGCCGGGCTATTTGCTGCTTTGTGGCAGGACGCTTCAAGTCAAGACTCTGCCTGATAAGATCGTAAAGATTCAGCGTTGTTTCCAGCGGCAGATGCTTCAACCTGACTCCATGAGCTCTCAGGATGGCCGATGCATTGCCATTCAATCTAAAGCGCTTTAGGACGCGGATGACATCTTCTGGTGTGTTTTCAGAAACAATGGAAACATGGTGTACATCTCCCTCTGAAAGGACTTTTTCGAGCTCCTTTCCATCCAGCTGACGAACATTTTCCTTAGCCTCATGTCCAACAGGACTTCCCTCCACAAACCCAATGCTCAACGCTTTAGGTGATACGGCCTCACCGCCTTGCCACTCGAGGCCAAAGCTGCCAACCGCGTCCTTTATGATCTGCTTCTTCCATATTTCAAGCTGGCTTTCAAACCCACCGCTGGCATCTCCTTCACCCCGAACGGAAAAGCGTTCTGCGCCAAGCTTGCCCAGCAGCCCGTCGATATGAGCCGGCACACTCTGGTACGTGCTTGCCCAGTTTCTGTCGCCGCACCCAAACACAGCAAACTTTACCCCATTTAGTTCCCCCGGTCCGAGCTCATCAAGCCACTTCACAAACTTTCGGGCATTTTTAGGAGGCTTTCCATTATAGGAAGATGTGACAATCAGGACGGCTCCATTGCTTGGAATTTGGCCCACTTTGCTATCAAGAGAGGCCGCTTCACTTGAAATTCCCATCTCACTTGCCCTGTCAGCCAAATCTCTCGCGATGCCCTCTGCCGTTCCCATGTTGCTGCCATAAAGAACCAGGAGGGGAGTGTGATCGGCTCCCTTGAATTTGATGCGGCTTTTTTCATTTTCCTCTACTGTTTTCTGACTAGCTGAAACAGGAAGCATTTCGAGGCTGTTTTGGTTCCGCAAATGGACACTCATTGTAAAATTGTCAGGCTTTAAGGTCATCGTTTGTTTTATTTTCAGCTCATAATTAGTGTGATCAACCAATTGAAAATGTTTTAGTATCATGCCAATCAGCAAAGTCGCTTCATGCAAAGCAAATTGCATCCCTATGCACGCCCGCTGGCCATTGCCAAAAGGCTTAAAGGCATCATGAGGCACTTTGCTTGGATCGGCAAACCGCTCGGGACGGAATTCTTCAGCATCCTCTCCCCACGCTTCCTTGTCCCGATGAAGCTCGGGAAGGAGCACAACTACATTTTGACGCTTTTTAATAGGATATTGGTTTCCGAGAACCATATCCTCCTTTGCATAAAGGGTGAATTGCGGAGCTGTAGGATACAGCCTTAGTGACTCATTTAAAATCATTTTGATGTATTTAAGTTCCAACACCTGCTTGAATGTGGGGACAGGCCCGCTTAAGACGGAATCCACCTCTTCGTAGGCCTTCTTCAGTACTTCCGGATGCTTCAGCAGAAAGTAAAGGGCAAAAGACAATAATCCGCTTGTGGTTTCGTGCCCCGCAATGAGGAAAGTGATGATCTGGTAGCGGATGTTTTGGTCATCCAGCTGTTCGCCTGTCTGTGGATCTTTTGCACTCAGCATTCTGGCCAGCAGGTCTGTTTCCCCCTGATCGCCCCTAGCCCTACGATCGGCTATCAGTTTGTCAACCAGTGCAAACATTTCCTTTATGTCGCGTTCGAACTGTTTCTTTTTCGAGAACATCAGCTTGGTTTGAATTGGCATGCGCGTGCTTTGCTGCATCGCCTCATCCAAGGAGCGTACCATGTTCAGAATGAATGGATGATGGCCCACGCGGTAGAAACTGTTGAACCTGTAGTTGAATCCACATAAGCCAATTGTATCAAGTGTAAGCTTGGTCATATCATCTGCGACATCAATGCTCTCGCCAGGATTTAGTCGTGCCCATTTCTGCACAAGCTGGAGGGCAATATCCACCATCATGGAATGGTAGCCCTTCATGGCCTGCTGGCTGAAGGAAGGAACCAATATGTTATGCGCCTTTTGCCAATTAGGCTCCTGTGTCTTGCCGGTAAACAAACCATCTCCCGCAAAAGCCCGGACAAAACTTAAGCCCCCTGCAAGACTTTTATCAAACTTGCTGTCATCACAAACCTCAGCTGCCCACTTTTGGCTGCTAATGAAAATGGTCGAAAATCCTCCGAAAAACTCAAATCGGTAAATGGGTCCCAATTCTCTTGCGAATTTGCAGAATGACAGTGTGGGTGCCTCCTTATCAAGCAAGGGCACATTTCCAAGCGGCCCATACTTTTTCGGCTGAGGCATCATCTTCAGGTTTTCCATACAAAATCTCCCCCAAAACTTCTTTATATGTTAGCGGTTTACCGCATAATTATTGCGTATTTTCCTCTTGTTCTTCCTGATGGCCAGCAATCCCATATAAAAGAAAATGAGCCATTTCCTCGGCCATATCCCCTCCCGGATTGCCAGGCTGATTCTGCCCCTGGATTTTTTGATAGTTGAGGACCGACCAGATCGCACTTGTGATTCCTAGTTCATAAATAAGTGTTTTTTGCGGAGATAAATCTCCCTTGCGAAATTTTCTTATCAGCTGCTCCATTCTTCGGTCCTTTATGTACACTTGCTCCAGGAACAGTTGCGCAATTTCAGGATGATGGAGTGATTCCTTGAAAAGGATGTTAAAGCTGTCAAGATTGTTTCGGACCAGGTCGACCCTTGCCGCTACAATTTCCTTGGCGGAAGGCTCCATGCTGCTTTCTTGTTTGACTGGCGCCGAGGGGGTAATGCAGGCAAGCAGAATTTCTTTTTTGCTTTTGAAATGCTTGTAAAGAGCCGCTTCCGACACGCCTACTCGCCTGGCGATTTCCGAGGTGGTTGCACCGTTGTACCCCCGCTCTGCAAACAACGCCCTCGCCTGGTCGATGATTTTTTCCTTTGTATCCATTTTTACTTTAGCAGTCATTAGTTCCACATTCTTTCCAGTTAGTGATTACTTACTAACAAATTTAAACTATTATGAAAATTATCACAATACGTATTCTTTAGCCAAATTTCGACATGCCTGATTAAAATTGTATTAGGAATTCAAACTATAAGTGGTCTGCCATAGATGCGGAATAAATACCAGCCTGTATTTTGGCAAGTATTCATACTATAGTGATTGTAGATTAGCTAAAGAGAGGTGTGTTTTAATTGTTTTATAAATTGTCAAAAGAGCAACAGCAGCGTATGATTTCCGATATTCAAACCTTCTTTTCGCAGGAAAGGGACGAGGAAATAACCGAGTTTGCCGCGGAAAGGGTTCTTGATTTCATTAAGGAATCACTTGCACCCCATTTCTACAATGCCGCCGTCCAGGATGCCAGGAATGTATTGGAACAGCAATATGCATCATTGGAGGATGAAATCCTCACCCTGGAGAGGCCTCTGAAATAGCTTTTAAGCTTCTGCTTTTTTTGAAAATGATAAGTGCATTAGATGATTCGGACTTGGAGCCTTCCTTTTTCCGGCTCCTGTCCGAATAAGGTGCTCTTTAGGACTTGGGGCCTTACTTTTTCTCGAATCATGTCCGAATACCGGGCTCTTTCGGACAACACACCCTGTTTTCCCTTCCGTCCTGTCCGAATACCCGCCTCTTTCGGACAACACTTCATGCTTTCTCCCCAATCCTGTCCGAATACCAGCCTCATTCGGACAACACACCACGCTTTCCCTCCAGACCTGTCCGAATGCCGCCCTCTTTCGGACAACACACCATGCTTTCCCTTCCGTCCTGTCCGAATACCAACCTGCTCAAACCAGGCCACTTCCCATCCCCACTAAAAAACCAGAATAAAAAAAGACTGCCGAGTTTCTCTGCAGTCTCATTCAGGATTTTCTTCCTGTCTTATTCTTATCAATCATGAAAATTAGTACCATCGGTGGTGGCTTTAATAATGCCAGCCCGAATGACGAAATCGCCAAAATGCTCTCCTGGCTGCCTTTCTTTCGCATAGCTCGGCAAAATAGAGCGGAGCTCCTTCAGAATCTCATCTTCGCCAATGTTTTCACGGTACATTTTGCTCAGGCGGGAGCCGTCAAAGGCAGCGCCAAGATACATATTATACTTGCCTGGCGCCTTCCCAATGAAGCCGATTTCTGCAAGTGCGTGGCGGGCGCAGCCATTCGGGCAGCCGGTCATGCGAATCGTGATTTCCTGTTGGCGAAGCCCGCTTTCATTAATGATTTCGTCAATCTTATCGATTAGCTTAGGCAGGTAGCGCTCTGCTTCGGCCATCGCCAGCCCGCAAGTCGGCAAGGCTACGCATGCGATAGAACTACGACGCAGAGCGGAATGCTGGCTGCCATCTCCAATGCCATATTGATCCAGTAAAGCAATGATCTGTTTCTTTTTTTGTGCGGACACATTGCCAATGATCAGGTTTTGGTTGGCCGTCAACCGGAAATCTCCATTATGGATTTTGGCAATTTCACGCAAGCCGGTCTTCAGCTTAAAGTGTTCGAAATCAGCCACCCTGCCGCCTTCAATGAACATGGTGAAATGCCATTTTCCTTTTAGTCCCTTCACCCAGCCATAGCGATCGCCATTGTGGTCGAAGTGATACGATCTCGCTTCCTCCAGATTCCAGCCAAGACGGCTTTCTAGCTCTGCTTTGACATTCTCCAAGCCCAATCGGTCCACCGTATACTTGAAACGGGCGTTTTTGCGGGAAGAACGGTTTCCATAGTCACGCTGAATCGTGATTACCTTTTCAGCCACATCATAAATCTGCTCTGGCGTGCAGAAGCCGATCACTTTAGCGAGCTGCGGATAGGTCTCCCTGTCGCCATGGCTCATTCCCATGCCGCCCCCAATTGCCACGTTGAAGCCAACCAGTCTGCCCTCCTCGACAATCGCAATGAAGCCAAGGTCCTGCGAAAACACATCCACATCATTTTCAGGCGGAACGGCGATCCCAATCTTGAATTTCCGGGGCAGGTACAGCGGACCGTACATTGGTTCGATTTCCTCATCCACTTCAGGCGATCCTGCTACTTTTTCCTCATCCAGCCAGATTTCATGATATGCCCTGGTACGAGGAAGTAAATCATCGCTCAGCTTCCTTGACCATTCGTAAACCTCGGAATGGATTTCCGATTGATGCGGATTCACTGTACACATGACATTCCGGTTAACATCACCGCAGGCAGCGATGGTGTCAAGCATAACATTATTAATGGCCTGGATTGTGTTCTTCATATTCCACTTCAGGATGCCGTGCATCTGGAATGTCTCGCGTGTTGTCAGTTTGAGCGTGCCATTCCCGTATTTGTCAGCCAGTTCATCCATGACAAGCCATTGCGAAGGTGTTGCCACTCCTCCTGGAAGCCGGACACGGAGCATAAATTGGTAGGCAGGCTCAAGCTTTTGCTTCTGGCGCTCATTGCGAAGGTCGCGATCGTCCTGCAAGTAACTGCCATGATGCTTCATCAAACGATTGTCATCATCTGGGATTCCCGCGCTGATCCGGTCGAGCATGACCTCCTTCAAGGTGCCCCGCAAGTAATTGCTTCGTTCTTTGATTCCTTCCACATCGCTTGGCGGTCCTTCTGGTGCTGTTAATTTTGGGTTCACCATGTTGAATTATAACTCCCTTCCATCCAAATCAATATACATCCCGCTGATAGCGTTTTTGCTGCTGCATTGCCGCAAGGTATTCTTCGGCCCTGTCAAGGCTCATGCCGCCTTCTGACGCAATAATTTCCAGCAGGGTATGATGCACATCATGGGCCATATTCTTTTCATCACCGCAAATATAGAAGGCTGCTCCTTCCTCAAGCCACTTGAAAAGCTCCTTGCTCTGCTCAAGCATACGATGCTGAACATAGACCTTTTCGGAAGTGTCCCTTGAAAAGGCTACGTCCATCCTTGTCAGCACACCCTCTTTGAGCCATTTTTGCCACTCAATCTGATAGAGGAAGTCGGTAACAAAGTGCTGGTCGCCAAAAAACATCCACGCTTTTCCTTCAACGCCGGATTCTTCCCGATCCTGCATGAACGCACGGAACGGCGCAACCCCCGTTCCCGGACCAACCATGATAACCGGTGTTTCCGGGTTTTCCGGCAGCTTAAAGTTGGGATTATGCTGCACATAAACCAACACAGTATCACCAGGCTCAAGGCGCTCGGCACACATGACCGAACAGACGCCGTTGCGATTCCTACCGTGGGCCTCATAGCGAACCGTACCGATTGTGAGATGGACCTCATCAGGATTCGCTTCAAAACTGCTGGCAATGGAATACAGGCGTGCCGGCATTTTACGGAGAATAGAAACAAGCTCCTGTGCCGAAAAAGACCAAGGGCCAAAATCACGAACCAGGTCAAGAAGATCCCGGCCCTCCATATAGGCTTTTTGGCCTTCCGAGCCTGGCGCAGCTAGCTCAAGCAGACGCTGGTTTTCTGTAAATTTTACTGCTTTTTCTAACAGAGGCTTGGTCAGGACGGTAATTTCAAAATAAGTGCTTAGGGCTTGCTTTAGCGACATGCCATCTCCCTGCTTGTTGACAATGACTGTTTCCTCCGGGTTAAAGGCAAGTTCCCCAATAAGCTCATGGACTAGTTCAGGGTCGTTTTCAGGGATTATACCAAGACTGTCGCCCGGCTTATAGCTTAGTCCCGATCCTTCAAGGGAGATTTCCAGATGACGGGTTTCCTTGTTGGAGCCCCTGCCATTCACGTTTATGTTTTCAAGCACTTCGGCCCGAAACGGATTTGTCCGTGAATACTCTACCTCTGTTGGCTGTGATACGGCTGCATGCTGCGTTGAAGCCCCAGCAGCAGATGCGGATTGACCATGGGTTTCCCCTAGGCTGGATAATACACCCTGCAGCCATTCGGCAGCCGGTTCATCATAATCCAGATCACAATCGAAACGTGGATACAATCTGGTTCCGCCAAGCTCTTCAAGCCTGGCATCAAATTGTTTTCCAGTCTCGCAGAAAAATTCGTAGGAACTGTCTCCTAATGCAAGGACCGAAAACTGAAGATTTTCAAGCTTTGGCGCACGCCTTCCATGCAGGAATTCATGGAACGCCAATGCATTGTCAGGCGGGTCACCCTCGCCGTGTGTGCTGACTACAATCAGCAGATTATTCAGTTTTTTAAGGTTGTTTGGCTTGAAATCATTCATCGACATGACCTCTGCCTTATAGCCGCTGGCTTCAAGCTTCTTGCCTGCGCCCTCCGCCAGGCGTTGCGCACTGCCTGTCTGGGAACCGTATAGAATGGTTACTTCTTTGGAGACTGGTTGCGGAGATGTTACGATTTGTTTCTGTTCTCCTGATGTTCCATTGGCCACCGCCTGCGAAGCGGCTAAATATCCGCTGAGCCAGACTTTCTGGGAGTCGCTCAAAGTCGGCAGCAAGCGGTTAAGGAGCTCTGTCTGCTCCTGATTAAACGGGCTGTTAATAACCTGAAGTTGCACTAAAATCCACCTCACAAGGAATCAAACAATTGTAATTTTTTCCTGATTAAAGAAAAAAATGATTACTATAATCATAATTTTACTATTCCTATAAGTCAAGTCGGTTTTATCTAAAATTTCCCTCTTTACGTAAAAAAGCACAAGCTTCCAAACTGGAAGCTTGTCGCGTTTAATAAAATAGCTTGGCGAAGTGCCCGTATCCCTCTTCCTCAAGCCTGTCTTTCGGAATAAACCGCATGGCTGCAGAGTTAATGCAATAACGGGCATGGTCCGGTCCGGGACCATCATCAAATACATGACCCAGATGGGAGTCGGATGTTTTGCTGCGTACCTCAATTCTCCTCATACCATAGGAAGTATCCAATTTTTCCTCCAGCTCGGATCGGCGCAGCGGCTTCGTAAAGCTTGGCCATCCGCATCCTGCATCATATTTATCCAATGAGCTGAATAGAGGTTCGCCGGTAATGATATCCACATAGATACCTTCCTCTTCATTGTTCCAGTACTCGTTCTCGAACGGGCGCTCTGTGGCATTGTTTCTCGTCACTTCATATTGAAGCGGTGTCAGCATCTCGCGAAGTTCCGCTTCACTTTTTGGCTGCTTCCAGTTTTCACGGATAAAACCCGCTCTTCCGGAACCCTCTTTATAAAGGTTGTAGTGAAATGAATTCTTCTTATAATAATCCTGATGCTTTTCTTCTGCTTCATAAAAAGTGGTCGCCGGCAAGATTTCCGTTACAATCGGCTTCTTAAACTTCCCGCTGGCAGCAAGCTTCGCTTTTGATTCCTCCGCCATTTTTCGTTGCTGTTCATTATGGTAAAAAATTGCTGTGCGATAGGAGAGTCCGCGGTCATTGAACTGGCCGCCCGGGTCGGTTGGATCAATCTGCTGCCAAAAAGTCTCCAGTAATTTTTCATACTTGTAAACAGCGGGGTCAAAGGTGATTTGCACAGCTTCATAATGGCCGGTTGTATCACTGCACACCTCTTCATAAGTAGGGTTTTCCTTATGGCCGCCTGTATAGCCTGACACCACTTTTAATATGCCTGGCTCCTCGTCAAACGGCTGGACCATGCACCAAAAACATCCTCCTGCAAAAGTTGCAACTTCTCTGTGTTCTGGCATATGTAGCCACTCCTTTCCTGGGTTGCTGGACAGCTTCAGTCCGTCGCTATTCTTCATTTTACTGAAAATTTGGTTGGTTGCAAAGCTACACATTACATGGTTGATAACCTGTTCTATATGTTAACATAGATATAGGAGTTTCCACTATGTACATAGAATAAACTGGTAAACAGGTAATCACTTTTGACTCATCATATCAAAGAACAAGGAGGATTTTTCTATGGACACTACTTTTGAACAGAATTCAGAAATTACCAGGCATATCCTGAATAATAAACAGAACTTTGAGAAAAAGCTGCTGTCTGAGGCTGTAAATGTAGCTGGGAAAATTCACGATATCCTGAGAGAAGGAAATATTGATCTTTTGAAAAATGCCCAGAAGCTGGTGGTATATATCCTTGAAAAACAGGAAGACAAACTGGCCGAGTTCGCAAAACAGGAGGGAATTTCCTGGGCGAAAAATTCACTGACGCTCTCTTTCAAGCTTGAATGGGTTCAGGCAATCCGAAGGACTTTATGGCATTTCCTTTATGAATATGACAAAAAAAGAAAACATGTGGACCAGCTTGATCAATTTTACAAACAAGAGAGAGACATCAATGATATGGTAGACAAATTTCTCAACGATTTTTTTCTTAATTATTCGAGTTATAAGGATGACCTTATTAAATCCCAGCGTAAGTTAGTTGAACACTTGTCCGTACCCATCATTCCTGTCAGTTCCTCCATTGCGGTCCTGCCGCTTATTGGCATGGTCGATGAGTACCGCATCAAAACGATTGAAGAAAAAGTTCTTACGGATGTGGCAAGATTAAAGATCCAGACCCTGATCATGGGCCTCTCGGGGATCGCCGATATGGAAATGGACATCATTGACCACCTTCAGAAAGTGTTGAGCGGAATTGCCATGATGGGATCCAAGGCGGTTATCACCGGCCTTCGTCCAGACCTTGTCCGCAAGATGGTCCATACAGGCATTTCCTTTACCAACAAGGCAGAGACCCGTGGAACCCTCCAGCAGACACTCCGGCAGTATTTGGAGTTGGAGCCAAAAGCCTAAAATATTAAACCGCCCGCGAATGCCAGGCGGTTTTTAGTTGCAGAACTTAATACTCATATTGTTTACATAACATTATTATTGATACCTAATTTGCACTTCCGCAAGCTCACTAGACAGCAGGGCCACTTCTTCTCCTGACAGCCGGACAAGCATCTGGTCAAACAGCGAAAGGATCTGTCCTCCCTCATGCCGGTGCTTTTCCAAATAGCTTAATACTTTTTGCATTTGCCCTTTGTTCAACGTTGTCTCTGTATAGTGGTGTTTGATTCTCTGAAGGACAAATTCATTCGTACTGCCGTCGAATTCCCCGGCGATCATCTTTCCTTCGTACAGCATGCTGCAACACTCACTTTCTAGTCTTATTCCACTTTTTTAAAAATGTGCAAGGCGAGCATATCCCCGTCCCTTAACTAGTTTGTTTATGAGCAAAGCGGCTAAATAAAGGGGAAGGAGGATGAAATATGTCTGATTATGTCAGCTTAGTGTTTGCGCTAGGATTTGTGCTCATTCATTTAACATCAAAGTACATGAAGTTTTTGGACGATGTTCCACGCAGCCGTTTTTTGTCGGCTGCCGGCGGAGTTGCTGTTGCTTATGTTTTCATGCATCTTTTGCCCGAACTCAACCATTATCAGCAAAAGATGGGTGAAATTTTGGAGAAAGGCTTGGATCTCGAACATCAGGCATACCTCATTGCCATGACTGGCCTGGCCGTCTTTTACGGCCTGGAAAAGATGGTAAAAGTATCAAAGAAGAACGGTGAAAGCGATCATGCAAGCCCAGGTGTTTTTTGGATTCATATATTCTCATTTTTTATCTATAACGCGATTATCGGCTATTTGCTTGTTAGGGGATATGACCGGACCCTTTGGAGCCTGTTTTTCTATTTTGTCGCTCTGTCGGTCCATTTCTTAACCAATGACCACAGCCTTAGGCAGAGCCACAACAAGCTGTATGACCGTTGGGGGAGGTGGCTGCTGGCAAGCGGAGTATTATTGGGCTGGACAGTTGGCGCCTTGACCGCAGTTCATGAGCTGGTAGTCTCTAGCCTCTTTGCCTTTCTTGCCGGCGGGGTCATCCTGAACGTTCTTAAGGAAGAGCTTCCGGAAGAGCGGGAAAGCAGTTTCTCCGCCTTTGCCCTTGGGCTGGTGGGATACACTCTTCTCCTGTTTTTAAGCTCGGTATTCTGATCCGGATCCCTTAAACAGCCCTTCCCGCTAAAGATGGGCTGTTTTTCATGGTCTGAGAACGACCTTGATACAGTTATCAGTAGGTGTATTGAAAACCTCGTAGCCATGCTTCGCCTGATCCAGCGGCAGTACATGTGTGATGATGTCGGCCATGTCGACCTTTTCTTGTTTAGCGAGATCATAAAGAAATGGCATATACGGAATGACCGGGGCTTGTCCCATATTAAGGTCGCCATTCCTTTGGAAAAGGTCTCCAAGCGGGAATGAATTGTAACGCCCTCCATAATCACCTGTAACCTGTATCGTGCCTGCCTTTCGAACCGCCTGGCTGGCCATGACCAAAGCCCCCATCGCACCGCCCTGCAGTTTAAGACCTGTAGCCAGAAATTCAAGGGGAGTGAATTTACCGTCCATTCCAACGGCATCGATGACAATATCCGCTCCCCCCTGGTTGAGCTCCTTAATGTACTCTCCTGTGTTCTCATGCTGCTCAAAATTAATGGTTTCAACTTTGTTCGTCCGCTTAGCGTGCTCCAGCCGATAATCAACTACCGTTTCGCCCCCCTTAACACCAGCATGGTCCACACTCCAGAAGGCAGTCGGGGCTGCATCTGCCAGCAGTGCCAATTTTTCGTCTTCCATTTCACAATCGTCCGGCAGCTTGAAGGGAGTAAAATTGCCATAAGGGACCCTCATATATTCTGCCTGGCCGCCAGCAATGCCGCCATTACTTTCGGAATAGCCCATGAACCCGCCGATTTCCCCATGCGGGTTGGAATTGTCACACTGGCTCGTAAGGTCGTGGCTGCAATACCAGCAATTCCCGCAAGCAGCATTGAATGGGATAATCACCCTGTCGCCTTTTTTCAATTTGGTCACATTCGCCCCCACTTCCTCAACAATCCCCATTGGTTCATGGCCAATGACAAAATCGGTAGGAGTATTGGGAATCATCGCATGAATCAAATGCAAATCCGAGCCGCAAATGGCCGAGGAGGTGACCTTGATAATGATGTCATCTTTGTTTTTTATGACCGGGTCCTTTACTTCCCTGACCTCGACATTTTTAATCCGCTGGTAGGTAACAGCTTTCACTCGTTTTCCCTCCTTTACTCATTCCTTGTGGCAAACATGCCTCTTCTGTCCGTATCCTGCGGGAACAGGTTCATTCCAGCGATTTGGACGGCTGTTTCCGCTGCCTTTAAGTCAACCTGGAACTGGGTCTCAAAATCACTTGGGTTGAGCCAGCTTTTTTTAATCATCAACTCGGCAATTTCACCATGCAAATCAATAGCCTCTTCCATTTGCCTTATTAAAGTCTTCCGCAGCTCGGGGTTCGCTGTTTCGGTCAGAGCAAACCCATAGTTGCGGATGCCGTTTTTGACGGTCAGCAGAAAATCCATTGCAAATGCTGAATCAGCCAAATTAGGCATACCCTCCGCGTTCCTGGGATCAAGGTAATCCTTCATGGTTTGCACCTCCGGTTAATGCAGAATTTCGTTCTGTTTGTAAAAACTCACCAACTCATTGACAGCCTTTATCGATTGTTGCACATCCTTTTCCATCAGCGCTTTCAGGTCATTGTCAAAGCAAAGGGCTTGCATCAATTTGGAGCGCAGCAAACAAATCGTTTTAAAATTGAGGATCTCATGTGTTTCCATTGTCTCGTGCAAAGCCAGTGTCTCTTTCTCCATGAGCACACCTCCCATTTTCATTTAACAAGGATATCTTCTCCTTCAACTGCCAGCTTTTATGCGGATTAAGGTGAGATGAATAATAAAAGGAGGGAGCTGAAAACATAAGAAGGCAAAACTGCAATAATGGAGGGAGTATATGATAAAGTATTTGGGGTTGCATGAGACCCTCGATGTCCATGAACTGGTAACGTTTAAAAACCTCACTGTCACGAAGTCGGCTACGATGAGCAAACTGGTACAAGATCCTGAATTGAAGGCCATCCTCGACAAAGAAGCGGTCACAGGTACTAGACATATAAGGAACCTGCAGCATTTCCTGACGAAAAAAAGAGCCCATATAACGGCGGCTGGCGGTACAACACAGGAACAATTGCTTGAATCAGCCTATAACCGCCAGGAGGAACAGCTAAAATGAACCAGTTGATTCAAAACCTAATGGGTATGGGCGGCTTGACGGACCAGGTCATCGCAACTGATTTCCTTATCTCTGCCAAATCGGGAGTGCGCAACTATGCTGTTGCCGTCACTGAAGCCGCAACACCCGAACTACGTGCTGAACTTCGTGAACAGCTGAGGGCCGCAATTGCTACACACGAAAAAATCACCAATTATATGGTGGCAAAAGGCTTTTACCATCCTCATAATTTGGAAGAACAGCTAAAAGTGGATCTGACGGCTACCGAAACGGTGATGAACCTGACAGATAAAATGCAGTAAGGAAGCCCTTTTACTCGAGCATCATGATGCGATTCTTCTTTTACCTGCTTCTTTCACAGAACAGGATATAAGGAAAAAGGGGGGATAAACGATGGACCTGAATAGGTTAAAAGAGATTTTATCTTCCGATGAGGAAATTCATGTAAATTTTCATGGAGTACCCGTCTGGATTGAAAGCATCGATGGAACGTCAAGCATGGCGGTGATCTCTGAACGAGGGGCACATGACCATTCCCGCCTTGTGTCGATCGACGGCTTGGAAGAAGGCCGCAGCACAGCGCGATAATGTTAAAACAACCCGTCTGGTTCTTCATTAATGGGTTCTCCCTTAAGCCGCCAAACAGGAAAGTGCAGTACAAAATGGGGTGAGAAATAGCAAGTATTTTCTCACCCTATTTTCTTTGACAAATTAATAAATAAAATCACAATCTAAATCACTTATAAAACGATTGGCAAATATTATTCCCCTGTGATTAAAATAAACGGAATAATTCTGGTTAAATTGGGATATACGGATATTTCCCTTTAGATAAAGGAAGTTTTTCCGTTTATACTGATCCTAGTCCTTCGTTTTAGCCTTATATAGAGCTATCAACCGGAATCTCTCMGCTTATTTCTGCTTTTTAAGCCTCGAAATTTACATTAGCCGGAAATTCTCCGCTTATGAATTGGCAAACTGCCCTTTGGTATCCCTTTACGAATGACCATGCTTTTACGTAAGTGTTTTAACTTGTTTTTCCACTCTTTGCACCCAAAAAAAGCACCCGCATGATGTTCCATCTGCGAGTGCTTATTAAAATGTATTCATTTCATGTTAAACACGTAGATAGCCCCAAGCATGACCACCAAGGCAATGCTCTTCTGCATGTCGAGCGGAAACCTTTGACCGCCGAACAAGCCAAAATGGTCGATGAGGGATCCCATCAGCAGCTGCCCTACAATCACGGCCATGAGGGCTGAGGCAACGCCAATCTTAGGGACCACTAGAACCATGACAACCACAAAAAAGGCTCCCAGCAGGCCGCCCGTCAGCTGGAATTTTGGCACTTCCGAAAATGCCAGAAGGCTCCCTTTCCCTGCGAACAGCACCAGGAAGAACAGGGCAGCTGTGCCTATTAGAAAAGACAGGAAAGCCCCCTCGATTGTTCCAACTTTCCTCCCTAATCCCCCGTTAACCACAGCCTGGATTCCCATCGCAATTCCCCCTGCCAGAGCCAGCAGGGAATACATTAACAACTTCAACATTTCCAGCTCCCTTTTTGTAAACCACAGTTTAAATCTTGTCCTGTTTTGTCCATTTTATGTTTTTGGCCGAACTGCCCTTTCCCGACAAATTTTCTTCTTATTTTCTGCATTATTTCTGCTAACTTTAAGGCTAATCTGTTCCTGTAAATATAAAATAAGGAGCAATGAAAAATGAACATGACACATTACATGGAACTTTTAGCGGTCAACCAGCCTTGGAATCTGCTCATCTTTATGGCTGTTCCGGTCATACTGGCAGAAACAATAGCGATAACAGAGCTGGCAATCCTGTTTACACGCAACCTCCATGGCACCCTGCGAAAATTGAATAAAATTTGCAGTATCATTGCCGGTCTATATTTTACCGTTATTTTCATCTATCTTTTCCAGACTGCTGTCATTCCTCTTACCGCCAATGGGGAATGGCGAGGCATCATTGATATGATCGCAGTCGGATTCTACCTGGCAGGCATTGTTCCGCTCCTCGGCATGGCCCTTCTCGATATGAACCTGATTTGGAGGAACCGGACTGCGGAAGAAAAGCTCAAAATACACGCCATCTTTGTAGGAATGTTTTTAATTGTTGCCCATGTAGCCATGATCTTTGGGATGCTGGATCCTTCCCTTGGCAGCGGCGGTACCAGTGGGCATTCTCATATGTAGGGAAACCGCCAGGGATATTCCCTGGCTTCTCCCGTTTATACAACTTTATAATACAGCTTCTGCATGCTGATTTTCCTTCCCTCTCCCAAGCAGGCTGCCAGATATATAAGCGGCTAGCGAAAACAAAATGGGCAGTACGACAGTATGTATGCCAAACGGATTCGGGAAGAAGGTATGAATCAGTATGTAAGAGCCTACCCCAATGACCATGGACGCCAAGGCACCAAATTTGTTCCCCGTACTCCAGTACAGGCCAAGGATGACCGGCCAAATGAATGCCGCTTCCAATCCGCCAAAGGCAAACAAATTTAACCAGATGATCAGGTCCGGAGGGCTGAGCGCCATCAAAAACACTGCGACACCCAGAACCGCAGTAACCACAAGGCTCACATTCTTTACATTCTTGCTGCTTGCCTCCGGCTTGATGTAATTCAGATAAACGTCCTTCACAACGGCCGAACTGACAAGGAGCAAAAGCGAGTCAACAGTGGACATGATTGCGGCCATCGGAGCAGCAAGCACCAGGCCGGCAAGCCAGGCTGGCAGGACCTCCATTGCAAGCAGCGGCATGACCTTGTCGCCCACATCGATTCCAGGAAGGACCGGACGCGCAAAAACCCCAATCAAGTGCATGCCAAGCATGATAAAGCCAACAACAATGGTACCAACGATGATGGCCGTATGCATGGCTTTTGCATTTTTATAGCTCATCGCGCGGACGGCGATTTGCGGGAGCCCGACAACACCCACGCCGACCAGAATCCAGAAAGATGATACATAAAGTGGTGTCAATCCTCCGTCAAAACCAAACGGGCTCACCAGATTCGGATTTTCCGCAGCCAGGTCAGAGATGATATTGGATATTCCGCCGCCAGCATAGATGGTCGCTATCAGAAGAATCAGCGTCCCGCCAAACATGACGATGCCCTGGGCGGCGTCCGTGAATGCCACGGCACGAAAGCCGCCTATAATGACATATATGACAACAGAAATAGCGAACAGGAATAAAGCGGAGGTATAGTTTAAACCTGTGACCGATTCGATTAGCCTTGCGCCCCCGACCCACTGTGCTGCCATGGCGGAAAACAGGAATACGATAATGCTGGCAGCTGATAATAGAACGACCCACTTGCTGTCATACCGGGATTTCAAAAAGTCAACAAGCGTGACCGCATTGTACTTGCGTGCCATGATGGCAAATTTCTTGCCCAAAATCATCAAAACAAAATACCCGGTCGCAAGCTGGGCCATCGACAGCAGCACCCAGCCARGCCCCTGGGTATAGGCAGCACCGGGCCCGCCGATAAAGCTGCTGGCGCTTCCGTATGTCGCCGTCATGGTCATCGCCAATATAAAGCCGCCCAGCTGACGGCCGCCAAGAAAATATTCCTGTATAAAGGAGTCGGAAGCATAAACCTTCTTGCTCGCCCAAAAACCAATGAAAAAAATTAGCACCATGAATACAAGTATTGGAGTTAGAATTGCCCAGTTCATCGGTTGCGCTCCTTTATTTCATCCTCAAAGGGCACTTCCTTGAAGAAAAATTTCACTGCCATGGAAACTAAAATGACCATTAAGATAAAGCCTGCAACGCAGCTATAGAAAAACCAGGCTGGCAGCCCAAGTACGTATGTATAGTTTTCGACTGGCCCTGACCCCAGCCCATAGGCGAATCCATACCACCAGATAAAATTGATGGTGACCAGGATGACACCCATCCACGCTTCACGATGGGCAATTTTAAAGCGTGGATCCTTTCCATTGACCCCTTGTTTCATTGATTGTCCCCTTTCATTTTTGTGCTGCTAAAAAACACATTTTCATAATCTTATTCTAAATTTAAATCGCTCATTTTGAAACTCTTATTTTATTTCGCGGTTGGGCCCTCCCCGCCAAAAAGCTTCCCTATTTCCTTCTTCAGCTCGTCGAGCAGTGGAAATGCCGACTGATGGCCAAGGCTGTCAGCCAAAGACCTGTAGTACCACTCCTGCTTGTCCCTACCGCGGTTGAAACGCTCCCATACCGCCTCGCCTTCCTCCATCTGGTCTATGGAAATGCTGCGGAGATTATGGAGTTTATCCGCACAAGCAACCACCCTGATATCTTCCGAAGCATTCTTTAAAAACTGGATGGTATGCTCCTTTCTGCTCTCCCATGACAGCGTCTTGTCGGGCTCTGAACAGCCCTCGACGATAGAGGCCACATTCTCGCCAAACTGCTCGGAAATCTCCTCAAGCGTAGCCCCTGTATCCTCCACTGTATCGTGAAGCAGGCCTGCCGCAACCACTTCGTCCCTGCAGCCTTCTTTCAGGAGCATCATGCCTACGGCTGCAGGATGGCTAATATAAGGAATCCTTGTCGATTTCCTGAACTGGCCATCATGGGCCTGACTGGCAAATATAAGTGCTTTTTCAATGATTTCCACGATAATTCCTCCTATACAGATATATCCCCATTCTAACTTTTACACATCGATGCACGCTACAGCCTCTTAATGCCTGCAGCCTATTCCGCATAATTACCAGGGAATTTTACCTGCAAATTTGTTAAGAAAAACCCGACAAATGGCCCGTCGCATTTTAACACTCCATTTAAACTGCCTCAATAAGCACCCTTTAAAATTAGGCTTGTAATATAAAAAAGCGAAAGGGAGATGGAAAAATGAACATGAAAACAATTTTGGGGACAGGTCTTGCGCTTACCGTTTTGCTAAGCCCACTTCAGGATACGGCCGCTTCCGGGAATGTGACAACCGGAGACCTAAAAAAAATCGACAATGTGGCACACCGCGGAGCAACCGGTTATGCACCTGAAAACACGATTGCAGCTTTTGACAAGGGCGTGGATATGAAATCCGATTATATTGAAATCGACCTTCAGCGAAGCAAAGATGGCGAATTGGTCATTATCCATGATACAACTGTGGACCGGACAACCGACGGTACTGGCTTTGTAAAAGATCTGACACTTGATCAATTAAGGCAATTGGATGCAGGCAGCTGGAAAGGCGAGGAATTCACAGGAGAAAAAATTCCTACTTTTGATGAAATCCTTGACCGGTATCGGGGTAAGGTGGGAATACTGATTGAATTGAAGGCACCTGAGCTATATCCTGGCATTGAGGAACAAGTGGCAAATGAACTCAAAGAGCGGAACCTGCATATCCCGCAAAATAATAAAATCATCATTCAGTCTTTCAATTTTGAATCCGTGAAAAAAATCGATCAACTGCTCCCAAAGGTTCCGGTAGGCGTGTTAACTTCTTCCCGTGCGCATGTTACTCCTGAGGCCTTGCAGGAATTCTCCACTTATGCCGAATGGTTCAATCCCAGTTATGGCCTTGTCAGCAAAGATCTAGTCCGGCAGGTCCATGAATTAGGCATGAAGATCGGCTCCTGGACTGTACGGAGCCAGGAAGCGGCAGATTTCCTGATTGATATGGGTGTGGACGCCATTATTACAGATTATCCAGATTATGTGGATCCCCGAAAATAGCAAGCCAGGTCCGGCCGAATCTGAGGCCGGATTTTTTTAAGTGGAAAAAGGCCGCTTGGTCCTCAAGTTCTTTATTTCCAATAATTGAAAAAATCCATCTTTAGCACCTGTCATCTCTTAGATTGAATTGATAGAATAGTAAATAACATCAAGAGCTTGCTAATATAACGAAGGAGGAGGGAGAAACATGGAAAGATATGTGCATCTAATTCCGTACAAGTTTGAAGAGCAGCTGGAAATTGTCAATGAGATTCCTAAAGGCGTGGAAATTATCCAGGCACCCGATATTTGGCCCGAAACCAAAGGACAGGGAATTACAATTGCCGTGCTCGACACAGGCTGCGAAACTTCCCACCCTGATTTGGCAGGCAAAATCATTGGCGGACGCAACTTCACGAAAGATGACCAGGGAAATCCCGATATCTTTGAAGACTATAATGGTCATGGCACCCATGTAGCGGGGACTATAGCCGCCGGCCTGAATGACACCGGCGTAGCTGGAGTCGCACCAGAGGCAAATTTGCTGATATTGAAAGTACTAGGCAAAAATGGTTCTGGGCAATACGATTGGATCATCAATGCCATCCGTTATGCCACCAGCCAGAAGGTCGACATCATTTCAATGTCACTCGGAGGCCCTCAGGATGTAAAAGAGCTTCATAATGCCATCAAGGAAGCGATTGCCGCAAACATTCTTGTTGTCTGTGCAGCAGGCAATGAAGGAGATGGCGAAGACGCAACGGACGAGCTTGCCTATCCTGGGGCCTATAATGAAGTCATCTCGGTGGGTGCCATTGATCTTGACCGTAATTCCTCCCAGTTTACAAATTCCAATAATGAAATCGACCTTGTCGCACCAGGTGAAAGAATTACCTCCACCTATCTGAACGGAAGCTATGCCACGCTAAGCGGTACTTCAATGGCCACCCCTCATGTCTCAGGGGCGCTGGCACTGCTGAAGGTGCTTTCCAACGCCGCTTTTGAACGGGATTTAACCGTTCCCGAGCTGTACGCCCAGCTGATCAAGCGCACCGTTCCTCTAGGCAATTCGCCAAAAGTGGAAGGAAACGGGCTGGTATACCTGACCCTTATGGAACATGTCGAAAAGGTGTTTGATCAGCAGGCTGTACGTATGCTGATAAACCAATAAAATGAAGACAGGCTGCAATGAGGGTTCATTGCAGCCTTTTTGATTTCAGCAATCGCTAAAAATCACTTTGAAAGCCAGGGTTATTAAATCCTTAATATCTCGCGGATATCCTCATCAGTAAGAGACAAGGAAACTTTTCCCCCAGGATTTATGAGTTCTTGAATCATGTGCCGCTTCTTTTCCTGAAGCTCGTTGATCTTTTCTTCAATGGTTCCTCTGGCTACTAATTTAATCACCTGCACCGAATTTTTTTGGCCGATTCGGTGGGCCCTGTCAGCTGCCTGCTCCTCCACTGCTGGATTCCACCATAGATCATAAAGAATGACTGTATCCGCTCCTGTAAGGTTAAGCCCCGTTCCGCCAGCTTTTAGCGAGATTAAAAACAGATTCCGTTCCCCGGCATTAAATCTGCTGCATATTTCAACACGGTCTTCAGGCGCTGTCCGCCCATCAAGGTAGAAAAAATCATATCCCTGGCCAGCAAGGTCCCTGCCTATAAGCTCAAGCATTGAGGTGAACTGGGAGAAAACCAGAACCCTCCTCCCTGTCTGCTGTGACTCCTCAATGATCTGCCTAAGCTGATTATACTTTGAAGAGCCCCCTTTATAGCCATCAACAAATAAAGCCGGATGACAGCAAATCTGCCGAAGGCGAGTCATACCCGCAAGAATTTTGATCCTGTTTTTCCTTAAAGTATCCTTGTTAAGATGCTTTAACGTATCATGGCGGAGCTTTGCCAAATAGGCGGCATACAGTTTCTTTTGCTCGGGAAGCATCTCGGAATATTCGATGGTCTCCAATTTACCAGGCAGCTCTGAAAGGACATCCTTCTTGAGCCTTCGGAGTAGAAAAGGCGCAATTCTTCTTGATATCTGTTCACGGCTCAGTTGACTGTACTCCTTAAGGCCCTTGAACAATCCTGGAAATACAACATGGAAGATGGACCATATTTCTTCAATGGAATTCTCAACAGGAGTGCCGGTAAGGGCAAAGCGATGGTCGCTTCGAACCTTTTTCACCGCTCTTGCCGTTTGAGTGACAGGATTTTTAAACGCCTGGGCTTCATCAAAGAATACTGTATGAAAAGCAATTTTTTCGTACCAGTCAATATCCATGCGGAGCAGCTGATAAGAGGTAATGATAACATCCCGATTCCCCTTATCCAGCGCTCTTACTCTGGCCTTACGAGGCCCATCAATGACACTTGCCTGTACACCGGGAGCAAACTTGCTCAGTTCCGCAAGCCAGTTATAAGTTACCGATGAGGGGCAGACAATGAGCACAGGTCTCTTGGTCCGGCGAATGTCCGGGAGCTCTGAAAAAATGTATGCAATGCTTTGAAGCGTTTTGCCAAGGCCCATGTCATCGGCGAGAATCCCGCCAAATCCATGGCTGGCAAGTGTCTTCATCCATTTGAACCCTTCTTTTTGATACCTTCGCATAACAGTGTCCAATCCGGCAGGAACCTGAAAATCCTGCTTGCCAGGCTGGCGCAGGCTGTCTAGGAATTGGCGAAATGATTCCTCTTGATGGAAAACGTCTTCATTTTGCACACTATCCATCAGCCTGATGCCCTCGACAACCGGCATATTCAAAGAGTTCTCCCAATCCTCCTGCTCGATGGGTGCGGAAATAAGGAAACGGCGGATTTCCTCATACTCTTTTGCCTCAAGTGAGAGCAGGGCGCCGCTCCGCAGCCGGAAATACTTGCGCTTTTCTTCAAGTGCGGCTAGTACATCCTTAATTTCCTTCTCTGGAATGCCATTCAGCTCGAACTTGAATTCCAGCCAGTTGGTACGCTCTTTTTTGAATTTAACCCTGATTGCAGGCGGAGAGCCTGCCTTAAATATCCTGTTTCTCACGGCAGTGGTGGCATACACCTGGACCAGCTTATGAAGTTTTGGAAGAGCATGATACAAAAATTCATATTCCTTTTCCTCGTTATGCAGATAATAACCGCCTTCCGTCCTTGCAAACTCACTGCTTTCCAATATATCAATGATGGCGGCTTCCTTCTCGGTGTCCCTTATAAGAACATTGGAATATCCTGAAAGCCGTGATTCTGACGGCTGAATAACAGCCTGTCCATAATGAAACTCAAGTCCTGCCAGCAATCGGTCCTTAACCCTGTCCAGATACAATTTGGCGGTCAGGGGCTTCACGGCAAACTCCCCCCATTCAGAACCGGACAGTTGGAAAGTACCAAGCTTTTTTAAACCAGGCACCACCTTTTCAAAAAAGAGTTTCAGCTGATTCTTTGGAACACGGATGGTGTTTGTCCCCGCCATCTCGAGCATTTTCTTCAGATTGGCCAGCACTTCGCTGTTTTCACTGTTTAATTGAATTAGACTTCCTTCCGCCAAAACCTGTTCATATGCATCAAGCAACAAAAGGTCCCCCATCCCTTTCACCCGCAGCAAGCCACTATTATCTTCATTTCTTAGAAACATGAACTCCAGCGGTAGCCGATCCTTCACAATTTTAAGGCCATCCGTCAGACAGTCGCGATAATCCAGCTTAACGGAGGGTGTATGCGGCAGTAGGTTTATAATGATCCTCCATGATGAAGGTGGAATAATCAGAGTATCTTGTTGGGGTTTAAAATAAGTATGTTGTTCGGAAAGAAACCTTGTTTCATCAGCAAGCACCTGAATCAGCTGCTGAATGACAGCACCGGAAATCCTGTCAAAACAATGCAGTGCGGGATCAAAGGAAGAGGATAATGAAAGAACGGATATTTCGCCATTTTTGATACTTGCAAGTGTTTGGCGTATATCCTTTACAGCTATGCCACCCAACATGATTTTCGTCCCTATCATATGATGGCCTCCCACGGAAACAGCTTTGAAAACAAAGGTTGGCTTGATCACTTGCCTGTTTTCAAAATACTGCCGTTCTACACGTGGAGCTCTACTCGGTTTCTGGCCAAAAAGGGAGAGCAGTCCTTCAGCCAAGTTCCCTTCTGCGGCAGCCGAGTCGCTGTCTCCATGCACAGCAGTCTCCATGCCCGTTTCTGACCGGAGTTCGGGAACACTGCCCAGGCGCTGATGGTCCAATACCGAAAGCAGAACGGCAGCGGAGTGCTGGCACTCCTTAGGATACGATGAGAGCTTCGGACAGCTGCAGGAAACTGAAAATCTGCCCTCATCCAATGTGCTGACAGTAACAAAAAAATCTTCGCTTCCACTTATAAAGGCTTCAGCAAATCCGTTACTATATGATTTGAATTCCACTTTGTTGCTGCGGTAAAAACGTTCGCCTCTTTTGAAGGAGACACTCCCGCACAGCTCCCTGATGATATGCTCATTAATCTTTATATCCATCTGTCTCACTCCATTCCGAGGATTTCCGCTCCATTTTGTGTCAAAGTCGATTGTACCATAAGTGAATCGGCTTCTATCTGAAAAAGAAAAAAACCCAAGCATTTCTGCTTAGGTTCCATCCTGCCTTTTTATGCGGTGCGTTTGTGATTCCTTAGCTGGCTGCGCCTTAGGACACTGCGGTCCAAGCGGTGGGCAAAAACGGCGGCACCAATAGTGAGTGCGATATCCTTTGGAAGTGGAGCGGCCATCCATAGCCATGCCATTCCATATGTGAAACCTTCCGGGGCGGCTGCCCAAAGCTTGTAGGCAAAGTACATCCAGTTCGTTCCGAAGAGATAATTGATTGCCAATCCTGCAAGTGAACCAATAATATAGGCCGATAGCGTTTGTTTCCTCTCAACAATCTTGCCGACGACGAAAGCAACAAGGATAAACGAAACAATAAATCCAAATGTCGGGCTGACAATAGTCGAGATTCCGCCTCCAAATCTGGCAAATATCGGCGCCCCTGCTAGCCCTACAAAAGCATAAACCGCCATGGATATGGTACCAAGCCTGCTTCCCAGCACTGCCCCAGCAAGAATGGCAAAAAATGTCTGCAGTGTAATAGGTACCCCGCCTACTATCATAAATGGAGCGATAGCTGTAATATTGGCACCGACCGCCATCATAGCAACAAACATGCCCGCCAGGCTGATTTCAAATGCGCTAAGTCTTTTTTTCATCCTTTTCCAGTCCCCTTTAAACAATTCTGAATATTAGTTAAGAATAGAGTATAAGATTTCATTATTTGTGTCAACTTAATTCGAATAAAAGTTAACAATAAAAGCAGCATCTTTTTTCCGCCCATTCAATGTGATAATCTGATATAGTAACATTTGATATGAACGAGAAAGGAATTAGCAAAAAACATGAACTGTTACTCCATTGATCTTGACGGAACACTATTGGATTCCAACCAGGACGTATCTGAAGAAAATATAAAAACCTTAACGGAATTACAGGAACAAGGCCATTGCATCATTCTCAACACAGGACGTGCTGTTGGAGATGTGATCAAAATCAAAGCACTGGACAATCTTAAAGCACCAATATTCTGTGTGAATGGTTCTATTCTATATTCCAAGGATCGTGAGCTGCTTTACGAGGCAACCATTCCTGTCGGGACCTACAAAGAATTGTTTCCAATTCTAAGGGACCTGGAAGTTGGCATCCTCGTCTACACAAACCATGGAGGATTTCCTTCCACCTTGCCTCCGCTCCATGGCAAATCAAGAGAGGAACTGGATGCCCTGTTTGGGGAATTCGACTATGAAGCCATTCTTGCATTGCCGGACCTGAAAATTTATAAGATTATCGCACTGGTCCACTATGATGAACTTGCGAGGATTAATGCAGTTAAAAAGGCGCTGAATGGCAAGTTCAACCTGTCCATGGCTTCGTCTTTTCCAAATAATGTTGAAATCACTTCCGGGGAAGCCCATAAAGGCAAAGCATTGCTCCGCTATCAGGAAATGATGAACCTCTCTTTCGATGAGATTATCGCATTTGGCGACGGAGGCAACGACCTTGCCCAATTTGAGGTAGCCACTACATCCGTTGCAATGGCAAATGCACCGCTGCATATTCAGCAGGAAGCGGATATCATCACAAAAAACAACGACGAAGACGGAGTGGCTCATGCCATTCGCCATCTTCTAACTGTCCGGGATAAAGGTATCCTATAATATTCCATTTTTGAAGTTGATGGGGAGTTGTCAGAAATGAAGAAAAGCGGAACTCAGAATAAAATCAGACTGGGACAAACAAACGACATGCCAGACATTGTCTACCCTTTTCCAACCGAGGTGATCTCGGATGGAATTGTGAATCGCAGCAATTTAAACAAGCTTAGACTTTCTGAGGATTGGCTTCAAAAGCAGCTGAAAGTGCTTGGGGTGCCTTCTGTTACCGAGGTTTTATATGCAGAAGTACAGCAGGATGGTTCACTGTATATTGGTAACAGGCATGATTACCTGCACTGATATTTTCACTGCATCATAGCTATATGAAAAATAAAAAAAGACTCTCGGTATGAGAGTCTTTTATCTATTTGGTTTATGCTTTGCGTACGTTAGCTGCCTGAGCACCGCGCTGGCCTTGCTCAACATCAAAAGTTACGTCCTGGCCTTCGTCTAAAGATTTGAAGCCTTCGCCCTGGATAGCTGAGAAGTGTACGAATACATCGTCTCCGCCTTCACGCTCGATGAATCCGAAACCTTTTTCTGCGTTAAACCATTTTACTTTACCTTGTTCCATTTGTGTTTCCTCCTCGTGTGCCTGCGCACACATTTTGTTACTATCCTTGCTCAAACTTCAAGACAAACACCTTGCCGAAAAAACAAAAATAATTCTTCTTAACTATAACAGTTAATTTTTATAATTACAATGGAAAATATTCCTGATTTGTTTTTTTCTTATAATCAACCCAAAATTTATTTTCTTTTCCATTAACCGTAAACTGTTTTAATTGCTGGAAACTTCAAACCGTTCATCCAGCAGTTTTCCAGCCTGGTCCTGAGTAATTCCCGCAATGATGCCAACTTCGCTGATAAGGATTTTACGGGCATCCTGAAGCATCTGCCTTTCACTCGTATTTAGAGGCTTCTTCTTGTTCATTCTCATAAGATCACGGACAACTTCAGCACCTTCAAGCAAATGGCCCGTTTTTAATTTAGCCATATTGTTGTTATACCTCTGCCTCCATGGTAAAGTGTCGTCACTTGGCCCGAACTGGAAACAGTTAAGCATGCTTTTCAGGGATATATGATCTTCAACAGGGCGTACACCTGAAAGGCCAATTTTGCCAGTTGGGATCATCAATTTCATTTCACTTGACATTGTTATCACAAAATAACTCTGTGATACCCCGCCGATTTCCTTCTCTTCTATCGCTTCAATCACACCTGCACCATGCATTGGATAGACAATGTTGTCGCCTACTTGATACAAAGCTTTCCACCCCCATATACGAACTATTTTAGTATACAGGACATTTAAAAAATAATCAAATTTAATATATTATCACGCATAATACAGGTTAGTCAACATTTTTTTGAACATTTTTAAAGAAACAATTGGGAAAGCTAAACAAAAGACTTTCGAGAAGGGAAGATGTTTTATGAAAAGAATCCCGGTCCTCTTGCTTCTGGCATTTTTTTTAACAGCTGGATTGGCGGGCTGTAAGGCAGATGACGAAAAAATTGTGATCATGGAAGATTTGAACAACCCTTCAAGGGAAAAAATCCGGGCAAAAACGCAAACAGACCCAAATGCCCGTCACATTCTTTCAGTCCAGCCCGGCATAGGTGATGTTCGCCAGCATTTCGATAATGCTTATGGCGAAAATATTGCTGACCAGGAAATTTCCCGCTATATGGGGGAATTCATGATTGTCACATTTGAAGCCCACCGTGCCGTAAACGTTCAATATCAGTTCGCCTATCATCCAGGCGGTGAGCTTAGTGACAAAGAAATCTTTGCTTACTTGGATGAAAGGATTCCGCAAGACTCCATAAAGGTAAAAGAAGTAAACGATGGGAACCTTGACCAGCGAATTATACAATACAGAAGCAATTCGCTCGCGCGGTCGGTTGCAAAAGTAAGCTTCCGGAGAGATGAACCAGGTACATTTACCGTCAGCATTTTCAAAAATGAGCGCGGAAAAGTCACAGCTACCGTCAGCCTTGGGCAAGCAAGGTAAAAACAAAGCGGAGCCAAGAAGAATCTGGCTCTGCTTTGTTTTTCACGGGAATATTGCCACTTACTGCAAAATTGGACTTTTTACGACAATTTGAATTCTCTTTACGACAAAATTACAGCCTCTTGCAATAATAAAAATGGTTTTACAACAGGGCTTTACAAACAAACGACATATTCACCCTTTTATCCCTACATGGGGGAAAGCCCCTTTGTTTCATCAAGGAATATAAAGGCATCATAACGCTTCGACACCCGTGTGGGTACGTAATTGCCGAGATGCTCGTATTCCGGGTTATAGACGACGCCAATCGCCCTGTGGCCAAGGACGCCATTAAACTTTTGGGCATTTTCTTCATTAAAAATCATGTACTTGTTGAATGCTCCTGCCTGGTGCAGGGCATCTTCCCAGCTGCCTATATGGGCCTCCGGCACCGTCATTTCTTCCACTCTGCCTCCCCATTCCCTTGAGGCAATAACGGAGCCGCGATGTGTGCCGAACCCCACTGCATACACCCTATCTCCATATGCCTCCCGAAGAAGCTGACCCACATTGACCAATCCCTCTTCAGCCATATCGGTTGCCCTGGCATCTCCGATATGGGTGTTATGCTCCCAGACCACGGCCTTGGCCCCCGCTTGATGTGAAGCCAGTATTTTCTCCAAAGCGGTCACCATGTGAGTGTCACGTATGTTCCAATCATCAGGGCCACCCTTTGCCATTGCCCGGTAGTACCTCTCCGCATTCAGCATCACTAGGCTGTTCACTTCAAGGTTCAAGTCGGCTTCCTCATACTGGTCATATTTTTTGCGATTTTTTTGCAGCTCAATCAGTACCTTGACCACTTCCTCGGTGCAGTCTTCCCCATAGTACGAAGCGGAAATCGCATAATTCTCCGGACGCCTGTCAAAAGGCTCAAAACAGGAAAATGCCTTTTTCGCTGCATCAACATCCCGCGGGGCAATTTTCTCCAGCTGCCTGATCATCTCTTCCATCGATTCCCACAGGCTGTATACATCCAGGCCATAAAAGCCTGCTTGCTTTCCATTTGCTGCGTTATACTCCTTCAACCAACTGATAAAGTCCAGCATTTCATAATTGGACCACATCCATGTTGGCCACCTGGTAAAGTCCTTTAGCGCCTCTCTTGCAGTGCCTTCCTTATATCCTTTTACATATTGATTTACTGTAAAACATGCGGGCCAATCTCCCTCGACGGCGACAAACGAAAAACCTTTTTCCTTGATCAGCCTTTTTGTCAGTTCAGCTCGTAGGCTATAAAATTCCGATGTACCATGAGACGCTTCTCCAAGCAATACATAATCAGCATCGCCAGCTTTGTCAATGATGGCTTTCAGGTCATAATAGGAATCAATTCTAAAAGCATGTTCCTGTATGTTCTTATTCAGTTCCTCATTTCTGCCCACTTTTTCGCCTCCATAACGTATTTTCCTATTTTACCCTTCTGGTAAAGGAAGGATATTGGAAAATAAAGGTTGAAAAAGAGACCTATTTACACAGGTCCCTTTAAAAATTTTCACTTACCAACCTATACATTATTAAAATTTCTAGTCGCTAAAATTTCCTCATCTACTTGCAGCCATCTTTTCCTTGCTGGCAATGCTCTACGCATCCTTCAAGCAGAAGCTTTTTCTCTCCGCTAGCAATTTCAACAATCGTCAGGCCTGTACCATGCAAATAGGGCGGCTGCCATATACGTTCAATGGGTGCATCACGGCAGATCAAAAACATAGCCTTCAAAAAAACTCCATGCGTAACAACCAGGATATTCCCTGAGGAGGTTTCCTGTTCCAAACGATGCAAAAAAGACTCCGCCCGCTTTTTTACCTCAAAAAAGCTCTCGCCTTCCGGATTTTGAAAAAGCTCAGGACGGTGATAGTATAAATAAAACTCTTCTGGGTATTGTTCTTTGATTTCATTTTCTGTTTTTCCCTGCCAGTTTCCCAGGTGTATCTCCATTAATTCTTCGTCGGTCGCAATCTCAAGAGACCGATTCTGTTTAAGGGCCAGTGCTGTCTGCATCGCCCGCCCGCTAGGAGAGGTAATAATCCGGTCAAATTCTATATCCTTCAGCCGCTCCCCCAGCAAATAGGCATCACGCTCTCCCCTGGCGGTAAGCCTGGAATCCAGGCGGCCCTGGATTCGTTTTTCTGCATTCCATTCTGTCTCGCCATGCCTAGTGAAATAGACTTTAAGCATCTTAATCCCTTCTTTCTGTAACCGGGTGGAAAAAGCTCCCTGCAATTGACTTGATATCCTCTTCTTTCTMCAGCGGAAAGACGATGATAAAGCAGGTGGCTGGTCCTGATGATTTAAGCACATCAAGTTTTACATTCAGCTTTTCCATTGTGAATGTGCGATTAACAAAAAGCTTGTTCAACTCGGAAAGAATCCCTTTTGAGCCAACGGGAAGAAGGATGGGATAACCAAGGGAATGGAGCTGTGCGAAAAGTGATAAAGGAGCCGTCTCGCCGCTTTTTTCCAGCACCTCTCCACCAACCAGCGGACTCCCAATAACGGCAATCCTAATGTCATTTGTATATACCAGCGGGCCTGAAACTAAACTTGTCGATTTCCCGAGGACGCTAAGACCAACAGCTGATTGATTTAGTATAAAATTACTTTCCGTGCTGCCTGTTATCTTAACATCAGGCAACTCGAGCTCGGCAAGGCCTTTTTTAACTCCCAGCTCCAGCTCCTTCCAAGCATCTTCCCCGCAAAAATTCTGGAGCGCGACTGCAAATGGCCTGGCACCCGCTGAAATGCACTCCATCGCAGCAACTCTTAAAGAATAATAAGCTACCGTCTCATAATGTGTATACACAGAGTCCCCGGGTTTTTTGCCAATGCTCCCGCTGTTATCACTTGCGACAACGATGAATTCCTTTTCATTAAATGGCAAGCTTAGAACATCTCTCATGAGCCAGTCTCCGCGTTGCCCTTGAACATTTTCAGCACTCCTGCCAGCCTCGGAATCATCACATAAGCAAGAAGTCCATTTAAGATCGAACCCGCTGTTAACGAAGGAACAATGGCTAAATAGAAGGAGGTTCCGAAAAACAGGATAAACGGAAGAGGAGCAATCAGGCTGTTGCCGGCTATGAAGAGCAGCACGGCAAGCATCCGCTTTCCTTTTTGATACAAGTACGCAAACAGAAAAACCAGCCCGGCCATTTCAGCGGCTATGAAAATATGCAAGGCCCCCAGCGGCAGCCCGCCCAGGACGGCAGATAGCAAGTGACCAAGCATGCCTACCACAGCTCCCGAAGGACCTCCAAGCAAAGCGGCAGCCAGCAGGGAAGGGAAAGCGTCCAGTGCGATGCTGCCTATAATGGCGGGCACCTTCACCATCGAGCCGATTGCCGTCAATGCAACGAGCATGGAAGTCAGTGCGAATTTATTCACCCTCATCCTCTTTCCGCCTTCCTCCCCGGAACACCTTGGCACTGCGTTCATATTCAACATCCTTTTCGCCCAGCCTGAAATTGATTACACGTGCCAGTGCGAAAAAGTAATCGGACAGCCGATTTAGGTATTGCAAGGAAGCTTCGGAAACCTCGGGGTCTGCTTTCCTTAAAGACACGACCAGCCTTTCCGCCCTTCTTGTTACCGTGCGGGCTATATGGATGGAGGCCGATGCAGGGGCGCCTCCAGGCAGGATGAAGCGCTCGAGTGCCGGAGCTTCCGCAATCAGCTCGTCAATCTTCTTTTCAAGGTAACCAACAGCTTCCTTCGTTAATTTTAACTCCCTTTTTTGGGTTACATTTGCCAGGTCCCCCCCGCAATCAAAGAGTTCGTGCTGGATTTTTTCAAGATCCGCCAGTACATCGGCAAACACCTTGTGGTCAAGCTGGGTAACGGCCTGGCCGACAAAGCAGTTTACCTCGTCGACTGTGCCATAGGCTTCGACCCGAATATCATCCTTGTCCACCCTTCCGCCGATAATGCTCGTTTGCCCTTTGTCGCCTGTGCGTGTATATAATTTCATCCTCTTTGCCCCTTTTCTTTTAGTTTTAGTGAAACTCCGTACCAGACGAGGTCTGCCTCATCCGCCAGACCCATTATTCTCTGATAAACCCATCCTGTGATGTCCCGCCATTTCCGGTCTTGTTCAAGAATGGGAACAATTCCTTTTGAGATATCAGTTCCTGAAATGATCAGCTTCCTTTGAGGATTCTTTTTCTCCCAGTCAAGCCACACTTTTAATATCTCCGTCCACTCTTCCAGGAGGGCCTCAGGTTCGGATGAACCAGCACCAGCCTTTATCCATTGTTCAATGCCTTCGAGAATGACAATATGGGTTTCATTCCAATGGGACAGTGATTCGGGGAGCACATCATTTTTGTAAGCCGAAAGCCAGAGGTGGGGGGCACTGTTCAGCCTGTAATGCTCCCTGATCCATTTTGCTTTTCCATTATAGGCGCCGCCTGTAACAAAGTGCACCGTTCTCCCCTCCTCCATTTATCTTCTTCCCAAACAAGTTCATATCCTGCACCATGGTCTATTTTCCAGTCCCAATAATCCTTTTTTTCGGGCGAAAATTTGGACAACAGATACCGGATCACACCGCCATGGGTCATGACAGCAGCTCTGGCAATTTCTTTCTCTCCCATCTCCCTGGTGATTTCATTCCATCCCGTTTCCACCCGGAGGGCAAAATCTGAAAAAGACTCACCCCCGGGTACTTTGGCACTAAAAGGCTCTGAAAGCCATTTTTGATAATGAGGGTCCTCTTTTAATTCTTCAAACACTTTCCCTTCCCATTCTCCAAAATGCATTTCCCTCAACTCACTCATGAGCTGAGGGTGAAGCTGCGGAAATAACAGGCTTGAGGTTTCCAGGCATCTTCCCAAATTGCTGCTGAAAAGCATGGAATAGCGTGCATCCGATTTTCCGAGTTTCCTTTTTGCAACGGGACATAATGGGGAATCAGTCCATCCCAGATACGCATGCCTCTTATTGCCCTCTGTCAGCCCATGACGAAATAATGCAATAACCACAGTGTCATCCATAAAAGCAGCTCCGTCCCTTCTACGCTTGCGCCCAGTACATCACCTGTCATCCCGCCAAACCAATAAGGTATTTTATTCTTTAAATAAAGCAGGATAGCCAGAGCGGCAATAGCCATAAAAAAAAGGGAAGCCGCCTGGTTTGCTGCCCAGAATCCTGCCAGCGGGATGAACAAATAAACAGGATAGGCATAAAGTGTATATTTTGTGGTTGATTGTTGAAACAGCTGCCCTAGGCCTTCTTCCTTTGCCCCCTTTACAACAGTGAGCAAAACACCCATAACCATCCTGCTGAAAACAGGGATGCAGGCAATCAATAAATAAGAAAGGCCACTCATCATTGCCACTACCTCATAGATAAAAAAGAACCTGGAACTTAACAAGACAATGACAGACAATACGCCAAAAGCACCTGTTCGCGGATCGGACATGATTTCCAGCCTTTTATCCTTATCCCTGAACGAAAAATAGGCATCGCTGGCATCCATCCAGCCATCGATGTGAATACCACCTGTAAGGATGATGCCTGCAAGCCAAACGGCAAATGCCGCCGTTAAGATGGAGAAAGAAGTCCATTCCACCACCATATACAATAGCGCTGAATAGACAGCACCCTGAAGAAGACCGAGCAGGGGAAAAGTCCTTACCGCCCTTTCCAGATGCACTTTATCCATAGGAAGCGCCAAAGGGATGGGGATGCTGGTGAAGAATTGCATATTCAGCAGGAAACCTTTGATGTAGCTCATTGGTCCCACTCCAGCATGATTTGTTTTAGTTTGGCCCAATCAATATGGCTGAGAAGGTGCTCTGCCACTTCATCGTATTTCTGCTCCTTTAACGGACTGAGTGGTTTAGTCTCCTGGGCTGGCAGCTTGTTCGATAGCATTTCAATATCTCTGAAATTGGGAACATCACCAGACTGCATGACCGCGGTATCCCGCATTTCCTCGGCATTATTGCGTGATGAGCGCTGTAAGGAAAATGAATCTTCAACATCAATCATATGGTTTTCAAGATACGGCACCACCCCAAGGACAGGTACCCCTGTTCTCTCTTCAATCCACTTAATTCCGCCAGAGAATTTGGAAAGGTCTCCACGGAACATATTAATGATGATCCCCTTTACTCTCTTCCTTTCCTCGTATTCAAGAAGCTCAAGGGTGCCTACGATGCTTGCAAAAACCCCGCCCCTGTCAATATCGGCTACAAGGACGACCGGAACATTTGCCATCTCGGCCACCTTCATGTTCACTAACTCCCTGTCCTTCAGGTTCATCTCCACAGGGCTGCCCGCTCCTTCGATTACCACAAAATCAAAAGCCTGTTCCAGATTATCCAATGCCTTCCGGATCGCAGCAAGACCCTTGTGGTAAAATGATTTGCGATAGCTCTTCCCGGATAATGTTTTAATCACTTCGCCAAACAGCACGATTACCGCCGATTCTCCTGACCTTGGCTTCAGCAGGATAGGATTCATCATCACCGTTGCAGGTGTTTTGGCTGCCTCTGCCTGGATGCCCTGGGCTCTTCCGATTTCTTTTCCGTCAGCAGTCACATAGGATAAATCGGACATATTTTGAGACTTGAAAGGCGCAACCCGAAATCCTTCATTAGCAAGGATTCTGCAGATGCCGGTAGTAATCAGGCTCTTGCCGACATCTGAAGAGGTACCTTGAATCATAATTCCTTTCATCTTTTCATCGCTCCCTTCATCATGAGCGGAACGCCGGATTCCACTAGAAAAGCCTCACTGGCAATAGATACTATTTTTTGATGAAGGCTTCCGAGTGCGGATACATAGCAAAAAACAAGTTCATTACCAACTAGGGGCTCATGGGCCACCTCATTGCTGACGAGAATCAAGGAATTACAGCTGTCGGCGATTTGGCGGACTGCCTCGATTATGGATGACACTACATCCTCAGGGAAACTGTGTTCCTGCCAGGTCCCGCGAAAGAACTCATTGTTCAACAATGTCGTCAGGCAATCAAGGAGTACAACATCGTTCTTTGAGAAACAAGGGGCAAGCCTGGCCAAATCCCTTGGCTGCTCCCAGGTGGTCCAGTTCAGCCCGCTTCTTTCACGGTCCTTTATATGCCGGGAAATTCGTTCACTCATCTCTGGGTCGCTTGCCTGGCCAGAAGCAATATAATGAAGCTGGGCATTCGAATCACAAGCAAGTTTAGCCGCAAGCTCCTCGGCAAAGGAACTCTTACCGCTTCTGACCCCGCCGCTTATAAAAATAATGCCCTGCTCTTCCATTCAGAAGCCTCCTTCATAAGCCGTTCATTGTCAGCGCTCCCTTTTATGGCAAACCGGAGCCATCGTCCCCTCAGCCCCGGAAAATTCATGGTATGCCTCGGAACGATGCCCCTATCCAGTAAAAACAGAAAAAATGGCAGCTGATCGTCGAGTTGGGGGTCTCTCAGCAGATAATAATTTGTGCTTGATGGTGAAAAAAGGAAACCATATTCATGGTAGAATGCAAACAGCTTTGTTTTTTCTGTCTGTATCAGATTTTTTGTTTCCTGAATGAATGTTTCGCTCTCAAGAAGCCATTCCCCTGTTTTTAAGGCAAGTGCATTGATGCTCCAGTGAGGCTGAAAGGCTGAAACTTGCGCAATGATTTCGCCGCTTCCCATTAAATAGCCCAGACGGAGCCCTGGAATGGCAAACATTTTGGTCATCGACCTGATAATCAGCAGGTTGCTGTATTCTTGTATGTATGGAACAATTCTTTCATATTCAGGAACGAAGTCATAAAAAGCCTCATCAATGATCAGGAGACAATCTTTTTTGCGGCACTTTTTTAATAACGGAAGGAATTGTTCCGGATGGTAATAAATTCCGGTTGGGTTATTGGGATTGCAGAGGAACACAGCATCCGCCGATCCCAGCTTTTCCTCAAGCCCCTTCTCCCATTCCCAGCTCCCGCTGCTCAGTGAAAGGCATTCTACTTCGCAGCCATTTACCCGGCAGGCTTCTTCATATTCGGAAAAAGCAGGCTGGATAATAAGGGCTTTCTTCCCTGACAGCATCCGGCCAATAAGGTTGATGATTTCGGCCCCTCCATTGCCTATCAAAACCTGCTCTTCTGACAATCCTTCTAAATCTGCAATCTTTTTCTTAAAAATTGTTCCTCTTGAATCCGGATATTCAGAGACAAGATCAAAGAGCGCAGGCCAATTTTCAGCTAATGAGGAAGGCGGTCCCAAAGGGTTTATGTTGGCACTAAAGTCAATCATTTGTGAAGGAATTTGCCTATTGAACGCTTCGTACATCAAATGCGGATTAGCTCCATGCTMTGGCCATTTCAAACAGTATCCCTCCCATACAAAGCAATAATAAAAAGAACAGGACTGTACGTTCCATAATATTGTTCGTTTTAACAATATGCTGATTTTCGAGCATTACGACCGGCGAGCCCATGCGAGCCCGATCGGAAATGATTCCTTTATAGTAATTAATGCCTCCAAGCTGAACACCAAGGATGGCGGCAACTGCCGCCTCCCCCCACCCGCTGTTAGGACTCGGGTGCTTTTTGGCATCACGCCAGAGAGTTTTCCATCCTTCTTTTCTCGAGATATGCTCCGGCCTGTTAACCATCAGCATGACAAAAGAGGTGATTCTGCTGGGCACCCAGTTGGCAACGTCATCCAGACGGGCCGAAGCCCACCCAAACTCCATATATTTTTCATTCCGGTAGCCTACCATCGAATCACACGTGTTTATGGCCCGATAAATCAAGGCTAGGGGAGCGCCCCCGATCAGAGCCCAAAACATCGGTGCAGTGATTCCATCACTCGTATTTTCTGCCACCGTCTCTACTGTCCCCCTGACAATCTCCGGCTCCGCTAATTGCTCTGTATCCCTCCCAACAATGAAGGATAGTTTTTTTCGGGCCTCTTGGATATTTTCTTGTTTAAGAGGTTCATAGACAGCCATGGCCGCCTGTTTAAGGCTTTTTTGCGCCAAGGTAGTGGAGATCAGCACCGCTTCAACTGCAATTCCCACTGCGGGATGAAGGGAATAGGCGCCACTTACGATAAGGACAGAAGCACCGCCAACTGCCAGGAGGACAGCAGCAACCATTGCTGTCCCTCGCAGTTTCCTCCTCTTTCCCCTGTTCCATCCTTTTTCAAGATGATTAATGAAACTTCCCATCCACCTGACAGGGTGAGGCCAACGCGGAGGGTCTCCGACGAGCTTATCCAATATAACGGCAAGTATTAAGGCAATCATGTGGTGGGTCATCTTTTCACCCTTTTTCTGCTTTTGCCAACAGCTTCCAGAGTGCAGTCATAAACGCCTCGCCCGATAAGCTTGCCAAGAGGAGTGACTGTTCCGCCATAGTCCAGTTTATTTCCATGCTGGGTCGCCGCAATTAGGATGCTGTCTGTGGATGTTCCTGTCGCGATTGTTCCGGTTAAAGGGTCCCTCACCTTTAGTTCATGCAGTGCCTTTGCTTTTGCCTCGGTTGCTGTCATGATGCATTGGATAAATGCTTCCTCTGTCAATTCACCATTCACAAACATCCAGATGTTTATTGTTCCCGGGACAAGCTCCGAGGAATGGGCCATGCTCCTTGAAGCGTCCACCGCATTGCCAACTCCTGCTGTAACGACAACCAGAATGGAGAAGTTATCTTCTATTAAAAATGTAAAACTTGCATCTTCCAAAAAAACAGCGGTCATCATCCCTACTGTTTCTCCGGGCTCAAACCCAAGATTTTTGATATAATCGGCCATTTCACTGCGGTGGTCGCTGCAGCCATAATCCCTTCCAACATGCCGGTTGATAAAGTTCCGATGCCAGCCGATACCTGAACCGACTACACCTGAAGACATGGTCCTCAGATGCTGTGGAGACCGCAGCACAATATACTCTTCATAAACCTCCAGCAGGGATTCATCAATGTAATTTTCCTCCGCCTGTTTCCCTTTGGTTTCGGGAAGAAGAACCATCTGGGGGGCAGGAACTTTTGGATGAGGCTGCTTTTGAATGCTTGTCTGGTAGACTTGGGCAATTTGTTCCTCCCGCAGCACTTCGTTAGGTGAATCCATGCTTTTTATCCTGCCGTTTTCTAGTAAAAGCAGTCTGTCGCAATACAGGCCGGCAAGATTCAAATCATGAAAAATGGAGATGACCGTCAAGCCTGTATCCCTGGTCCACCCTTTAAGATTGTCCAGCAAACCCTTTTGGTAAGAGAGATCCAAATGGTTCGTGGGCTCATCCAAAAGCAGGATTTCCGGTTCCTGGGCAAGAGCCTGGGCAAGGTAAACCCTTTGCCTTTCGCCTCCTGACAGCTCGTGGAGCAAGCTATCTGCAAACATGGCAACTCCGGTCTGCTCCATCACCTGCCAGACAACCTCCTCATCTTTTGCTGACCAGGTGTGGAACCAGCCTTGCTGATGGGCGTAACGCCCCAGCGAAACAGTCTCCTTCACGGAATAGGAAAAGGCTTCGCTGGAATGCTGTGGCAAAACCGCGATAATCCTCGCCAGTTCCTTTGCACTGTAGCTGGTTAAAGGCTTTCCTTTAATAGAGATGCTGCCGGAATAAGGCGGAAGGATGCCGCTTACCATTTTGAGCAGGGTAGACTTTCCGCTCCCATTAGGTCCTAAAATGCCAAACATTTCACCTCTGCTTACTGAAAACGAAACATCCTTTATAACGTCAGTCTGGGAATAGCGTCCTCTGAGCTGTTCAATTTTCAGCATTCTTTACCCTCTTCTTTCGCTTCTTCTATTCATTAAAATGACGCCGAACACCGGCGCTCCAACCAAAGCAGTGATCACACCGATTGGGAGTTCGGTGGGGGAAATGATCGTCCTCGCCAACAGATCCGCAAGGATGAGGAAACCCGCTCCAGTAAAAATGGAAAGCGGCAGTAGGTGCACATGGTCGGGCCCCCACAGCAATCTAGTCAAATGCGGGATCACCAAACCAACAAACCCTATGGTTCCTGAAACAGCGACGGCTGCCCCTGTCAGGATCGATCCTGCAATTAAAATAATCATTTTTCGTTTATGTACATTTACTCCGATATGCTGAGCCCGTTCCTCACCAAAAGACATGGCATTCAGTTCCCTGCTATTGATCAGAAGCAGGAAGGAGCCGATTGCAAAAAAAGGCAGGATGATTTTGATATACTCCCAGCCCCTCATTGATACGCTGCCAAGGAGCCAGCCAATGATCTGGCGCAGTTCCTCTCCGGTAAGAGCAATCATCAGCGAGATCAGCGAACCTAAAAATGAACTAAAAATGATTCCCGTCAAAATGATTGTCTCAACTTTCATGGACCGGTCTATTCTGCGCGCAAACCATAAAACAATGAAAATGGTGATGAACGAAAATAATATACTGAATAGCGGCAATGTAAACAGCCCGGCGAACGGAAGGCTGATACCAAAAAACAAGGTAAGAACAGCCCCCACCGAGGCTCCGGAAGATACTCCAAGCGTATATGGATCTGCCAGCGGGTTTCGCAGCAGCCCCTGGAAGGCGGCTCCCGCTATCGCCAGGGAGGCTCCAACCAATCCAGCCAGAATGACTCTTGGCAATCGGATATTGAGAACTATGTTCGTATGCATCGGATCCAGGCCGGGTGTCAGGCGGAAAATTTCCGCCCCAATGATCCTGATAATATCGCCAGCAGGTACAGATACTGTGCCAATAGAAATTCCCATCAGCATGGCCGCCGCCAGAAAGGCAGCGGCGAAAAGATAAGCGAAAATCTTGTTATTTAAACGTTTCCGGGTAAACAGCCTTAGCAAGTTCCTCTACTCCTTCAGCAAGCCTAGGGCCTGTTCTTGTAACAGTATCGGAATCTACATCCACTACCAGATTATTTTTAACAGCAGAAATATCCTGCCAGCCATCCCTGCCTTTGACATTTTCAACGGGATTCTCCGTATAGTAACCATGGGTCGTAATAATTACATCCGGGTTCCTCTCAATTACTGCTTCAGGATCCATTTGAATCCATCCATCTTCTGTAACGACGTTTTTTGCATTGATGGTCTGCAGCAGAACGTCCATAAATGTGTTTTTGCCTGATGTATAAATCTCAGGGGCAGGCGAGACTTCAACAAAGACACTTCTTTTTTCCTCTTCCGAAATTTGCTGTGCCTTCTCTTCTATATCCTGAATTTTTTCTTGCATGCCAGCAACGACTGATTCTGCGTTTTCTTTTTCACCGGCGGCTGCGCCAATCATCCTGATGGTCTCATACACTTCCTCAAGATTGTTTGCATTATTCACAACTAAAACGGTGAGGCCTGCATCCCTAAGCTGCTGAAGTCCAGCTTCACCAGCCTGGGCCGAGGATCCATGCGCAAGAACAAGATCCGGATTCAACGAAATGATCTTTTCAACATTGAATTCCATCCCGCCAATTTTTTCTTTATCCGCTGCCTCTGCGGGATAATTATCAAAATCGGATACTCCGACAATTTTTTCTCCCAAACCAAGCTCAAAAGCAATTTCGGTATTGCTTGGAATCATTGACACTATTCTTTCTGGTTTTTCCTCAATGACGACTTCGTTATCGAGCGCATCCGTTATCGTCAACGGGAATTCAGATCCCTGCTGTCCTTCTGTTTGCCCTTCCTTATTCTCAGGTAAGGCGGAATCGTTTTCCTGAGTGCTGCCGCAGCCAGCCAATACAATTGCTGTAATGAAAACTGCCAATAATAGTGAATAAAACCTGTTCATTCTCCATACCTCCATTTTCTCTCTCTCTTCGCAGATGCGTATAGCGTCTGCATTTTTCAACAAAAAAAACATCTCCACCAACGTCATGGAGATGTTTGTACGGGTTCAATCACATTATGTATGATCCTGCCAAACACCTCCTATCCTCGTAGGGTTGCTGGTGCAAGAATCAGGCAGGTCTCCTGGCTTATGGTCATTGCTTTTGCGCTCCTTCCCATACGGACATGTACAGTGGACTATGCACAAAAGCTCCCATTTACAGTGGCGGGACCGCGTTGGAATTACACCAACTTCCCTTTTAAGTCCTAAAAAAGCAAGCTTTTTTAAAAACACCTGTTCTTAATGTATGAAATTTTCTGCTCAAACCAATTATACACTCAAGCTTTTAAAAATCTACAAAATTCTATAATAAAAATTGAATTCTGCAAAAACTTGTCGAGGCGTTAAGGTGGTAAGCGCTTGATTGAAAGAGTTCGATTTGTTCTTTTTCCATCTATGGTTATTCCGATATCATTAAGGTTAAAGGTGAAAATAAAATCGCTAATTTCAAAACTTTTTTGTTTATAGGTTACATAATTTAATGTTATACTTAATTTTAGTAACATTATAAGACTGTGGGGTGATTTATTGATTGATTCAGGTTTTAATACCGATGGATTGGTTCTGCTTGCCGGCATTCTTTTTATTGTAGGAGTATTAACCACGAAGTTTTCCTCTCGTCTCGGTGTGCCATCCCTTGTTCTCTTTATCCTTGTCGGTATGGGAATGGGAACATTCATCTATTTTGACAATGCACAAATAGCACAAATGATAGGGGTTCTTGCCCTTGTGATCATCTTGTTTGAAGGTGGCATCCAGACGAAATGGTCCACTCTTCGGCCAGTTATCCTCCCTTCACTTTCTCTTGCTACCATTGGTGTCCTGATTACATCGGGAGTCGTTGCAGTCGCGGCCAAATACATTCTTGAATTTGGCTGGCTGGAAGCCATCCTGTTTGGAGCCATCATCGGGTCTACCGATGCGGCAGCAGTGTTTGCTGTCCTTAAAGGCCAAAACATCAAACCGAGACTTGAAGCGACCCTTGAAGCAGAGTCTGGTTCAAATGACCCTATGGCCGTTTTTTTGACGGTGGCGATGATAGAAATGATTACATTACCCGATGCTGATATATATTCGCTAATCGGTTCCTTTTTCGTACAAATGATACTTGGTGTGCTTTTAGGTTTAATCTTTGGCCGATTGGCTGTCTGGTCTTTGAATCAAATCAATCTCGATTCAAGTGGGCTTTATCCTGTGTTTGCGACCGCTTTTGCCCTTTTGACCTACGGTGTGACTGCAATGATGAATGGGAGCGGCCTGCTAGCCGTTTATATTGCCGCAATTGTCATCGGCAATGCCGATATCGCTTATCGCCATTCCATTTTCCGATTTTCCGAAGGATTCGCCTGGATGATGCAGATAACCATGTTTGTAATCCTTGGATTGCTTGTTTTTCCAAGAGAATTATTTACAATTGCCAATGTGGTTAACGGCATCATTCTCTCCATGATTTTGATGTTTATCGCAAGGCCCGTGGCTGTTTTCCTGTCTACATTAAAAATGAATTTCACGAGGAAAGAACTTTATTTCCTTTCATGGGCAGGCCTCAAAGGGGCTGTACCCATTGTTCTTGCCACCTTCCCTCTTCTTGCAGGTGTTCAGGGCAGCGCTGAAATGTTCCATGTTGTCTTCTTCGTCGTCATGATTAGCTGTCTTGTCCAGGGATCCACCATCACTCCGTTGGCTGAGAAATTTGGCCTGACAGGACCAAAGGTATCCGAACCTACTCACTCGCTTGAACTGATTTCATTAGGAAAAGCGGACGCCGAGATGCTCGAATACCGCATGGAAGACGATGCAGAAATAGTCGGGATGACTCTCCTTGATATTCCTTTTCCATCAGGAACGCTGGTAAATGCCATTATCCGTGAAGACAAGCTGATTCCGCCAACTGGAAATTCCGTGATCAAAGGCGGCGACTTCCTCTATATTCTCGCTCCGAGAAAGCATAAGAAAAAATTGACTGGGCTGCTTCAAAAGAAAAAAAGCAGCACGGAAGAATTGGATAGACCCTACGCAAACTGATAGCACTTCTCCCCAACGCCTTGACAGCCGCCAAATTTGACGGCTGTCAAGGCGTTGCTGTTTTCTGCTGGATTTCGGTTTATTCCACTTCCAAAAAGCACTTGCAATTCTTCATAAACCATAGAACCAAAATTCTTAACATTAATTAAATATAATTCGACAAAAAAACCTCTAGCATTCTTTGCGAACCTTGTTATAATGATGAAAGACTAAATGAATTACATGATAAAAAGGTGGGTATTATGAGGAAGTCTTCTTGCAGATATGTCATCAACGCACTGGGAAAAGGCGGGGAAACCTACTATACTCATTGCAAAGACAAAGCTGAGGTAAAACAATGGATTGCGGACCACCGGGACCGAGTATCAATGAATGATGTAAAGGTCATTGATAATAATCGTCATCCATTGCTAAAATGGTTAACCGTTAAACTTTAACAACTCAAAAGCCACACAAATGGTGTGTGGCTTTTTTTATACTTGGAAGAAGTCTTCTTTGCACTGCGTCAATCTCTTTTAACCAGTCATTCCGCTTGTATTACTTTCCAATGAACATTTGGGTCCAGTGATTCCCCGCTTCTGCATGTCCAACCCCTATATGGGTATAGTTGGGATTCAGGATATTCTGGCGGTGTCCCGGGCTGTTCATCCATGCATTGACTACTTCCTGTGGGCTCCGCTGTCCCTGGGCAATGTTTTCTCCAGCTGTCCTGTATGACACGCCAAAATCACGCATCATGTCAAATGGAGAGCCATATGTTGGACTTGTATGGGAGAAATATCCGTTCTCCTGCATGTCCTCGGATTTTTTCAAAGCCACACCACTTAATTGCGGATCCGCTTCCAATGGCTGAAGGCCATTTTGACGCCTATGGTCATTTGTTAAATCAATAACCTGCTGGGCAGTCTGGCTGATTCCCTGTGTATTCTGCTGGTCTTGCTGTTGTTCCTGTAAAGGTGCTGCCTGCTGACCCCGCTGCTCAGGAGTAGGCATCGCCTGTTGTCCACCCTGCTCAAGGTTAGGCATTGCCTGTTGCTGTTCTTGTCCATAATACTCCTGCCAGTTTCGCCCGTCGTTATCCACTGGCACATATTGATACCTAGCTTCCCTCACGAGGATTGGACGTGTATGGGGATAGTCATCACTTGATTTGCTTGTCCTGAAGCTGGAGATATTCATTTCCTGCTCATCGATTTTTTGCGTGCGCAAATCCCTGCCTTCCTCATAATTACGGGTCAGCTGGCCATTTCTGGCAATGCCGTTTCCTGTTCCATTCGCCCCGGCATTATTCTGGCTTCGTCTCGTTCCAAGAAAGCCAAAATCACCTGGTTCCTTCCTGTAATCCTCCGTAAGCGGACCATTATGGTCAATCCCATTTCGATCGCCATTATTTCGTACATCCAGATTGTTATCACGACCAGGACGATAATTATTTATGTTATAGGTACCTGCTCCATTGGCGCTTTCATTTCGTGAACCCCTTGCATTATCATCGGCATTGCATGCTGTGAGTGCAAGAGTCATGGTAATTGCTGCGGCTAGCAGCCCTACTTTCCTTATTGCTGGCATAAGCAACCTCCTTTTTCATTAATCCTCTTTATTTTTCAATTTGTTTTATCAAATTATAGGTGGGAAATAATGAAAGGAGAGGCAAAATAGTTGCGTCTTTTAAAGGATTCCGGTAAATTGGACGGACAGTATTTTCCGGTATCAATGAACGAAAGGAAGCATCGTATGCCTATTTCCCATCCTTATATAAAAATTAGCAGGAATATAAAAAATAATATCCAGCACTGCCGGGAATTTGAGGAAGAGCTTGTCCTTTCAGGCAAGAAAATTACGACAGCCTCCGACCACTTCCATCTCGACGAAATACTCGACATGTCCTACAAACCCTTTTCGGGAAACAGCGGTTTCCTTTATTTGCATACCAACCGAGGCTTATATTCTTTTCACACCAGGATGCATCCCCATAAATTCATGCAGGCATACAGGCAATCAAAAGCTGAAAATTCTAAATAAGTCCCATTCCCTGAAGGAATGGGACTTATTTTATTAAAAAAACCTCTTCTTTTCTTTTTCTTCTTTTAAAATCTCTACCGCTTCCCTAAATCTTTGGGAATGGACAATTTCCCGCTCACGCAAAAACCTCAATCCATCATTTAAATCAGGATCGTCTGACATATCAATGATCCATTGGTAAGTAGCCCTTGCTTTTTCCTCCGCCGCGATATCCTCATACAAGTCGGCAATCGGGTCCCCTTTCGCCTGAATATAGCTCGCCGTAAACGGAACTCCACCAGCGTTTTGGTAAAAAAGAGCACTGTCATGATTTACATAATGATCAGCCAGGTTAGCAGCTTTTATTTGTTCTGGTGTGGCATCCTTGGTTAATTTATAAATCATCGTAGCGATCATTTCCAGATGGGCGAATTCCTCCGTCCCGATATCATTCAAAACTCCAATTACTTTGTCAGGTATCGTATACCGCTGATTCAGATACCGCAGCGCAGCGGCCAATTCCCCGTCGGCGCCTCCATATTGTTCAATCAGGTACTTGGCCAGCGTCGGGTTGCAAGTACTGACTTTTACCGGATATTGCAGCTTTTTTTCATAAAACCACATGCAAGCCCCCCCTGTCTCTATTTAATCATTTTGTCAAAGGTCCTGTTATACCTGCCAAGGCCATGGAGCCGACCCCCAGCTCCAGTTTGAATCTGTAAAGCTGTTATGCTGCAGAGCACCATAAATCTTCTCAAACTCCTTTTTAAGCTGTCTTGAGTACTGGGCATACTGGTTATACTGCTGCATCGCTGCCTGGTCTGTTGGGTGGGTGTCCAGATACAATGTCAGTTCGACCAGCACAAAATCGACTGCCTGAATCTCTTCCATCCGCTGGTAGTAATCTTCTGGCAGCTGGCCGCTCATGGTATGTCAACTCCTCTTTTCTTTTCGTAAGGATTATCGTAAAAGTCATAAAAAGCCGGCCATAGCGTTCCCTTCATCAGGGCTTCTCTCCTTTGGAATTGTTGCATATTGGGCGGCTGGAAGCCCATGTAAAGATGAGGGGGCGTGGAATAAAATTTAACCCCTATTGGCCTGCAAGGATCAAATTGGCTATGGAATGGCTGCCATGTTTTTACGCGGGTAAATGGAACTCTCTGCTGCCCGGACACCTTGAAGCACCCCTTTCGAAAATTCTCAAATCAATGAAATATACGTACCTTTTGTTTGTCCCTATGCCTAATATGGAAAAAACTTTAATGGCCAGCTTATGAATTATTTATTGGATTCTGATTGGGAAAAGGAAACGATGCTTTAATCGCGAATATAATTGGTAATCAGGTTCTTTTTCCCGACAGCAGGAACAAGGAGAAGTACGATGCAAACGCACTAAATGAGAGTCATTAGCAGGAGGCCGATGATATGAAGCGCTTTACGAAAGAAGAGAACAGCTGGATGTTTTACGATTGGGGAAATTCTGCATATTCCATTATTATTACAACTGCGGTTTTTCCGCTGTTTTACAAGTCATCCGCCACGAATGCAGGTATTAGTGCCGCCAATTCGACTGCTTACCTTGGCTATACAATCTCCATCGCAACTTTTATCCTGGCGATGATTGGACCAATTTTGGGCACGATTGCCGATTACAAGGGAAACAAGAAAAGGTTTTTCCGGTTTTTTGTCTTGCTCGGAGTAGCGTCGACAGCTGGCTTGGCCTTTATCCCAAATGGGCAATGGATGCTGCTGCTTGTTTTATACACCTTTACAGTGCTGGGGTCGGCAGGCTCGAATGTGTTCTATGACGCCTTTCTTGTGGATGTAGCCTCCGATGAACGGATGGATTCCATTTCTGCACGGGGATTCAGCCTTGGGTATATAGGAAGTACGATTCCTTTCCTCATTAGTATTGCCCTTATTGTTCTAGCCCAAAATGGACGAATTCCCATTTCGGTCACAACGGCAAGCCAGATGGCATTTTTGATTACCGCCCTATGGTGGGGGGGATTCAGCCTCCCCATGATTCGAAACGTCCACCAGCGCCATTATCTCGAGCGGGAACCCAACCCGGTGGCAAACAGTTTCAGGAGGCTTGCCAGGACGTTCAGGGAAATCCGTAAATATCGTGCACTGTTTCTATTCCTGCTTGCATACTTCTTTTATATTGACGGAGTGGGCACGATTATCACCATGTCCACTGCCTATGGGTCAGATCTTGGCATTACCTCCACAAACCTTTTGATCATCCTTTTTGCTACCCAGGTAGTCGCTGCGCCCTTTGCCATTTTATATGGCCGGCTGGCTAATAAGTTTTCAGGCAAAAAAATGCTTTATGTTGGAATTTTGGTTTACATTATCGTCTGCATATACGCCTATTTTCTTGAGACAACATTGGATTTCTGGATTCTTGCCATGCTTGTCGCCACCTCACAGGGAGGAATACAGGCTCTCAGCCGCTCCTATTTTGCCAAGCTGGTGCCGAAGGAAAATTCTAATGAATTCTTCGGCTTCTATAACATTTTCGGCAAGTTTGCCTCCATTATGGGACCATTGCTTGTTGGTGCTACTGCGCAGCTTACTGGAAGCTCCAGCCATGGTGTCTTCAGCCTGATTGTCCTCTTCATCGTCGGCCTTATTATCCTGGTACGTGTTCCCGAACCAAAGGTAGATGTTTACCATTCGGGTACCTCGAAAACAATGCAATAGCCCATTTCCCCAATGGATGGAAACCTGCCGCATTGGTTATCCTACTAGCGATTAATTTTTTCAAGAAGGAGACATGCGGAATGACCCAATCCCAGCGACAGCGCGAGAGGCAATGGAGACAGCGGAAAGAAGAACAGCAACCTCATGGAAAAGTGAAATCTTTTGATCAGCTGGCAGCCGAAGCAGGAAAAACAGAAACAGATAACCATAATAAATAATCGAAAAACCATCCTTTCATGGGATGGTTTTTTATAAGGTGAAGCCGTCATAGAATATTGAATATTCCATTTAATTCCGCTATAGTAATTTTATTAAACTGAAGGGGGGATAAAACATGCGGCCAATCATGCTTGGGATTTTTTCAGCTTTATTTTTCGCTGTTACCTTTGTGGTGAACAGGGCGATGGACTTAACAGGAGGAAGCTGGATATGGAGCGCATCACTCCGTTATTTTTTCATGGTTCCTTTTTTATTGGCCATCGTTATTGCCAGGAAAAATCTATCCTTTCTAATCAAAGTGATGAAAGAACAGCCAAAAAGCTGGCTGTTATGGAGCTTTGTAGGATTCTGCCTGTTTTATGCCCCGCTGTGCTATGCGGCGGCCTACTCCCCTGGCTGGCTTATTGCAGGCACATGGCAAATCACCATTATTTCCGGATCGTTGCTGGCCCCGTTATTCTGGGAAACCATACATACGAATTCGGGCCCGGTGAAAGTAAGAGGGCGTTTTCCTGTGAAAGGAATGCTGATGTCATCTGTCATCTTGCTGGGAATCATCCTGATGCAGCTGGAGCATGCCAGACATATCCCTGCAAAGGTGTTCCTCCTGGGATTTTTGCCGGTTCTCATTGCCTCGTTCGCCTATCCGCTAGGAAACCGTAAAATGATGGAAATTACTCAAGGACGGCTTGATGCCTACCAGCGGGTTCTCGGAATGACGCTTGCCTCCCTCCCATTTTGGCTGCTTTTATCGCTTTATGGCTTGTTTACTGTTGGTGCGCCTGCAAAAGCCCAGAGCCTTCAGGCTTTAAGTGTGGCACTCTCATCAGGAGTCGTCGCCACCGTTCTGTTTTTTATGGCAACGGACATGGTTAGGGGAAATTTGCAAAAGCTTGCAGCCGTTGAAGCTACCCAGTCTGTTGAAGTGCTGTTTGCACTGGCTGGTGAAATGATCTGGCTTGCCCTTCCGCTGCCTTCCCCCCTATCCTGGACTGGAATGTTTATCGTGATTTTGGGGATGGCCGCTCACAGTTATGCATCGAGAGCCAAAACAAAGCCCGCAAGCAAAGCATTAAATGCATAATGAAAGACCCTCCATGCTGTGGAGGGTCTTTCATTTTATCAATATGGTGCCAGAGGTGATCAGCCGGTGTTGCGGAGGCCGGCGGCCACACCGCTGATCGTCAGCAGTACCTGTGTAACCAATTCTTCATCAGGCTCTTCTGTTTTACGAAGCTCTTTAATGAGCTCTACCTGGATGAAGTTCAATGGGTCCACATACGGGTTGCGGCGATGCACGGAGTCCTTGATATTGGGAGTATKGTCTAGCAACTCTTCATCATCCGAGATCTGCAGCAAAATATTTTTTGTCCTGTTGTATTCTTCCACAATATTATTGAAAATCCGCTGCCCAACCTTCTGGTCTGAAACCAGCTCACTATATTCCTTGGCCGTTGTAAGGTCCGCTTTTACAAGCGCCATCTGGAGATTGTCAATGGTCGAGCGGAAGAAAGGCCACTCCCGGTACATTTCCTGAAGCAATTGCAGGTTCTCCTCACTTTTGGCGGCAAAGCTGTCCAAACCTGAACCTGCCGCATACCACCCCGGAAGCAGCTGCCGGCTTTGCGTCCATGCAAATACCCATGGAATCGCACGCAGGTTTTCAAACTTGGCACTGTTCTTCCGGCTCATTGGCCTTGAGCCAATATTCAGTTCGCCAATTTCCTGCAGCGGAGTAGCCTCATTAAAATAGGTGATAAAATCAGGGTCTGCGAACACAAGATCCTGGTACTTCCTTAATGACACCTCTGACATTTCCTCAATGGCCTTAACCCAGCGCTGATCCCGGTGATGAACCTGCTCTGAACCCTTCAGCACATGCGCAGCAGCCTGGAGGAGTGTCGACGTGGCCTGTTCCAGGCTGCGATAGGCAATGTCTTCAAGCAGGTATCTGGAAGATAATACTTCCCCCTGCTCGGTGATCTTTACGCCTTCCCCAAGTGTCTCTACTGGCTGTGATAACAGGCTCCGGTTCAGAGGGCCGCCGCCTCGTCCCAGCGAACCGCCACGGCCGTGGAAGAATTTGAGGCTAACATTGTATTTTTTTGCCATTTCATGAATTTCAACCTGTGCATTATACAGCTTCCAGTTTGCTGTAAGCGTGCCGCCATCTTTACTTCCATCCGAATACCCGAGCATGATTTCCTGCTGGTCATCCTGCTTTCGCAAATGCTCGCGGTACAGATCCATTTGGAATAGCTTTTCCATAATTTTCGGMCCTGCCGTTAGGTCGTCGATGGTTTCAAGCAGCGGTGCCACATTCAGGTCACTTTCAACCGAACCATCCGCATGGAGGCGGTAAATCCCAGCTTCCTTTGCCAGAACGAGAACTTCGAGCAAATCGCTCGCAGCCTGGGTCATGGAAATCAGATAAACAGAGATGGACCGCTTTCCAAATTCCTTATGCGCTCTTTTAATCAAGTGGAAAACATCGAGCATCTGCTGGGTCTCCTTGGAATAATCCTCATGGAGCAGCAGCAAGGAGCGCGGATCTTCAAGCAGTTTCTGAAGCAGCGCGAACTTTTCCTCTTCATTCAGGGAGCGGTAATCTTCAGTGATTCTTGCCTTTTGCAAGATTTCAGTAATGGCGGATTCATGCTCCCCGCTATGATTGCGGATATCAAGTGTCGCCAGGTGGAAACCAAACAGCTGCACTTGGCGAATAAGCTTTTGCAGCACCTTTAGCTCATGATTGGCTGGATGATGCAGGTAGATGCTGCGCTTGATCATCAATAAGTCCTCAAGCATCTCTTCGGCAGATGCGTAGCCGATCTCCGATTCTCCTACCTGGCGCAGGCGTTCAAGAATGACCGCAAACTTCCTACGGTATACTTCCTTTTCAACCGGCCATTTTCTTTCTTCACTAAGGTACTTGTCCTCTTCGACTTTCAAGGCTTCCAGGAGCTCTTCGCTCACATCGACCCTTGTTATGGAATGGCTCATCCGCTTCATTAGCTCAACAAGAACCTTCTTATATTTTTTCAGGACCAGCCGGCGTTGTTTGTTCAAAGTCTCCCAAGTTACGTCCGGAGTCACATGTGGATTACCGTCACGGTCCCCGCCTATCCATGAACCAAAATGAAGGAAGTTGGGAACTTTCCATTCCATGTCAGGATAGTGCTCTTCAAGACAATCCTCCACTTCCTGATGGATTTCGGGTAGAACATCGAACAAAGTCTGGTCAAAATAATATAATCCATTTCGCACTTCATCAATCACGGTTGGCTTCCTGTCACGAAGTTCATCCGTCTGCCAAAGAGCCATGATTTCATTAAACAGGCTTTCTTGGCACTTTTCCCGTTCCTTTTTGGATAACAATGGGTTATCCAGATTTTTCAGGATATCAGCAATCCGTTTTTGAAGCTCAAGAACGGAACGTTTGGTCGCCTCTGTAGGATGGGCTGTAATGACTAGCTCTAGAGAAATATTTTGGAGGACATTTTGAATGATGTCGGCAGATACGTGATTATCTTTTAATGAAAGGATGGCCGAGTCAATGGAATTTGGCTGGCTGTTCATGTTTGATTGCAGCTGGTATTCCCGGCGCCTTCTGATCCGGTGATTTTGTTCAGCTGCATTGATCAGGTGGAAATAGACCGAGAACGCGCGGATCACCTGTTTTCTCATGGGGCCATCAAGGCTCGCAATCTCCTTTTTAAGCTCCTCGTAGGTCCTTTCATTGTTTTCACTTCTCAGTTGTTTGCAGGTAATCCTAATTTTTTCTACTGTATCAAGCAATTCAGTCCCGCCATGATGCACGAGAATTTCGCCCAGCATTCCGCCCAGCATTTTTACATCCCGGCGCAATGGAAGACTGCTGTCATTTACTTGCAATCCTGTTGTCATAGTTTCACCTTCCCTAACTAGTACAGTTTCTAGAATTTTTAAATAATATACCATAAATTTTAATCGGAATGGTAGCAAAAATATAAAAATTGCCCAAAGTTTATTTTCAAACCCTTATTGGCAATTTTTATGAGCTACTGTTTCCACGGGATGTTTTTCCCGCAATGACGGCTCTTTATACAGCCTACCAGACAACTGCAATCTATGTAAAAAAGAATGATTCCTTCTGGCAGTTCCCCGTATGGCATTAAAGAGCGATACCCAAAAGAGTACCGCTGTTAAACTCATTTTTCACTTTCTGTTTCAATTCCGCTTTCAGTAAATTTATCAAGCATGGATATTGTATCCACAAGGTGGTTATTAAAAATTTGCCTGGCAACGCCAAGCAATTCAACGATCATCGGATCACGCAGGGAATAAATTACCTGATTGCCATCTTTTGTACCTGTGACAATGTTTTTGCTGCGCAAAATGGTAAGCTGCTGCGATACAGCAGATCCTTCGCTGCCGACAAGCCCTTTGATTTCATTCACATTTTTATCGCCTTCAGATAAAAGCTCCAGGATCCTTATCCTGAGGGGGTGAGCCAACGCTTTAAAAAAATCCGCTTTAAATTTCTGCATTTCCAAATTCAATAAAATCTCTCCTTCCGAGTCAGCTTGATAGGACAGGACTTTTTTCCTGCAAACTATGTTTTGAGCTTGACAAAACATGACATTCACGGAAAGCATAGTGTTTGCAGCCAAGGCATTTTTCCGGGTTTATCTTTGTCAGGGCATAGGTGATCGCCTCACCTGTATGTTCAAAGAAATGTTCCTCGCCAATAGTTGAATATAAGCCGGTTTTCATTAGCAGCTCTTTTGGCTGAGACTGCACCCCGGTGACCAAAATGGTGCCATGCTGTGAAAAATGGCGGACGATGCTTCCAAAGTTGTTTTCTCCGGTCGTATCCCATACCCATCAAGCTAACCAAACAAACTTCCCCCAAAATGAAAAAAACGTTATTCTTTCAGTAAAATACTTGAAAAGGATGACGTTTTTCCATGGACCTCTCGTTTTCTGAAGAATTACATCTATTCTCACAAGAATTACAACGCTTTCTATCTCCAATCGTCCTACAAAAAATCGCTAAACAGGTTGGTTTTGTACAGCGATCTAGTAAGTATCAAGCAGATGAACTTATCGCCCTTTGTGTTTGGCTCAGCCAAGAAGTCGCCAGTACATCCCTTACGCAACTATGTAGCCGGTTAGAGGCTTCAACGGGTGTACTCATGAGTCAAGAGGGACTCAATCAACGCTTTAATTCAGCAGCTGTCGCCTTCCTCCGAAAAGTCTTTACTTCGCTCCTAACACAGAAACTTTGTGCGACACAATCGCTATCTTCACACATGATTTCTGCTTTTAAACGTATTCGGATTTTGGATGCGACGATGTTTCAGCTGCCAGATGCCTTCGCAAGTGATTATCAAGGTTCAGGTGGAAGAGTATAATACGGCAGGTGTGAAGATCCAATTAGAATACGATTTACTGAGTGGCCAATTCTTAAACGTGCAGCTAGGACCAGGTAAAAATAATGACAAAACTTATGGCACGGATTGTCTTGAAAGCGTGGAGGCAGGTGATTTATGCCTACGTGACTTAGGTTATTTTGATTTGCGAGATTTACAAGCCATTCATGAGAAGGAAGCCTACTATATCTCACGGTTAAAGTTGAATACACGCATTTATATCAAGAACCCTGAGCCAGAATATTTCAAGAATGGTACAATGAAGAAACAGACCGAATATATTCAGCTTGATATGGCACAAATCATGAAAGAACTGGAACCAGGTGAGACCATGGAAATTTCGGAAGCCTATATTGGCAAAATTCAGAAATTATCGACACGTGTCATTGTCCATCGATTAACGACTGATCAAACCGAAACACGGCTAAAACACCAAGCCGTACGTGAGAAGAAGAAAGGCGTTGTCATGAAGGAAAAAAGTAAACAGCTAATGGGGATGAACGTATATATCACGAACACACCACCAAAAGAAGTTCCGAGAAATGGCGTACACGCTCTTTATTCATTACGTTGGCAAATAGAAATTTTGTTTAAAACATGGAAATCTTTCTTTGAGATCGATGAGTGTAAAAACATCAAAAAAGAACGCTTAGAGTGTCATTTATATGGACAACTCATTGGGATTCTTCTTTGTTCTTCTACCATGTTTCAGATGAGACAGCTCCTGCTGGAAAAGAAAAAACAAGAGCTAAGCGAATACAAGTCGATTTATATGATTAAGGACTATTTTCCATTATTATTTAAGGCTATGTCCGGTGGCACACATGAACTCTTAAAGATTCTCCATCGCCTCTATCAATTGCTTAAAAAGAATGGGCGTAAGTGTCATCGGTATCAGAAAAAGACAGTCTTTGACATTCTCGGTATCGTGTATGAAACGACAGTAAAGCAGAAACAAGCTGCCTAGCGAAAAAATCATATTTTAATAGGTTTCTTTGTCATGCTTATTTTTCTGATACTCACCGGTGTTGGAGCAAGAATCGCCACGCTTCTAACAGTTTCTGCCGTTAGCTTGATGGGTATGTGAAGCTACCCCTATCAGGCTCTTCTGTTTCTCAATTTATGCTTTATCGTGTAAAAACGGGAATGGGCAGACCAGAATTCCCCGCTTTTTAATTCAATTATACCTGTTTGCTCCAAAGGAATCGGTACATTTGGTCCATTCACCATATTGGTTTGAGGTTCCGGGCAAAAAAAACCGCTTTTGGCATCTCTATTATAGAGCATCCAAAAAGGGTATTTCGAACCTGTTTCATAGATGAGAGAAATTTTTTCTCTTTTATCTGTTAAAACCATTCGATTTGGTTGGTCTTTTTGGGCCGCATAATGGTGATCAAGTTGCTGAAAGAAAGGCGAATTTCCTTCTGTGGAAAGCTTTTTTTCAGTACTTTTCAAATCCAACCGCTTTCCTGTAGGCAGTGATCGCTCATTTAATTCGATTTTTTCTTTAATGGATAATTGCAAATTATAATCTTCCATCGTACTATTTTTTGAAAAGGGAGCATTAATGCTTGTGTGAAAACCTAGCATTAATGGCATAGACTCTTTGCCTTCATTTAATATGGTTACGTTTTGAACTAATTCGTTTTCTGACAGTGTATAACGAAGGGACATTCTGAAAGAATGGGGAAAATAGCGATAAATATCTGATTGCTTATCAATTTTTAGTGAAAGTTCAATCGTACTTTCCATTTCTGACGAAGTTGTTTCAGATACTTCCCAACAATGATTGTAAAAGAATCCATGTAAATGGTTTTTATTTACAGGTTCATTAATTGGAAATTTATAAGTATGATTCAAAAATGAAAACCTTCCGTTTTCAATTCGATTAGGCGGGAATAAGACAGGAATTCCATATAAAAACGGGTTTTCCTTGAAATCATCCATCTGATTATCCGCTGGCTCCCGAAGGAAGCTGTAATTATTTTCAACATCTCGAAAAGCAATCAAATTTCCACCACATTCTGGCAAAATAATAGCCTGATAGGGATAAACATTTAATTCATAAGCATTTATTCCATTAAATATTGTTTTGGTTATCCGATTATCGCTCTGATATATCATTTTATTACTCTCCCTATTTAATTAAAAATTTCTATTTGCATAAGAAAGTAAGTAGTCATAAATGAAACTGTTCCTTTGAATTAATCTGTAGAATGAAGAGCAAAATAATCACTTTAGAATTAAATATATAAATAATTTTTGTTAAGGCAATTTCTCAGTTTTGACTAAACTTTCCTAGTTACCTAAATGTTCCACGTTTTTTTAAAATTCACGTGACTCAAAGGATTTCAAGTAGAATTTTCCAATACTAAAAAGTTTAATATTAAGAAAAGAAACCATTTCCTTTTAGGAATAGCTCCTTTCCCAATTTTCAATCTCCAATTATTATTATTGCGCTCTTCTTACTTCCAATTCTGCAATAATTTCATTATATGGCTTTTCCCATTTGTATAAGAAAGTCAAGATTAAAATTGACAATATACTTAAGATAATTGGCAACCAAATGAAATTTAGTGAAATCATATGAAGTGAAGATTGTGTTTGAGGTTTATTGGCAACGTAACCTCCGGCTGCAAGTAACCAGGCTGGGATGGCCCCACCAAGTCCTGAACCTAATTTAATTGCAATTCCAGATGCTGTTGAAGCAAGTAGCCCCTGGGCACGGACACCTGATTTCCATTCACCATAGTCAACTGTATCTGCAATTAATGCAAACAATAACCCTATCGGTAATCCAAAACCTATTGCTCCTACGATTACTCCAGTCAGAAGGATTGCTGTACTTTGTCCACCAAAATAAATGATTAATTGGCCTATAATATTTATTAACATTCCAATGATAATCAATTTCTTTTTACTAAACTTCTTAGATAAAAATGGAACAGCGATAATCCCTACCAGTGTTAACGTGCCAAGTGTGTTTACTAATGAAACAAGTCCAGGTTTACCAAGATTATATGTAATATAATAAATTCCTGAGGACAATTTCATGACATACAGAATGAAGAATACAACTCCAAGTAAAACACCAGCAATCCAAGGTTGATTACCTTTAATTGCTTTGATACTGTCTTTTAAAGCTAAAGATTTCGTTCCATTTATATCCTGTACACGTTCTTTTGTGTTTAAAAATGTGATAAAGAACATGATTAGTCCTATGACACCGAAAAGAGTCATTGTATAGAAGAAACCCTTTTGTTGATCTCCACCTCCGAAGTATGCGACAAGTGGTAATAAAGTCAAGTTAACCAACAATGCACCAAATTGTCCGCCAAACATTCGGAACGAATTGGCAACCGTTCTTTCTTGAATATCAAGAGTCAAACTTGGTAGCATTGTAGTTAACGGATTATTAACTGCTGTATATAATACATTAGCCGCAATATAGAAAATGTAGGCGTAGGCCAATTTTCCAGAATCACTTAAATCTGGTCCCATAAATAAGAGGATGACAACAATTGAAAATGGAATACAGGACCATAGAATCCAAGGTCTTGATTTTCCCCACTTAGTATTTGTTTTATCTATCAATATCCCAAAAATTGGACTATCTAACATATCTACAATTCTCGCAATTAATAACAAGGTCCCAACAGCAGCAGCCTTAATTCCATATACATCTGTAAAATAAAAGGTTAAATAAGTCGTAACAACCGTAAATAGTAAATTTGAGGCTGTATCCCCTAAACCGTAACTTACCTTTTCTAATAATGATAACTTTTGATTTGAGGCAGAAGAATCAGTATGTCTTTTTAAAGTTTCTTCATTCATTGCCATAGTATCCCCTCCGGATAGCGAGAATGTTTTCATTTTTAGTTATGTTTACTACTGTATCTTTTCTAAGATCATAAAACGTAAAACTATTTAATTTCATTTGCTTTGAGTATAAATTCTTGTCACCAAAATGAAAGATGACAAATGGTGACAAGAACATTCATCCAATACTGTAAGGTGGTGAAACTAGTTATTGTTATTATTAGATTTGATTCCCMACTAAGCTAAAACTTCCACGAATTAAATCCTTTTCTGCACTACTGTTTCCAATGTAAACGTCATAGTCTATGTCTTCAAGTTCCCATTGGTTTGTATCAGGATTGAACCACTTAATTTTTTCTATTGGACATGAAATTTCAACGGTCGATTTTTGACCTGACTCAAGTGTGATACGTTCAAATCCACGTAATACTTTTACAGGTCTATCAATCTTAGAATTACTAAAGCCGATATACATTTGAACGACTTCATCACCTGCTAGCTCTCCTGTATTTTCAACCTCACAAGTTGCAACAATATTACCGTTCATTAATTCAAAGGATGCATTCGATATAGTAAAGTTCGTGTAAGATAAACCAAACCCAAATGGTAATGAAGGCTCAATTCCCTCTTTATCCAATTTGGTATAACCATGGTAATATTCATATTTTATTTCATTTGCATTCCAGTCCACCTGTGGAAGATGGCTTTCGCTAACTGGTACAATAAACGGTAATTTCCCCCCTGGATTAACATCACCAAACAATGTTTTGGCTATTGCAGTCCCTCCTTCCATACCAGGATAATAAGCCATTAGAATGGCGGAAACATCTTTCTTCCATTCTTCAATCATAATCATGTTTCCACCAATGAGAACTGCAACAGAGTTTTTATTAACGGGTCCAACAGTTTTTATTAGTTCAATATCCTTATCGTGTAAACCAAGATTCTTACGGTCTCCTCCAGCTTGTAAATCAGCATCCTCGTTCGTGATAGATTCACCTTCATCATCATGATCATATCCCACAATAAAGACAACTGCGTCTACAGTTTTAGCTAGATTCTTTGCTTTTTCCACGTCTTCTCCATTGTCAAAGAAAACCTCGGTATTTGGAAGCAAATCTTTAATTCCCGCTAGTGGTGACACAATGTATGGTGGAAAAACTCTACTTGAGCCATGATCGCCAATATTTCCTTTATTACCCAGATCACCAATTACAGCTATTCGCTTTGTATCTGCTTTGGAAAACGGCAATACTTGATGTTCATTTTTCATCAATGTCATTGATTTTTCAGCAGTTTCTAAGGATAAGGCAATATGTTCTTTGCTTGCAATTACATCCTTGCTGTAATTCTTATTGTCGGCCTTCGTAAATGCGAGTAAAGTTCGCACAATTCTTACTGCAGCCTCATCAATTTTTTCTTCACTTACTTGGCCACTTCTCACTGCTTCAACTAGCTTATCACCAAAGAATTTTGTATGGCACATTTCAATATCCATTCCTGCATTTGCAGCTTCAACGGTATCTTTTATTCCCCATGCAAAATCACTTATGACAAAACCATCAAAATCCCATTCATCTTTCAAAACCTGATTTAATAAATAATCATTATGTCCACAATGTGTTCCTTGGTATAAGTTATAAGCACTCATGACACTTGCTGCACCTGCATCAATACAATCCTTAAAGTGTGGCAAATAGACTTCACGTTCCGTACGTTTATCAGCTAATACACTTACTTTAAACCGTGCTAATTCCATACTATTAAAGGCAAAATGTTTTACACACGCAATGACGTTTTCTTCTTGAATCCCTTTAACTAATGATGATCCCATTGCTCCTAATTGGAATGAGTCTTCTCCATATACTTCTTGGCTCCTACCCCAACCTGGATTATATGGAAGATTAATACAAACTCCACCAAATAAATTACCCCCATGAGCGCGAATCTCTTTTGCAATAGCATTTCCAATCCGTTTTTCAAGGTCTTTATCGAATGTAGCTCCTCTTGACATAGAAACCGGGAAACACGTGCTATTACCAGATACCGCTCCGCGTGGTCCATCAACAAACTTCATTTCTGGTACTCCTTGTCTTTCGTTTCCACCAGCAGGATAGGGTATCCAATTATAGTGCCTTTGAGCAAAATCATCTAACATCTGTTCCATGGAGACTTTCCCACTCATTAAATATACTTTTTCCTCTAAAGTCATTTGCTTTACAATTGCTTTTGCCTTTTCAGTATAAGATAATCGATGTTGTTTGTTCACTTTCACCTTTTGTTTTGACACTTTGTTTTCCTCCATTCAATAATGTATTCGCTTTTATTTTGTATAAGAAAATTAATATTTTAAAGTGATACATATGTGAAATAACGTATCGAAAAAACTATATTTTACCCTACAGGCAGGAACCTTATGTCTTAATTTCTAAACTCCATCAATTCATTATTTAGTAGAACTGTTGCTGGATAAATCTTTTTATATAATTGATATAATCTTTTATATTTCTGTACATTTTCCGGTTTAGGATAATAGGATCTTTCGGCCATTAAAAATTCATCTGCACATTCTTTCAATGTGCTAAACCAGCCGCATCCATATGCAGCTAACATTGCTGCTCCCATACCTGGACCTTGTTCACTATGCAATTTTATGATTCTAGCATTAAAGATATCTGCTTGCATTTGAAGCCAAACTTCATTTTTTGCTCCACCCCCGATAGAGATAATAATATCTATGTTTTTGCCATTTTCCCGAAAAATTTCAACCGATTCATGCAATGAAAATGTAATCCCTTCCAATATGGCTCGTACAAAATCCTTTCTTTCATGGGAACTATCCATCCCGATAAAACTTCCACGTATCGCCGCATCCACATGTGGGGTTCTTTCACCTGAAATATAAGGTGCAAACATTAGTCCATTTGAGCCAATAGGCACATCATTTATATCTCTTAACAATTCATCAAACTCTTCCTCTTTAGCAAAAACCTGTTTAAACCAAGTCAAACTATGTCCTGCTGCCAGTGTGACCCCCATTGTATAAAAGGCATTCGGTGCACCATGATTAAAATAATGAACTCTTCCTTGAAAATCTTTGTTGTTTGTTTCTTCATAAGATAAAACGACACCCGACGTACCAACACTTACTAATGTTTTTCCATCTTCCAAGATCCCCGCACCAATGGCGCCACAAGCATTGTCTGCCCCGCCTGCAAATATCCGGGTAGTTGATGATAAACCAGTTGCATACGCTACTTCAGACGATAAACACCCTACTTCCTGACTAGATTCCACCAATGGAGGACATAAATCCCCATTAATATCCAGTAGATTACATATTTCCTTACTCCATTGTTTTTCACTTATATTTAATAAAAGTGTTCCTGCTGCATCTGAATAATCCATACCAATTTTGCCAGTCAACTTATAGCGAACATAGTCTTTTGGTAAGAGAAAGGTTTTCGCCTGATTAAAAATTTCAGGTTCCTTATTTTTCACCCAAAGAATTTTAGGTAAGGTAAAACCATCTAACGCAAGGTTTTTTGTAATTTTCAATAAACGTTGCTTCCCAACCCGCGCATAGATTTCCTGACATTCCTCAGTCGTTCTTGTATCATTCCATAGAATCGCATTTCGCAAGACCTGCCTATTTTCATCCAATAAAACCAAGCCGTGCATCTGCCCCGAAAAGCTGATTCCTTCAATATTTTGAACATCTCCTTCAAAATATTGGAGCAGATCAGACAATCCAGAGATTGTCTGATCAACCCAGATTTGCGGATTCTGTTCGCTATAGCCTGATTTCTCTTGAATTAAGGGATAGGGTTTCGTTACCTCTTGAGCGACTTCACCATGTTGATTGACTAATAAAATTTTGACGGCACTCGTCCCTAAGTCAATCCCAATGACATATTTCATCGTAAACATCTCCTATATCATCGTTGCCTATTATTCAGCGTAAGCTTGTAAGATATATTGATTAATCGTCGATTTGATACGCTCTAATTTACCAGATTCGTTCTTGATTTCTGATAATCCCAGTGCATACTCTTCTAGTTGACGAAGGTCGGCTTTCCCTTCCATGATCTCCTTGCCAATTCCTTCGTTGAAGCTCTTATAACGGTCTTCCACAAATCCATCTAATACATTGTCGTCAATTAATTTCTGCGCTACCTTCAGCCCCACCGCAAAGCTGTCCATTCCCGCGATATGTGCATGGAATAAGTCTTCTAATTCAAATGAACCACGTCTAACTTTTGCATCAAAATTCAATCCGCCACGGCCAAGTCCGCCATTTTTAAGAATCTCATACATCGCTAATGTTGTAGAATACAAATCTGTTGGAAATTCATCTGTATCCCAGCCTAATAGTGGATGTCCTTGGTTGGCATCAACTGAACCTAACATACCGTGAATACGGGCATAACGTAATTCGTGTTCAAACGTGTGCCCAGCTAACGTTGCATGGTTCGCTTCAATATTAAATTTAAATGTATCTTGTAGACCATAATGCTGTAGGAAAGCATAACCACTTGCGACATCAAAATCATATTGATGGCTTGTTGGCTCTTTTGGTTTTGGTTCAATCAAAAATTGGGCATCAAAGTCAATTTCCTTCGCATAATCATTAGCCATATGGAATAGTCTTGCTAAATTGTCTAATTCTAATTTCATGTTTGTATTTAATAGGCTTTCATACCCTTCACGGCCGCCCCAGAAAACATAGTTTTCAGCTCCTAGTTCTTTCCCGACCTCTAAGCCTTTTTTCACCTTCGTTGCTGAGTAAGCGAATACATCGGCGTTATTAGAAGATGCTGCCCCATGGACGAAACGTGGGTTTGTAAAATTATTGGCGGTATTCCATAGTAATTTCGTTTTGCTGTCCTTCATATAGTCTTTAATCATCGCAACGATTGTATCCAGATTTTGATTGGATTCTCTCAAATCCGCTCCTTCTGGTGCAATATCCACATCATGGAAGCAGAAGTAAGGCACGTTCAGTTTTTCAAAAAATTCAAAGGCTGCCTCCACACGAGCTTTTGCCTGATCCATGCCAGTGAATTTATCCCATGGACGAATCGCAGTACCGCTTCCAAATGGGTCTGAAAGGTCAGCGGTAAATGTATGCCAGTAGGCAACACCAAATCGCAAAATTTCTTCCATCGTTTTGCCGCCGATTTTTTCTTCTGGATTATAGAATTTAAAAGCAAAAGGGTTATTCGATTTTGGACCCTCATATTTAATCTTGTCTACGTTTGCAAAGTAAGTCATTTTTTATTCTCCTCTCAAAGATGAAATTCCTCAACTTAGTTTAACCTATAAACTTAGTTTAACCCCCATGGAAAACGCTGTCAACATAATAATTACTGATTTAATAATCAATATTCAATTCCATTCAGTCAATCTTTATCATAAATAACGAATATGATAGTAAATAGGTTAAACAAAGTTTCGTACCTATGCTAAAATAGAACAAAAGGTTCCGATATAAAAGTGAGGCTTATTAAAATGAAAAGAATCCGAACTGGAGATCAATATCTTGTGAAACAAATCAACAAATCGATTGTATTTGAAACAATTAAAGAGAAAGCTCCTATTTCCCGTGCGCAAATTTCAAAAGAAACCAGTTTAAATAAAGCAACGGTGTCGACAATGGTTTCCGAACTATTAGAAGATTCGTTTATATATGAGATTGGTGAAGGTCAATCTAGCGGCGGGCGAAAGCCAATCCTGCTTTACTTTAATAATCACGCAGGCTATTCCATTGGCATTGATTTAGGGGTGAATTATCTGTTAGGGATTCTGACAGACCTTAAAGGAAATATCATCGAAGAGATGAGAGTGGATCTGTTAGAAACGGAATTATCCTATGTAACAGACCAACTTTTTACAGTGATCCAAACCTTAATCGATAAAGCCCCTGAAAGCCCCTATGGGATTATCGGGATTGGGATAGGTGTTCCAGGACTAGTGAATCAAAAAACTATCATTACCTTTGCGCCCAACTTAAAATGGAAACATATTGATTTAAAAGAAATAGTAGGAGAAAAATTTCAACTCCCTGTTCAAATTGAAAATGAAGCCAATGCAGGAGCCCTCGGAGAACGAGTATACGGTTCTGGGATTGGCATCGCAAACCAGATCTATGTCAGCATTGGAGTTGGAATTGGAACGGGGATCATTATTAATAACGACCTTTATAAGGGCTCTACTGGTGTTTCAGGAGAAATGGGTCATTTTACGATTGATATGAATGGGAGGAAATGTTCCTGTGGCAACCGGGGGTGCTGGGAGCTTTACGCTTCAGAAAGGGCCTTATTAGAAGCCGCAGAGCAAATGAACTTGAAAACGGATTTAAGCTTCCTTTTGAATGAAGCGAAAATGGGCAATCCGAAAGTGTTACAACTGCTAACGACCTTAGGCGAAAATATCGGCTACGGACTGATTAATATTATCAATACATTTAATCCGAGTGTGATTATTATTGGCAATCGAATAAGTATGTTTCAAGGTTGGATGACCAATCCCATCGAACATGTTTTAAAGGACAGGCTTTCGATTTATCAAGGCCAAGAGGATCAAATTGAAATCCGTTATTCAAATCTAAATCATTACTCTACAGCCCTGGGAGCCACATCCTTCTCAATCGCCCATTTTTTCAATAAAAAAATTTAGAATTTTGTATTCAATGCGGTGCACGTCTTATATGAAATGAGAAACTAAAATAAAGCTTGACCAAAAATATCTTATAATCATGCATTCCAAACAAAATAAGTAAAATCTATTTTGAAAAAAAGTTTGATCAAAATAAAACGTTCCACCATCTAGCCCATTTATTTAATAAAGAAGATTAATGCCCTTTCCCCCACAAAGTTATTTAAAGCGCTATTGTAGCTTTGGAATAAAGTTTGATCAAAGGTAACCCGCAGACCCATATTTTAAGTTGAATTTAAAGAACCCGTTTTGAAAAAAGATTGATCAAAACGGGTTAATTCTTTGTGAAATACTGTGCAATTTTTATAATAAAGTTTGATTGTTTTCTACTGTTGATCTTCAACAATCACGCTCAATTGTTGAAGAAACTAACTTAATTTAGCAACAGTATTGACATTTTTATTTGTTCCTTCATTAACTTTTTTAAATTTGAAAAACAGGAAGATAGCTCGAATATATAAATCTATTGCTATGGAAAGCCAAACTCCTGCAATTCCCATTTCAAAATGAATTCCAAGCAAATATACTCCTATTACACGAATCAACCACATTCCAATAGCTGTGCTATACATCGGACTTTTCGTATCTCCTGCTCCTTGTAATGCTCCTACTAAAATTAATCCAATGGCTAATGCAGGTTGAGCAAAAGCATCAATTCTTAGTGCAGTTACTACCATATCAATTGCAGTCTGATTATCTGTGAACCAAGTTGCCATCCAAGGTGATAGGAAAAATAATAATACCCCACCAATGGACATTATAAAAATACCAATAATAGTTGTTAACATCCCATACATATATGCATCTTTATGGTTATTTGCCCCAATACTTTGCCCAACTAGTGTTGTTGCTGCAATTGCCAACCCATATCCCGGCATATAGGAAAAAGTTTCGATATTTCCTGCAATCGAATGGGAAGCATAGACATCAGCCCCAATCTTGAGTATCAATCCAAAATAAAGTACCTGCCCGAACCGCATAATTAAACGTTCAATTGCTGTAGGAGTAGATAATTTTAAAATAGACAAGGTATCTTCCCTTGAGGAACTCCCAAATAATGAAAAGGAAACTTTTGATCGTTTAATATAGAAAAACAATAGAAGTGTACCAATGATTCGTACAATGACTGTTGCCCATGCGGCCCCTGCTACTCCTAGTCCTTCTATTCCAAAGATCCCAAAAATTAATACATAGTCTAATCCTATGTGAATAAGATTAATCCACCAACTAACTTTCATAGGAGTTTTTGTATCACCAGCAGCTCGAAGAATACTGCCAAAGGTAAACATAAGCGAAATAAAAATAGAAGGTATGGCAACTATACGAAAATAAGTGACTCCATCTGCCAAAACTTTTGATTCTGCTCCCATTAAACGGAGTAGTGGCTCGCTAAAAAAGAGGGTAATCAAACCAAATAGCAGTCCAAGAATGGCTGATAAGATGGTGGATTGCCGAGCAATGGATTTCGCTTTTGAAATATCTCCTGCCCCGATACTTCTGGCAATAAGAGAAGATGTTCCTACCCCTATTGCCATAAAAATAGCAATATAGACAGCTAATACTGCATTTGCCACACCTACCGCGGTGACTTCATTTAAACCTAATTTGGCAACGAATAAAGTATCTACAAATCCAACCAAAGTCTGTAAAATATTTTCAATCATTGCTGGGACTGCTAAAGCAATGATGATGGAAAGTTTCTGTTTAGTGGTTTTATCTTGAATTGTAACATCTTCCATTTTCAGGACTCCCTCTAAATTGACCTTTTGCATAAACTAAAGTACAATTTGTAAGATAATGAACATTGTATTCGATATCTATTGTAGCTGATTCTCACTCAACTACAATATTCAAAAAATACGAAATGTAAGATACTGAACAATTCATTGTTTTTGTATGAAAGGAGGATGATTTATGGATAGACGAATGCAAAAGACGAGGGACTCAATATTTAATGCTTTTAGTTCACTACTGGCACAGAAGAGATATTCGAAAATTACAGTTCAAAATATAATTGATGAAGCAAACATTGGGAGAAGCACTTTTTATTCACACTTTGAAACCAAAGACGATTTATTAAAGGTGCTATGCAGTGATATATTCGACCACGTTTTTGAGGAAGAGCTGATTTCAGAAGGCTCTCATGATTTTTCCTCTGCCAATGACGACCTGGAGGTTAAAATTACGCACATTTTATACCACTTAAAAGATAGAGGAAGGGATATCAAAGGTATTCTTTCGTGTGAGAGCAGAGAGTTATTTTTAAATGTATTTAAGTCGTATTTGGAGCAGGTGTTTATTAGATTTATTCCAAATAAAAGCTTGGATAGAATTCCTAAAGAGTATATTGTTAATCATATTGCTGGTAGTTTCGTTGAAACCGTAAAATGGTGGATGCAAAATGATATGGCACAGTCACCGGAAGAATTAACTAAGTACTTTTTTACAGTTATTTCTTTCAACAGAACATGATAATGTGTGACGTACCGGAGGCAATAGTTCGACTATAAACACATCCAGGAATGAACCATGCGATTGAATTACGAAAAACAACAGATAAAAAACCGTAAAGGATATTTATGCCATTACGGGGGTCAGTCAGACAGCGTTTTATCGCAAGCTAAAGGAAATGGAGGATCAAGAAGGGTATAATAATTGATAATTTTTTCATATACAGCCCCTCATTCCTCGAATCGTTTGGTACCCCTAAACACACCGGGAACGAAAAAATCTATTAAACGAAAGAAAATGAATGTTACTTTTTATCCTTTAATTTACATTCGTTTTCTTCTTAATCCATAAAAAAAGACTAATTTCAAAAATTAGCCCTAAATGATATGTACTTTCTTCTTTAAATAATTCCTTCACAATCTCACTTATATTTTTATGAATATCCATTTCTCTGCAAGGTTGTTCCTCAATTAAATGGCCCGATTGCGGAAGATCGTTATTAAAGAGAACTTCTCCATTAGTTGAATTAAGATTAAAAAGTAACATTGTTAAAACAAGGTTTTCGTTAAGGTTTTTAAACATATGTTTTACTTTCATTGAGGTTTGCCCATACCTTAATTTTCTATAGAACTTGAAAAAACTTTTTGAAAACTTAAGAGAAAATCGAAACATAACTTTTTTCTTCAATAATTTCATGTGAATTACATAAAAAAAGAGAGATTTCCCATAAAGCATGCTTGAGAAACGCTCTACAACGAAATGAAAAACTATAAAACCCTATAATTACTCATTCGATTCAAAATTCAGAAGGTCCTAATCTTCAGCAATCATTCCCTTTTGAGGAAGAACGCTTAGGATTAAGTAGTTCGTATTCATTTACCTTTTTAGACTAGTTCCTTCTATTATATAGTAGTCAATTTAAAATCCTTTTCGTGTTCTTTAACTAGCTTATAAAAGGTGGTCTTTTTAATATCTAATTCTTCCATAGCCTTTACAGCAGTTATCTCTCCTGATTTCCAGCGATCATAAACTTCTTTGAACTCTTCCATTACCTGAACTTTTGGACGGCCAAAAGCTACTCCATTTTTCAAAGCTAGATCAATCCCCTCACGCTGCCTTTTTCTAATCCGTTCCCGTTCTTCTTCTGCCATCCAAGAAAGAATCTGCAAAACAAGATCCGCAATGAAAGTTCCTAAACTATCTTTAAATTGAGTCGTGTCGAGCAATGGCATATCTACGACCACGATATCGGCCTGGATGTTCTTCGTGATGTCATTCCATTCCTGTAAAATCTCTTCCTTGTTCCGTCCAAAGCGATCCAAGGAATGGATATATAGAACATCTCCTTTTCTCAACATTCGTTTAAGCAACTGATATTGAGTTCGATTAAAGTCCTTTCCACTTTGTTTGTCCATGAAAATGTCTCGTTCGTCTATCCCCTTTTCTTTCATGACCTCAAGTTGTCGTCCCTCATTTTGATCCTTGCTGCTAACTCGTATATATCCAAATTTTCGAACGTCCATTTAAATCTCCTTCATTTTGGTTCTTTTTCTCTTATTCTATCAAAAAACGTTCGGAAAAGTATATAAAATTCATTGAACGTTCTTAAATTAATTTAGAAGTTTTACGAACGCTAATATTGACTATTTTTGAACAAAAAATACCTGTTCGTAAAAGTGTACTTAAACGGACTAAAAAATAAACATTAAAATAAACTTTATTTTAAAGCTACACACAAAAAAACAGGTTATTGAAAAATTCAACCTGTTTTTTTACTAATTTTAGTAGCTGATAAACCTAACCACAAGGATTTATCAGCTGCAAAACATTTCCTTAATAAACCGTTCAACTTCCTCAGCTGTGTCCATGTTTAATAGTTGTTCGATGACTGCATTCATTTCTGCCTTTGATAGTTTAAGAATTTGGCTTCTTGCCTGCAGAATTGATGAAGCACTCATGCTGAATTCATCTAAGCCAAGTCCAAGTAGTATCGGGATTGCGACTTCATCGCCTGCCATTTCCCCACACATGCCTGCCCATTTCCCTTCTTTATGTGCTGCATCAATGACCATTTTCACTAAGCGCAGGATCGCTGGATTGTATGGCTGATAAAGATAAGAAACACGCTCGTTCATGCGGTCTGCTGCCATTGTATATTGAATCAGGTCGTTTGTTCCGATTGAGAAGAAATCAACTTCTTTTGCAAATTGATCTGCCATAACAGCAGTAGATGGAATTTCCACCATGATTCCGATTTCAATTGTCTCAGAAACAACTACACCTTCAGCTTGTAGCTTTGCTTTTTCTTCCATTAATATTGCTTTTGCTTGACGGAATTCACCTAGAGTTGCAATCATAGGGAACATAATTTTTAAGTTTCCAAACGTACTTGCACGAAGCAACGCGCGAAGCTGTGTACGGAAGATGTCTTGCTCTTCCAAACATAAACGAATCGCACGGAATCCTAAGAATGGATTCATTTCCTTTGGTAAATTTAAATATGGAAGCTCTTTATCTCCACCGATATCAAGCGTACGCACAACAACAGGCTTTCCTTCCATCCTCTCTAATACTGTTTTATAAGCATCAAATTGCTCATCTTCAGTCGGAAGCTGCGTACGTCCCATGTATAAGAATTCAGTACGATATAAGCCAACACCCTCGCCGCCATTTTCAAGCACACCCTTTACATCCTCAGGCGTACCAATATTGGCAACTAGTTCAACTTGTTGTCCATCCTTCGAAACGGTCGGCTCATTCAAAAGCTTTGCCCACTCTGCCTTTTTCGCTTCATAAGCAGCTTTTGTCTCTTCATATTCTTTCACCATATCAGCTGACGGATCGACAATCACAATTCCAGTCAAGCCGTCTAGGATGACCAATACGCCATTTTCGATATCAGTTGTGACTGTTTTCGTTCCAACAACTGCTGGAATTTCCAACGAACGAGCCATAATCGCTGAATGAGAGGTACGTCCACCGATATCTGTCGTAAACCCTTTCACGTATTGTCGATTTAATTGAGCTGTATCAGATGGTGTTAAATCCTCTGCAATAATAATAACTTCCTCAGAGATCATGCTTGGATTCGGGATTTTTACACCTAAAAGATGAGACATCACACGCTTTGTTACATCGCGAATATCTGCCGCACGCTCTTTCATGTATTCGTTGTCCATTGACTCGAACATGCCTATAAACATGTTTGCCACTTCCTGTAAGGAAAATTCTGCATTAACCTTTTCAGTTGTGATTTTGTCTTTGATTGGATTAATAAGCTCTGGATCACTTAGGACAAGAAGGTGAGCAGTAAAAATCGCTGCTTTATCTTCTCCTAGCTCTTTGAAAGCATGTTCTTTTATTTGTTCAAGCTCCGATTTCGATTGGTTAATCGCAGCAGTAAAACGTTGAATTTCTGCTGCGATATTTTCAACACTGCCTTTTTCTACTTGTAACACAGGTTCTTCTAAACGATATGCCTTTGCGATTGCAATTCCTGCTGATGCTCCAATCCCTTTTAGACTTTGGACAATCATTCTCCTAACCCCTGTTTCGTGATTGTTTCAGTCACTGCAGCAATTGCTTCGTTTTCATCTGAACCAGATGCAACAATTTTTATTTCAGCAGCTTGAGCAATTCCTAATGACATAACACCCATAATTGATTTTAAGTTAACGCTTTTTCCGTTACATTCTAAATTCACCTCTGAGTGAAAGCTAGATACTGCTTGTACTAAAAGGGTTGCTGGGCGTGCATGAATTCCTGAAGCTTCTGTTATTGTAAATGTTTTTTCTACCATATTAATTAATCTCCTATACTCTTGTTAGTTTTTTGATTTATAATGAGATTCCAATTCAAAAAAGAATGACTTTCTTGATATGAGAATTGTCTTAACAAAATGAAATAGGTTCTACTTTTTACTTAATTATTTCTCCTCTAGAAGAAATGACTTCTTGCACCAATTAAATCTCTTCTTTTTGTATCTTTTAAAACTTCCTTCGCAATCATCATTTCTATCTACATAAATAAAACCATAACGCTTTCTAAATTCCCCTGTAGAATTACTGACTATATCAATTGGACCCTAGGAAGTATATCCCATCACTTCAACTCCATCAGAAATTGCTTCTCTTACCTGGATTAAATGATCATTTAAATATTTAATTCTATAATCGTCATTTACGGTTAGATGACCATTTTCAGGTAAGAAATTTGAGTTATTTATAAATCAATTCAGCAATTTCCGTTCCAGCTTCAACTTCATCTGACTTTAAAGGAATCATTTCAGATATTTTTTCTTCAAAATTCGGGAAAACAAGGACGGAAATGATTTCTTTTCCTCTTTCCTCAATATATGAAAGATCAAACGTGCCTAGAGAATCATTGGCACGAACCACATCCCCTGCATTAACGTTGATATTAAATCCTTCTCCTTTTAATTCAACTGTTTCAAGACCTAAATGTAAAAGTACTTCAAGTCCATCTTCCGTTAACATTCCTATTGCATGTTTAGTGGGAAACACTTGTGTAACCTTTCCATTTATAGGGGAAACCACTTCCCCACTAGTTGGAATGAACGCTAACCCCTCCCCCATCATCTTTTGTGAAAAGACTGGATCTGGAACACTCTCTAATGGAATAACTTCGCCATTCAGAGGACTATGTATCATAATATTTTTTTCTTTTTTATGCCTTTTAAAAAACATTATTTCACTACCTTTCGACTATCGTTTTTTATTTTTATAACCTATGTAACCGAATGCCAATGCTTCCACAACAATAAAAAAAGAAGAGGCAGACCGAACCCACCAATTCCTTGGATTAGGATTCATCGTACTGGACGCATACAAATTATAATCTGCATTTCCTGATAACCAATTACTTTTAAAGTTCGTAACAGAAATAATTTTTGCCCCCTTCACTGCGGGAATATCTAGTAAACCTTGTAAAGTGGGATTTTCACCAGAAAGAGAGAACAATATAATTAAATCTTCTGAGGTTAATTTTTCTATAACTCGTCTATATTCATTTGCGTGTACCATACCAGGAATAAATTGAACAGGTTTACCTATAAGTAAGAATAATCGTTGCAGCTCTGCAGCTTGATTTCCCTGTGCAATTCCTGTTGAAATAACATAGATATTATCACTTTCTTCTATTACCTCATAAATGGGTTCTAAGTCTACTTTATTTAAATACTCTAACGTTTTTTTTACATCAAAAATAATCTGATCCAATAATTCATTTGGTTCAAGAGTATCATCAGGAATAGCATCTTCCCATTTTACAAAGTTTTTAAATTCACTATATCCACTGAAACCTAACTTTTGAGTAAATCTTAAGACAGATGATTTGGAAGCTAAACTATTAATCGCTAACTGATTAATTCCCATTTTCCCAATCTTATCTTTATTAGCAAGAACATATTTTGCAATATTAGAATCAGTATCGCTTAAATACTCATAATTTTTATTAATTAAATCGTCAAGATTCATAGGAGAACCTCCCAACTTGGTTAAATAAGTAAAGGGATATGAGATCTTATTTAAATCCCACACCCTGCTACTTAGTTTAGCAAATCCATTTTACTTAAGAAAGTTCTGGCCAAAAATCCTTGTTTGCCTCAATAAGTTCATCTAATATTTCTCTCGCTACACTTGCACTTGGTACTGTTTTTGATAATGTCAGTGCTTGCCAAAGTTTCTGATAAGACTTTTCTAAATAAGCTTGAACAACTAATTTTTCAACAGATACTTGTTGTTCAATTAAACCTTTTTGGAATTGAGGAATCACTCCCATTGACAATGGTTCAACACCTGCTTTACTTACTAGACATGGAACCTCAACCATTGCAGTTGGATCAAGGTTTTCAATAGCACCATTATTAGGGACAATTAATAACATTCTTTCATACGTATTGTATGAAAGAGCACCTGCTAATTGCACGATAAATTCAGCATGTTCTCCTGCCTCAATACTTGTCTCTTTGGCTGTCCCAGATTGGGCAATTCGTTTACATTCATCAAAAACATTCTTTTCACGATGATCCATAACTTCATTTGCTCTTGTACGTGATGGGTTTGAATGCTCCACAACATAATCAGGATACAAATAATACTTTAGGTATGTGTTCGGGAGTGTATCTGGGTCAATAGCATATAGATCTTTCGCTTTAGTGAATGTATCCATCCAGCTAGATTCTGCTAACAACGGATTGTTAATTCCATCATTTTTTGCTCCATATCCCCATTGTTTTACATGTTCTTTCAATCTTGGCATTAAGTCGTTACCTTCTTTATCATAAAGCTCTGTCCACCATCCGAAATGGTTTAATCCATAGTAACGTTCAATAATATCATTCTCAGATGCTAATCCTAAAATATCTGCCATTGATTTTTTGATGGCAACTGGCATATCACAAATATTAATGATTTTGGAGTTAGGACGCATAATACGTGTTGCCTCGGCAACTATTGAAGCTGGATTTGAGTAATTTAACATCCAAGCGTCTGGTGAATATTTTTCCATATAGTCAATTAATTCTATTACTCCAGGAATAGAGCGCATACCATATGCCATACCACCAGGACCACATGTTTCTTGTCCAACAACACCATGCTTTAATGGGATTTTTTCATCTTGTTCACGCATTGAAAGACCACCAACACGAATATGTGCCATTACATAATCAACACCACTAAATGCTTCTTCTGGATCTACAGTAGCAATGAATTCAATTTCAGGAGCTCGTTCTCTAATGATAATTTCACAAGCCTTCGCTACAATATCTTGACGATCTTTGTCGTTATCATAAAATTTCAATTTTCTTAAAGGAAATTTATCTTGATTCTCAATTAGCATCATGACAATTCCTGCTGTGTAAGTACTTCCTCCGCCTGCAATCACTACTGAATTCTTTTTCATTTTCATTCCCTCTTTTCGTATTTATTCATTCTATGATTCTTTAAAGTGAGTATACTTCACGTTTCTGCTTATATTAAGAGCTTTAAAGGATATTGGGAAAAGTCTCATTCATTGGCAACTTAGATGATCACTACTATTTTGAATTAATTAAACCTTCCATTTTGTCTCGCACTTGACCAACTGATAGTCCGACAATGACTTGGACAGCTTGTTTATTTTTAACTAAACCATGTGCTCCATGTGCTCGGAACCCTTGCTCACTACTTAACTTTTCAGGGTCTTTTACGGTAACCCGCAGTCTTGTCGCACAGTTCGTAATATCCTGAATATTTTCAGCGCCTCCTAAGTCAGCTAAAAAATTTTCTGCTAATTGATCAAAAGATCGATCTCCACCTGTATTTCCTGATTTTTTTTCTTTGTAATCCGCTTTAGTAAATAATTTGCTTTCTACATCATCAAGCTCTCTACCAGGTGTCAAAATATTAAACTTTATAATTAGATATCTAAATAAAACAACATAAATACATGTAAACAGTAAACCAATACCAATTTGAAGCAGCCAAGTTCCCCAATGATTTTGCCATGTACTTGCCCATGTAATAGAGAAGTCAAGTAAACCATATATAAAATTACCTGAAATACCAAAGGCATACATAATTGCAGTCATTAGACCAGATAGTACAGCATGAACAAGAAACAAATAAGGAGCAATAAATAAGAAAGTAAACTCAAGTGGTTCTGTTATACCGGTGACAACTGCAGTCAATGCGACCGGTAAAATTAAACCAATTGTTTGTTTTCTTTTTTCAGGTCTGCTTGCAATGATAAGTGCAATGGCTATACCCAAGCTTCCAAATACTTTCGAATTCCCAAACATCATGAAACCACCTTGAGGAAATAACTCGGTCATCGATTTTGTTGAGTTTGCAAAATCTGCGACATTCGTAAACCAATAGGTGAGCAGTCCCTCATTTACAGCAGCTGGCCCATAAGCAAATGGCTGCCAGATAAAGTGGTGTAAACCTGTAGGGATCAGTATCCTTTCTAGAAAACTATAGAGCCCCACTCCGATAACTCCTGATGTTTTCAAAATCCCTTGAAGTGAAAAAATCCATTCTTGAATATGGGGCCAAACAAAACAAGTTAAAATAGCAACTGGAATCATTATTAAGAATCCTAAAATTGTGACCAAGGCACTTCCTTGAAAGACAGCTAAAATATCCGGCAACTTTTTATCATAAAAACGATCATGAAGCCAGATTGCAATTCCCGCGATAGCTAATGCACCAACCATACTCGTATCAAGCGTTTTAATACCTGCTATGCTCGCTAAACCGCTATATCCACCTACGTCTTGAGAGAAATCCACACCAAAAACTGAACCAGATGAAGATAATAATGAGTTAATAAATACATTAAAAAACATATAAATGACGAAAGCTTCTAGTGCAGCCCTACTCTTCGACTTTTTCGCTAAACCTATAGATAAACCGATAACAAATAAAAGTGGGATATTTTGAAAGACAACGTAACTTCCATCAAGAATCATTCTCCAAAATATATACCAAACGGTACCTTCAGCCGCAATATTTCCAACCATTTGCTGATTTAATAGAGTATTACTTAACCCTAGTAACAATCCCATTGCGGGCATAATCATTACTGGAATAAACATGGCTCCACCAAATCGCTGCAATTTCTGCATCATATTAATCACTCCTTTTTGTTTTTATAAGAAAGCGCTATCTATAAAGCCATTATAGATTTACGTAACTACTCCAACAATAACTTATCAATAACTTGGGAAAAGTTTCAGATAATGAATCAAATGAATCTGAGAAAATTAATCATACCTTAAGGATTAGCCTTCCACTCTTCCATCTGATTACATAAAAAAGATCTCAGATTCAGGGTGTTAAATAAGGTTAAGCTTTTTAAAAAGGAGTATAGCATCTCTCAAAATCCTATGATTACTTAGCCAATATGAAAAGCCGATAATTCCTTAGCATAGGAAAAATCGGCTTATTTCATTCAGAAATTAGCTTATTATACGTATATTTTCCGCGTTTTGCTACCGGGACCCCATGCCCATCAAGCGAAGTTAAAATCATACCCTCAAAATGAAAAAACGCTATGCTTATCGTAAGAAGTTTACGAGAAAGGATGGCGTTTTTGATGAGTCCTATCATTTCAAATGAACTGAATCTTTTTGCACAAGAACTACAATACTTTTTATCTCCAGTAGTCCTACAAGATATCGCCAAACAAGTTGGCTTTGTACAGCGATCTAGTAAGTATCAAGCAAACGAACTCATTGCCCTTTGCGTATGGCTCAGTCAAGAAATCGCTAGCACATCACTTACACAATTGTGCAGTCAGTTAGAAGCTTCCACTGGGGTACTGATGAGCTCAGAAGGACTGAATCAACGCTTTAATTCAGCAGCTGTCGCATTTCTTCGAGAAGTCTTTACTTCTCTTCTCACACAAAAACTCTGTTCAAATCAATCGCTTTCTGCACACATGATCTCTACTTTCAATCGTATCCGTATTTTAGATGCGACAGTGTTTCAACTGCCTGATCATTTCGCCACTGACTATCAGGGTTCAGGTGGGAGTAGTAATACGGCAGGCGTGAAAATCCAATTGGAATATGATTTACTGAGTGGTCAATTTCTTAACGTGCAGCTTGGACCAGGAAAAAATAATGATAAAACATACGGTACCATCTGCCTTGAAACCGTAGAGGCCGGCGATTTGTGTTTGCGTGATCTTGGTTACTTCGATTTAGGAGACTTACAAGCCATTCATGATAAAGAGGCTTACTATATCTCGCGGTTGAAGCTGAATACACGCATTTATATCAAGAACCCTGAGCCAGAATACTTCAACAATGGCACGTTAAAAAAGCAAACAGAATACATCCAGCTTGATATGACACAAATGATGTCTGGTCTAACCCTTGGTGAAACGATGGAAATCCCCGAGGCATACATTGGCCAAAATCAGAAGCTTCCAGCACGTGTCATTATCCATCGTTTAACCGATGATCAAACGCAAACACGCTTGAAAAACCAAGCGATACGTGAAAAGAAGAAAGGCATTGTCATGAAGGATAAAAGTAAACGTTTAATGGGCATGAATGTATATATCACGAACACTTCGCTAGAAGAAGTACTGACGAATTACGTCCATTCATTGTATTCACTTCGTTGGCAGATTGAGATTTTGTTTAAAACGTGGAAGTCATTCTTTGAAATTGATGAATGTAAAAATAGTAAAAGAGAACGCCTAGAGTGCCATTTATATGGACAACTTATTGGCATTCTCCTCTGTTCTTCTACGATGTTTCAAATGCGACAGCTTCTGCTTGAAAAGAAAAAGCAGGAGCTGAGTGAATACAAAGCAATTTATATGATTAAAGATTACTTTCCGTTACTGTTTCAAGCGATAGCAGTTGGCACAGAAGAACTTTTGAAAATTCTGCATCGCCTTTATCAACTGCTTAAAAAGAACGGTCGTAAATGTCATCGGTATAAGAAGATGACCGTCTTTGATATTCTAGGGGTTGTGTATGAAACGACGGTGAAGCATAGACAAGCTGCCTAGCGAAAAAATCGCGTTTTAATAGGTTTCTTTGGCATGCCTACTTTTCCATCACTCGCTAGTTTTGAAACAAGGATCATTTCGTATCTAGTAATTTACTTTGTTAGCTTGATGGGCATGCGGTCGTATCCATAAAAGGAACTTTTCCCATCCTCAGTATCAGCACCTTCGGGCGATAGTTGATTGTGCTCATAATGGAATGTTCAAATGTCTGGGCGGCGCCGAAAAAGAGCGGCCCTTCCACATTGTACATGCTGATTTGCGGACAATCATGCACATTTGACACCGTTTGGCTCTCCACTTTTTCGTTTCTTGCATGGGGGTTCGGCAGTACTTTTGTTGTCACCATTATATCACTCATTCTCTTCGTGAAGATAATGACAGCCATCACCAGCCCTGCCTGAACGGCAACAGTAAGATTAACCAATACCGTAAGTAGGAATGTAACCATCAGAATAAGCGAATCAGCTGTCCTCGTTTTTACCAGATGGGCAAACACATGGCGCTCGCTCATATTCCAGGCCACCACCATTAAGATCGGAGCCATACTGGAGAGAGGAATGCTGCCTGCGAATGGTGCAAAAAGGACCAGTACAAGCAAAACGACAATTCCATGGATGATGCCTGACATTGGAGATACTGCCCCATTTTTGATGTTCGTTGCGGTCCGTGCAATCGCCCCTGTTGCTGGTATGCCGCCAAACATCGGCGTGACAATATTGGCGATTCCCTGCCCAACCAGCTCTTTGTTGCTATTGTGCCGGCTATTGGTCATACCATCCGCTACAACTGCAGACAACAGTGATTCAACAGCACAAAGAAGGGCAATGACAAAAGCAGGTTGAAGCATATGCAGCACCTTATCCAAAGTCAGATCCGGGAAAGAAAATTGCGGGAGGTTACCGGGAATTTCCMCGTATGTTGATCCTATTGTCGGCACCTGGCCCGGATAAAGAATGGAGGCAGCCAGTGTTGATACAATCAACCCGATTAAAGGACCCGGTATTTTCCTGAAAAACCTTGGTGTCAACAAAATGGTCAAAAGGCAAATCGTCCCAGTCAGGACACTAAACGGATTGATGCTTCCAATGCGCATGAAAACTTCTTTTATATTGTCAAGAAATAATTCGTGTCTTTCCACATTTTCCAATCCAAAAAAGTTTGCGATTTGGCCGGTGAAAATAATGACAGCGATACCAGAAGTAAAGCCAACTGTAACTGGACGCGGAATGAACCGGATCAGGGATCCAAGCCTGAACAATCCCATCAGCACAAGCATGATTCCCGCCAGGAAGCCAGCAATCAGCAGATTTTCAAACCCATAAGTGAGGACAATTCCAAATAATATAGGTATGAAAGCACCCGTTGGTCCCCCTATTTGAAACTTTGAACCACCAAACACTGATATCAGGATACCCGCAATAATAGTGGTATAGATACCATGCTCGGGCTTGACACCCGAGGCGATTGCAAAGGCCATTCCCAGCGGTATGGCGATTACCCCAACAACCAGCCCGGACAATAAATCCCTATGAAAGCCATGAAAAGAATAATTCTCTAATCTGCCAAACAACAATTTTCTCCAAGTCACTTAACCCAGCCTCCACATTAATTTTGTATATCTGATTATTTGAATATACTACTATATGAATTTACACCCATCCCAAGGCATTGTCAAAGTATTTTTACACCCTGCATTTAGTTGCTCAGTTACGTTATTAAAAAAGGTAAATTGGACCATATTAACAGAGTGGAGGAATTTTATGTCAAATTCAGAAGAACAACAGGTCTATCAGCTAAAATGGAAAGCTTTAAAAGTTGCTGGGCGCATTGTCCTGATTACCTTTGGGGCTGTGCTTATGGCTGTTGGATTGGAGATTTTCCTGGTCAAAAATAAGGTTGTGGACGGCGGGATTACAGCAATCTCCATTATGCTGTCCCATATTGTCGGGTGGAAGCTTGGAGTTTTCCTGTTTCTTCTTAACCTTCCATTTGTATATCTTGGCTACAAACAGATTGGCAAAACTTTTGCATTATCCACCATTTATGGGATTTCGGCCTTATCTCTTTTTGCGATTATGCTTCATCCAGTTCCAGCATTCACCGATGACGTGCTGCTTGCGACCGTATTTGGCGGCATGCTTATCGGTCTGGGTGTCGGAACTGTTATCCGGAGCGGCGGCGCACTCGATGGTACGGAGATCCTCGCCATTTTAATCAATAAGAAAGTACCGGTGTCAGTAGGAAATATTATCATGTTTTTTAATTTGTTCATCCTTACAGCTTCCGGGTTTGTGTTCAGCTGGGAACGTGCCATGTATTCCCTGCTGGCTTATTATATTGCCTCCAAAGCAATTGACGCCGTGGTAGAAGGGTTCGAACAATCGAAATCTGTCTGGATTATCAGTGAATTTTCACAGGAGATAGCTGACAGTATCAATGCACGGCTCGGACGGGGTGTAACCTTTTTCAATGGAGAGGGAGCTTACAGCGGCGCCGATAAAAGAGTGATTTTTTGTGTGATCAACCGAATAGAGGAATCAAAGCTGAAAAGGATAGTCCAATACTGGGATCCCAATGCCTTTCTGGCCATTGCGGATATTGCAGAGGTCCGCGGAGGTAAATTCAAAAAGAAGGATATTCACTGATGAAATGGGAAGGCCCCGGCATTTTGCCTGGGCCTTCCTTTTTTCATCCATTAATCCCTGCTAAAAGATATCTATGTTATGGATCTTGGTTTGTAAAAATTTTCGAGAAAATTTAAAGTTTTTATATAACAGTTATTGATTTTTGTTTTCTGTTATAGTACACTGAATTTAACAACAAATTGATAGGAGGAATTAAAAATGATGAAGCCAAAAATGAAGGAATGCCGTGAATGTGGATGCAGGATTGAAGAAAAGCAGGAATCCTTCCTTTACGAGTGCGAACGGTGCATTGGCCGACATGAAGAATAAGCAGTTTCCTGTCTGAAAAAATATCATTCTATTTATCAAGCAAACAGCCCTTCTCTAACCGGAAGGGCTGTTGTTGTATAACAATTGTTTTGTCTCATAAAAACTAGCCTTTTCCTAAAATGCTGACACCATTTCATTTTTTTAATTAGAATATATTGAATATTAATTTTTAAGTAGTATAATCAAGTTTATATTTTTTTAGGAGGATACATATGAATGCATTGGAAAGAATAAGCAATTTTGCAGGTAATACTTTCGCCTATTGGGTTATCCTGTTTGCTGCACTCGCATTATTAATTCCGGGAGGGTTTACCTGGATTGGGCCGCACATCCCGCTATTGCTTGGAATCATTATGTTTGGAATGGGGATGACACTGTCTGCCAAGGATTTCAAAGAAGTATTCAGCCATCCGAAATCTGTTTTTATCGGAGTCACCGCCCAATATCTTTTTATGCCGCTATTGGCATTTGCGTTGGCTACTGCTCTTCGCCTGCCTCCTGAAATTGCTGTTGGAGTCATACTGGTTGGAGCCTGCCCGGGTGGAACCTCTTCAAATGTTATGACCTTCCTGGCCAAAGGCAATACGGCGCTCTCTGTGTCAATCACCTCGGTCTCCACACTTCTTGCACCGATATTGACACCGGCCATCACCCTGCTGCTTGCGAGCCAATGGCTCCCTGTGTCGGCCGGGGACATGTTCATGTCTGTTGTCAAAATGGTCCTCGTACCGATTGTCCTGGGACTTGTCGTTAAGGCTGCTTTCAAGCGGCAGGTAGAAAAAAGCATCAAGGCATTGCCTTTGATTTCGGTGATTGGGATTGTGGCTATTGTCGCTGCAGTTGTCAGCGGCAACAAGGAAAAGATCCTTGAAAGCGGCCTTTTGATTCTGGCTGTGGTCATTCTCCACAATGGATTGGGTTATCTGATTGGTTTCCTTGCGGCCAAGATGCTTAAAATGGAATATGCTGATCAGAAGGCAGTCTCTATTGAAGTTGGCATGCAAAACTCCGGGCTTGCTGCTGCCCTGGCCACGGCCCATTTTTCACCACTCGCCGCAGTCCCTGGAGCCATCTTCAGCGTTTGGCATAATGTTTCAGGCTCTCTCCTTGCCAACTATTGGGGTAAAAGAGAAACGAATTCACACAGTCCGAATAAGAAATCAGACACTGCGTCACTGAGTGAAAAGCTCTAGAACTTGTCCTTGCCAGCTTTTTAAAACTAAAATAAAAGCAAAAAACTCGTCAATTGACGAGTTTTTTGCTGTTTTAATAAATCTGTAATTGAAACTTTACTTCATGTTCCCATGGAAGACCGCTTCTTTTAAAAGTCTGGCCTCTTCCTGGATTTGAGGGGCATGCGTAAGGGCTGTAATGACTGAAACACCATCTGCACCTGCTTCCATTACAGCAGCAGCATTGCCGGGAACAATTCCGCCAATTCCCACAATCGGATTCACATATTTTGCATCCCTTAATTCCCGGATAAAAGCCCCTCCCCTTGCAGGTTTGGCATCGCTTTTGGTTGTTGTTGCAAAAATAGGCCCTATACCAAAATAATCTGCTCCACTGCGGATCGCGTGCTCAGCTTCTTTTAGGTCATGAACCGAGACGCCGAGAATTTTGTTTCCGATCCTTTTCCGGACAAGCGCTGCATTTTCGTCTTCCTGTCCAATATGCACTCCGTCTGCATCCACTTCAAGTGCCAGGTCAATGTCATCGTTCACAATAAACGGCATCGCATGCTCATGGCAGATTGATCTAAGTCTCCTTGCCAGCTGCAATTTCTCGTTCCCTTGCAGGGCGCCCTCCCCCTTCTCCCTGTACTGGAACATGGTTATGCCCCCCGAAATGGCTTCGGTTAAAACTTCAGCGGGGTCTTTGCGGCAATTTGCACTTCCCATAATAAAATAAACCTTCAACATATCCTTTAGTTTATTGCTGTCTATCCGTCCCACATGCATTCACTCCTTTTTCCTTGGCCAAGCAGGAACATCCTTTAAATCTTTTTATCTATTAAGCTTCATATTCTGGTTGTAAGCCCAATGGTTCGTTGGACCATGCCCGCTGCCAATGTTCAGGTCTTCCTCAATTGCAGCCTGTATAAATGTTTTTGCCGTCGCCGCAGCCTCATGGATGCTTGCCCCCTTGGCAAGTTCGGCAGTTATGGCAGCTGAGAAAGTGCAGCCTGTTCCATGGGTGTTCTTTGTTGCAATTCTCCTGCTTTGAAGAGTAGAGAACGCATTTCCATCAAAAAGAAGGTCTATGGCTTGATGCCGATCTTCCTCATGGCCGCCTTTGATCAGGACATATTTCACACCCATTCCATGGAGCCTTCTGGCCGCTTCTTTCTTGTCTTCCTCTGATTTAATGCTTATTCCTGTAAGCACTTCCGCCTCTGGTATATTGGGGGTCAGAACCATCGCCAGCGGCAAAAGTTCTTGTTTGAGTGCAACGACGGCCTGCTGCTGAAGAAGGGAGGCCCCTCCTTTGGCAATCATGACTGGGTCCACGACAAGCTTTTCCCATTTAAATTCACGGATCATTCGGGCGACAGCTGTAATGATCTCTGCGCTGAAAAGCATTCCTGTTTTTAAGGAATCAATCTTCAGGTCACTGCCTACCGAATGGATTTGTTTTACGACCTGATCCGGGTTTAATGGAAATACATCTTGTACCCCCATAGTATTCTGTGCAGTCACGGCAGTTAAGGCACTAGTTCCGAAGACACCAAGCTCCTGGAAGGTTTTTAAATCCGCCTGAATGCCCGCACCGCCCCCGCTGTCTGATCCTGCTATTGTTAAAGACTTATAGACTTTCATGTTTCCCGCCCCCATTCCTTATTACTGCCTTTTCATTTATGTCTTTTGAAGATACAAGAGACAATGAGTTAAGAAGCTGAACTTGAAAGGTGCCGGGACCTTCTCCTCCGGCTATCCCTGCTGCTCTTTCAGCAGCCACTCCATAAAAAGCCAACGCGGCGGCAGCAGCATTAATAAAATTATTATCAACCGCCAAAAAAGCACCAATGACGGAAGATAGCAGGCAGCCGGCGCCAGTAACCTTGGTTAGCAGAGAATGGCCATTTTTAATGAGATAAACTCTATTGCCGTCCGTAACAACATCTTCCTTTCCTGTTATTACTACCACACTTTTAAATTGCTTAGCGGCCATTATCCCCAGTTCTACCAGATCCCCTTTTCCTAAACCTCCGTCAACACCTTTAATGTCCCAGTTCCTGCCGGCTACGTTTGCAATTTCAGCCGCATTTCCCCTGACCACAGCAATTTTGAGATTTTCGATCAGCTTTTTGGCAGTGGCCGTACGGTATGCTGTAGCTCCTGCCCCAACCGGATCAAGCACCACAGGGACGTTATGTTCGTTTGCTGCTTTTCCAGCAATAATCATCGACTCCACAACAGCTTCATCCAAGGTCCCGATATTGAGCACGAGTGCTCCCGCGAGCCCCGCCATTTCTCCCGCTTCCTCAGGGGCATAAGCCATTACTGGTGATGCCCCCATCGCCAATAGACCATTTGCGGTAAAATTCGTGACGACCACATTTGTAATATTATGTACCAATGGATTTGTACTTCTCACTTGTTCCAGAATAGCTCCTGCTTCCAACATTCTGCTTCCTCCTCCTAAAACGCCAAAAAAGCCAGACCCTGATTGGACCTGGCTTAGATAGCAAAAATAAACTCCATTTTTGACTACTTTCCTACGCTGGCATCACCCAGATCAGGTCCGAAGGGTTGGAACCTTATTCCTCTCAGCCTGTTTCATAGGCACCCCTAGTAGTGTTCATATTATTTTTAAGATTATCATAGCCATAAAATAGCTGTCTGTAAAGGATTTCATTTGACCCACCAGGCCCAAGGATGGATTATTTGTTTAAAGACAGGGAAAGTACTGTATAGTCTAGCGCAAAGGATGTGACTGTATGCTTTATTTGGATCACAGGCATGACCCCGGGAGAAATTCCCAATTAATCGAAAAATACTCTTATAAAAAAGTAAATATAGAAGAAGCCTTGATGGAAACAGACAAAATTTTCATGGAGATGCTCAACAACCCAGCACCTCTGCCTATACATACTCCCTCGCCTTCTCTGACTGACATGATAAAAAAGACTGGGGCAAGGGTGGCCAGTGTCTTTCTGAGCAGGGCATCCCGTAAAGTACGTCACGGCAAAACGGTTATAAACCACGCTGGCAAAGCCTGCCCTGATTGGAAAAGCAGGCTTGACGATGAATACAGGAATCTTGAGCAGGAAATTGAACGGGAAGTGAATGTGGCTGATTTCGGGGCTGTTGGGGATGGCCTTACTGATAACACGGAAGCATTTAAAAAGGCCATTGGCAAGGGACGGGTAAAAGTATACGTGCCCGAGGGGCATTATGTCACGAAAGGAATCAGACTTCCTTCCTGGACTATTTTTTCGGGTTCAGGTAAAGGGAAAACAGTTATAAAGCTGAGTGATAAAGCTGCAAAAGGCATGCGGTTGGTGACCAACTCCCACCACTGGCGCGGAAATCACCATATTGCCGTAAGAGAGATGAGTCTTGACTGGAATGTCGAGAGACTTGGTGAAACCAGGAAAACTAGTACATGGGGCAATCATTCCAGTTGTCTCGCCTATGCCAATGTAACCTATGGATGGGTAACAAATGTGGAAGGAATCAATCCTGGATTGCACTGTTTTGACATTACTTCAACCTTTTATGATTACAGCGGGGATGGCCACAGGGCGCGCCGCGGAAGTGAATATGTCTGGATTGACCAATGCACAGGCTATGGCTTTGGAGACGATGGGATTACCACCCACCATAGCGACAATATTTTTATTTCGAATTGCCATATGTGTGATCCGAGCGGAAGGGCACACCAAAAAGGCTTTTCCAACTCAAATGGAATTGAAGTGGACGACGGGTCAAGTAATGTTTGGCTTGTCAACAACTCCACGTCCCGATGTTTCGGAGGAGTGGAAATCAAGGCTCACCACAATTCCTCCGCTGGGAATAACGTCCAGATTATCGGCCATCTTTCGGTCCATGACAACCGCAGCTACAACTTTCGCCATATTGGCCACCATAAAAACACCGAACCTGATTCAAAGACGGCTTATAATATCCGTGCAACCAACCTTGTCTCGATTGCTCCCAGATATACGGAGTTGTATGAAGGGTCACCACCTAGAGGCATGGTAGTTTCTGCTTACCGGAATGTAGTGGTCAACCATTTTACCTTGATAGGGGATCCTTACTATGATTACAAAGGACAGCCGGTCATCGCCATCCAGTATAAGGCAAGAAATGTTTGCATAAACCAAGTTGCCATTCGGGATTTCCACCAGGCTGGAACCGATATAAAGATTTATGGGGGCAAACAGCATCCTGATTATGTTCAGCTTAACAACATCACCATAGAGGATTCAGCTTCAAAAGCCATTGACATAGGCAAAGGAGCAAAGCATGTATCCTTGCTGAACCTGAAGGCCTATTCCAGGAAAGGAAAGTATGGCGTTAAAGCGGCCGATTCTCCAGAAATGCTTGAATCTCTAACAGTAAATGGTTATGAAACACCTCTTATAATTGGCAGTAGGCCTAAAAAAATAAATAAGCTTTAAACCAAGCCCCGCCAGCTTTGACTGCAGCGGGGCTTCCCGTTATTTCTTATGGCCATTATGTATTCTCAGCCAGTCCGCCGCAAATTCCACCAGCGGGCGCATCAAGGTTATTTTCGTATCAGCCTGTCCAAGTTTTCCTTTCTGTATGTCCCCCGTAAAGCTCTTTACGATCTCGGGGAAAATGTCGGAATCCATAACCATGCATTCATAGGTTTCCCAGCGGCGCACTCCGTTTGCCAATAGTGCCGCTCCCTGGGGTAATGTGGTTTTCGTTTCCTGTACAGACTCTGAATAATGAAGGGCTGTGCACACGTCAAAGTCAACGCCGATCAGTATGATTTTCACATTACTTTTCATCATTTTGCCCAGTGGCGACCCTTTGCCGAATGAATCTTCAAGAGGATGATCCTTCATCCACTCTCCTGCATGCCTGCCCCATGCCATGAATGAATGTGCGGGATGCATGCTCCTGATGGTTGCAGGATGTCGATGGAAACACTCCGCAATCTTCCCCATTCCTCTCAGCGGCGTTAGATGAGGGTCAAATGCCGGCCATTCTTTTCGGATAGGGTCATGCCACTCCTCCGGAACAGGCGGCATCATCCAATAAGATGGTTCGGAGTTATCGGCGGATTGGGCAGGCATAACCACGGTGCCCTCCGAAGTAACACATTCCATCAATGCCTCGACGATTGCCTGCGGTCCGCCGGCAACCCAGCCCATCGCCTTCATGGATGCATGGACCATAATATGGTCACCTGCTTTTATACCCAAATTGCCAAGCTGTTCCTTCAGCGTAGCTTTAGATTGAAATTGATGTGTATTTAAAATATGCTGAAGTTCCTTCATCCCAATCCCTCCCTGATTCCACTATACCACAACCCCAGATTGCGAGAGGAAAAACAGAGCCTCATTGAAGCTCTGTTCACCCCTGCATTATGGAGTGTATAAATAATAGGAAAATGACTATTCCCACGGCCATGGACAGGCTCCCTGATCTTTTTTTATCCTCTCTCCAATCTGTCCAGCCCAATAGGAACATTAGGATTGCAAGCATCAACTGGTTCCATAAAACATAAGAGACATCGCCTGTGATCAATGAATAAACGGAAATCCCAATGACAAACAGTCCCAGCAATAATTTGAATGCCAGCATTTGCCCACTCCTCTTCAGCTTCAAACCCCAATTGACGGTGCCCTTTTCCTTCTAATGAACCGTTCGGTCAACTCATTCAGACGTTCCAATTGCAAAGCGTATTCCATGATGGCCGAACCTACCAAAACTTGGTGCATCTTCTGGCTGCTGTCACTTTTACGGGATTGAAGCAAATTCTTGAAAAACTCTTTGTTTCTTTCCCGGTAGACACTCTCTTCCGGAAACTCCTTAACCATCCCATCAAATTTTAAGAGGAGATATTCATGCTCCGCCATCAGCCTCTCAATCTCTCCGTCAAAAAAGACGCGTTCCTGTTGAACCGGGCCGCTTTGAAAATAATGTTCTTCGATAACCTCAAGCAAACTGTCTCCATACTTCAGGCATTTCAATTTCTGTTTAAAGACTACTATTTCCCTGACATCAAGGTGCCTGACCCTTGATATATGCTCTCGTTCTTCATCAAGAAGACCGTACAGTTCTTCCATTTTCGAAATCCTGCCTTTTACCTCATTCCATTGCTGCTGAAACGATTTCTCTGTCAACTCATCCGAGATGGCTGTCCGCAATAGCAAGGATAAAAGCCTCAGTGTTTCTTTTTCCTCGGTCAGGAAGTTCTTTCTGTAATTTGGGGGTGAGACCAGCAGGTTGACGAAAAAGGCGGAGCCCATTCCAACCAGGACAATGACAAATTTGTGGGCTGCCGCGACCAGGCCATTGAACTCCGGCTGGCTCATCATCACAAGGGCAGTCACCAGTGTCAAAGGGATTGTTCCCGCAATTTTCAGCTTCAGGCAGACCAGTATGACGCCGACCATCACCATGCCAATGACAATGGGGCTATTGCCGAATAGATAAATTGCTGCCAAGGCAATCACCGCACCGACCGAGTTCGCCTGGACCTGCTCCAGGACTTGCCTCCATGACCGGTAAAGGGAGGGCTGAATCGTGAAAGTAGCAGCGATGGCAGCGAATAATGGCGGCTCAAGACCAAGCCACTGGGCAATATATATGGCTAGAGTCACAGCCATGCCTGTTTTTAACACTCGGGGACCTAGTGTAACCATTGATAATAACCTCTTTCCTTCATCTTATGTTGACTGGGCTCATGTGGGAACGGAAACTTATACGTGCTCATAAACCATCAAACCTGAATTCGAATAAGTTTATAGAAAGCTAGAATATCGAAGGTTTTTTCATACATTACCCGTATACAGAAATCCAAACGCTATTAGGTTGTTCCTAAAAACACTTTGACAACCTTATAAGTATAAGTTACTTTTATAATAGCTTTTTCTAAAGGAGTGAGCGTATGAACAAAGAAATTATCAAGTTTTTGAGAAAAAGCTATAACCTGAACCAGCGTGATTTTGCCAGAATAGTAAATTGCAGCTTTGCCTTGATTGCCCTTGTCGAGGTAGGTAAACGGAGAGTGACAGAGGATCTTGAAAGGAAAGTGAAAGAAGCCTTTGACCTTGATGAGAGCCAGGTGCAGTCCATCTCGGCCATTATTAAAGGAATTAGCGACGGAGTTCCTCCATTCATGTAACGATCCAATCCTGAAGGCCTTCCTTCCTCGCAATACATAACATTGACTAAGCCTACAAACTTTCCACTTGTATTCGATTCTTTTCAAATTACACGACTCCATATACATCAGTTGAAACGCGGCCATAAAAGAAAGACAGCAGAAAAGTGCTCTTCTACACCTTTCTGCTGTCTTTCTTTTCGCCTGTTAAAGGAGAACTTCCTTTCGCTCCAGATACCTTTCCATCTTGCGCTTGATGCGCTGCAGGGCATTGTCAATCGATTTGACGTGCGTGTTTACATTCCTGGAAATCTCAACGTAGGAATGACCGGCAATATGAAGTTCCAGCACTTTTTTCTCGAGGTCGCTCAGCCTTTCTGCCATCCGCTGTTCCAGATCATACGCTTTTTCCTGGTCAATAATCAGTTGGACGGGGTCCATTTCCGCGGGACCTGTGATGACATCCATCAGGGTATGATTGGATTCATCCTCGTAAATGGGTTTGTTCAGGGAAATGTAGGAATTGAGAGGAGTGTGCTTTTGGCGGGTTGCCGACTTGACAGCGGTAATAATCTGCCTCGTAATGCAGAGTTCTGCAAACGCTTTAAAAGAAGCCAGCTTGTMCACTTTGAAATCACGGATGGCCTTATATAGACCAATCATCCCCTCCTGGACAATATCTTCTTTTTCCCCTCCAATCAAAAAATAACGGCTTGCCTTGGCACGGACAAAGCTGCGGTATTTCTTCATTAAGAATTCCGATGCTTCCCCATCCCCGTTTTGGAATAGCTGGACTAAAATCTCATCATTCATTTCCGCATAATTTGGCATCAGTTTTTCTTTGGTGGCTGCTCTCACACTGTTACCTCCGTCAATATTATAGTTTGATGTTCCAGTCTCTTCCATTACAGGATTGAACATCCAATGTATAAATTAATAGTAAACTACCTTTAACAATAAGGAAATCCAAAAATATCGACGTTTTTTTACATGAATCGTGCCATATATACTTGGCCATGTTGATTATTATGTATGAGCAGATCATAGTTCAGTAGATTTTATTCTTCTTGTCGAATTCTCTTGTACGATTTTTCGAATATTCTAATAATTCATTGTTCCGTTAGTGTAATCTTAACGTTAATTTAATTTTTTCATAAACTCCATCAATTTTCCACCCCTTTTTTCATCTTTATCAATTATTTTTGCCTTTTGAATAATTGATCCGTTTCTTTTGGCTTACTGCATGGTTTTCTTTCCTATACTAGGAAAATAATACCTAGGTATTTACTGATTTTGCCTTGTTATAATAGTGATATGGAGGGGAAGTCTGGATTGAAAGTTTTAAAATATACATTGGCTACATTCGTTCTTATTGGGTCAGGTGCCGCAGCATGGTTTTATTATCCTCAATACCAAATAAACAAGATGAAGGAAGAACTGGTTGAAACAGGCACTGATTACGACCGGCAGACCTACCTGGATTACTTTCGGCAGTCCAGCGACAGTGAAATTCACCACCTTGCACTGGGGGACTCGGTCATTCATGGATTTGGTGCAAATGAAACAGAAAACCTGGTATACAAGTTTTCCAGCCAATTAGGCGTGGAAATCAATAAAACCGTTCATTATAGCAACAAAGGAAAAAATGGGTTGACCAGCTCAGAGTTGAATCGCCTGGTCCAAAATGGGGTATTTGATGAGGAAATTCGGAATTCGGATATCATCACCATCAATATTGGCGGTAACGATGTTCTAAAACTGGCAAAAAAGCAGGACTTTTATACAGCGATCAAATCTTTTGATACTTTGCAATCAAGCTTTGCAAGCAATTTAACTGAAATATCCGCCAAAATAAAAAAACTGAATCCCCATGCAACTATCGTCTTCCTTGAACTGTATAACCCGCTGCCAGTCGACCATCAGATTTATAATCTGGCCGATCAGCTGCTGCCAAAATGGAATCTAAAAATATACGAAGTGGCCCAGCAGGTTCCGGCTTCATTGGTCATAGAAACCACCAGGGTGATCAACAGCCAGAATCCTCAAAACCTTTCAGCGGATGGAGTTCACCCTAATGTCAGCGGCTATGCAGCCATTACGGAACAAATGCTGAACCAATTCAAGAAAGAATATCGAAGACACGCTGTATAAGGCAAGAAACAGGACTGCTCCGGACAGGATCAGTCCATTGTTTTATTTTCACAAAAACCATGCCTTGGCAAGGCATGGTTTGCGCCCAATAGCGTCCCGGGGGTACTTGTAAGCACCTTGAAAAATTATTAATTAATTTTTAAGACAGGTTTAATAACTGAACCATTCTCTGATTCTTCAAAGGCCTTATTTATTTGATCAAATTCATAGAATTTTACCATTCGGTCAAATGGAAATTGTCCCTTCTTATAGTAAGAAATCAATTCTGGAATAAATTTTTGTGGAATTGCATCACCTTGACTGGTTCCTACAATACTGTTTCCTCCTAATGCCAAGGTTTCCAAAGGAATATTAAGACTATAATCAGTAACAACAGTAGCTAGTTTTCCAAAAGTATCCAATGATAGGATTGCTTGTTCAATTACCATATCTACCCCGGTAGTATCAAGTACATTCTGCACTCCTACCCCGGTAATTGCTTTGATTTTTTCTGCAATATCGACATCCTTGCCACTTTTTATAGAAGCTGTGGCGCCCAGCTCTTCAGCTAGTTCTAAGCGATTATCATGGAGATCAATCGCAATAATGTTTTTGCATCCTGCAATTTTAGCAGCCATAATGGCACTTAATCCAACGGCGCCTACTCCAAATACCGCAATAGAACTATCTGCTTCAGGTTTTAGCACATTTAAAACAGTACTTGCTCCTGTTTGTAAACCGCAGCCTAGTGGAGCCGCTAAAGCTAAGTCCATATCCTTATCTATTTTTACAACATTCCTTTGGTTAACAAGTGAGTATGTTGCAAATGAAGATTGTCCAAAGAATCTGGAAACCAATTTATTGGTATCTTTGTCTATATGGCTATTTAAATTAAGTTCAGCATAATATCTGCAATGTGCAGGGTGATTGGCTAAACAATTATCACATTTTCCGCAACTCGCAAATGAGACAACCACATGATCTCCTTTTTGAAGTCCAGTAACTTCAGACCCTATCTTTTCAACAATTCCAGAACCTTCATGACCAAGTACTGCAGGTGGATTGACCATCCCTGTGTCTCTCCCTGAAACATCAGTATGACAAATTCCAGATGCTGTTACTTTTATTAAAACATCTTTTGATTCAAGTTCAGGCAATTCAATGTCAGTAATTTCAAAAGGTTGCCCGGTTTTAGGGGTGACTGCAGCTTTTATTTTCATAATTGAATTCTCTCCTTATGTAAAATTTGTATCTGCTTTCTAATGGCTCTCGATTGTTTTTGCATCACTAGCAGACCTTCTCTCTAACTCCGTTTCCCCTTCCGTATAAAAATAAACTTTCAATTCGTTTTCAAAAAAAGAGGCAAAAGAGGCAGTTTTGCAGATGGAATTTTATAAAAAGGGATTGTTTTAATTTCTTTAAAAACTAAAAAAAGCTCCAAACCCTTATAAATTAATAAGGATTTGAAGCATCTTCACCTTGTTCAGACTTCTTCCATCTGAACCCTTTGACGTCCCAGGAGAGATTCGAACTCCCGACCTACAGTTTAGGAAACTGTTGCTCTATCCTGCTGAGCTACTGGGACATTATTTTTAACGACTCATTTATTATATGATAAACCTCCCGCAATTACAAGCGAAAAAATAAAAAAAGAAGCAAACTTTTTTTAAGTCCGCTCCTTTTCTTTTAAAGCTATTTTTTTCGGTAAATTGCTGCAAAAGCCTTTTTCATAAACATAGAGACTCTCTTATTCACCCAATTAATACAAATCCGTACGGCGGTCCTGGAAAACAGGAATCATTTTCCGCACAGCTTCCACCTGTTTCAAGTCAAGTTCAGCATAAAAGATTCCTTCTCCGGTTTGCTGGCTCAGGAGGACTTCCCCCCACGGGGCAACCACCATGGAATGTCCATTGAACTTGTTGTTCGGGTCATCGCCTGTTCGGTTGACACCCACAATGAAGCACTGGTTCTCAATCGCTCTCGCCTGGAGAAGCAGCTGCCAGTGATCAATTCGCGCTGCTGGCCATTCGGCAGGAATGAACATGATATGTGCGCCATGCAGCGTATGGGCACGAATCCATTCTGGAAAGCGCAAATCATAACAAATTMCCCCGCCGCATGAGATTCCGTCCAGATCAAATATATTCATTTTTTGGCCCGCGTTCAAAAAATGATGCTCGTCCATCAGCTTAAACAGATGCGCTTTATCATACTCGGTGACAATTTCTCCTGTACGGCTGGCCACATACATTGTGTTATAAAAGCCATCTTTTTTCTTAGTCGCCACCGAGCCCCCAACGATATTCACTTGATATGTTCCCGCAAGCTTGGAAAAAAGCTCTTTCGTTTGACTGCCATCCTTATCGGCCAATTCCTCCAGCTTTTCGAGTGCATAGCCCGCATTCCACATTTCCGGGAGGACAACGACATCAGCATTGGCATTAGCCGCTTCTTCAATATATTTTTTGACCGCCGCAAAATTCTTTTCCGGCTCCCCGAATGCTATATCCATTTGTACACATGCAATTTTCATTTTCATCGCCACCTCTAGACATTTCTACTTAAAGATTATAGAATTTGTACTATTATCGCAATACTTTTCATAAAGGTGGATGACATGGAGCACTCAGAACGATTAAAAAAACTGCCAGTTCAATTCTTTGCCAGCCTGGTAAATAAAGTGAGCAAAGCCTTAAGTGAGGGGCGGGATGTTATCAATCTCGGACAGGGAAATCCCGATCAGCCGACCCCTCCCCATATCGTAAAAGCCCTGCAGACAGCTGCAGAAGACCCTCAGACTCACAAATATTCCCCTTTCCGCGGGATAGGGGAACTGAAAGAAGCAGCAGCGGAGTTTTATGAAAAACAATACGGTGTCGAAGTGGACCCCGACAAGAAAGTTGCCATTCTATTTGGCACCAAGGCCGGCTTGGTCGAACTGCCGATGTGTCTCATGAACGATGGTGAATTAATGCTGCTTCCTGACCCGGGGTATCCCGATTATTTATCCGGAACAGTATTGGCCAATGTTGAATACGCAACATTCCCGTTAAAAGCGGAAAATAAATTCCTGCCGGATTTCAATGCCATTCCAGCAGCCCAGCTTGAGCAGGCCAAAATGCTATATTTGAATTACCCCAATAATCCAACAGGAGCGACCGCAGACCTTGCGTTGTTTGAAGAAGCAGTCGCACTGGCCAAGCAGCATGACTTCGTGATTCTTCATGATTTTGCATACGGTGCCATTGGCTTTGGAGGCAAAAAGCCCGTTTCTTTCCTTGAGGCTGAGGGCGCCATGGATGTAGGGGTAGAGATGTACACCTTATCCAAGACCTATAATATGGCTGGCTGGCGAGTGGGCTTTGCCGTCGGAAATCCTGTCATCATTGAAGCTCTTAACCTCCTCCAGGACCATTTGTACTGCAGCCTGTTCCCCGCCGTCCAAAGAGCGGCGGCAGCAGCGCTCACCGGTGACCAAGCTTGTGTTGACGAACTCGTTGCCCGCTATCAGGGGCGCCGGGATACCCTGGTGAAAGCCTGCCAAAGCATTGGCTGGAACGTTGAGGCCCCGGACGGGTCTTTCTTTGCCTGGCTTCCGGTTCCTGACGGATTTACAAGCGAACAATTTGCCGATTATCTGCTTGAAAAAGCGGATGTAGCAGTTGCGGCCGGAAACGGTTTTGGCGAATATGGCGAAGGTTATGTACGGGTTGGTTTGCTTGTGGATGAAGAGCGGCTCACGGAAGCGGTCCAAAGAATTGGAAAGCTTAACCTATTCTAAGGGATAACGTCTTAATACAGATAAAATAGGCGGACAGCCAGTGCTGTCCGCCTATGAAAATTTCCTTCGCAACAAAAATAGGAATCCTATTAATAACTGTATCCCCAGCCCCAACCCAGCCCAGGTATAAAACGAAAAATGAAAATGTTCCATATTGTTGTGGAACATTAATATCGATAAAAGTCCGAGGGTGAGCCCCAGCGGAATGATGATGACATTTATATCCTGATCCCTTCCACCTGTTAAGCAGCGATTTACCATATACAGGTCAAGGGCAATCTTGCTCATAAAAGTTGGAATCCAAACAGTCACAATAATTAGATCCAATCTATCCAGGAAATCGGTGAGGTTGATCTGCTGCACCATTTGATGTGCTGGATAGGTAGAAGCGGCGACAATGTCCACACCAAGCACGGAGATCATGAGTGCCAGTAAAATTGACAGCAGACCCATTCCAACTGCGAAACCTTTCAGAGCGGCCCTTCTAGCTTTTTTCACATTATTCACATTGCCCAGCAAAAGAAGGATAAAAACACCTTCCCCAATCCAGGAGAACAGAACAAACGACGACTTGGAAAGGCCCATCATGAAGGTTGATGTGAAAACCGGCTGGAAATTGGCAAGGTTGATTTCATTAAGCAGCATGAAGGGAAGGAAAATGACAATTGCTGCCAAAAGTGTAAAGTGGATCGCCGTGACCCTCGTAATCACTTCCAGCCCCGAACCTGCAACATAAATAATTATTAAAGTTGCCAGGATTGACAGCACATCAATAGGGGTGGTCGGAAGCAGAACAGTGGCCACAAAATCCACCAATCCCCTGACATCCCTAATAAACGTGAAAGCGAATAAAACCCCAAATGCAATCAAAAATGCCTTTTCGATGATGCTTCGCTTTCCCGCAAGAAACTTCTTTGAGAATTTTGCCAGTTGCTCGGTCCCCCCGATAATCAGTGATATAAAAACAGCCATAAAAATAAAACCCGGCAATGGAGCCATCCAGGAGTTTTGGTTCGCCAGTTCTGCCAGTGACTGTGGCAGACTGATAAGGGTTCCTGTAAAAATAAAATTGGCTACGAGAAACGACAATTGGTAGGGTGCAATCTTTACAGGCATCAACTCAGTGCCCTCTTTACCGTTGCACCAATCGTCTGGTTCATAGCATGAACAATAAAGCCCAAATCTGCTTGGACTGTAACCATGATGGTTAATGCTACAGTGAACAGGACAAACATGTAGAGAAATAGCCTTTTCCGCTGGCTAAAGGGTTTCCTTTTCATAATGCTGCGCACATAGATAGCCAGTATTACAGCAACGAAAACAGTCCCGGTACCCACCCTATCACTCCTTACTCTTAAGTCCTATATTGGTCATCCGCTGAATGTCACCCTCCACATTCACTGTTACTTCCAAATCCTTCAGCCTCTCACGCCAGTCTTTCTGCCACTCCTTCTCCCAGGATCTGTTATGGTTCCTGTACAGATAATAACCAAAGCCCACAACATCGCTTCCTTCCGCATGGGCATGCTTCAGGAGGGCTGTAATCTGTTTTTTTACCGCTTTCTCAAATTCCTGGATCATTTTTTGATAGGATTCTGCATGCTCAAGGTTCACATATGGCTCATTTTCCATTAAGATGCCCGTAGTATTTACCGTTATTGTAAATGAAGGCCTGCCTCTTACCATCTTCATTTTTTTCCTCATATTCCCCTGGATAATTTTCAAACTGATTTCCCCTTCATTTTTGTATGGAAATGTAATACTTTTATCCCGCATCTTGTTCCTGATCCACAACACTCCCCCTGATTCTTCTTCATTGGTTGTGAACCTGACCTTATCATCCTTTAAAACAGCAAAACGGTTCATCAGCATTTTTGACGAAGTCTCGGTTTTAATATGTGTGCTTCCTTTTTCGACGACAGGGATGATTGGTTCGAGCCCTGGACTTTGCATTTCCTGAAGGACATCATTAGCGTTGACCCCGATGCTGTTTTTTGCCATTTCCCTTATCGCTTCGCCCGGGAGCTTTTCAAACTGTGACGGAGTGTTTAGCATTTCACTCGCTTTTCCCTTTGACATCAACAGGAAGGTGGAAAGCCTGGATTGGGGCTCAATCAGGATCAGGTTCAAGATCTCTTTCATTCCTGCCTTGGCCAAATCCTCACCGATAACAACCACCCTCCGGTGTGCGAAGTAAAGGTTGCGGGACATCCTCTGCTGAAGGTTCATGTTGCTCTCGCGAACATTTCTTCCTTCCGCCCCATCGACAAAATAAGGGCTTGCACCGGAAGTTCCGCCTCCGCCTCCGCTTGAGCCGGCTCCCCCCATCGCGCTGATCAAAGGAACCTGTACAGAAGACACAATGGTTCCCGGTTCACTTCCCTTATCAAATCCAGTGGCAATGACGAACGCCATATCATTGATTTCCCTGCGGTCCCAGCAGGAAGTTAACAAGAATGTTAATGCTGTGAGCAGAATCAGAATAAATGTCCGCCTTTTCATGTACTGCCTCCCTCAACCCCTCTGTTTTTCGCGTCGGGTTTGGATGGTTTAGCATGCTTTTTTTGCCTCCTCACATCCCCGTCAACCATTTGGGATGGACGTTTGTCCATCTCCCACCAGGGAGCACGGATAAAGACATCCTTGAGTTCCCGAAGATTGATTGGTGCCAGCGGGGCAAAATAAGGGACGCCAAACGACCGAAGCTTTACAAGATGTGTAAGTAAAAAAGTAGTTCCCAGTACAATTCCGTACAGCCCAAACATACCAGCAAGGATCATCAGGGGAAACCGGAGCAAGCGAATGGAAATCGCCATATTGAAACGTGGAATCGTAAAGGATGCAATCCCCGTCATCGATACAATAATAACCATGGGCGCCGATACAATCCCCGCTTCAACCGCCGCCTGGCCGATTACCAGGGCCCCAAGGATGCTGACTGCCTGGCCGACAAGTTTTGGAAGCCTGATGCCGGCCTCGCGCAAAGCCTCAAAGGAAACTTCCATTATAAGCGCTTCCACAAATGCAGGAAATGGAATGGCTTCCCTGCTGGCTGCTACGCTGAATAGCAGATTGGTAGGAATCATCTCCTGGTGGTAGGTGGTGACAGCCACATAAATGGCCGGAAGCAGCAGGGCAACAAAAATAAAGGTCATCCGCAATATTCGAAGAAAAACCGAGATATGAAACCGATGGTAATAATCCTCGCTCGCCTGCATAAATTGCCAGAATGTCGCTGGTAGAATCAAGGCGAAAGGTGTTCCATCCACAATAATGCCGACCCGCCCCTCCAGCAGGTTTCCTGCAAGTGTGTCCGGCCGTTCGGTGTTCTGTATTTGCGGAAAAATGCTCCACGTATCATCTTCAATCAGTTCTTCGACATAACCGCTCTCAAGGATGCCGTCAATTTTAATTTCGTCGATTCGCTTCTCAACTTCTTCCAGGAGCTCCGGCCGGGCCAGTCCCTCAATATATACAATCGCGATGCCTGTCTGTGTTTCCTCTCCCACTGTCTTTGAAAGAACCTTTAACCGGTTCGATCTGATTTTATGGCGGAGAAGCGAAGTATTGACTCTTAAGCTTTCAGTGAAACCTTCACGCGGGCCGCGGATGGCTGTCTCTGTCTCTGGTTCGGACACACTTCTGCGTGCCCCTCCTTTAGCGTCAACAATAAAGGCTGCATCCAGGCCATCAATCAGTACCCCTGTATTACCGCCCAGGATTTGTTTGACCAGTTCATCAAGCTTTTCTGTATCATTGACCGTACCTGCCGAAATGAGCCTGTCTTTAACCCGGTCGACGGTAAAATGCTCTCCCTCTGCTTCTTCCAGCTGTTCCAGCACATGGAACTGAAGAGTATTTGAGTCTACTAAACCATCCACAAACACCATATAGGCACGCTGGGAGCCTGCCTTGAACATACGGAAGACGATGTCGGTGCAATCCTTGAACAACTCTTTTAAAATGTCGGTATTGGCATCCAGTTCCGCCGAAATTGGACGTTCCGTATTATCAGTATGAAGTCCTGCTTTTTTTGCTGATTTCCGTTTGTTAAGCTTCATGTTAATCATGGCCCCATTTGTTTGGTACTTCCCGGGCAACCGGGAACCTGTTTAAGTAGCTCATACAGGTTTAACCATACTTTGCCCCATTAATTACAAATTTAGTAAATATTTCTCTCCTTCATTATTAGACAAACAACGAGCAGAGTCCCGCCTGCTCGTTGTTAATATGTTCTATAATAAAGGTATAATGGTTGAAGGGACTCATGATAAAAAATTCTGCAGTGAAATGGAGGAACAGAGGTGAACTGGTTTAGCGGCAGCAATGAAAAATATATATTCGAAATGTACTCCGCCAGCCATCTGGCCGTCCTCGCCCTATTTCTTTTGATTTCAGCTCTCCTTTACTTTTCACATGCAAAGCTGAGAAAACGCCAGCTGCGAATCCTGGAATTGCTGGCAGCAGGCACATTGTTTCTATTTGAACTTGGATTTCATTTGTGGCTGGCCGCAACAGGAAACTGGAATGCCAGCGATTCATTTCCTCTTGAACTATGCAGCATCAGCCTTATCCTCACCATAATCCTGCTGATCACCAAAAACAGGCTGGTTTATGAACTGCTCTTATTCACAGCGCTGCTCGGAGCATCCCAGGCTCTGTTGACGCCATTATTATATTTCGATTTTCCACATTTCCGTTTTTTTCATTTCTTCTATACCCATATGATGATGATTTGGGCAGTTTTATATTTTACCTGGGTGAAAGGCTTTAGGCCGACCATTTGGTCTGTTTATAGAGTGGTTATTTTCCTGAACATCCTGCTTCCTTTCGTCATGCTCATTAACAAATTGGTGGACGGTAATTACATGTTCCTAAGCCACAAACCAGAAACAGCCAGCCTCCTTGATTTTCTGGGACCTTACCCATGGTATATATTATCCCTTGAAGGATTGGTCATTGTCTTCAGCCTTTTGATTTGGATTGTATTCAAGGGGAGAACCGAAACGTCGGGGAGGAAAAGTGCTGGAGAACGTACAAAATAATGGAGAAAGTTTAAATGAACAAGAATCCTTGCCAGACCTGTCTATTGAGCCTCTATTCCAGATAAACTCGCGAACAATTCGATATCATGCTCCAATGTATAAATTCGCCCGCTAAATAGAAACAAATCCTCTTGGTTTTGGCTGATATACTCCGCTATATGTCTGAGTGCATAATTAAAACGGTCCAGCAGCATTTTGGTTTCGCGCTGCTCGCATACATACTGGTTTAGCCGCAGCAGTTCATTGGCCACACCTATAAAGTTGAATTCTTCCATTAGCATCTTGAGTCTGAAATGCTTATCCCGGTTTGGCATAAGATGCGGTTTTGCTGTGTAGCTATAATGAACAAACTGAGCAAATTCTTTCATATGACTGGCAATCATTATTGTTTTCTGTCTCTCCAATTCCATTCGATTTCCCTCCTTTTTTGATAAAATATGTGCATGGTCCGTTATTATTCATCAAAAGAAAAAAGCTGTTCGTCATGAACAGCCTATCAATCTTTCATTTCCTCGTCATATGTATATTCCCTGTAAGAATAGCAGAATAACTTACGCTCCACACGCCCTCTTTCACTGGTTAAATTGTACCAGGACTGCGCGATGTAAAACGGATTCGTCAAGAGCCTTTCCACAATATAGGACATCAGGCTTTCCGTCTTGTCCTTCTCAATATTTTCCCTGCAGGAGAAAGCAAGCACAAAATACAGCTGTTGATCTTCCAGCTCTAGCAGTTCCAAATGGTATAGATCATGATGCTTTTGGTTAAAATCCTCAAGAATCTTCTCGATGCTTTTCAGAGGATCAATGTTGAATTTTTCTGCTTGTGCCCAAGTCTTAATCACCGGTTGATAAATTGTAAGTGTAAGGATATAGTGCCCGGCAAATTCCCTTGGATCAAAGGCTTTTTTACCAACCTTGTTTTCTTCTTCAGGGATGACAATATATTTTTTGTAGTCAGCAAAAAAGCTTTTACTCATATTCCTACCCCTTCTTCCTGGCGGTCCTTTATCTGTATTATCTACAAACTTATTCAACAGAGGAGCCGCAAAACCCTGTCTCTTTTTCAAATTTCCTCATTTTTCCCTATGGTTTTTCCAATTGGATGGTTGGGCTTTTCATAATCAAAAAGCATCAGCCAGGCTGATGCCCTTGATCATTGACTATCTTTCTTAACATATTTCCCATACTTAGGTATGGCAACCCTGTCGAATTCATGCGAAAGTTTTTGGAGGTTCACAGCAAGCTTTTGCCCCGACATTGGCAGGCCATGTCCCGTCACTGCTACTGCAGGATTCAATGCTTCCAGTTTTTTAACAGACTCCCAAGCTGCCGGCCAATCATGTGTCAAATACCTTGGAGGACCACTGATTTCCTGTTCCTGGGTTATAACCTTGTAGAGGGATTCCTGCTTTACTGTAACAAATGCATCTCCCGCAATTAATGCGCGATCTTCCTCCCTGAAAAATGACACATGTCCTGGCGTATGACCTGGAGTGTGAACCCAGCGGAAGCCCGGCATCCCTGGCACAGTGCGGTCATCTGGCAGCTTCTGTACATGGTTGCCGATATCAATGGCCTCATTCGGAAACAACGGCGACATTTTTGCCACCATCCCGCCCTCTACGGTAGGGTCCGGATCCGGATAATTCATTTGTCCGGTTAAAAAAGGAATCTCAAGTTCATGAGCATACACGGGGACGTTCCAATGGTTGAGCAATTCAACTAGTGCGCCCACATGATCAAAGTGGCCGTGGGTTAAAATGATTGCTTTTGGCACCGCGTCAGAGCCAAACCGTTCCTCTGCCAAAGCCACAATATCCTCAAAGCTTCCAGGCATACCGGCATCAACGAGAACGAAATCTTTAGTGCCGGGCTTGCCGACCAGGAAGAGATTTACAATCTGTATCGTATGGCTGTATAGATCAGGAAGGACCTCTACCCCTGTCCCGCTGTTTTCTGAAGTTGCAGGAATGAATTTATAGTCACTTCCGTATGACATGTCCTTTTCCATTTGATAACCTCACTTTCAAAAGTTGCACTGTTACAAAGTGTAGTTCCGTCCACTTCGAATGTAATCCTAATTTTCATTAGCCACGCTAATTTTAGGCCTCTAAGTTCTAATTCCCACTTTCCAACTATATAAGCTTGCCAATGCCATGATTTACCCAGGTAAAATTATGCAAAAAAAGTCCCGCTGAATACACAGCGGAACAGTTTCCTTCATTCTTGTTGGGCAAATTCCAGATTAATAATGAATACCTCTGACCTGCTGCCGAGCCTTAATGGCGGGCCCCAAGTTCCAAACCCTGAGGAAACAAGGGTGTGAAGGTCCCCTTTTTGAAGGTAGCCCCAATCGTTTTCATAAATCTTCCCTGTTATTAAATGGGCAGGTGCAAGCTGGCCACGGTGGGTGTGACCTGCAAGTAAAAGGTCAATCCCATTTGCTGCAGCAATGTCAAAATCATAAGGTTGATGATCCATCATCAGAATAGGCTTTGTGTGATCCAGATCCTGAACCAGGCGATCCACAGCTGCCCTTTGGCCGTCTGTTTTGTCTTTCCTTCCCACCACATAAAACTGGTCATCAACAAGCACACTCTGGTCCATCAAAACAACGGCACCCGCCTCTTCCATTTCTTCGGCCATTATCTCCAAGTCATTGCCGTAATAGTCATGGTTTCCCGGAATAACATAAACACCAAGAGGCGCTTTTATTTTTGCCATGATTTCGCCCATACCTTGCTCCATGAACGGTTCGATATGATCATCAATAATATCACCAGGCAAGAGGACGACATCCGGCTGCTCTTTTTCTACAATATCAACAAGGCGCTGCAGGTGCTTAACTCCAACAATCTCCCCTAAATGAATATCCGAAGCCATAAGGACTTTTAGATTGTCCAAATCTGATGCTTTGTCTATCTTTATATCGACTTCACGCACAATAGGGCTCCAGGCATTAAACGAGCCGTAGGCCAGGACGAACAAAAAAAAGGCAAACAAGCCTAGGCCAACCCAATAAACGGCCGCTCTTTTTTTTATAAAATAAATAACAAGGTTTGCCACCGGCAGCAGCAGCAGGCTATATCCCAGGATGGCCATCCAAAAGCCCCCAACCCATTTTAGCGGCTGAAAGCTGATAAATTGCCCAAGGAATATGGAGGATGACAGGAACGTCATTATCCCAATATAAAACCACTTGTTGAGGCGCCATGGCGTCAGCTTTAGCCAGACCCAAAAATTGTATCCGATATAAATGCAGATAGCGCAATATAGCAGAATAAAGAATATAATTCCCAGTATCGCCAGTATTGACATAGTTGATTACCTTTCCGGATTCGTTAATGTTTGCTCCATTATTTTAATCCTTGCGTTTAAATCTCTCAAATAATTACGCCTAAAATCCGAAAAGGTTCCATTTTTTTAATACCGGCTAATGTCCTATTTATCATCTAGTGCTGAGTGGATAAAAGTTTCTCCTCGAGCCTTTTTCTAAGCGAATTGAATTCCTCCCTGCCATGAGTATACGACAAACCGCGCTGTATCGATTCTTTGGCATCATCCAGATAATTTGCTTTCAGTTGGGCATCGGCAAGGGTGTACCAATAGAACCAGGCATCCATGTACTTAATCTTATCAATATGATATTTTTCCACCTTTGGGTAGTATTTCTTGTACTGCTCTTCATTGAAATTCATCTGACGGCCATCCCAGGCCAGCACCTCAACGAGAAAGGCATCGCAGCAATACCGTTCCCATAGTGCCAGACTGGTGCTGTTGTCTGTTTGCACCAACTCCAGCTTATGAAAATAACGAGGTTCCATTATACCGTCCAGTGTATTGTTGTTCCACTTGAATACTTCTATCTTGCTGCCTGCAGATGCGCCTTGCCCCCATCCGATGATGTATTCCGGCAGGCCGTCGCCTGTAAGGTCAGCCATCCCGGAAAATTCGATATCCAAGCCATCCTCTGTCTTTTCAAACACCTTCTTCCATTGGCTGTTTTCACTTTTCAAGACAGCCATATGCAGTTTTTTCACGTGCTCTTTTAACCTATAGGTTGCTACTATCTCCATGTGGCCATCATGGTCAAAGTCATATACCTGGATAGAGTGGGCGCCTGCAGGCTGATTTGGCTTTATCAAGTCAGCTTCCATGGGAATGAATTCCCTTACAATATCATGGTAGGTATCAATATGAGCCTCAGCAAAGGCACGATTCTGAAAGCAAACAGTCAGAAAAAGAAGCAGCAGTACTTTCGGCAAATAACTCTCCCCTTTACAAACCATATTTCTCATTATTTTCCCCTTTTTATATTCTGTTTATGAATTACCTAGAATTCTACTGGTCTGACTTGGTTTTAATTTTACAACTTGGATTAACTATGATATTAATAAATTGTAGAGTATTAGTAAAAAAGTAAAAAAATAGAATTATTGCAGGGCTATTTAGATGACCTGAAGGGAGCGGCATGGAATCGGATATGACTAGATACGAAATAGATGTCAACGGTTCACTGTTTGAATGGGATTTGGAGCAAGGATCCGTTCATTTTGAAAACGATGAAGTTCTCATGCTCTGGCTAAACACCACGTTTAAAACATTTTTGGATGCAATCGATGAAATTTCCGGAGAAAAAGCGGCAAAGCTGGTAATGGAGATTGCAGGCTACCGGACCGGAAGGATTGTCAGCAGTTATAATCTTGAAAAAATCGGTAAAGTGGATAGAATTCTTGAAGAATTGCCAAACATATATTTAACCGCCGGCTGGGGAATTGTTGACGTTGTTTCATTTTCATATGAAAGGCGTACAGCTGTAGCACGATTCAGGAATACCTGGGAATACAAGGTCAAGCTGTCGCAAAAGAAAAAGGAAGATGGAACTTTTATTCCAGGGCATTTTGCGGGGGTCTTCAGCGGACTATTTGGCGCAAATATCTGGTACAGGCTGAAGAAAAGCCAAGCCCTTGGAGACGATTATACAGAATACGAATTTTATCCTTCCGACATAACCCCAACCTTGAATGTGAAGGCAATGATCAAGGAACAGGCTGAAGAAGCACAGCGGGAATTGGAAGTAAATATTGCAAAGCGAACAAAGGTGCTTTCTGACCTTATTAAAGAAATATCCTCACCCATCATACCGGTTATTGATTCCATCCTGGTTATCCCCCTAGTAGGCACATATGACGAAACAAGAGCAGAGGAACTGATAAATAGAACCTTAATCAATTTGCCAAAATACAAAGCGGACTTCTTAATTCTTGATTTAACTGGTATAAAGAACGTTGACGGGTACACCCTGGAATTCCTCAAGAAATTTGTCCTGGCAGCAAGATTGCTGGGGACTGCCTGCCTGTTTGTCGGCATTTCGTCCAAACTAAGCATGCAGATCACAGAAAATGGATATAATTTGAGCGGCATTCCGTGCTTTTCACAGCTTCAGCAGGGAGTTACATACGCACTGGATCAAATGGGATTGCATATCACCAAAAAAGATTAAAAAAAACCAGCTCTGATTGCCATATGAGCTGGTTTTATAAATTGGCAGAAATGTTCACTTAAGCCGTATTTTTTCCATAGAAGCTTTGTCTTAATTTGTTTCTGGCCCTATGAAGCCTTGTTTTGACTGTTGCTGATTTGAGCTTTAGCACACTTGCAATTTCATTCTCCTTTAACCCATATTGCAGCCTCAATACAAGGACTTCCCTGTACTCATTCGACAGGTGTGAAACCGAGCTATTCAGTTCTTCCTTAAACAACATGAGTTCGACTTCATCCTCGATAGTCAGATGGGAGGGGCTGTACATTTGCATTTGGTCCAAAAATGCCAAATCGGCAGATACCCAGGCTCGCCGCTTTTCGCTGCGAAGAAAATCAATTGCTGTTCTTGCCGTCACCGCTGAAAGCCATGCCCCCATCTTACCCGGATCCTCAATGCTTCCTGACTTTTTAAATGCCTTGATAAAAGCTTCCTGGACAATATCCTCGGCGATATACCGATCTTTTATTATGCTATAGGCAATATAATTCATCTTACGGGAGTACATGGTGTACAGCACTTCAAATTCAATATCCTCCACGTCTCCATCCCCCTTTTCGCTGTCCGGCAGCCTCAGTATTATTGCGGGCTGCCAGTTTGCTTTTTTAAGACTGCTATTTGAAATCCGATCGTATAAATCCTGGTGCATGCTCTTCATCCAGGAATAGCGCATCATAATAGTCATACCCTTTATACTTTATTAACACAATATACTTGCGGTCAGGACCATAGCTTGCTGTTTCCAGTAAATCGCGGATTTGCTCAGGTTCCCTTACTTCAAGTACCTTGGCGGTGTTTTTCAGCCGTTGTGCTGCATCCGTTGGATCCACATGCGAACCGCCGTCCCACAGGGCTACAAGAACTTGCCCAAGATCCTCTGGAGTGACTTTTGCACGTTCGAGAAGATTACGTTCTTCAAGCCAACTGCCCAATTTTTTATAGGTTGGCTTAAACTCCAATACAACATAATGGTCTTTGTTCAGCATTATTTCAATATGCGATCCACCGCCTTGGAAATAACGGCTGTCTGTATAGGACTCTGTGAGTACATCTTCCTGGATAGCTTGAAGCAGGTCTTTCAGCTCTTCCCTATTGGAAAATGAAATCGACTTGTGAACCGGGCCATTGGCCGAAATCGTAATGTGCTTCATCTGTTCCGGCTCAATGCTGAAGATTTCGTTTGATGCTTTTTTGTATTCTTCTGATTCATGGATAGGTCTGTAGAAATCCTCATAAAGCCTTTTATTTACTCTATATTGGCGAACAAGCTTATTTCCGTTTTTCAGTTCATAAAGGAAGAAAGCCGTATCATACATTCCGCTGTTATCGGCCTCGTTTCTTTTCCTGTCAGAGACGATCTGCTCGTGGAGCCTGGTCACGGCTTCAATATTTTCCACCTGCGCCATAGGTTCTGGAGAAAAAACATAATCAAAGGTGTCCTGCTGTGGATACACATGCGGTGTATCTGTCAACAGAACGTTTTTTATCTGGCCAGGATCCGGAACTTTATTCTCATAACCTTCAAATAGCTGGATCGTAGCAAGGAGAACAGCAATCACCCCTGCGTATATTCCAATTCCCTTTAGGCTGCCGAATACCCGCCAAGATTTCTTCAGCACCATTTCCGCAATAAAATAGCCTATTATGGCTCCCATCGCATACCCGAAAAGCATCCAGACCAGGCTGTTTGCCTGGACCTCATTAAAGTACATTCCGCCAAACAACATCATGCAAAAGGTTACACCGTACTTAAAAATAGCACTCAGCCTGGAGAAAGCGATTGCTTGGGAGGCACTTTCACTTTTACGTTTTTTATAAAAAAACAGCGAAACAAGGTAGAGAATGATAGTCAGAATAATAAAGATAATGAATTCCCTATACTGGAGTGGCTTCCCATCAAGAATGCTTGCATACGTAAGCGGCGACAATTTCTCAAAATTCCTGCCTAGATAAAAGTCGACCGGAAACCCGTAAAGCCATTGTTTAAGATTATACAGCCCGAGGACTGTAATTCCTGCGGGGAAAAGCAAAAAGATATAAGTCAATACGCCCTGGACAGCAGAAATCCCTGTCATCATACCGACAAAGACTCCAGCGGTAAAGATTAACAAATTCAATAGAATAGTTGTGCCTGCCCAATAAAGGATTTGTTCTGGCTGGAAATAAGGGGGCAGGTCCAGTACAGCATATACTCCCAAAAGAATCAGGGACATTGCCGCAACCGGCAGGGCGAGCAATACTGCTCCGCTTAGGGCATATGTATGGTAAATTTTCTCCCTTTTCAGCGGAAGGCTATGCATCAAGTCGACTGCCTGCCTTACTTGCAGGAACCGGAATAAAAAGACAGACAATAAAACAGGAATAGCAAGGAGCAGGCCTATCTGGATTTCAAAATCATACTGGAACAGGCTTTCAACTTTCGGAAAGGGTTCTCTTTCAGCAAATCTTTTGTCGGTGTACATCATAAGCATCCTTAGCGGCAGGGCCAAAAACAGTCCCGCAAAGTACACGATTGAAATCCAGCCGACATTCCTCAGGATTTGCAGAAAAATTTCCTTATTCAACCACCAGGTTTTTGATTGCATAGCCGATATCCCCCATTTCGTAAATAAAAATTTCCTCCAGGGTTAGCGGCAGCAAATCGAACAAAACTGGTTTCGTCTTACGGATTTTATCCTTGATTTCTTCTTCCTCTCCCCTGACAATGTATAACAAGACGCTTCCTCTTTTCTCTCTGTACAGCACCTCCAACTGTTTATCCAATTGCAGAGGCACTTCTCCTTTATATGCCACCTGTATTTTATGAATATCAGATTTCATCTCATCAAGGTCCTTTTGCATAATCAGCTTACCCTGATGCAGGATTCCTATTGTGTCACATATGTCCTCAATTTCACGCAGATTATGCGAGGAAATCAAAATGGTCATTCCCCTTTCCGCCACGTCCTGAATCAGAAGGTTCTTCACCTTTTTTCTTGCAACGGGATCAAGGCCATCCATCGGCTCATCGAGGATCAAAATATCCGGTTGTGCTGACAATGCCAGTATGAACGCGGCTTGCCTCTGCCACCCTTTAGAGAAAGTGTGGATTTTTTTCTTCATATCAAGTTTGAACCATCGGGCAAGACAAAGGAAACGTTCCTCATTCCAGCAAGGGTAGATGGCCCTGTAAAAGGTGGCCATTTGCCTTGTTGTGTACTGGGACAGAAAATAAGGCTGGTCCGGAATATAAAAAACCTTCTCCTTGATAGCATTGTTTTCATACACTGGTTCGCTGTCGATCACTACACTGCCTTTGTCTTGCAGATATATTCCTGCCAAAAGCTTAATTACCGTGGTTTTACCTGCCCCGTTTGAACCTATGAGACCGTAAATCGACCCCTTGTGGATCGAGAGATTGACATTTTCGACCGCGTTAAACTGCTCAAACCCTTTGCTGACATTCAACATCTCAATCATTGCTGTCGCCTCCCCCTTTTGAAGCGTCAAGATTTTCAACTAGCCTGATCAATTCCCCTGCAGATATACCGAGGTACAGAGCTTCAAGAATCAAGCGTTCCAGCTCTGATTTGACCTCTCTTATTTTTTCGCCATCCCTCGATGAATTGCTGGTGTTCACAAAGCTGCCCTTCCCCTTTTGAGAGTAGATAAATCCTTGTGATTCCAGCTCCCTGTATGCTTTTTGGATTGTATTTGGATTAATGGTGAGCTCCTGTGCGAGTGTTCGAACCGACGGCAGCTGCTCATCTGGTTTTAGCACTTCATTTATTATAAGTTCCTTCAGTTTCTCAACAAGCTGTTCATAAATTGGTTTACGGCTTCTTGTGTCAAGCTCAAACATACAACTTACAGACCCCCTGTCTGTACTAAGTGCTTTCACTGTACCATCTGTATTATTACTCTTAGTACAGTTAGATTATATGTTATCTTTTTCCAAAATAAAAGGTTTTTTTTATTTTTTTCCAACTTTAGCTTTGCGGTCTTTTAAATGGTGAATTAAAGCTTCTTCTTTAACCATTTTTCCACATGAAAAAATTCACCTTATCCATACTAAGCTAGAGGTGAATTTTTTGAAGATAACATGGGTTTTTGGACTGATTTTATTGGTACAGCATGTCAATGCTCAGGAGCATCTTACCATCCGGCTTAATGAGGAGTCCTTGATTACAGTTAACCGCTCGGAATTCGTACATCCCTTCCCAGGGCTCCCTCTGGTCAATCAGGAAAAAGTGGAGGAACTAGCCAGGCAGCTGCAACCACAGGTACTAACTCCTCCACAGGATGCCAAGATCAATAACAATGGATCCATCATTMCTGAAAAGGCAGGCCTAGAATTACACAAGGAAAAATTCAAGGGAAATTTCGAGCGGGTTTTTTACGATTCCGGTCCTGGAGTGATCGATGTTCCATTAAGGAAAATTTATCCTAGGGTTGACAGCGAGCTGCTGGCAAATATCCGGGGGAAAATGATTGGCCACTATACTACCTACTTTAACAGCCAAAATAAGGAAAGGACCCAGAATATCAGATTGGCTGCTGAGGCAATCGACAATCACGTTGTCTTTCCTGGAGAAACCTTTTCTTTCAATCGGACTGTAGGCAATCGAACAAAGAAAAAAGGCTATCTGCCCGCACCAATCATTGTCAGGGGAGAGTTATCCGAAGGAATTGGCGGAGGCATTTGCCAGGTGTCCTCCACCCTTTTCAATGCGGTAGACCGATCAGGATTAAAGATAATGGAAAGATACTCACACAGTAAGCGGGTTCAATATGTTCCCCCCGGCCGGGATGCGACAGTCAGCTGGTACGGCCCTGATTTTACCTTTAAAAACTCGTACAACCAGCCGGTTCTGATACGCGCTAAAGTTCATGGAGGCGTCATGGGCGTCACCATATTCTCCTCGGAATCAGTTAATGTCGAACCTCGTCACGTACCAAGTGCGAGCACGAGGCTCCCGCTCGAAACCCCGGCAAGCGAGAATACTGATAATTAAAAAAGAACAACCAGGCTCGAATTATAGAGCCTGGTTGTTCTTAAGCTTTAGCGTACAATATTTCCATTTAATGTTTCCGAACCACGAGGATTCCTGCGGGAAAAGAGGGCAACTGCGGCAAGCAGGATGATAACAGCGCCAAGAGCGGCTGCTGTGCTGCCAGTAAACCCGACAACCAGGTACCCGACAATTGCAATCCCTGCACTAATTAGTGCATATGGGAGCTGGGTCATTACATGGTCCATGTGATTAGAACCAGCTCCAGTGGAAGATAGAATCGTTGTATCGGAAATCGGCGAACAATGGTCCCCGAAAACGGCTCCAGCCAGGACAGCCGCCATTGCCGGAAGAATCAGGCTAATATCAGAGGCAGCCGCCATTTCACCCGCAATCGGAAGCAGGATGCCAAATGATCCCCAGGAAGTTCCTGTTGAAAATGCCATGACCCCGGCTATTACAAACAAGATAACTGGCAGAAAAGAAGTATTGATATTAGAGTTTTCCACTACTCCCGCCAAGTACGTTCCAGTCTCAAGCCTTCCGATCAGGTCCCCGATTGTCCAGGCAAATACAAGGATGTAGATGGCAGGAAGCATCGACTTCATTCCGGCCAATAGTCCCTTGCCGAACACATTCGCTCTCACTCCGCGTAAAACAAAGGCTTGCCGGAAGAACATAATCAGAGTAACGACCAGCCCAAAAAGTCCTCCCAGAATCAGTGATTTTGTGACATCCGTGTTTTCGAAGACAGCTAAAATCGTTGCTTGGCCCTCGATTGCCTGATAGCCTGTCCAAATCATTGCGCCAATAGTACCTGCAAACAGGGCAAGGATCGGCCACACAAGATCCCCAATTTTGCCCGTTGAGCTGACAGGAAGGTCGTCCTTCAATTCACCGGGAACTGGCTTCGCGGGATCAAATACATGCCCCTCCTGCACTGCCCGTAATTCATGTTTCTTCATTGGACCTATTTCAAAGTTTTTAATTGCCACAATGAACACCATACTGATGGAAGCCCAAACGTAGAAGTTCATCGGCACCATTTGCATAAAAGCCGAGAAAGCCCCGATATCCGTCMCCCCATGGGAAGCAAGTATCCCGCCGATTACCACAATGATGTACGCTCCCCAGCTTGAAATCGGGGAAACTACACAAATCGGTGCAGACGTCGAGTCAATGATATAGGCAAGCTTAGCTCTCGATACCTTCTGTCTGTCTGTAATTGGGCGTGTTACCTGGCCAACTGCAAGTGCGTTGAAATAATCATCGATAAAAATGACAATGCCGAGGAATGCACCAACAAGCTGTGCACCCACTGGGGTTTTCACCCTTTTCATTGCCCATTCGCCGAAAGCGCGGCTTCCTCCTGAGATAGAAATAAAGGCAGTGATGATTCCCAACAAAAGCAGGAATAAGATAATATAAACACTTGAAGTGTTCAAGACACCATCTGAAACGATAATCCCGCTTACCGCATCCCAGATGATTGAGGCCGTTTCACCAATGCTGAAACTGGCCAGAAATAAAGCTGCAGCGATAATTCCGACACCGAGTGACAGCAGTACCCGCCGAGTCAGAATAACCATCAAAATCGCCAGAAGCGGCGGCAGCACAGAATAAAACGTATTTTCCATTCCTATGTCCTCCTCCTAAGTTTTGAAGGGGGGAACTTGCCATGAAAAGAGAAAAACCAGATACATCTATAGCGCTCGATTAAAGCCTGAAACATAAAAGAGCAGCGATAGAGAAAAATCTATCGCTGCTCCGGATAAGCAACTAGGTTTCTCCATCACGATCTGTAGCTCCTCACTATGAAGATTTCCCTCATAATGACAGTGTTACTCTTATTCAAAGTAACCCCAGCAACCCGGATTTTGACTAATCCTAATTGCTTCGGCAGTATTTCCTTTCAGCTGTTGGTCAACGTTGTCATCCTCACATAAGCCTACTATTAAACACTGCGCCTCTACCCCATCGGAATGATAAGGTGATATATAATTTTCTATACTAATATATCAATATAGCATACGTTTTTCAACATAAAAATTGACTAGTATTTTTTAACTCCCAATTGTATATCGCTTCCAGCCTACTTCTCTGCCCCTGAACTAAAGGATCCCTTTACAAAATTTTACTCTTTGCAGTAAAATAATGGTAACATTTTATTTCTTTTTGGGAATGACCATAAAAAAGGTGGTTAGCGGATGGCAAATAAAAAGAAATCCCCCGTTTCAATTCGTGTCAACATCATGTTTTTTCTCATTTTCCTGCTCTTTTCCCTGCTGGTTCTGCGTCTGGGAATTGTCCAAATTGTACATGGCGAAAATTATCAGCGGGAAATTAACCGTAAAGAAAATGTGACTGTCAATAAACCTGTGCCAAGAGGGCGCATGCTTGACCGGAACTTACAAGTGATTGTCGACAACGAGGCTAAGCGGGCGATAACTTATACTAATGAAGGCGCCAGCCAAAAGGAGATGCTGCAGGTCGCTGAAAACCTGTCAAACCTTATACACCAGGACACAGCGAATGTCCGGGCCAGGGACAAGAAGGATTTCTGGATCCTAAAGAACCCGGAAGAAAGCGATGCGCTGATCACAGCCGAGGAACAAAAATTATTTAAACAAAAAAAGCTTTCAGATAAGGACCTGTATAAAATAAAGCTTGAGCGGATTGGAGAGGATATGCTCAACAAGCTTACTGATGAAGAACTTGAGGTCCTTGCCATTTTCCGTATAATGAACAGCGGTTATAAGTTTGCTCCGCAAATCATCAAAAATGAGAATGTTTCGCCTGAGGAGTTTGCTATTGTCAGCGAAAACCTGCAAAACCTCCCGGGAGTMAATGCAACTATTGACTGGGACCGCTCTTACCACTTTGGTCCTACCCTAAGGACTGTATTGGGAGCAGTAAGTTCCTCAAAAGAAGGCCTCCCTGCTGAAGAAATTGATGAATACCTTTCCCTTGGCTACAGCAGAAATGACAGGGTAGGCAAAAGCTATCTGGAGAAGCAGTATGAAAATGTCCTCCACGGCAAGAAGGAAAAAGTCATCCATGTGACCGACAGTGCCGGCAACCTGATAGATACAAAGAGGATTTCGCCAGGTCAGCGCGGAAAGGACTTGCTTCTTAGTATCGACATGGAATTGCAGCAAAAAGTGGAACAAATCATTGAAGAAGAATTATGGGCGGCAAAGCGGAGCCCTGGAACACATCTGTTGGACAGGGCGTATGTAGTGCTGATGGACCCATTTACAGGTGAAGTGCTCAGCATGGCCGGCAAACGAATCGTCAAAAACAGCAAGACAGGGCTTAACGAAATGTCCGATGATGCTCTTGGCACCATTACCACCACTTATAATGTAGGCTCTGCTGTGAAGGGAGCGACAATCCTTACCGGCTTCAAAACTGGAGCGATTGCTCCGCACACTTTTTTCGATGACAAAGGAATAAAAATCAGGGCCACTCCCCTGAAGGCTTCTTATGATTACCTTGGAGTCCTAAATGAAGTCGAGGCCTTGAAAAAATCTTCAAACGTGTATATGTTCCATACTGCCATTAAAATCGGAAAAGGCCGTTATCAATACGAACAGCCGCTGAGCCTCCAGCATGATACATTTGATTTGATCCGCAATTCTTTTGCATCATTTGGCCTTGGGGTAAGAACGGGTATCGACCTACCCAATGAACAGTCTGGCTTCAAGGGTCAAAGCAGGCTGCCAGGATATGCTCTGGACCTTGTGATTGGCCAATATGATACCTATTCCACCATGCAGCTGGCACAGTACGTTTCAGCCATCGCCAACGGCGGCTATCGGATGCAGCCTCAGGTTGTCCGCGAAATCCATGAACCAAAGAAGGCTGGTGAAGAGCTTGGGCCTGTTTACTTTTCTTTTCAGCCCCGGGTCCTTAATTCCGTAGATGTCAAACCGAATTGGCTGGACAGAGTACAGCTCGGGTTCAAGAAGGCGCTGACAGAGGCTGGCGGTACAGGCACCCGCTTTTTCGGGAACGCGCCATACTTGCCTGCAGGAAAAACCGGAACAGCTGAAGCCTTCTATGATGGCCCATTGCGCAGCAGTTACGGCAAGATACCTCCAGAAGTACTGAACTTGAGCCTTGTTGCCTATGCCCCATCCAATAATCCAAAAGTAGCCATGGCTGTCCTTGTACCATGGGCTTATCAAGGCAGGAATGACCATAAAGCAAATCTTAAAATAGGACGCAAGGTAATGGATGCCTACTTTGGAATGAAAGAAAGCAGGGAGCCTAAAGATTAGAGCCATTTCAATACCCGGCAAGCCCCCTGCTCTCCACTCAAAAATCGGCCCCCTTTCGGTGGCCGATTTTTTACTTTGTCCGTTGACCGCCGGGGACTACTCCCAATCCCCGCAATTTGATATACTCAAAAGAACCCCATGATATTACATGGCCAACAGGAGATGACCAATCTGATGAAATATACTGGAGAGCGCGTTATACCCGACCTGATGAAACCTGCAAACAGCCTGCTGCTTGAACATCTTGCACGGTATCAGTTCAGTTCCTACTACATGCGTGGAAGGGCCCTCGATATTGCTTGCGGATCGGGTTATGGCTCGCATATGCTTGCGAAATTGACGAAAAAGCGAATCAGCGAATTGGTTGCTGTAGACAGCGATCCGGAAACCATCCTTTATGCAAATAAGCGGTACAATCACCAAAAGGTCCAATTTCGCTGCGAAGATGCAGCCGACCCTCTTCTGCCACAAAAATTAGGCACCTTTGATGTAATCGTTACTTTTGAAACATATGAACATGTTGCGGATGAACAGCAATTCCTTGCAAACCTATACGCAATGCTGAACCCTGGAGGAACATTGATATTATCAACCCCCTTTGGCCAAGGAAGGGGAAAGCCATGCGGACAGCCTTTCCATGTTCATCAACTGACAGTAGAGGAGTTTCACGACTTGTTCCCTCAATATTCAGAGGTTAAGTTCTACCGCCAAATAGGAGTATTAATAGAGCCGCCACGCCCGGATCAACAATATCCGCTTGGCATTGCCGTCTGTACTAAATAAATTGGCGAGTGCATGATGATGTAACTTGCTAAAAGATTAAAACAACCTTTATCCGCGCGGATAAAGGTTGTTTTGCCGATAAGAAGGATTAGTGCATCCCTTTCCACTTTCCCTGGTTCTTTAAAGAATTCTGTTCTTTTTGCTTTTCCTTATGAGCCCTGTTGGCCGCAGCACTTCCAATTTCCTTGCCAAACTCGGAATCAGTTTTGCTTGAATCAAAACCTTGCTTGTTTTTTTGGTCTGCATCATTTTTTTTCGTTCGTTTTGCCATAGGTATCCCTCCTTACGTTTATTATGGGAATAGACAGAGGAAATATACGATTCACAACTGTAGAATCCAAATAGTAAGTTTTCTTTATGGAAGGATTTCAGCCTGGAAAACGAGAATATTACAGGTAATGGAATAGCAATCGGAACCTCAATTATTAAAGTGGAGGTGCACGGCATGCACATTATTGGCCCTTTGGAAGGAAGCATCGTGCAGCTGGTAAAAATGACGGAAGAAGACCTTCCTGAACTGTGGGAGATCATCTATGCGGAAGAACATCCTGAATGGGTGAAATGGGATGCACCTTTTCCTCTGCAGCCCATGGATTTTAAAAAGTTTCGGGGACAAATGGTCAATTTAATGAAACAGGGCCTCGACCAGCATTTCATTATCAAGGTGAAAAGCGAAATCATAGGCCTGATTTTCTATGATTGGGAACATGAATCCTCCAATTCTATTGAAATCGGCCTGGGCATTTACCGTCACGCGTTCCAGGATGGCGGATACCGGGAAGACGCCATGAATACCTGGATGAACCATCTTTTTAAACTGTTTCCAATTCCGCGCATTGGATTAACTACATGGTCGGGGAATGAAAGAATGATTACGGCAGGACAAGAATTAGGGATGATAATTGAGGGACGGATCCGCAAAAGCCGCCTTTATCGCGGCAGATATTATGATACAGTTAAGCTTGGGATTCTCAGGGAAGAATGGGAAACCGCCAAAAAACCATGATAAACGTAAAGGCAGCTGTCAACAGCTGCCTTTACGTTTATCATTTCCACCACTGGTCAAATTTTGTTGCCGGCATTTGACGCTTGTGCTCACTTACAAGATAGCGTTTTTCAATTTTATCAACCGCCTCGGGGGATACTTCTTTTCCCTCCAGGTAATCGTCAAGCTCATCGTAAGATATTCCCAGCTCCGTTTCATCTGACTGTCCAGGCTTTTTATCAAGCAGGTCTGCAGTGGGAACCTTGAGATAAAGCTTTTCCTCAGCACCTAGCTCCTTTAACAAAGCCTTGCCCTGACGTTTATTTAAACCCGTCAGCGGCAGGATATCTGCTCCCCCGTCCCCGTATTTGGTGAAAAATCCGGTGACCGCTTCAGCTGCATGATCCGTCCCTATGACAAGCAGACCTTTTTCTCCTGCAAAGGCATACTGGGCAATCATTCTCAACCTGGCTTTGATATTGCCCTTCTGAAAGTCACTTAAGTGTTCTCCCGTTGCCTGGTCATACTCTGATTGTGCAGCGTCGACCGCCTCTTTTACGTTAAATGTGAATTCCTTGTCTGCTTTAATGAAGTCCAGGGCAGCCTGCGCATCGTCCTCGTCATGCTGCACACCGTACGGCAGGCGGATGGCATAGAAGCTGGACTCGTAACCCTCGCTTCTTGCTTCCTCGACAGCCAGCTGTGCCAAACGCCCTGCAAGGGTGGAGTCCTGCCCCCCGCTGATTCCAAGCACAAACCCTTTTGCACCTGATGTTTTTAAATAGTCTTTTAAAAATTGCACACGTTCCTTGATCTCCTGTTTAACATCAATTTCAGGCTTAACGTTCAGGTCCTCAATGATTTTTCTTTGCATACTCACTAGAAACACCTCAATTCCTTGATAGTAAAAGTTTAATCCTTTCTATCCATCATTACAAATATAGAACATCCTCCTTCTTCTGATTTCCTTTATCTCTTTTTTATAAACGTACCTAACTTGACTGCTTTCGACAACAATCATGAAATCGGCATGATTAGGGGATAACCTTGACGAACGGAAACTTGTTTTGTCGCTAACAAAGGATTCCCATCCTGTGCGGCGAATTTACTTAATGGGGAGGAGATTGGAATGAATACAAATGCAGTCGCAAAATTGCTGGGCGTTTCCCAAAGCACCATTCAACGATGGGTAAAACAAGCCAATCTGAAAATGGATCGCAATGAACTGGGCCATTATGTTTTTTCCGAGGATAGTATTCAGGTATTAAGGAAGATTCAGGAGCAAGTGAACAATGGAGTCCTGCTTCAGGATATTGCTGCTGCAACAAAAGAAAATCGACGGGCTGTCGTAAAAAGAGACAACCACCCTGAGCATGTAGGTTTGGCAGCCAAAGTTTCGGAACTGGAAAGGAAAATGGAACGCAAAGCAGACGAAATTGTTTCCTACCAGCTGCTGCAGCACCGCAGGGAAATTGAAGAGCTCAATGATTGTATCCAAACCCTGACGGAGCGGATTGAAATACTGGAAGAAAAACTGGCAGAAGTACCTGAAGCGGAAGCCTTAGTCGCGGCTTCCTCGGAAGAAAAAAGCTTCTTTCGAAAATTCAAAAAGAAAAACTTCATTAGCTCCTTTCTGGGACTATAAAAAGCACATCAGCGCGATGTGCTTTTTTGTAACCATTTTATATAACGAAATCGATCGGTTTTTTCATGTCCAATCAGGCCAGTTTTCCTGTTGTTATTTGGTATACCGGTTGGCATAGCTTGAAGCCACGAATGCCTCGGGTTTAATTTTTGGTTCTACCCCTATCGACTCCAGGCGTGAAACCATTTCTTTGACGAATTCACGTGTTTTGTTGCGCTTGCCGGCTCCGATATCAAGATGACCTTCCATCGTGAAAGTTGCCCCTTTATAGATATGTGGCAAGACAATATCAATCATCCTGTTTTTATGTTCTTCGCTGAACAAATAAACGATTTCTTCCGTTAGGGATGTTTCATAGCTGATCCGTTCATGCAAATGCAGCATTTTTCTTGGAATAATTGATTCCCTGATACACGCCCATGCACCTTTTCCCGCATTCTGAATGACAATTCCTGTTATAAAAACGGTCCGGTCGCAGTGGACTTGTGAATCAGTGCCAACAATAAGCCGATAATTTCCCGTTGGGTTCCGCATCATGAATTTCAGTATCCGTCCAAACACCTGTTCAAATGTCATTGCCTGTTCCTGCAGATTCCTAAATAGGTAGGTGGCTCCAGTATCCCTGTTCACTTTTTTATCACCACATTATTTGGGTTTAGACTGCCAACATACTTCGCAACAAATGTACCTTCTGCTATTAGTATATGGTGGCAAGGCGTACATGTTGTCATTTTTTCCATTTTGCTCCCTTTCCAGACTTACAGTCATTATGACATGTTTTTCTTTTACGCATGCGGGTAAGAATTAATAAAATTTCAAAGGGAGGCAATAAAATGGCACATGATAGACAATACAACGATGAACAAAAACAATATTTCAAAGACCGTGCTGGCACGGATGAAGCCTGGTACCATGTAGTTCCACATGATGAAGAAGGCTGGGCGGTAAAGGCCGAGGGAAAGGACGAACCAGAGTATTCAACGGGCTCCAAATCGGAAGCGGTAAAAGAAGCCAAGCGCCTTGCAGAGGATTCCCGATCAATGGCCATAGTCCATGATGATGAGGGCAAGATTGAGCAGCAATTCAACTATCAGGAAAAATGACGTATTAATTACAACAAGGATGGCTGGATGGCCATCCTTGCTTCATTACGCTTTTTGGTTTGATGGAAAGTCTTATGGTAAGATTTTAATAGTGAAATGCTAAAGGAGTGTACATATGCTAAAAAAATTCACCTTAAAAACGGGCACCCGAGATGAAATGGTTGACATCACCCAACAGGTAGAAGATTTTATTAAGGAGAAAGGCATTCAGGAAGGCTCGATTGTCGTCTATTGTCCCCATACAACCGCAGGAATGACCATCAATGAAAATGCAGACCCAGACGTAAAAATGGACATGATCCGCCGCTTTGATGAAGTATATCCCTGGAATCACAGGCAGGACAGGCATATGGAGGGAAACACTGCCGCCCACTTGAAAGCCAGCACGGTTGGAAGTTCCCAGCATGTAATCATTACAGAAGGCCAATTGCTATTGGGTACCTGGCAAGGAATCTATTTTTGCGAGTTCGATGGGCCGCGTCTCCGTACCTTTTATGTGAAAGTTCTTTAAGCTGGACTGAAAGACAAGCCCATCACTTTATTCGGTTATTGGGCTTTTCTTCCAGGGACATAAAGAATTAACCGCAAAACCATTAGAAAAAGACCCCTCCCTTAATGAGAATGGTCTTTCTCGTTTTTCCTAAAGTCCATTTTGACTTTTACGCTCGCAGCCCAGGCCCTTATTTTTTCCATGGCTAATTTCAGCAGGCTGCGCAGCCTCCCTCTTTGTTTCGCTTCCGCTTCATTTATATACCTTTTCCAGAACCATTGGCTTAATTCCTCAACCAGTAACAGAAGAATAATTGGAGCAATCGCTAATAATATCCATTTCATATGTTGTCATCCCCTTTTTACATCTATATTCCTCTTTCCCTTACTATGAAACTAGTATCCTTAATATGAATAAAAAAATCAGTTTGGCTTTCTATACTTGCTGGCTCTTACACTATCCTTGATTCCTCTGGTCGTCGGATCCTGGATGAGACCAAGCATTGACATAATAATGAAGGCCCCATTTGTAAGGGCAAGTATCTCTCCTTGTAGTTGCTGTGTAAGTTGAAATTCTGTGAGCCCTAACAAGTTTAGCGCTTGAAAGATAACCTGGGTAACCAGCATCACTTGTGATAGGGCCGCCAGCACCCACGATTTGTTCTTAAACCGGACTCTCCAGTTAATCATTATTCCCAGCCCCCTTCCTGCCGTCGCATGTTTAAGTCTATGCACGCATAAAGTGGGATTGTCTCTGTTTAAATGATAAATGAATTAAAATAATGGTACTTTTTCATTTAATCCGTCAATACTTTTTAAATAATTCGACAACTCTTTCCTTTTTCCTTTATTTTGTAAGAAATAGGCAGAAATTTGCGGAAAATAAAAACACCTCCAAATCGGAGGTGTTTTTAGGAAGGCCGCTATGCTTTTATGGTAGTCTATATAACGTTCCTTCTGTCACTTTTCATAGGCGAAAACCTTATTATGAAAACTGCTTTTTTTCATATGATAATAGAACCACAAAAAAACAGCGCCGCTTGCTGCCCTTATAACGCTAGCTGTATTCATGGCAAAATCCATGCTCGTTTGCTCAAGCAGGTAGACCCCCGCCTGGGGTGCCGCAAAGCCAATGATAGCAAGAAGAATATTATATTGGGAAATATAGCTGCCGCGGTTCTCTTCCCTGCTAACCTCAAGCAGCTGATTAAACAAAAGGAGGACTGTTCCGGCCACAAAAATACCGCTGAATAGGTTCACAAGCGTCAGGTAAACCAGGTTGGCAGAAAGGATATTCAGTGTTGGAGCCGCTCCCATACCGACTGCACAGAAAGCGAGCATTTTAGCGTTGCTGTACTTCTCGGCCATCCTCCCCCACCATCTGAAGGAAAGGATTTGCCCAAGCTGATTACCTACCGTAAACAGGCTGATCCAAAACCCGGTTGCATGTGCCTCGTTTATATTGTAGATATTGAACAGAGGCCAGGCCATTTGCCAGCCAAAATTAAAAAATAGTCCGCAAACCAGGAAATATATGAAAGGCTTATGCTGGTATGCATCCCAGCCAAAGTTGATTTTTTTCTTCTCGACTGACGTTTTTTTCACTTCAATATGCCGGTTCAAATAGAAAATTTCAACGATGCCAAAGCCAAATGCTAAAACAAACAGAATCTGGAACGGCAATGGGCTGTTCTTATCAAATAATTGAAGCACAATGCCAATCGAGAGTGTAATGGCCATGCCCGCAATCGTCAGAACTCTGTTTCTTTCACTGAAAAATACACTCCTGCGGCTGTCGGGAATTAAATCACCAATGAAAGCCTGCCAGCTAAGATTGGATATAGAGCCCGGCAGATTCATTAAACCAACAAGAAGGACGAAAACCCCAGCTCGATACTCAAGAGGCAGATACAAAACAAAAAACATACCTAATAAAAACAATCTTGTTATGAAAATGGAGTAACTAGTAAACTTTTTCTTTTCCTTCAGTCTGCCCATTATGATGGTGCCAAGGACCATGGCGGCCATCCCAACTATTTGTGGGAGCGAACTAATCAGGCCGACCTGGTAATTTGTCGCACCAAGCACACTTATGGCAAATAAGGCAAAATAGTTATTGGTCATGGATAGCACAATGGTTGAGGCAATTCCGTTCATCTTGCTGTTTTTTTCGTTCCACTCGTTCCTGTCAGAGCGACTATGCATGCAGTTCTCTTCTTTCTGATTCCAAATAATACAACTCTAAAAATCCATCTAATCATACTGCCAACTCCTCCTTCAATCAAGCAAAATTTTTATGAAATATAAGTGGATTTTTATTGGACTTAAAGTAGAAGGAATGACAAAAGTCTAAGGCGTAAAGATACGATTGGTAAAGCAGTGTTTCGTTGAGGCCTTGTTGGGTTAACAGACCATATTCGGACTTGACTCTCCTCATTTCCTCACAGGCTGTCCGAATGGTGACCCTATTCGGACTCGTCGCTCCTCGTTTCCTCCAAAGCTGTCCGAATGACGACCCTATTCGGACTCGACCCTCCTCGTTTCCTCCCAGGCTGTCCGAATGACGCGGCGTTTCGGACTCGTCGCTCCTCTTTTCTTCCCAAGCTGTCCGAATGGCGCCCCTATTCGGACGCGACCCTCCTCGTTTCCTCCCAGGCTGTCCGAATGGCGCCCCTATTCGGACTCGACCCTCCTCGTTTCCTCCCAGGCTGTCCGAATGGCGCCCCTATTCGGACTCGACCCTCCTCGTTTCCTCCCAGGCTGTCCGAATGACACCCTGTTTCGGACACGATAAAAAGGCTGCCGGGTTTCCCGGCAGCCTCACAACGCCATTCAGCGCTGCTACACATTCTTCAGGACCATATACAAGCGGTTCGTCCTTTCCTGCTTTTCCTCCTCGCTTGCCAGGTCATATTTTTTCAATAAATGGAAAACATCATTAAGAATATCCTGAGTGTGTTCTTCGGTAAAAAATTGTTCAAACAGCGGTTTCATTTCTGTTGGCAAAAACCCTGCCTGATCCTCGTATTTCTTTCTCACATCTTCAAGGCTGTGGTCGATTTTGCACTCTCCCATTTTTCAGCGCTCCCTTCTTCTCAATCTTTTTATATCATACCAAACTCCATATCCCTTTACCCTTCCCAAACTTGATTTGACACTTATTGAGCAGGCTTGTTTTTTCTTTTAACGTCTTCGTTTAAAATAGAATAGAAAGTTTTTACTAAAGAGGAGACCATATGATTCGAACATTGGCTATTAACCAGCAAAACCAGATCATCCACGACCTGCCGCTAAACGAACTAGTGGACGGGGATTTTAAATGGTATTGGATTGATTTTCATGAACCTACTAAAGAAGAGAGCGTCTCGCTGAGGAACCCTCTCCATTTTCATCCGCTGTCCATTGAGGATTGCCTGCACCGGCTTCAAAGGCCGAAGCTTGACTATTATGAAAACCATATTTTTTTTGTTTTCCATTCACTCAACCATCGGACATTGGCAAAGGAAGAGGTCAATTTTTTCCTTTCCGAGAAATATATCGTTACCTTCCATCAACAACCTTCCGCCGAGTTGAACGATGTCTGGAAAAGACTCAAATACTCCACCGATGCAAGGATTTGGGATCCTGGTCTCGTACTGTACCATGTTCTGGATAAAATCGTCGATAATTATTTCCCCCTGGTCTACAAGATTGAAGACGTACTAAATGACCTTGACGAAAATTCCGGAGAGGAAACAATGGAATCACTGCTTGAACGATTATTCGATACGAGGCATGATTTGCTTTCGTTGAGGCACACAATCAGCCCAATGAGGGACTTGGTATACAGGATTCTAAATTCACAAAGGATCAAGGGGCAGCTGACGAACATTGAATATTTTTCTGACATCCATGACCATTTGCTGAAGTTAAGTGAAATGGTGGAAGCCAACCGCGAACTGACAACCGATATTCGCGACAGCTATCTTTCCTTGAATTCTCACGAAACAAACCGGGTCATGAAAGTCCTTACTGTCATCACCACCATTTTCATGCCATTGACATTCATCGCCGGGATATATGGAATGAATTTTGCCAATATGCCGGAACTGGAGTGGAAATATGGCTATTACAGTGTCCTGCTGCTGATGCTTGTTATCGGGTTAGGCATGTTCTTTTGGTTCAGGAAAAAAGGATGGTTCAAATAGTTCAACTCCATGTAAAATATTCCTGCAAGGAAATTGCTGTTTTTTTCCTCCTTCAAAGGGAATAGTCCCTTGGACAATCATTACAGGTTGATAGTAAATGGACAGCAGGAAATAAAATGTTTCGTCACATAAAAGAATTGCAATTTGAAGCAATGCCAGAACGTCCAGACCCGCTTTTTGCCAAAAAGCTTCAAGAGCTTATCGGCGGCCAATACGGTGAAATGAGTGTCATGATGCAATATCTATTCCAGGGTTGGGCCGTAAGGGGCAACCAAAAATATAAGGATTTGCTGCTGGATATTGGAACAGAAGAAATTGGCCATGTTGAAATGCTGGCTACAATGGTTGCCCGTCTTCTTGATGACGCACCTGTCAATATTCAGGAAGAAGCAGCACAGGACCCTGTTGTGGGTGCAGTTATGGGAGGCATGAATCCGCAGCATGCGATTGTCGCTGGCCTGGGTGCACGTCCTTCTGACAGCGTCGGAAATCCGTGGATGGGGAACTATATTGTTTCCAGCGGAAACCTGCTCGCTGATTTCCGGGCAAACCTGAATGCTGAATCGCAGGCAAGGCTGCAAGCTGTCCGTCTATATGAAATGACCAATGACCGGGGCTGCTGTCAGTCTTGATCGCCCGTGATGCCTATCACCAGAATCAATGGGCCGCTGCTATTGCCGAACTCGAAGAACAGGAAGGATTATTGGTGCCAAGCACCTTCCCGCGTGAAAAAGAAAGACTGGATGTTTCCTATAAGCTCTATAATTTTTCAGAGGGTGAAGAAAGCAGCACCGGCCGCTGGGCACAAGGCCCTGCACTTGATGGACAAGGGGAATATGAATATGTCAGCGAGCCGGTGCCTGAAGGAGAAAAGCCAGTGCTAAAGCCTGCGCCGTCCAATTTGCATAATACATTGCCAATGGATGGAACTTTCAAGAGATAATGACTGCCACCATATTGCTGCCGCCCATAGCGCGGCAGCTTTTTAAATGCCAAAGCGAATATAACCTGCTTTCTTGGCTATGATAACGGGTAGGAAAAAGGCATTGATAATAAGTATTGAATAGAAAGGCGTTGGTGCATCATGTCAGCTTACCTTGAACCAATCCATTATGAAACAGGCACCCCAATCCGTACGTTTAACATCATCGATTCGACCGTCACTTCCGAGGGTTATATGGTCCGATTGAATATCGATTTGGACAGCGGCTATGAGCTGGAAGATGTCAAAATGAAAATCACCTTTGAAGACCTTGCCGGGTATGAAACAGAAGACCTTCAAGAGGGAGTCAAGTATGCTTTAGGTTTTTTTTCAGGCCATTAGGATAGAAAAATAAAAAGGCAGGTTACCCCTCTCCTGTCTTTTTATCAGGTTTTTTACTACAATGCCCACTGCTCTCCCTCCCTTTTTATAAGTCCCCTTTCCTAAAAACTTATCTTCCCATTTTGTTTAAAAAGCTAAAAAGAGCTTGGACTTTTTCCGTTTTCTTTCCTGATAGCAAAAAAAGCATTATAATAGCAAAAATGATATATGAAACCTGTCTTGTGAAAAAGACGTATTATATATAGGCTAGCATGAAAGATAGGAGAAAATATGGGAAAATTCAAAAATAAATGTAAACAGCTGCTGCAGCAGGGATGGGACAAGCTCGTCATATTCTGGCAGCGAAAGCACCTGACTCAAATTATATTATTGTCCGGTTTGGTAGCCGTCCTCCTCTCCATACTCTGGTTTGCCTTTATCGCCAGTCAGGCGAATGTCCAGAGCTTGAAGGATGGACTGGAGCAATCAACTGTCATTTATGATAAAGACGGTGACGAAGCCGGAAGTGTCACGGCCAACAGGACAAATGGGACAACCTTCGAGCAGCTGCCCGAACATGTTCCAAATGCCGTTGTGGCCATTGAGGACGAACGGTTTTATGAGCATAATGGCTTTGACATAAAAGGCATCACTCGGGCCTTTTTCGGCAATCTGTTTGCCGGGCGGATTACCGGCGGAGGCAGTACCCTTACCCAGCAGCTAACAAAGAATGCTCTTTTATCGCACGAGCGCACCTATAAGCGGAAAGTGGAAGAACTGTTTCTGGCCGTCGAGATTGAAAAGGCGTACACAAAGGATGAAATCCTTGAAATGTACCTGAATCAGGTCTATTTTGGCAGTGGCGCCTGGGGAATCAGCAACGCTTCAAAAAAATATTTCAGCAAGGATATCAAGGATGTAACCATAAGTGAAGCGGCGCTGCTGGCGGGGCTTCTTAAAGCCCCTTCTTCCCTTGACCCATATAAAAACTATGACAATGCCATCACCCGCAGGAATCTTGTCCTTAACAAAATGAACGAGCTTGGCATGATATCCGACGAAGAACTCGACCGGGCCAAAAATGAGAAGATCAGGCTGAGGGACGGCGGAGGCAGCATTGCCGACCGAAAATATCCCTATTACATGGATGCGGTAATGGATGAAGCCATCAAATTATATGGCCTTACCCAGGAAGAAATCATGACAAGAGGGTATGTCATTCATACACAGCTGGATCAAAACCTCCAGGCAAGCCTGGAGCGGGTTTATAAGAATAACGGACTCTTTCCGGGAGGAACAGGCGGTGTGCTGGTCCAAAGCGGCGCTGTCCTCCTGGACCCTGAAACAGGCGGCGTCCGCGCTCTCGTAGGCGGCCGCGGAGAACAAGTATTTCGCGGCTTCAACCGGGCCACGCACCTGAAAGCACAGCCGGGTTCCACAATGAAACCATTGGCTGTCTTTACACCGGCACTTGAAGAAGGATACCGCTATGACTCCATGCTGGTGGATGAAAAAATGTCCTTTGGTGATTACAACCCTCAGAACTTCTCCCGGACCTATCAGGGAGAAGTACCAATGTATGAAGCTGTGGAAAAATCCATCAATCTTCCAGCCGTTTGGCTGTTAAATGAAATAGGTTTGCAAAAAGGTGTGGAAAGCGTCAGGAAATTCGGCCTCCCTGTCCAGGAGGAAGATGAAAACCTCGCTCTTGCCCTTGGCGGCATGCATCACGGCATATCTCCCCAGCAGCTCGCTGAAGCGTATTCTGTGTTTGCGAATGAAGGAAAGCGCGAAGAAAGCCACCTGATTACAAAAATAGTAGGCCCAACAGGTAATGTAATAGCCGAACATAAACCAAAAACTGTCCGGGTCACCTCCAAGCGTGTAGCAGACGAGATGACCTCCATGCTTTTGAATGTTGTGGAAACAGGGACCGGACGCGCCGCAAAGGTCGAAGGGATGGAAATTGCCGGAAAAACAGGTTCCACCCAGCTTCCTTATGCGGATATCAATGGAACCAAGGACCAGTGGTTTGCCGGCTATACTTCCGGAATTGTTGGGGCTGTATGGCTAGGATACGACAAAAGCGACCGTGAGCATTATCTTTCCGGAAGCAGTTCCGAAACGGTAGTCCCTATATTCCGGGAGATCATGAAACAAGCATCCCCTTATATTGAGGAGAAGGAATTTGCCGTATCGTCCATAAATGACAAACTATCCAAACCAGGAGGCAGGGCGATAAACGAAGAGGAACTAAAAAAGAGAGCGAAACAGCTTGAGGATGAATTAAAGAAAACAGCAGAAAAAATGGAAGAAAAAATTAAGGAAGAAGCTCCCAAATGGAAAGATGTGCTGGAAGAAGCCAAACGTGATGCTGGAAGAGTCGGTGATAAGGTTAAAGAAAAATTGAAAGAATGGGCTCCGTAAAAAACCCCCTCCAAGGGGGTTTTTCTTGTCCCCCTCCTCTCTCCGTCACGGAATGTTCATGAACGTCACCTTTTGTTCAATCGTAAACTGCATTTTTCCTCTTATAATGGACCTATTAAATAGAGATAGGATGAGGATAATGCAAAAATTGCTTTACGTAACCGCCAATCCCAAGGGACTGGAGAAATCAAAGGGATTGCAAATCGGCGAGGCCTTCCTGGATGCCTTTTATGCGGAACGGCCTGATGTCGTGGTTACCAGGCTGGACTTGTTCAATCCCTGCATCACGATACCAGCCATGGATGCAGACCTGGTGTCTGCCCGAGGAAAAGTTGGAGGCTACGGGGTTCCGATCCACGAGCTTGTGGAAGATGAGCGTATGAAGCTGACAGCCATGCATGCTTTGGCTGACATGTTTAATAGCTATGACTATTATGTGTTTGTTTCACCGGTATGGAACCTCGGTTCGCCTGCTGTCCTGAAAGCGTTCCTGGACAATCTGTTCGTACACGGCAAAACGTTCCGGTTCACTGCGGAAGGTCCTATAGGCTTGCTATCCGGCAAAATGGGCATTCATATACAAACTCGCGGCGGCATCTATTCACATGGCCCGATGAAGGAGCTGGAGTCAGGGGACCGCTATTTGCAGATTGCCCTGAATTTCCTGGGTATCAGCATGCTCGACACCGTTTATGCCGAAGGACTCGATCATTTCCCACAACAAGTACCTGAAATTATCGCTGCTGCCAAGGAAAAAGCAAAAATTGCAGCCCGGGAAATGGCAAACCGTCCGGCTCATACACATTAAAACTGAGGATTAGCAGAAAAAAGACGCTGGCTGCGTCTTTTTTCCTTTTAGCCTTATTCCTTAGAATCGGTGTGCCTTGGCATTGCTTCTGGCAATAATGCTGGTCTGTGTCCTTTTGGTTTGACCATTCACTTGCGAATTCAAATGCTTCGGCCTAGTCCAGGTATGGTGGAAAAGTTCTGAGTGGGGATCTAAACGATCTTTGTAACTCATCTTATCACCTCTTAAAGGAATAGTTGAGCTTGATATCTTTTGTGGATATCATTAATATCGTTTGCTCCTGCCGGGGATTTTATCCTTCTAACTTAAAGGAACGACAGATATGGTCAAAAGACGAAAAGTTTCTGGCCAAGATAGTTGGAAATAGTATAAAAACCTGTCCCAAGAAAGACAGCTAATTCCTCTTTGGTGATGAAAACCGCAGCCCATCCCGGGAGAGACAGGATGTTTGCCGCAAATCCTCCCAAAGAATAGGAAATAACATAACACAACAAAATGACGGCAATGAATTTTGGAATCCCTGCCCCAATCGAGATATGGCTTTTAAAAGTAAATGCCCTATTCATAAAAAAGCTTGTACCTGCCCCGATTGAATTACCCGCAAAAGTTGCAAGCCAGTAGGAAAAGCCCGCGAAATTCAGCAATAAGAGCATGCTTGATAACCCAATCACTGTATTAATCATCCCGACCAGTAAAAAACGGAGGAAGGTGTTAGGTGGTTTTAGGATGTTTGCTGTAGTCATAGCCCCTGCCCACCTTCTCCAGGAGCAATTCTTCTTCCAGTTCTTCCTGCTCGTTCAGATCACCCTGGTCTCCTTCCTCCCATTCATGCCTTCGGCCAAGATTCATCATGTCGATATCTACAGTGAATTTAGGCCTTCTCTTTGTTTCATTATAAATCTTGCCGATATATTCCCCTACAAGCCCTAGAGCAATCAGCTGAAGACCGCCAATCAGCCATATGGAGGTAATCAGGGAAGTCCACCCAGTTTCTGTCTGCCCAAAAAGCTTCAAAGACAGAAAGTAACTGCCGAACATCATGCTGACAAGGAAAGATACAATGCCAATCAGCAAAACAAAGCGGATTGGAGTCACAGAAAAGGAAGTGATTCCGTCCAGGGCAAAAGCGAGCATTTTCTTTACAGGATATTTTGTTTCTCCGGCTAACCTTTCCTTCCTATCATAATATACTTCAGCAGACTTAAGTCCGATGAGCGGAACAATCCCCCTTAAAAACATATTTACTTCACTGTACTTTTCAAGTTCTTCCACGGCACGCCTGCTCATCAGCCGGAAATCAGCATGATTATAGACAAGTTCGACTCCCATCTTCCTCATGACTTTATAAAAGCCTTCAGCTGTCGTTCTTTTAAAGAATGTATCACTGCTTCGTTTCGCTCTTACGCCATATACCACTTCACAGCCTTGTTTATACAAGCTCACAAATTCACGGATTGCCTCAATATCGTCCTGGAGGTCTGCATCAATCGTGACAAGACAGTCAGAAGATGTCTTTGCCGAAAAAAGCCCTGCCAGCAACGCGTTCTGATGGCCGACATTTCCCGCAAGCTTAAGGCCCCGGATGTACTGTGACCTGATGCTTTTCCGGTAGATCAACTCCCATGTCTTGTCCTGGCTGCCATCATCCACAAAAAGGATGCGGCTCTTTTGCGAGACTTCCTTAGCTCTAGCCAAAGTGTCCAGAAAGTCCTCAAGCTTACTCATTGTATCAGGCAGAACTTCTTCTTCGTTGAAACATGGCACGACGATGGTAATCAATGGCTGCTCCAAAGGTGAAACCTCCTAGTTGTATCGTTTTGTGTTTAAAGTGCTTTATATAAATGGATTTTCCATGCCGATCTCTTATCGTCAAAAACTCGGTCGAGCGCCAGTCCATTCTCGGATGCATTCTCTATTGGCACAGCCGAAAGCAGATATCTCCCTCCCATTTCCTTAAAAGGTTCCATATTCAGTTCCAAATTCTCAAGCTTCCTTTTTGTATTTTTTTTAAACATATAATGCTTTCCGAGTTCATCCGTAAACAAATAGCAACGCCCCCCCCATTCATCAAAATAGGTTCGAATTGTCTTATTTTTCGCAAGTTCCTTTTCGATGATTTTCCTGAATTGATATTTGTAGGTGAGCGGATAAAAATTATTGTATGTATCCAGTGTGTAAAACCCATTATACTGGGCAATGGCCGGATGCAAGCCAAGGCTGGCCACCCGGTAATCTTCCTGATTTAAGCCAATGTATTCCTTTATCTGTTCAAATTGATCTTCAGCAAAAAACTCCTTCACACTCGGCTTATTCTGGTACACGATTTCCTCATTGGAAAACGCAAGAAGAATAATTTGGGCTGCAATCAGCCATGGAACCGCCCTTTTCCATAGCCTTCCAGACTGCCAGATGATTCTTAAACTTATAGCAAAAAGGACATAGATGATGAGCGGCCGGAGGAAATGATAACGGGCAAAATTGAATGTATCCAGGAAGTGAAAGCGCTCCGTAAACGGAAGCCATCCCTTATAAAACCAGAATGCATACCAGGCAGACAAAACAAAATTCAAGATAAATAAAAACAAAAAGGTCCTTTCCTGATTCCACCTCTTTTTTAAGCAAACAAAAAACAAGGCTAAAAATAGTACTGGCTGTATAATGGTCGTGTGAATGGTCAGCACATGGTTATGGCCGAGGAAGTAATTTTTGAATGTAAGCCTGATGGACTGGCCTAATGTAAGGCGGGCATGAAAATATTCATCCCTGCTATTTGGTTCATGGTCAAAGAGGAACGAGTAAACCAGGCGGTATTCCACCAGCATAAAAATGATGGTCATATAAGCAATAGCTAAAAGAAAAGCCCAATTCCACCCTTTTCCCCTAACCCCATCAACCAGCCAAAGGACTCCCATAGCACTAAGGAAAAAGAAAAAACCAAGCACGATGCTGCTGTATAGGGGTAACAGAGAAAGAACCAAATAGTTTTTCCAGGAATTTTCCCCATTTCTGATATTGAGGAATGCCCATAAAGCCAGCGGCATACCGAGGGTACTCAGCATCCCTGAGGGCCAAAAAGGAGTCATGGCAAAGGCCAGCGATGCACCAACATTAATAACTGCCCACTTAGGGTCGGCAATAAAATGTTTCTTAAGGAGCAAATACATCCCCCAGAACGCGACAATCCTCGTAATCGCCTGGCTTAAAGCATAGGCTGTCATAGTTGGGAACAGGGCATACAGCCAGACAATCAGGCTAAATTCCGTACCAAAGGCATTGCGCTGCAATTCGCCGTTAATCACCTGGGGTATCCTGGCATCTATGTCCCCGGTCAGCTGCCCACTTTCAACCAGGACTTTATACCATGCCAAATTGGAATCCAAGTTATCATGAACCCTGATATGAGCGTTTTCACCAAGAATAAAAAGGGGCGACAAAAACAGCACAAGCATGATCAGAGCCGTTATTATCAGCCTTTGTTCCATTTTGCCTTCAACTGAAACCAATAGTTACACCTCTTAATGGATGATTCTAGTTTTAAGTTTGGCTATACAGCAAGAAACTATTCCCTTATTTTCCAGACCGAACAACAAAAGAAAACAAGGATACAAAGGAAAAGCGCCAAAGACTGGCGCTTCAGAATCTATTCAATATAATCGTCATAACCTGTCAGTGAATCCATATGGCTGGCGATCATGGCGATAATGGTGCTGGCTTCTTCTTTGGTGAATATGAAGTTGGACTCATCTTTCAGGAGTTCTTCGTCCTCAGTCCATATCCGGTTTACACGACGAAGAACCCCGTCGCCTGTTTCAGATACAATCCCAAATTGATAGCTTACTTCTACTTCGTCTTCTTTCATAAATGCAGTGACTTCAGGTGTTTCCCATTCCACATCAATCTCTTCAAAAAGATCTGCTTCTGTTTCTCCAACTGCTTCTCCCACATAATACTCATTATCGTCATCATGATCCGCTTCAAAAATGACTTCCACACCTTTATCAGCCTCATCATCATAATACTCGGTTTCATTTGCAATAAACTCGTGGAAGTTGTCATGGACGGCATCGACAATATCATCAATATCAGAGAGTATCGTTCTTGCAGGCTGCTCCAGTTCGGCATCGAACGTTTCCACATAAAACTCTTCATTATAAGGATCAAAAAATAAGGAACTGAAATACGCCCTCTCTCCATCTTCTGTTTCTACAAAGAACTCAATGCGGGGATGTTTTGCACTTCGGTCTATCGACATATGACCAGTCTGATCGTAATCTTCACATATGGATTCCAAGTGATCCTGAAGCTCCCCTGTTACCCTGTCAAACCATTCCATTGACATATCTCCACATCCTTTCTTTCTTTTCATCACTATTATATCCATCTGCAAGCGCACCATCGCTTCCATATACATCCAATAACTTGATAGAACTGGAAGTATATCCAATAATCGAATGTTTTTCCATCCATATTCCGGGAATAAGCCCATAGAAAGCTAACTTATACCATAAAAGGAGGCTGCAAAATAAATGAAATCAAACATCATTGGAGTTTATAACTCACAGGATGAAGTAGTGGAAGCAATCCAGGAATTGCAGAACGATGGTTACAGAGTTCAAGAATTGGGAATAATCGGCAGAACACAAGGAACAGATTCAAGTATTGAAAACAAGACTGGCGCAAATACCCTGACCTTCTCGAGCGAGAGTGAAAATGACGGCCTTATTGACAATCTGTCCAATTTATATGAAGAAAATAATGATGGCCGTACAACTGAAAAATTTATGGAGCTTGGCATGACCAAGGATGAAGCACGGGAATATGTTTCGTTTGTGGAGGATGGAAAAATCATTCTATTCAGCGAGAATAGCGGCTCATACATGGACACAGGCAATACAGGAGCCGTAAGCGGCTCGACATTGAACGAGGATACCTTTAATAATCAAACCCCGAATGCCAGCCGAGCAGGATATAATTTTGAGGCTGACTCCAGCAGGAGCATGGGAGTAAGCGGACAATACGACAGCCTGACACAACAAAACGACCGGGAATGGAAGGACTCTCAAAATCAGTCCATGAAACTTCGTGAAGAAGAGCTGGATGTCAATAAGCAGCAGGTACAAGCTGGTGAAGTCACCGTCCACAAGGATGTGGTGGAAGAACAAAAAACAATCGATGTTCCTGTATCCCGTGAGGAAGTTTACGTGGAGCAGCGGAAAGTAGATGGAGACCGAATGGAAACAACATCCCCCATCGGTGATGATGAGACCATCCATATCCCTATTCGGAAAGAAAGGGTCGATGTCAACAAAAAGTCAGTGGTAACGGATGAGGTCGTAGTTGGAAAACGGGAGGTACAGGATACGGAAAAAGTGACGGAAAACCTTAAGAAAGAAGAAGTAAGACTCGAAGGCGATGACCGAGCAATTTCTGAAAATCTCAATGATAGGGACAATAGACAACAAAACCCTAATGGTAACCATATGCGCTAATTTAAAACGGAACTTCCTTATTTGGGAAGTTCCGTTTTAATGTTCACAATCTCTTCACAAAAAGGCTAGCGTGATTCAAGTCTGTAAAAAGGCTTCGTCACTAGAGCCACGCATATTCCCCACTCATTTCAATCATAAACCGACCGATATTAATTACATAAAATTACCATCCTCTTTCCTATTTATAACATAGCCAAGTACTTTATAATGATAAATAGATACAGAGAAGGAGATGGAACAATATTGAATTTACACAATTCCAAGCTGGTCTCTAAACTGCTCCCGTTTTTTGTGGCTTTTATTGTCATCATGGCTGCCAGTGTCACCTGGTTTGTCCAAAAAACCAGCCATGAAATTACCGTTCCATTTACGACAATGGTTAAAACAGCTGAAAACCTTGGTTCCGAAACGGCGGTCCTGACTGAGAAAGCGGATGGAACTCTGGAACTGAAAACAAAAGATGCCACTTACGTTTCAAATGTGCCGCCAAACAGCCAGATGGTCGATCAGCTGGTTGCGACAAATAATATAAATTACGTCTATTCCAATAACAGTAAATATGGTCCTTGGGTGATCGGCGGCCTCCTTCTATTATTGTTGGTATCTGCCATTGTGGTACAGAAGAAAACCCAGGGCGGCCTAGGAAATAAAATGAAAAGCAACATATCAAAGCCTGCTCCGCTTCCTACGATAACTCTTGAAGATGTCGGCGGCCTGCAGGATGAAATGAAGGAAGAAATTACCCAGACACTTGCCATCCTTAAGGATCCTGAACGATCTGCCCGGATGGGAATCAAGCCTCCCAAAGGGATTTTGTTATACGGTCCTCCAGGAACGGGGAAAACCCTGCTGGCCCAGGCGATTGCCCGCGAGCTTAATGCCCATTTCTTTTCAGCAAGCGGTTCCGCCTTTAATGAAATGTTCATCGGCGTTGGAGCTTCCCGTGTCCGCAGCCTTTTCCAGAGCGCTCGCAAACAACAGGGCCCTGCGGTAATTTTCATTGATGAAGTCGATGCGCTGGCAGGCAAAAGAAAGCCTCATGGCGGTGAAGAAGGTGAGAAAACCCTCACAGAGCTGCTGGTCCAGCTCGACGGAGGCCATTCCAATGACGGCATCTTGTTCATTGCAGCAACCAACCGGAAGGATATGCTTGATGACGCTTTCCTCCGCCCTGGCCGAATTGATTTTACCTTCCAGGTTCCATTGCCGGATACAAAAGGACGCCGGGAAATCATTGATATTCACACAAAAGGGAAAAATCTTTCCGAGGAAGTCCTTTCTTCCCTTGATGAACTTTCTGAAAGCACCTCCGGCTTTTCAGGAGCCGAGCTTTCATCCCTGTTTGCCACAGCAAGCCGGCTTGCCCTTCGCCAAGGGCGTGATTATCTTGCCAAAAGCGACCTTGATTATGCCCTTGACCGCACCATTCTTGGAAGCACAACACGGGCCCTGCAGGATATCGAAACGAAGCGCCGGGTGGCCATCCATGAGGCGGGCCACGCATTAATCGCGGCTGTTACAACCCCAGGTTCGGTAAGGAAAGCTACCATTGTTCCCCGGGGACAAGCCTTGGGTTATGTTGCGCCTATCCCTAAGGAGCTTCATCTTTCAACTACCAGCGATCTGCTTGATCGGGTTGCAATGATTCTGGCCGGCGGTGTCGCCGAGCGGATGTTCCTCGGGGAACACAGCATCGGTGTCAGCGGCGATGTCCAGCAAGCTAAGCAAATCATTGAGCAAATGGTAGATACCGGGCTGCTGCAAGACAGCTTCAGCCTCACTTTCAGCAAGGTGGACAAAGAAGCAAAAATGCAGGAACTGTTTGGGGAAGCCCTTCAAAAATCTGAGATGCTCATCTCCACGCATAAAACAGAGTTTAAAATCCTGGTAGGTGCGCTTCTGAAAAAAGAAACGCTCGAAGGTTCCGAAGTGGACGAAATTGTGAATGGAAATGTGCAATTGCAGCCTGAGGAACCAGTTACGGCTTAGGATATTGAATCAACCTCAAAAAGGACCGCCAAAATAAGCGGTCCTTTAAATTTATCTGACTTCCTTGGTTATAACAGACGATAGATAACCAGTCGCTTGCCGGGACATTGATTAAATGCCGGGGTCGATGGCTTCTCCCAACAGGCGGATATCTTCAACAATTTGCTGTTTCACTTCAAAGTCATGACAGTTCCGGTAATCTTTGAATAAACGGCCCAATTCCTCAATGAATATCAATACTTCTTCAACTTCCGCCATCAGCTGACTCCTTTGTTCGCAAGATCCCAAAATACTTGTTGGACATATTCAACGGTGGAATGAGATCGTCCTTAAAAGGAATAGTAGAAAAAGATTCTGAACTCATCCGTTCTCCCATTAAAAAGAAAGGGACGTGTTTTTATTTCCCTATTCTATACGCCTTAAACCTTTTTCAATAAAAAAAGTTACATATTTTTCAGCAAATGAAAGTCATTCCATACCAGCGGGAACATCCGGCGGTACTTTCCCTGAAGAAAACGGTCATCTATCAGCACAATGGTCCCACTGTCATTTTCCCCCCTGATCAGTCTGCCGCCTGCCTGAAGGACTTTGCACATTCCGGGAAACACATAGGCATAATCGTATCCGTTTTTGCCAATGGAGTCATAATGGTGTTTAATGAGGTTGCGTTCAAAGCTTAGCTGCGGCAGCCCTGTTCCAACGATGACCACACCCTTAAGCCTGTCTCCTTTTAAATCAATCCCCTCTGAAAAGATCCCGCCCAGGACAGCGAAACCGACTAAGGGCGCATCTGTTTGGGAAGAAAACGTAGCCAGATATGCTTCCCTCGCCTTTTCATCCATCCCGCTAACCTGAACAATAGCCTGCATTCCCTGTGTCCTCCATTCCTCGGCCACCATATTCATGTATTGATACGATGGAAAGAAAACAAGGTAATTACCCGGCCTGCTCTTCACGAGGGATTCAATGGTCCGGACGATCGGAATGACGGATTTCTCCCTGTCTGGAAACCTGGTAGACAGCGGCTGGATGTAAACATCGCTTTGTTCAGGAGCAAAAGGGGAGGGAAGCCGAAGAAGGTAGTCTCCCTTCTCGCTTCCCAGCATCTCTTTAAAATAATCAAAAGGCTCTAACGTTGCTGAAAAAAACACTTTCGCAAGGTAAGCTTTTCCTGCGTGTTGCAAATGCCTTGAGGGATCGAGGCAAAACAGTTTTAAGTACACGTCCCCCTTGTTTGCCTCTCCATGGATGATAAAACGGTCATCAGCAAGTTTCCCTAGCTGAAGCCAATCCTGAACACAGAAATAAGTTTCCAGGAGCAGCCCACGGCTATCTCTTGATAGAGCGAGTTCTTCCTCTGCAGCCCGGACAAAATTTTGGGTAATGGCATCAAGATTCTCCGGCAACTCTTCAAGTATGAATGGTCCTTTCCTCCCATACTGCTTTCGCAGCTGGATGAAAAATTCATTGAAAGCTTTTGCCTGTGCATACAAATCCTCATTTTTATTTTTGTACCTTCGCCTAATCTCAAGAAAAGGGGCTTTGTTCAGAACTGAAGAATACATTTCCCTTCCCCTGTCTACCAAGTTATGGGCTTCATCCACAAGCAGGACGGTCCGCTTCCTATGGTTATCCGTAAACCGCCTTAGTCCTTTACGACGGTCAAATACATAATTATAATCGCAGATAACAGCATCGGAAACATAAGCTAAATCAAGGGAAAATTCAAATGGGCAGACGCGGTGCCTGACAGCATATTGTTCAATTGTATCTCTGTCCATTATTCCCTCGCACGAAAGTATGTCAAGAACTGCTCCATTAATACGGTCATAATACCCACTGGCAAATTCACAATGCTCCTTAGTACAGATGGTCTCATCCTTAAAGCAGATTTTATCCTTTGCCGTGAGAGTGACACATTGAAAATGCAGGCCATTTGTTTCCAAACGCTTTAGAGCTTGTTCGGCAGCCTGTCTTGTTATGGTTTTAGCCGTCAAAAAGAAAATCTTGCCCGCAAGTCCCTCTCCAATGGATTTAATGGCTGGGAAAAGGGTTGATATCGTTTTTCCAATCCCTGTGGGTGCGCTTGCGAATAACGTATTTTTATCCAGGATGGTTTTATAGACAGCGCCCGCCAGCTTTTTTTGCCCGGCGCGATACCCTTTAAACGGAAAGCTGGCTGCCTGAATAGAAGTATCCCGTTTTTCCATATGCTTAAGCCTTGAATTGGCATATGGCGCAAAAAGGTGCGCCGCATGTAAAGCGGCTGCCTCCAGTTCCTTAAAGGAAACTCTCTTCGCAAACCTTATTACTTCCCTTGTATCAATCTGCATGTATGTCAGCTGGACCGTCATTTCTTCCAGATTATTTTCTTTAGCATACATGTAGGCGTAGATCTCTGCCTGGGCCCAATGGACAGGGAAAGTGGTTGCATCTATCAACGCAAGGTTCCCTGATGTCGATTTTATTTCGTCAATGATTATATGCCCATCACGAAATAGAATTCCATCTGCCCTTCCGTCCACTTTAAGAACGAGTTCTCCTATTTGAAGGTTTGTTTGCAAATAAACCTCACTGCCATCCTGATCATGATAGTTCTTTTGAACTTCCTGATGCGCGCGTGTCCCTTCAGTCATGCTTGTAACAGCCATGAATTGTGTTTCAATGCTACCGGAGCGATAGGCATATTCGACAAGCGCCCTTACCGAAATTTTATATTCCATGGCCATGCAGACCACCTTTTTCCTGGTTTATCTTTGTATCCATAATCTTGTCACTATTATAGCACATATGTTCGGATTTAGGTTGCAAAAAAATCTGTCCCTATTTTGGAACAGATTTTAATAAACAGGCTTCTTGCCAGCCTTTCGTATGCTCAAGCAGGGCATCAATTTCAAAGTGGCTCAGCAAAAAGCTGGAGCAGTCCTCGTCTGACTCAGCCGTCTCTGCCAGCAGCACATCAATATCCGTGTACAGGATCTCCATACCGAACCTCCTTATTTTAGTTTTGTCCAAAAGGACCAGTTACTAAAACATCCGATAAAGAGTTCCCGTTTATGGGGGTATGTAAAAATTTTTCTCCGGATTAACTGGCAGCAAGCCCCCGCTGAAAGACAATTCATTTTATACTGGGGGCAGGATTGGATGGCCTCCTCCATTAGTTATAAGGTCTGATACTGCCTGCAGAATTGCAGCGTCACTTCCTGTCACGGCCGCTATTGCCAGCAGCCCGGCAGATAATCCAATCATAATCATAATTTTCATCCCTTTTCACCCCCTTAACTGATTTTTTCCAAATAGATAACCGCTTTTTCAACTTTCCCCATTTTTTTATAATGGTTGGATAGCAATTTATAAAATTTCTTCAAATCGTCCATATGGCTTTGGCATTCTTCCACCACTGGAATTACCTTTGTTTCCAGATAGCTAAATGACTTTTCGGGGGTTTCAATGGCAAGCAAATAATAGGTAGCCAAAATTTGATATTTTCGTTTGGCCAACACTTTGGCAATTGAAGCCACTTCCAAAAAACAGCGTTTTGCACTTATGTAATCTTGCTGAGAATAGTGTATTTCACCAACTGTGTATAGGGTGATCAGATAATGTTCACATCCTTTTTCTTGCAGGGAGAGACTTTTATGCAAAGATGAAAGTGCTAGCTCAGGGTTTCCCATCTTTTCCTGGAGGTATCCCAGGTTATGATAGATTTGTGCTTTTATTGGCTGATCATTGAGAAGTCCCGCATTGCGGACTGCATGCTGTAAGCAATTCATCGCTTCATTGTAATTTCTAACATGGGTATAATTTATGCCAAGAAGCATTTGTACATGAAGGATCCTGATAAAATTATGATTCGCCGCAAAGCTTTGCAGGGCGAGAATTCCATAGTGGATCGCATAGACAGATTGTTCGAGGGAAGTTTTTGCCATGGCCAAATGATAATAAAGCTCTCCAGAATCCAGACCATGGTTTCTTTCGGCCGCCAGGCTTTCAAGGATGCTATCCCCCTTTTTAAAGAAGCCCTTTTTTAATAAGTAGATAGATTTCAAGTATTGAAAAAAAGCCAGCTGTTGTTGGGAAAAATTATTCGTTTGCTTCTCAAGGATCTCCTGCTGTTCCTTTGCCTCACAAAGGTTGCCGGCATAAATGAGGAAACGGAGTCTAACCAATTCAAAGGGATAAAGAAAGGAAGAAAACACAGCGATATCTTCCAGTTTCCTCAGTTCCTCCATGCATTGCTTAGCCTCATCTTTGAGATAATAGGTCATTTTCTCGTTCAATTCCGCAATCAAATGGCCGATTTTTTCTTCCCGTACAGCCATTTCATCAGGCTGCACCCCTAGTTTTTGCAGCAATAGCTTTAGTGTTTCCTCATTCACTTCCTTGGAGTTGTTTTCAATCTTGCTTAAATGTGGAATGGAACATATTCCGCTTGCCAACTCTTTTTGTGTCATTTTCTTTTGAATGCGATGATGTTTGATCAAAGCGCCAAAGTGCATATGTCCACCTGCCTCTTTCTGCCGCCTTTTTGCCGCTTTCGCTTTTCTTTTGTCCAGCTGCAGCGGCTAGGGGCTGGGTCATTAGCCAACCCGGCATGAAGGTCAAGGAACGACCTTCTTGCCGGCTTTTCTTATGCCTAACGCCCCTGATCAAGCCGCTTTCGCTTTTCTTTTGTCCAGCTGCAGCGGCTAGGGGCTGGGTCATTAGCCAACCCGGCAAGAAGGTCAAAAAACGACCTTCTTGCCGGCTCGTCTTATGCCTGACGCCCCTGATCAAGCCGCTTTCGCTTTTCTTTTAATCTATCACCTTTTGATGAAAGTTAAACAGTCAAAAAGACTCATTTTTTAATAATTTTATAAATTCTGAATTAACACAGGAAATAAGTCCCTTATTTTCCTATCAGGCTTGAAAAATTTAAAAATGGGATTGTCTGTGGAGAGACGGATGAATTAAGATAAATAAAACATTCCAAAAATAAAAAGGGTGGAGAGTAAGATGATTAGAAAACTAACGCAAGCGGACCACCAGGCAGTTACAGAGTTCCTATCGGAAGAGCCTTCGATCAACTTATTTATCATTGGCGATATCGAAGCATTTGGCTATGACACTGAATTTCAGGAGCTCTGGGGAGAGTTTTCAGAGGATGAGGCGCTGAAGGCGGTGCTGTTGAGATACCACAATTCTTTCATTCCATACGCCAAGGAAAACTTTGATGTAGAAGGATTTGCGGGAATCATAAAATTATTGTCCAAAGAACCTGTTTTATCTGGGAAATCAACAATCGTCGAACAATTTGAGAAAGTGGAAGGCATCCAGCTGGGCAAAAAGCAGCAAACTCATTTTGCTGAGTGCCGTAATGGAAACTTATTGGGTACCAGCTCCCTGCCTGTTCAAAAAGCCGGCATCAGGGACGTGGACCGAATTATTGCCCTGCGGGAGACAATTGATGAGTTTGCAGTTAATGAAAATGCCCGTCTTATGCTAAGGCAGGCATTGGAAACGGGTACAGGCAGGACTTATTTCCTTGAATATGATGGAGACCTCGCAGCCTGCGCCTCCACTGCAGCCGAAAACTCAGTTTCAGCCATGATAGTAGGTGTATGCACACATAAGGAACAACGTCATAAAGGCCTGGCAACCGCTGTAATGCAGAAGCTGTTCAGGGAGGTGCTGGACGAGGGAAAAATTCTTTGCTTATTCTACGACAATCCGGCAGCTGGCCGCATATATAAAAGACTTGGCTTCCAGGATATTGGAAAGTGGACGATGTACCGATAAATATTCCGGTTGTCTGGTTAATGTGAACAAACTTGATATTAGAATGGAACAAACTTGAATAAAACCACCTCCGCGGCAATCAGCTTTGCCTTGATCAATGGAGGTGGTTATTTTTAAATCTCCTAACCGATGACTTTGCCCTTAATTTTCGCAGCAGCAATTCCAATTTTTCCAACCGCTTCGGAAATTTGAGCTGCCTTGACATCATAATGGGTGACGAACCGGACATAGGATGGCCCAAAACCTCCCGCTAATATCCCCTCGCCTTTCAGTACGTCGACAAACTCAGCCGAAGTTATACCCAGCGAGCTTACATCTGCCACAATGATGTTTGTATCAACCTGGTTCACTAATCTTAATCCTTCTATGTTTCCGATGCCTTGAGCCAGCTCCCCCGCATGAAGATGGTCTTCTGCTAGCCGCTCTCTCATTTTCGTTAGGGCTATCAGGCCAGGAGCTGCGATGACTCCTGCCTGCCTCATGCCGCCCCCAAGGCGTTTGCGCCATTTCCGTGCAGCATGTATGAATTCCTTGCTGCCGGCGAGTATGGACCCTATTGGGGCGCCGAGCCCTTTTGACAGGCATACCTGGACAGTATCGGCATACTGTGCATATTCTCTCATATCCACACCGGCTGCCGATGCTGCGTTGAATAACCTCGCCCCATCAATATGTACGGGCACACCTTCTGCACTTGCCTCCATGTATATTTCCCGCATATTAGCAAGGGGAACAACAGCTCCACCCGCCCGGTTATGGGTATTCTCCATGCAGATTAACCCCGTTTCAGGATAGTGGATATCCACTCCCCGGATCGCTTCCCTTACGGCAGCAGGATCCATTGCTCCCCGGTTCCCCATGATGGTTCTAGTCTGGACGCCAGCAAGCGCGGACACTGCCCCCGATTCATAGAAGAATATGTGGGACTCTGCCTCCAGGATAACTTCTTGAGCAGGGCGGCAATGAGTAAGGACCGCAATTTGGTTCCCCTGTGTCCCGCTTGTTACCAGAAGTGCAGCTTCCTTGCCAAGGATATCGGCGGCACACTCTTCCAGGGAATTCACCGTTACATCCTCACCGTATACATCGTCGCCAACTTCAGCATTGTACATCGCTTTTCTCATTTCCTCCGTTGGTTTTGTTACCGTATCGCTTCGTAAATCAATCATCTGCCATTTCCCCTTTTCTGTTTTAGCGTCACCCAGATTTTATTTTAGCATTTTCCTGCAAAAATCTAGCAGTTTTCTTTTTGCCGGCAGTGGTATACAGATAAAAACCGAAAAAGGAGGAATAAAAAGATGAAAGTTTCAGATGTTATGACAACCAATGTGGAATCTTGTTCCCCTGATACTCCCTTATATGAAGTAGCCTCCAGAATGAGGGAACTGGAGGTGGGTGTTATGCCAATATGTGAAGAAGAGCAGCTTGTCGGCCTTGCCACGGATAGGGATATGGTCCTTAAAGGAATTGCCGAGCAAGTGCCCGCCGACGCCCCCATTTCCCAGGTAATGACAAATGACCCTGTTAGAGGGACAAAAAACATGAGTGCTGAAGAAGCGGCGGATATAATGGCAGATGTCCAAATACGCCGTCTTCCTATAGTGGAGGATGGTAAGCTGGTGGGAATCGTCTCACTTGGAGACCTGGCAGTCACTGACCAGACAAGCAATGAAGCCGGACAGGCCCTTGAGGAGATTTCATACCCTTCCGAACCTTCGAGCTAATGGACGGGAAAAATCCGCACGCAAATTTGCGTGCGGATTCATTCTCATCCAAAACTTGTCCTTCATCAGCTAATTAATAACTTCAATCAATTGCATGATGTCTTCATATATTTGCTCTTTAAATTGCATATCGTTACAGCGTTGATAATCCTCAATCAATCGTCCCAATTCCCTGATAAAAATAAGTTTTTCGTCTTCATGAATCATATTGCATGCTCCTTGGGTGGGCCAAAAGTCTCATACATTCTAAATGTAGCATACTTTTAGCAGACTTTCAAAATGTTATGGTTTTTTTATCGTATGTAAAAAACCATTTATTATTCAAGTTGACGAAGATTCTTCCCAGGAATCATGCGTTCTAAACTTATTCGTCTCGCTCCTCTTTGACCACCGTTTCCAACGTAACACCGCGGCTTTTCAGGCTTTCGATTACCGGTTCCATCTCATTGTATAGCTTGGGGGATATGTCGAGTTCAACTTTCTCCTGCCCAAATGAAAAAATAAGCTTGTCTGCTTTCAAAGTGCCTCCATCCGAAGTATTTATCTGCGCTATCGTTGTCAGCTTCTCCCAAGGATACCTTTCCTCCTGCAATTTCCAAAGCTTATTATAATAAAAACCGTTTTGGTCCATGTAATAGTAATTCGTAACGGATAAATAGCTCATTCCAGCAAATGCAGCTAAAGTCATGATTGATACTGCCGCCATCAGGATCCGGCTTTTTTTTCCATGTGTCCTGGATTTAACGAACACGAGCAGAATCATCACAATTGGAACTATCATTAAAGTAATTATAAAAGCCATAAAAGCAGAACGCGGCGTTTCAAAAAATAACTGGCTTTCCCTGATGAACAATGTCTGCTGCAGGAGATTGACAATAAAAATCCCTGCCGGCAGCGCAGCAAAAAACATAATAATTGCTGTGGCAATTATATAAACTGAAAATCTGTCTGTATTGTGTTCTCTCACTTCTTTTCCCCTTTTCCTTCTATATATTTCACCCTTTTATTTCTATTCTCGCTTATCGTCATATTCCCCTTTATTTTCCAACTTTTCTGATAAAAATATAATGTGCATTTTTAAAAAATAAAAAACCTCCAAAAAGGAGGTTTATAGGTTAGCAGATTGGGTTATAGTCTATTAAAATGTGGTTCTGCTTCCAAGATAGCGAGGCTTCCAGTAAGAATTATTCATATCGCTGATCTCAACGCCTCGTGAAGATCCTGCATGGATGAACTTGTTGTCGCCAAGATAAATCCCTGCATGCGATGGGCCGGAAGTATATGTCTCAAAGAAAACAATGTCGCCCACTCTTGGAGCCGAAACAGGTTTGGTTGCAGACCAGATTGTTGCAACAGTCCGCGGGATGGAAATGCCCACCTTGTTGTATACGTATTGCAGATAGCCGCTGCAATCGAAACCAGATGGTGTGCTTCCTCCCCATACATAAGGAACACCAATATACTTTTTAGCCTCTGTTACGAGAGCATTTACTTTTGCCGAACTGCTTGTCGCGGAAACAGTTGTCACAGTTGCTGGAGCAGATGCTGCGGCTGTTGCTGTTGTTGCTGTACCGGAAACCTTGAGAACTTGTCCAACAAGAATCAGATCGGATGTAAGGTTGTTAAGCGATTTTAATTGTGAAACCGATACATTATGGCGAACTGAAATTCCGGAAAGAGTGTCCCCGCTTACTACCCGGTAAGTGCTTGTACTGGATGATGGAGCAGAAGCCTGGGCTGCTGCAATGGTAACAGATCCTGATACACGCAAGGTCTGTCCGGGATGGATTACGTCGGATGATAGACCATTCAAGCTTTTAAGCTGGCTGATCGACATGCTGTAGTTTCTTGAAATTCCCCATAAAGTATCGCCTGACTTCACAACATAAGTGGCACTTGAAGTGCTTGCAGAAGCTGTGCTTGCCTGTGCATTTTCCTGAGGTGCAGCTACTGTAAGTTTTTGGTTGACAAAAATGGTTGAAGAAGATAATTGATTCCAAGTCTTTAAGTTATCTACTGTTACATTATACGTGTTTGAAAGTCCCCATAAAGTATCTCCAGATTTAACAGTATGCACGGCGGCACTCGCTGATCCTAAAGATGTAAACAAAAGTCCTGCTGTCGCTGCCATCGTAACTAGCTGTTTTTTCATTTTTGCATCTCCCTTAAATTTAATCACAAGATTATACTAAAGTTTCCCTTGCTTGTTTTGTACACATAAAAAATGGTTGATTGTCCAGGATTTTCCACTCCCAATATTCTCGCATTCCAGGTAAAAAGAGCCAAAACCCTTGGTATATATAGGGTTTTGGCTCTTTTTTTTCATAAGGTGGAAAGACTATGTAATATTCCTGAAATAAAAGCTTAATGTTTTGTAATACATATTTTGGCTATAAAGCATTCCCCTTTCCTCTATAACCAGTTTTAAGGTGGGATATAGGATAGGATGTCAGTAAATCCCTGGCTCTGTTAGATTTTTTGTAACATTCCCTCCATGTAATTGTAACAATCCTCCCCGGTATAAGAACGGATAAAATTTATAATGAGGTTATGAATGAAAAGAATGAACTCTTTTCAACGCTGGCTGTTTTTGGCCTGTAAAATTATGAAAAGTTTGGTGATGAAGATGCATGGACATGGAATTGAACAAGGAATGGGCGAAAAAAAGGGAATGCACCCAGGGGGAATTGATTTTAATCATAATCCCTACATCGTGATATGGGAAGTGACCAGGGCTTGCGAGCTTAAGTGTGTACACTGCCGTGCCGATGCCCAGGTAAGGCCGGATCCCCGGGAGTTGACTCATGAAGAAGGACTGGACCTGATAGACCAGATTTATGATATGGGAAACCCTATGCTTGTGTTTACTGGCGGGGATTGCATGCTGCGTGAGGATCTCTTTGAGCTTGCCGATTATGCTGTCAAGAAAGGGATGAGGGTTTCAATGACCCCTAGTGCTACGCCCAATGTTACGATCGAGAAAATGGCAAGAGCCAAAGAAGTCGGGCTGTCCCGCTGGGGATTCAGCATCGATGGTCCAAATGCAGCCATTCATGATCATTTTCGTGGTACTCCGGGGGCATTTGATCTCACGCTGGAGAAAATCGAGTATCTTAATCAACTGAATATGCCGCTTCAAATCAATACTGTTATCTCCCGTTATAACTATGACCACCTTGAAGAGATGGTTAAACTTGTGACCGATATGAAAGCTGTTATGTGGTACATCTTTTTATTGGTTCCAACCGGCCGGGGACAGATGGAGGACTGCCTTACTCCTGCTGAGCATGAAAAAGTATTCCGCTGGCTTTATGAATTGAGCAAGACAGCGCCATTCGATATCAAAACCACGGCTGCACAGCATTACCGCCGCGTAGTTTTCCAGCAAAAAGCCAGGGAACAAAAAGTGGATAAGAACGAGATCCGCTATGAAGATACGCTGACGAAGGATATGGCATCGGTTATCGACGGCCTGAAGCGTGCGCCAAAAGGAGTGAATGACGGAAACGGATTTGCCTTTGTCTCCCATATTGGAGATGTCATGCCCAGCGGACTATTGCCAATTGTAGGCGGAAATGTGCGCGAAAGGCCACTTGCGGACATCTATCGTCAAGCAAAGGTGTTCAGGGACCTTCGGCAGCCGGATCACTACAAAGGCAAATGCGGAATTTGCGAATTCCGACATGTATGCGGCGGATCGCGCTCCAGAACATATGCCGTTACAGGAGATTATATGGAGAGTGAGCCATTCTGCGTCTATATACCAGAAGCCATGCGAAAAAAGGAAGCCATTCGGCCCTGACAAAGGTTTACCGTCCATTTCAAGCCTTTAAAGATAAAGGAAATTTGACGCTTTGGTGACAGCTCCTTTTGCTGTGATAAGAAGCACAGCGACTAATGACAATGGCAGATTACAATAAAATTAACGAAAGGATGGTGCAAACAATATGATTACAATCGATCAAAATGCATACAAATGGTTTGAAGCAGAGTTCCAGACCGAAAAACCGTTTTTCATCCGTCTTTACCCTCAATATGCCGGTTTCGGTGAAAAGAATAAAGGCTACAGCCTCGCTTTCTCATTGGAGAACCCGAACATAGCAGCAACCAAACAGGAAATCAATGGTATAACCTTTTATGTTGAATCAAATGATACCTGGTTTTTTAATGAAACGGATGTCAATATAAAATTTTGCGACAACAAGCAGGAAGTGTTTGCCAGTTACGCAGAAAAGCATTAAAACCCGAGAGCCTCCGCCTAACTGGAGGCTTTTTTACTGTCTTCCTGATATTAATAAGTTTCAATATATTCCCCCTCTTTTTTCCCATAAAAACAGCGGACGATTGTGTCCGCTGTTCCTTTATTTACGCCAAATCCGTTTATTTTCTACACGTTTTGTAAGCCCAAGCGAATCCAGCTTTTCCAAAAATGGAATCATGTATTTCCTTGACAGGTCGACCGCCTCTTTCGCATCGCCAACTTCGAATTCAGCCGCTGTATATTCCTGAAGCTTGGAAACAGCATCATCAAAATTCACCTTATGCCAATAGTATTGATTATCAAGCGGCATGATGATTCCCTGTTCTTCAAGGAATCTTTTCAATTCACCCGAAAGGCTGTCGGGAATTCCGGCACTTTTGATATAGTCATCCAAATAACGGACCTTCAAGCCATCTTTCTTTAACTCGGCAATTAAATTTTCCGTTCGCTTCTCCCAATTTTTAGGGACATGCGGCGTAAAGCCGGAAGTTTTGACATACTGTTCTCTTCTGCTGAATACCTTATTCTTTATCCCATTTTCTATCACAAAATCGACCAGATTCCTTGGGAAGGATTTCTGCAGCCCCTGAATGAGTTCCGCTTTGTTTAACCCCTCCCTCAAGGGATGCAAACGGTGATATTCCTCTAGACGATCTGTGATATCATCTTCGATTGCCTCCGCCAGCTTCCGTAATGTATACTCTTTTGCGCTGAAGTGCAAAAACTCATCGGACTGTAGGGTCGAAATCAGCGTTCCTTCGTCCAGGGCCGTCCTTTTGATCAGTTCTGCCAGAGTCAGGCTTTTCGCCTCGTATAGAGCAGCGGCCACCCGTTCCGAAGGAGTTCCCGCCTTCTTTTTCTCAAGCTCGGCTATCGTTTTTTCGCCGAATCGATATTTGTTTCCCCTTGGGTCGATTACCCAGCCGCCGCCAATCGTCTCTTGCGGGCTGGGCCTGCGGATGATGAACCGGTCGCCGCGTTTTGTGACAATCTCCTCATCCAGCCGCAGCTGACAAAGAATTTCGCCACTGTCTTCCTTTACGTCATTGCGGTCAAAAAAGACGATTCGGCCCATGACTTCTGCTGTACCTATATGGCATTTGATCGGTGTCCTTTGTTTGACAAGGTGTTCAAGGTCCTCGACTACGCGGATGGCAACATCTATTGTCCTTGTTACGATAAAATGCTCTGAAGATACAAGGACATCGCCCCGTTCAATATCCTCCCTTGAAACCCCGGAAAGGTTGATTGCTGCCCTCTGTCCGGCAAATGCTGCTTGAGAGGGCTGGTGATGAACCTGCAGCTGCCTGGCTCTGACGTCGATCCCCTTCGGCATGACTTTAAGGAACTGGCCTTCTTCGACTTTCCCTTCATAAACGGTTCCCMTGACCACAGTTCCCTGTCCCTTAACCGTAAATACCTGGTCGACCGGCAGTCGGAAGGCTCCGCGGGAATCACGGAATTCCTGCTGCTTCAGCTTTTCAATGATCAAACTCTTCAACTCTCCGATCCCTTTACTGGAAAGGGAATCGACCATCATAAACGGAGAATCTTCGAACACTGTTCCCTCTAGTTCACCAAGGATATCATCCTTCACAAGATCGATAAACTCCTCCTCAACACGGTCAATCTTGGTTATGGCGATAATTCCTGCCTGAATGCCGAGGAATCCCAGGATATCCAGGTGCTCTCTTGTCTGAGGCATGACACCCTCATCTGCGGCAACGACCAGAACGACCAGGTCAATCCCGGCAACTCCGGCAATCATTTGGCGGATGAATCGTTCGTGACCTGGAACATCTATGACCGATACCTGAATTTCTTCATCCTCATATAATGGAGCAAATCCCAATTCTATCGAAATCTGCCTCTCTTTTTCTTCCTTTAGCCGGTCTGTATCAACATTCGTCAACGCTTTCGTAAGCGAAGTCTTTCCATGGTCGATATGACCTGCCATCCCAATCGTAAAATACCTTTTGCTCAAAATCGACACCCTCTTCTTTATCTCTTCGAGTACTACTGTACCTTGAATACCCTCTAAAGTACAAGGTTCATTATGTGGACAGAATTGCCCCAAGGGCACCGCTGTACTCCCCGTTCAGGAGAGTGTACGGATGAAGGCCAAGCATGCTGGAATACTGTTCTAATCCTGCCTGTAACGGCAGATTGCCGGTTAGGGTGCTTCCTATATAGACAATATCATCCGTCTGATGGAGCGTCGCAGTCTGCTTGGTGAGGAGGACAAGGTTCTCAGCTAGCATATTGGCTGCCGCTGCCAGCCTGTCCCGGTCTGAGTGGTCCTTGCTGAATGCCGCCTTGGCAAAATTGCTTGCTGTTAAACTTCCGTCAATAGGCGGGTCTTCTTCATAAATATCCTGCACCAGCAGATCCACGTTTCCCTTGTTCCCTGAAGACGCGAGGGKGACATACTCCGAAAATTCCTTTTGGCCCGCAAGCAAATTGGCCAGCCCCATGAACGTTCCACCGCCCAAGCCGCTGCCAAGCACGCGCTGATGCTGTTGGCCATCAACTAAATACCAGGAGGTGCCTGTACCAATATTGGCAATCAGGTATTTTTTCAACGCTTTCTCCCCTGACTTCTTATGCAGAAATGCAGCACCTGCACATACAGCGGTGAATTCGGGGACGATATCGGCCTCCGGGAAATAGTTTTCACGAATAAAAGGAGCCTTTCCACCTGTCAGGGAAACTTTTGCACCCTGAGCCGCGATAGCCATCCAGGCCGCGGCCTGGTTCAGCTGCCCAATCGGATACCATTTGTAATGGCAGCGGCCGCCTTCTTCAATCACGATTTTAATCAGCGAACCTCCCGCATCGATTCCGAGCTTTTTCCTTGTCATTGAATCAGCCTCCATTCGTCCTGTCAGTCAAGCTCCCGCCAGTCATTCAGCGGTTTAAAAAAATGAATTCCGCCTGGCTTCCCGTCTGGGTCGCCACAACCTCAAGCCTGGCGTCAATCCTCTCCTTCAGTTCCGGAACATGGGAAATGATTCCGACAAGGCGCCCGCTGCTTTGGATGTCAATCAAGGTTTCGATTGCCTGATCAAGCGATTCCGGATCAAGAGTGCCAAATCCTTCGTCGATAAACATTGTCTCAAGGGAGACTCCACCGGAATGATTCTGTACCACATCGGCGAGGCCAAGTGCCAAGGATAATGCCGCCTTGAAGCTTTCCCCGCCAGACAGGGTCTTGACATGCCTTTCCTGGCCGGTGTACTGATCATACACAAGCAGTTCCAGCCCGCTCTGCACATTTCCCTTGGAACGGTCTTTTTTGCGCCGGAGCTGATATCGGCCGCTTGTCATTTTTGCGAGTCTCGCATTTGCTTCTGCTAAAATATCATCCAGGAAGGCAGCAAGGACATAGCGTTCAAATGTAAGCCGGAATCTGTTCTGTCCCTTGGACATCTCATGGAGATGCCCAATAAGCTCATAGCGTTTCTCCAGGTCCTTAATGCTTGAATTAATGGCCTCAACGCTGGAAACGACCAGCTCATTGTCCCTTTTCATGATAAAAAGCTGCTGGTACTCTTCCTGGTCCTTTTGCAAATCGTCTTCAAGTGCCTGCAATGCCTGCTTTAGACTATCAACGTCGGGTTTTTGCACATCTTTTAATGCTTTAGACAACTCTTCAAGGCGGTCCGAAACCGACCTTAGTTCCTCTCTGTATAAGCGGACAGCTTTCTCCAGTTCCGCTATTTTCCCTTCCGGCCTTTTTGCCTGATGATACTGAGAATAGGTTTCAAACCCTTGCTTCATCATCGACGATTTAAAACGTTCACGTTCTTTTAACAGCTCATCCGACTTTTCGGCGCGATTTTTTTCAGCTACCTCCAACCGCGTCTTTTCCTGTCCCAATTTTTCTTTTGCAGCCTGGTGCTGTTTCTGGGCAAATTCCAGCTGGCGCAATAGTTCTTCCTTCCGATTGATCCTTAAGGCATGCTGCTCCTCAAAAGCCTGCCTGGACCTGAGGTTCTCCGGTATGCTTTCTGTCATCCTGTCAACCATGGTCCGTTTTTGCGTGTATTCAATGGTCAGTTTCTGAATCCGGTCCTCAAACTTCTTCTTGTTCTCTTGAAGCACCGTTTTGACCTTCTTCAATTTGTGAATCTCTTCTTTTATCGCAGCGGCTCTCTTCGCCCTTTTCTTGTGCTCGCGCTGCTCCAAAATCAGTCTGGCCTGCTCCGCCTCCAAACCAGCAAGGTGATCTGGCAGGACTTCCGCGGAAAATCCGGGTCTGCTCTTTTGAAGTTGGGCCTCAAGCTCTTCGGCGTTGTCCATGATAGTCCTTAACGCTGTTTCCCCTTCAATGAAGATTTTATCCGTCTTCGCCCTTTCTTCCTCCAGCTGTGCAGCCTGTTCCCTGGCAGTTTTTAAATCCTCCTGTGACGGAAGAAACCCTTCCCGGCCGTTTGCCGGGCTTGGATGGCTGTGAGATCCGCATACGGGGCATGCCTCTCCATGCTCAAGTGTGCCTGCGAGTATGGCTGCCTGGGAATGGAGCCATGTTTGCTCCAGCTTTTGAACAAGCTCTTTGGCATCCAAAAATCTTGCTTCCGATTTGGAAAGGGCATCCTGGCGTTTTTTCACTTCACGGCGCCCGCGTTCAATCCTTTCGAGCATGGTTTCAAACTTCTTAAGCTGGTCATGCTGTACCTCAAGCTTTTCCTGCTTCCTCTCACCTTCAAGAAGGGCAATCTGCACTGTTTCCAGTCCTTCTTTTTCGGTCTGCAGCTTCCTTAGCTCGCTATCCGCGTTCACTTCTGCAAGGTCATTTTGTTCTTTTTCTTTCCGGAGAGCTTCCATTGCCACTGCCAGCTTTTCCGATTCCTGTTTCAGCCCGGCATAAGCGAGCACATCGTCCTTGATATGCTCAAGTCGGCTGACCTCTTCGGCAGCCTGCTTTCTTTCAGGCTCCCTGCTCAACTGTTTTTCAAGCTCTGCTTCGCACTGTGCGAATTCCTCAGTTAGAAGATTGATTTTCTCCGATAGATTTCTGAGCAAATCATCCAGCCGGTCCATATCCTGCTTAAGTCTATGGCAGATTTCTTCCTGGCTCTCAAGAAGGGCTGCCTTTTTGGCCTCTGCGCTTTCTTTCTCCCTTGCTTCATACAGCTTTTCTTGGCTCTCGAGCTCCGCTTTTCTGGCCTGAAGCTTCTCCTTTCCCTTGATCTGGGTGAGGAGAGCCTCTGCTTCGAACAGTTTTTGCTGCAGCTTGTCCCGTTCGTCCTGTTTCCTGGCACGTTCGTTCATCAATACTGAAAGCCTGGTTTCCATTGCGGCAATTTCTTCTATAATAAGTGGAATCATTAAAACATCATTGGTACTGCCGCTTTCCAAAAAACCCTTAAGTTCATCCCGTTCAAATACATGGGCTTTTTGCAGGATAGCATTGCGTTCATCCATGCGGGATTTCAAATGCTTTTGCAGTTCAGCGGACTCTTCCTTGAGCTTGTCTTCAATCCTTTTATAAATCTCTGTGTGAAACAAGTGCTGAAGGATCACTTCTTTATCCTTGCTGTCCGAGGTCAGCAGTTTCCGGAACTCCCCTTGGGGAATCATGAKGATTTGCCGGAACTGGTTGCTGTCAATAATCATGATTTCCCTGATTTTCTCATCCACATCCCGTACATTCGCTGCCAATAGCCGCGGCTCGCCATCAGGCCCAAATAGGTACAATTCCGCCTTTGCCCCAACTGTTGTAAAACCGTCGCCTCTTTCCTTTTTCTTTTCCTGCTGCGGCGACCTGGTAATTTTGTACGTTTTTTGGCGTAGAGCGAATTCCAGGCTTACTTCTGTAGGAAGGTCTTCTCTGGCGAATTGGCTGCGCAAGTCGGAACCACTCCGGTCCTCGCCGCTTGCCTTTCCATAAATCGCATAGGAAATACCATCAAAAATGGTAGTCTTTCCCGAACCAGTCTTTCCTGAAACCACAAACATCGTACGATTTCCAAGAATGGAAAAATCAATCGTCTCGGTCCCAGCATATGGCCCAAAAGCCTGAAGCGTTAATTTCAACGGTTTCATATCAGCCCTCCTCCCTAAGAACCTTATCAATGATTCCAGCCATGAGTTCCCTTTTTTCCTGGGAAAAGTCGGCGGTGGTCATTTCGCGGTAAAATTGCTCAAACAGTTCGAGCTCTGATTTCTTCTCTTCCTTATAAGATGAAAACTGGCGAAGGTTTTTCTGGTCGATTGATTCTATCTTTCTATCAAGATGAAGGACATTGGGATACACCTGCCTCAGTTTCCCAATCGGATCGATCAGTGCCCCTTCATCCAATAGTGTCACTTTCAGGAAATCATCCGTTTTTTGTTTAGTATAAAATTGCGGGTCCAAAAGCTGCTCCAGATAACCTTCCACTTCCCTCATATCCTGCCTCGGCTTTAGCGTGCGCTGCCTGATTTCAAAGTCCCCGGAATCCTGCATCTCGATAATCGAAACGGCTTTTCGCTGATTGGCTTCCGAAAAGGAATACTTCATCAAGGAGCCTGAGTATTTGATTTTATCGTGGCGGATGGCATCAGGGCTATGCAGATGGCCCAAAGCCGTATAGGAGAAGGGAGCAAACAGCTCTGAACCTACGCAGCCGGAACCGCCAACGGACAGTGTCCTTTCAGATTCGCATGTTTCCCCTCCCAAAACAAAGGCATGTCCAACCATAACATTCGGCACATTTTGATCCATGCTCTCTTCTATTCTGCCAATCACTGTTTTCATGGCATCCTGATGCGTATGGATGGAGGAATCGTCAAGCATATGGCGGACAAATCCCGGTTCTGCATAAGGAACAAGATGGAAATGGACACCGTTTATTTCAATTGGACGGGATTCTCTTTCGAGTTTACCGTTTAGGTAAAAATGGCTGTGGCGGTACCACGAGCTTCCAAATGACAGCCGCTCCGCACTATCATGGTTGCCCCCTATCGCCACTATTGGCGTATTAAGCTCAACATTGATTTTGAATAAAACTTCATCCAACAGCTCGACCGCATCTATTGGCGGTACTGACCGGTCATAAAGGTCACCTGCTATGATAACGGCATCCGGCTGTTCCTCCGCAACCAGGTCTATAAATTGATCGAGGATGATCCGCTGCTCCTCCGTCATATAAATGCCATGCACCAGCTTTCCAAGATGCCAGTCTCCTGTATGTATAAATTTCATGGTTTCCCCCTCCGGCAAATATGTACCTGTTCTTTTCCTATTATTATATCAAACAAACATTAGGTTCGGCCTTCCTCAAAATCAGGAAACAATCAGAATATCCTCTCCCGCTGAACATATAAAAAGCCCAGCTCAATAGCGGCTGGGCTGAATCATTTTTTTATAGTTTGACTACGTTGGAAGCCTGTGGCCCACGAGCTCCTTCAACAACTTCAAAGGAAACTTCCTGTCCTTCTTCCAAAGACTTAAAGCCTTCTGATTGGATGGCAGAGAAATGGACGAAAACATCGTTTCCATCTTCACCTTCAATGAACCCGAAACCTTTTTCCGCGTTGAACCATTTAACCTTACCGTTTTTCATGAAAAAAATCCTCCTAGATTGGCTAGAACTAGCACTGTTAAAATTGGCCAATTGCCGATACTCTAGTATTTGCGACTATCACAATAGGCTACAATAAATCTAACATAATTGTGAAATTTTGTCAAATTGGCGATTCTTTCTTTTCCATTAGTATTTTGCTCAAGACGGTAAATCCACCCAAATTCCTTTGTAATCGGAAATGCAGCTCGCAGTGCAAAGCCCGCATCCTGTACAACGGCAATTTACCTCAGGTGATCCGTTGTTCAGGGTCAATGCCTTTTCCGGGCATGCCCGCAGGCAATAGTCGCAGCTGATTTTTTGAAAGGCAAGGCAGAAATCAGGGATGATTCTTGCTTTGCCAATCTGCAGCCTGCCTGTGGGATTTAACACTCCGGCTCCACATGCTTCGGCGCACTTTCCGCACATTGTACAAGGTGTCAAGTTAGGGTCTAAAAATGGCGTAAAGGCCAGCTGGGCACCAGCTCCAGCGGTAAACAATGATATGGCGCCTTCCTCGCAGGCTTCCTTGCACCGGCCGCAGCGAGTGCATGAGGAAAGGAAGGCAAACTCTCCCGACGCACCTGGCGGCCTGAAAAAAGAAGGCTTTTCTTCTGCCTGAGTTAAAAAGCTGCCAAGAAAGCCAATGGAAACCTCCCAGTTTTCCTTTAAAAATTGACGGCGGTTCAAGTTTTCGCTCATGCTTCTTGCAAGTCCTCTAGGGCCTCGTCCTCCCCAAAATAATGATACACAAGGCAGACAAGGACCACATTGTCAATTCCTTTGAAGAGATTGGAGACCTGGTAGCTTTCGTCAACGGTATCCGCCTCAAGAGTCAGTACGATTTTATAATCTTGTTCGATATGGTGTACTTCGACGCCTTTCATCCTTTCGAGTACCTTTGCTGCATTTGCCGCCCTTCCTGGAACAGTTTCTACGTAAAGGCTTGATATGACCATGAATGTACCTCCGTTCTCATTCCCTGTTAAATGCTGTTTTCTTGTCATTCTGGGTCGCATGGCATTGGATGCAGTTATCCCGGAATACAGGCCCGTCCTGGTTTTTTTCATAATAATGGTCATCCGGAGGAGTTGGGGCAGGAGAAGCAGCGCTTCCATGACAAGTCATACAGCCCTGATGACGCAATTCCGGCACCCAGCGCTCGATGTGGTCCGCCGGCTGGGTTGGCGGTACTCCGACTAATCCCATGGTCGCTGCATCAGGACGCCCCTTTTCCTCAAGCTGAACCAGGATGGGTTTCCCGGTTTTCGAAGCCGGAACTTGACCGTCTAACCTTACCGTAATTATCACAACAGTTGTGAAGGTTATAAGAAAGATTCCGACTAAAAGCCATTTTTTTCTTTCCATGTTTCCTCCCCCTTCCTAGGCCTTTAAAATTTTGACCGCGCATTTTTTGAAATCAGGCTGTTTGGAAATCGGACAGTATGCATCAAGGGTTACGAGATTAATGAGCGTTTCTTCTGCAAAAAACGGCACATAAACAAGTCCTTTTGGTGGTTGTCCTGTTCCTTTTGTCTCCGCTTTTATAAGGACTTCGCCTCTTCTCGAAACAATTCTGAGCATATCGCCGCGCTTAATGCCAAGGTTTTCTGCATCCTCGGGGTTTATTTCACAAAATGCTTCCGGTGCAGCCCGGTGCAGCTCAGGCACTCTCCTTGTCATCGTTCCAGTATGCCAATGCTCCAGAACCCTGCCGGTACAAAGCCAGAAAGGGAAATCTTCGTCCGGTATTTCGGGAGCATCCTCAAATGGACGGAAGATGATGGACGGACGATGTTCAGCCGACTTGTAAAAATCAAGGTTCTGATACTTCCCACGCTCTCCAAACTCCCTGATACCGTGCTCGTCAAATCCTTCTTCCTGCTTTCCATCCGCATACCGCCAAGAGGTTTCGAGCCACTTGCCATCCACATTCCGTACAGGCCAGGCAAGGCCCTGTTTTACATATTCATCATACGGAGCAAGCTGTTTGGCTTTTAATTTCAATTTGTTTCCCAGTTCGTGAACAGCTTTGTCTGGGTGTTCATGAGGATTGGTAAAATAACGATATTCCTCAAACATAGTTTTGTTTAAAACCCGCTGATCCTCAACTACGTCATTCCGTTGGGCGTCCCAGACATTTCCGAACAAGACATCGAACGCTGGCCTTCCATCAATGCTTCTTCCCTCCAGCACTCGTTTGGCTACCTGGATGAGAACCCACAAATCATGTTTGGCCTCTCCAGGGGGTTCGACCAGTTTGGAAAATATATTGGTCCTTCTTTCCGCATTGCCAAACTGGCCTTCGCGTTCAATCCACATCGCAGCCGGCAGAACAACATCCGCCATTTCGGCGGACTTTGTCGGATACCCCTCCGACACCACTATGAAAGCGTCCAGCACTCCTTTGCCGTCAGGGTCGTGCCCCCGGAAACGGTTAAGCTTCGGCATGCTCTGGCCCCAGTTGTTCGACATGCTCCAAAGAAATTTCACATTCCCATTTCCCAGTTCCCTAAACATTTTTACACTATGGAAACCAGGTTTCTCAATTGGATCCAGATATCCTTTTGGCAAATTCCAAACCATCTCGGCAAACCGGCGGTGTTCCGAATTCGAAACGACCATATCGGCTGGAAGGCGATGTGAAAATACGCCTACTTCCCTCGCGGTTCCGCATGCGCTAGGCTGCCCCGTCAATGAAAATGGACCATTGCCGGGCTTGGATATCTTTCCTGTCAACAGATGCAGGTTATAGACGAGATTATTCATCCATGTGCCGCGTGTATGCTGATTCATTCCCATTGTCCATAAGGAAACAATTTTTTTGCCTGGATCGGCAAACTCCTTTGCGAGGGCTTCCAGATCGGCGGCACGCACTCCCGAAAGCTTAGAGACATGCTCAAAGGTATACTCGCTTAATCGTTCTTTATATTCTTCAAAAGAGATGCTCCAGGTTTTGTCTGCAGACTGGCCTGCTTCCGTAAGATCATAGCCGTCCTCCAGCGCATGGCCGAGATTTTCCGTTCCTGCCTTGAATTGTAGATGCTCTTCCACAAACTTCTTATCGTATTTTTCATTTTGAACAAGATAGTTGGCAATCGAATTGGCTATGGCAAGGTCAGTCTGCGGCCGGAATACCATCGTGGTATCCGCAGACTCCGAGGTGCGCGACCTTCTTGTCGTCAAATCATAATGTTTGACCCCCGGCGTGCTAAGCTTGCGTGCTGTCAGCCTCGAGTAAAGGACAGGATGCATTTCCGCAATATTTGCCCCCCATGTGATAAATACATCTGTTTCATCGAGGTCGCGGTATGCTCCCATAGGCTCGTCCGACTGGAACGTACTCATGAACCCAGTGACGGCACTTGCCATGCAAAGACGCGCATTCGGGTCAATATTATTGTTGAGCAGTCCGGCTTTCCACAGCTTTACTGCTGCATAGCCCTCAACAATGGTCTGCTGGCCCGATCCCCAGAATGCGATCGAATTCGGGTCCCTGTCCACAGCCTCACGCAGCTTCGCTGAGACCAGACCGAGCGCTTCCTCCCATGTTGCTTCCCTGAATCCTTCCATCGTTCCTTTTTTTGTTTTACCATCCCGAATCATTGGCTTCGTAATTCTATCTTTGCCAAATAGGATCTTTCCGGCATAATACCCTTTAATACAAGTTAATCCCAGATTCGAACGGTTGTCGGGGTCCCCCTTGGTGGCTATTACCTTTCCATCCCTGATTCCTACCAATATGCCGCACCCCGTACCGCAAAAACGGCATACGGATGGTTTCCATTCTTCAGGTTCTACTTCTGATGCCTTTCTGGCAACGGCCGGCTTTCCTTCTTTCTGGCTGCACCCTGCAGCAGCCATTGCGGCTGATACCGCAGCCGCTTTGAGCAAAGTCCTTCTCTTCAGTTCCATATCCTTGCCCTCCATTTTCTCTTCTGACAGCTTAAGCGTATGATGACTTTGTTTCTCCTTCAATAACCTTGTGAATAATTCACATAATGTTCAACGCATTGTGTCAGAATTTTTCATACCCGACGCATAAGGAACATATATTAGAAAAAGTGAGAGCACCTTAGTCGGCTCCGACAATTCAAATTTCTTTATAGTATAAAAAAACCGGCAGACAGTTTTACTGTCTCCCGGGAAATTTGTGGAGGCTAATCATCAGGCTGCGGAATGGCTTTACTATCAGTGGCAGCACTTACGCTCGTCTTCATCCCTGTCGTCACGCTCAGCTGCGACAAGGTCTCTGATCAAGCAGCGTCGAACAGCACGGCAGAAATCATCACTTTCAATAAAGGCTTTCACTGGAACTCTAAAATTTTCATCGAAGATTCCAGCCACGTCGTTGTCCTTTCTCCTGCGGTGACTTGCCCCAGCTACATTTGAACGCTTCGGATAATAAACATCTGAAGCGCCAGCAACACGGTCTCTGTAGTTACCCATTTATTTCCCCTCCTTTTCTCTATCAATTCTTCTTACACTGCATCATATTCAGCAGTGGTACAAGCAGGAAAGGCTTGCGACTATCTTTTTGGAAAATGTGCTTCTATCATGCCATTCTGCTAATAGCAAAATTTTAAAAGGAGGAACCCTTCATGATAGAAATCCTGATTGTCCTCGCTTTGCTGTTGTTTATTGTCTTTCTGAAAATGGGAATAAAAGCCCATGTGAAAGGCGGCAGCAAAACATTGTTCTTCGTTCCCTCTGCAGCCAGCCTGGTTGGATTGATCCTTCTTCTTATCATTTTCTATTAAAGTAATGACGGGGGTCAGGCACCCTTTAGCAAGCTAAAGGGTGCCTGACCCCCGTCATTGGCTAGGAATAAATCAGGATTGAAATGACCATTCTATTGGTAAACAATGGGTTCATTACTTTGAGGAGTGCTGTTATGACAATCTATGTATATCAAACATTTGAAATTAAACAGGATAGCTTTAAAGAAGCTCTGGAGAACTTGGGCAAACTGCAAAAATTCCGCAATGAACAATATGACCATACAGTGGAAATACTTTCACCTGTCAGTGGACAGGACCATACCTATGCTCTGCTGTCTGCTTACGATGGATTGGCCGAAATGGAATTTCAGGACAAAAAGATGTTTGATGATGAGGAATATATCAAACTGATTGGCGACTTTTTCTTGAAAGATATCGTCCAGGGCAGTATGCGAACACAGATATTAAGGTCGATAAACCGAAAGGGCTAGGAAGCAAAGTCATTAATCATGGAGAACAACGGGCGGCAGGCATCTTGGCTCTTTTTATTTATTTTCTCCTGGACAACCATAGCTGAAACCTTTTCCATTCTTTTCCGTACATAAGAGTGATAGAAAAAAAACCGGGCGGAGTTGATACCATGAATAACCATGAAATTGATTATGAATTGTTTGGCGATGATATGCAGTTTGTCCAGGTCGAGCTTGACCCTGGCGAAACCGTCATTGCCGAGGCCGGCAGCCTGATGATGATGGATGACGGCATCGGGATGGAAACCGTCTTTGGCGATGGATCCAACCAGAACAGCGGACTTGTCGGAAAGCTTCTTGGAGCAGGCAAGCGGGTTCTGACAGGGGAAAGTCTGTTTATGACAACCTTCACAAATGAACGGAGCGGAAAGAAACGAGTCAGTTTTGCATCTCCATATCCGGGAAAAATCATTCCGATGGATTTAAGCCTGCTTGGGGGAAGGGTCATATGCCAAAAAGATGCCTTTTTGGCTGCAGCCAAAGGCGTTTCTGTTGGGATAGAATTTCAGCGTCGAATTGGCACAGGATTTTTTGGCGGTGAAGGATTCATCATGCAAAAGCTTGAGGGAGACGGTATGGCTTTTGTCCATGCAGGCGGAACATTATACGAAAAAAGGCTGGAGCCTGGTGAAGTCATTCGGTTGGATACCGGCTGTCTTGTTGCGATGACCCAGGAAGTCGATTACAACATTGAAATGGTTAAAGGCATAAAAACAGCATTGTTTGGCGGGGAAGGTCTATTTTTCGCCACTTTGAGAGGCCCAGGAACGGTATGGGTCCAATCATTGCCTTTCAGCCGGCTGGCCAGCAGAGTGTTTGCTGCAGCGCCACAGGCAGGCGGGCAATCCAAAGGGGAAGGCGGAGTCGGCGGTTTGTTCGACCTATTCGGCGGAAACCGCTAAAAGACACTCCGGTTTAACAAAAGCCTTGCGAACCACTTCGTGGTTGGCAAGGCTTTTTTCAATTTCTACTTTTTCCCCGCAAATGCTTTTATCCTGACCCATGGCCGGCCATTCTCCCAATCAACCGAAATTGGAACTTTAAAAGTTCGTTCCAGAAGGGATTCTGTCAATGTGGATGCTTTTTCTCCCTCTGCCACTACTTCTCCTGATTCAATTAATAAGGCGTGTGAGACCGAAGGGACTATTTCCTCTATATGATGGGTTACATACAATAGCGTCGGTCCGCCAGGCTTGCCCACCATCTCCTCAATCGTCCCCAGCAATTCTTCCTTTGAATAGATATCAAGCCCGTTACAGGGCTCGTCCAAAATGAGGAGCCGCGGCGAAGACATCAGGGCCCTGGCAATCATCGCCCTCCTTCTTTCTCCCTGGGAGAGGGAGATAATTAACTGGTCCGCCAGATGGCTGATCCTGAACTGCCGCATCAATTCCCTGGCCTTGTCCGCATCTTTTTCGGTTATATCTTCATATAAGCCGATTGAAGCGAATTTGCCGCTGAGAACTACCTCAAAGGCTGTATCGCCAGGACGTGATTGATACTGGTCATCAAGAGAAGAACTAACCCAGCCAATTGATTTGCGGAGTTCGGGAATATTGGTTTTTCCGAAAACATTTCCAAGCACGGAAACTTCCCCGCCATTGGGCCACTGGTAGCCGGTAATCATTTTTAGAATAGACGTCTTTCCGGACCCATTCAGCCCTAATAAAGCCCAATGTTCTCCTTTTTCCACTGTCCAGGAAACATTTTTCAATATTTCCTTGCCGCTGCGGTGCCAAACGATGTTCTTAAGGGAAATAATGGTGTCGTTGTTGGTCAGGTTCATTTTATCCTCTCCAGTTAAATTAAATAATCTTTATTTTCAGTATAATTTATTTTTGAATATATAAAAAGGCTGCTGCTTAAAGCTGACGAAATTTCGGCTTTATGCACCACCCTTTTTATAATTCCAGGCGTTTTTATCGGAATGTCTTGTCAATGTTGCTAGTATCCTGTGAAGAAATGCCCGCTTTAAGGAACCGTTTTCCGTTCTCCTGATAATGAACTGCACCTTCGAGCAATCGGTTCTGAAGTTCTTTGCCGACTGGTTTTATAGGCTTGGCAGGAACTCCTGCAGCCATCATGCCTTCTTCTATCACTTTATTTTCCCCTACTACTGCCCCGGCTGCGACAACCGCACCTCTTTTGATATGTGCGCCGTTTAAAATGATAGCCCCCATTCCAATCAAAGCTCCGTCTTCAATTGTACAGCCATGGATCAGGCAGTTGTGGCCGATGGTCACATTTTTCCCGATCGAAACAGGATACCCTTCATCAACATGGATAATCGATCCCTCCTGGACATTACTGCCTCTGCCAATGGTAATGCAATCATTGTCGCCTCGTAAAACAGAGTGAAACCAGATGCTGACATTCTCTTCCAAGCTGACATTTCCAATTACATGGGTCCCAGGTGCCAGATAAACAGAATCGTGGATTCTGGGCTTCATTCCTTCCAGCTCATAAATCAACCTATTCAACTCCTCTATCAGGATGCAATTGTTTTATCTTCTCCTCTAAGCTTCATTCTCCTGTTTTTAACCCATCTGCTTACAAGTGGATAAGCAATACTTATGATGGCCAGCAGAATGAAAACAAGGCTTATTGGGCGCGTAAAGAAAATGGTCCAATCATTGTTGGCCATTGACATGGCCCTTCTGAACTGGTCCTCTGCAATTGGGCCCAGAACTACCMCAAGGACGATTGGTGCAAGCGGGAACTTGGCACTTTCAAGAAAGTAGCCTATCAATCCAAACAAAAGCATGACACCAACATCAAATATTGAATTTCTGACCGCAAATGTTCCGATAATGCAAAACAGGACAATTAATGGCCCTATGATTGTATATGGCACTCGCAAAATTTTTGAAAATACAGAGATGAACGGTTTGGCGATCACAAGAATGAGCAAATTGGCTACAAGAAGGCCCATAAGAATGGTATAAACCAAAGAAGCCTGAGTCGTGAACATTAACGGGCCAGGCTGGATGCCATGTAAAATAAAGGCACCAAGCAGAATCGCTGTTGTTGCGCTCCCGGGAATCCCCAGTGACAGCAATGGAACCATGGCCCCCATTGCAGCCGCATTATTAGCTGACTCTGGAGCCGCAACTCCTTCGGGAATTCCCGTGCCGAACTCCTCTCTTTTCTTTGACCAGCGTGCAGCTTCGCTATAGCTTAACATCGCCGCGGTCGTAGCCCCAATCCCTGGAAGAATCCCAATAAAGATTCCCAGTAAGGAAGAACGGCCGATTACGTTGGATATTCTCTTCATTAATTTAAAATCGGGCAGCTCGGTCTTGACTTTTTGCTTTGACGTTTTTCTGGGTTTCTTCTGAACTTGGCGGAGGACCTCAGAAATGGCAAACAATCCAATCAGAACGGGAATGAAATCAATCCCCGACATGAGGTTTCCCGAACCGAAGGTGAACCTCGGCGTTCCAGTCATGGAATCGAGGCCGATTGTGGCAATGAACAGACCGAATGATACACCAATAAATCCTTTTACAAGATTCCCAGCACTTAAGGAGGCAACAACCGTTAAGCCCATCAAGGCGAGAGCAAAATATTCCGGTGCGGAAAAGCTCAATGCGAATGTAGCCAGGAGCGGAGTTAGAAAGATAAGGACAATTGTGCCAATTACCCCTCCAGTAGCCGAACTGAAGATGGAAACCCCAAGTGCTTTTCCGCCTTCGCCTTTCTGTGCCATTGGATAGCCGTCAAAAACTGTAGCCACCGCTTCCGGTGTTCCCGGTGTCCGAAATAAAATGGCGCTTATCGATCCGGAAAATACACTTGTTGCGTAAATTGATGTTAGTAATAGAAAGGCTGCGGTAGGATCCATGGCATAACTTACCGGCAATAACACAATTACCAGCATTGTTCCGCTTATGCCCGGAATTCCTCCACCMAAAAAGCCAAGCAGGATACCGCCAATCAATATGAGGAAATTTGCAGGAATGAGCAAATTTCCAAAACCGCCAATCAAGCCTTCAACCATTTGTCTCACCTCGTGTATGGAATGATTAGATGTGTTTAATAGAATAGCAGGCTAAATGTTGAAAAAATGCCTGTTCCCCTCGGAAATGGTGTGTTAAGGAGGAGCGGAAACAGCACAACAGCCCCGGCCGTGGCCAAAATACCAGTCAGCAGGCTGTGTGTCCACTTTTTCATTCCAAAAACAAGAGCGAGAACGAAAATAAAGAGAACCGTATCCAGAATGAATCCTACATAATCAAGAAGGAAGGTATAAACAACGAGGGCCCCAAATAAATAAAAGAACTTAGCGGGATACACGAGCTTCTCTTCATCGTTTGCGAGATCCTCGGCTTTTTCGCTCGAAGTTTTTTCAATTCTTCCTTTCTGTTTGCCGAATGTCCGTTTCAGCATGACCACTGATAAAACGAGGATAACCAATAGCAATCCTGCCGGCCATGAGCCCGGAGCAATTAAATCACCAGTGCGATTTTCAATCTGCAGAGACAAAACAAAAAAGATGGAAGAAAACAAAATCAGGATTATCGATATCGTACGATCCAATAACATGCCGAGCCTCCCTCTTAAACTGTTCTATGCTTAAAGACTGGAAAGGCAGGAAACCTGCCTTTCCAGCAACTTAATTACCTTCCAGAATTCCTTTATATGTTTTAATCAGCTCCTCCAGCTCAGCATCATAGTCTTTGGAGTTCAGCCACCCGTCACGCAAGTGTAAATAACTTGCCTTTTCATATTCCTTATAGTCGGGACGATCCTTTGCTTCCTCCAATGCTTTCTCAAGGGCATCCACAATTTCAGGCGGTGTATCGCGGCGAACCATAAAACCGCGTCCCTGGCCATCCAGGACATCAATTCCCAAATCGCTGGAAATTGGGACATCTTCAAACCCTTCCATTTTTTTATCGGTGAATGCCACCAGCATTTTGATGGAACCATCTTCGATTTGCGCGATGGATGGGCCTGGCTCTTCAGCAAGGACATCAATGTGGCCCCCAAGAAGCGCTGCTGCCATTTCCCCTGCACCATCGAAGGAAACGTAGTTGAAATCTGTTCCCGTTGCTTCTTCAAACTGCTTTAGCACAAGTTCATCAAAGCCCTTTGCACCCGTGCCGCCAACAGTGATTTTTCCTGGACTTGCTTTCGCCTGGTCGATGAGGTCCTGGATATCCTTAAATTTCCCATCCGCTTTGACCTGCAGTGTCATGGTGTCATTTTGAACACGGCCAATTGATATGAATTTGCTCATGTCGTTAGGCTCTGCTCCGGAAGCGATGTTAACCGGATGGTTCGATGTCATCGACCAGATTGTATAGCCGTCCGCAGGCTTCCTGGCCACATAATCTGCTGATGGAATGCCAGCGGCACCCGGCATATTCACCACATTGATATTGACACCAAGTATATCTTGAAGCTCTTTCGCTATGGCTCGCGCAAAATTATCACTGCCACCTCCAGCGCCGAAGCCAACGACAATTTCTATCTGCCTTTCAGGATAAGTGCTGTCTGCCTTTGTTTCTGTAGAACCCGCTTCATTGGACCCAGACTTGCATCCTTGCAGGAACAAAACGATGCCAATAAAGGCAGCCAATATCATCCACTTTCTGTTTTTCATCCTGTTTCCCCCGTTTTTCAAATTTAAAATCTCTCTCCTGCCTCCTGCTGCAAAATCATTTGGTACAAGATCACCTTGCGGCTTGTATGAAAACGCCTTCATTTATAAGGCTGTTGGATCCCCTTTCACCTCCCCTAGCCAGTTTACTTTTTATAATTTTGGTAATATTCTTACTCTTCTTAATGCAATTATCATGCCAAAATTATAAATCCTAGTGTGGCTTATAACACTGTTCGCCCACCTGCCCTTGATGTTCCATAATGAATCATTTTATTGTAGCAGGCTTGTTTCAAAAATAAACACCTAAACTCATCTATGAAAATTGGAAATTAGGCTTTCGTTTCTCAAGAAATGCATTGACACCCTCACGGTAATCCTCCGAAATGAATGAGTTCAACACAAGTTCTGCGGTTTCCCGGGAATCCGCAATTTCCCCCTGAAGGACGGCATTGATAATCGTTTTGGAACCTCTGACAGCCATTTGTGCATTTTGGCAAATCAGCCTTGCAAAGGAATAGGTTTCCGCTTCCAATCGGGAGCTTTGTATGATCCTGTTAACCAGCCCCATCGCGAGAGCTTCCTCCGCTTCGATAATTCTTCCCGTAAAAAGGATATCTTTGGCATGGGATGGACCAACCAATTCCACTAGATTCTTTGTTCCCGGAGTGTTGTAAATCAAGCCAAGCTTTGCCGGGGTGATACCGAAACGCCCTGTATGATCCGAGAAGCGGAAGTCGCAGGCAACAGCAATTTCACAGCCTCCGCCCACACAAAAACCGGAAATCATCGCTATGCTGGGTTTCTCTGAAGCGGCGATTTTGTGTTCAAGGATCATGGTCGCTTCATTGTATTTTTCAGCTCCTTCGGCTGTATAGCGAATTGTTTTAAATTCTCCGATATCCGCTCCTGCTGAAAATGCCTTTTCTGTGGTACTGCGGAAGACAATCACTTTGATATCCCTTCTCTGATTGCATTCATCCACTAGCTGGGCCAAATCCTCCCACATGCCATAGGTCAGGGCATTCCGCTTCTCGGGCCGGTTGATATAAATCGTCCCTATTTCATTTTCTACATTCAAATAGACCTTTTTTTGCTCCGTCGTGCTCATCGCCTGATTCTCCTTCCTAATTAGAAACCGCCTGGTGATATTGCTTTACGATGCCTTTGTCTATCAACCTTTTAATCCTGTCGCTCGAGTAGCCGATTTCCTGCAATACCGTTTCACTATGTTCCCCAAGCAATGGTGCAGGACTATTGATCTCAGCCTGTGTCTCGGAAAACTTGGTTGGCGAGCCAATTACTTTCATTTTTCCAATAAGCGGATGGTCCAATTCCTTGATCATGTCCCTTGCCTGATAATGCACATCATTGACTGCCTCGCCAAAATGGTTGATTGGACCAGCTGGTACACCTGCTTCTTCACATTTAGCGATCCAATGTTTCGCATCCTCAAGTATTGTAATTCCTTCAATCTCCCCCTCAAGCTCTTCTACATGCTCATGCCGCAGCGAATTGGTCAGGTATCGGTCATCATGGAGCCAATCAGGCCTTTGCAATACATGCGTACAGAACTTTTCCCATGTTCGCTGGTTTGCACAGCCAACCATCATATAGGTATCTCTCGCCTTTATGGCCTGGTAGGGAGCAGAAACCCGGTGTCTCCAGCCGGTTGGCTGGGGAATGGTTTTATTGGCAAAATAGGCGGCTGCCTCCCAGGTGAACCATGGAAGCCCTACATCGGCAAGGGAAATGTCCACAAGCTGGCCTTTGCCGGTTTTCAGTTTATGGACATACGCAGCGAGTATGGCATAAGCGGCCGTAATTCCTGCGCCAATGTCATAGACAGCAATTCCCGATTTCAAAGGACGTCCTCCAGGCTCGCCTGTCATGCTCATCAGTCCTGTCATMCCCTGGGCGACAAGGTCGAACCCGCCTTTATGGGAATATGGCCCTGTCTGTCCGTATCCCGAAATCGAACAATAAATGACTCCTGCATTCAATTCTTTTACTGTCTCGTAATCAATGCCCAGCGAACCTGTTACCCCGGGACGAAAATTCTCCACAAAAATATCCGCTTCCTTGACCAGTTCATAAAAGACTTCCTTACCTTCTTCCGATTTCAAATCCAGTGCAATGCTGCGTTTATTTCGATTGATTTGAAAGAAGCAGGTCGATTCCCCATTGACATAGGGACCCATTTGGCGGGAATCATCTCCGCCATTAATTTTTTCTATCTTGGTAACATCCGCGCCCAGATCGGCTAGAACCATCGTACAGTAAGGGCCTGCCATAATCTGTGAAGCATCAAGGATTTTAGCTCCTTTTAAAGGACCCATTCTTCCCCCTCCTTTTTGTTTCAAAGAATATGTATACTGTATACAGGATACAGTTTTATTTTATCTAGGCGAACAACACAAGTCAATTGAATTTTCTAAAAATTTATAAAATAAAAAAAACCGAGCAAAGGGAATGCCTTTGCTCAGTGAACTCATTATTAACCGCTTATAAATCTTCCAAACCTCTAGTCTGGTCGTTCAATAAGTGTTTTTCAATCAGCTTTACCGCTTCAAGTTTGTTTCCTGCTTTTAATGCCGCAAGAATCTCTTTATGTTCTTTGAGAATCTCTTGGTTATTCTTGGATTTTTTATTAATATTCGCCCGGTAAATCAGCAAAAGCGAACGTACATGGTTGAGAAGCTGGATCAATCTTTGATTGGGGCAATAAGAGAGCATCAATTCGTGAAACTGGGTGTTCAATTCCAGGATTTTCAGCGGATCCCCCTGTTTCATCGCCGCTTCCGACTCCTTCAGGACAGTTTCCATTTTAGCAAAACCTTCATCGGGGATAAGGTTTGTGATGCTGCTGATGACTTCTTTTTCAAGTACCAAACGAGTCTGATACAGTTCAAGAAAATCTTTTTTATCCAATTCTACTATTCTCATCATGGATTGTTCCTGAACGATAAGCCCTTCTGATTGCAGCTGCCGCAAAGCTTCCCGTAAAGGTGTTCTGCTTATTTCGTATTGTTCTGCCAGTTTGGACATGATTACTTTTTCACCAGGCTGCAGCTTGCCTGTCACAATCAGCTTTTTCAGCTCTTTATATGCCTGTTGGTATAAAGGTTCCGGAATGGTTAAGGCCAAGTAGATCCCCCGCTTTTTCAGTACCAATTATTGTATGCAGTATACAATGAAATCATAAAATAAGCTTAAGGCACTTGTCAATCAAATAGGTGGGTTCAACAAAACACCGGCCAGACTAAAGGACTTCCTGCTATGTGTTTTGCGCTTCCGCACGTTCAATTGACTCTACCAGATAATCGACCACATGCTTCGTTTCGATGGCCTTTTCCATTCCTTCACGATGAATCCCTAGCTTCATTTGCAAATAACAGCCGGGATTGGCAGTGACAAGCACAGCACAATCAGTCTCTTTCACCTTCTCCATTTTTTTATCGAGAATTTCATTGGCCAGTTCAGGCTGAAGCATATTGTAGATTCCGGCAGAACCGCAGCAGTATTTTTTCTCTGGAAGATTGACGTATTCGGCACCAGTTACCTTTTTGACAAGCCCCGCAGGCGCGTCCTTGACCTTCATTACATATTGCAGATGGCAGGATGGCTGGTAAGTGACCCTCTCCCCGCGGCCTGCCATCTCCGGCAGCTCGCCTTTTTCGTGAATAATTTCACTTATATCGCGTATTTTTCCTGAAAAGCCTTTGGCCCGCTCAAGCCAATTTGGCTCTTCCCTGAACAGGTCACCGTATTCAGCCAAAGCTGCTCCGCAGCCTCCTGCATTGGTTATAATGTAGTCAACATCGGCAGCCTCAAAAGCCTCAATATTGGCCTTTGCCAATTCAATTGTCTTTTCTTTCTTCCCGCTGTGGTGATGAAGAGCTCCGCAGCATTTCTGGGCTTGTGGAGTGACAACATCGAAACCTGTTTTTGACAGCAGCTTGATGGAATTGTCATTTGTTTCCCTGAACATCACATCCATGATGCAGCCCTGGAAAAAGGCAACACGCCCTTTGGATTCCTTTTGCTCATTTACCCGCGGAATATATTCCGGGTGAGGCTTCCGTTTGGAAGGAGGCTTGATTTCCGGCATGATCTTTTCCATTTGCTGCATCTGCTCAGGAAAGAATTTCAGGATGCCAATTGCCCTTGTCAGCTTTTGAAGCCCGCTTTTTTGGTACATCCACAAAAGGTTTCCGGCTTTGTTCAGGTTTTGCTGATCCGCTAGCACCTTTTCAAAAACAAAATTTTTTATATTTCGAATCGGCTTAGATGGCTTCTTTAAATCCATCTGCGTTGTATCAAGACTAGATTTTCGCACATGATAAGAGCCGGCATCCGTGGCTGCAGCAATCTGCTCCTTTGCAAGCATCACAATATCTGGCACCTGGACATCAATCGGACAGGCATCCACACAAGCTGAACACAGCAGGCACCGATCCAATTGGTCCTTGATTTCCTGGTTGACCGGGATGTCCCCCGATAGAACGCTGCGGGCCATTAACACCCTTCCGCGCGGACCATCGGCTTCCCTTCCGGTGATATTCAGCGTGGGACAGACGCCGCGGCAGGCGCCGCAGCGCACACAGGTATACATCGACTCTTCAGGTGTTAATAATTTCACAGTATTCACCTCTATACGCTTTAGTTTGGAAGTGCCATCTTGCCTGGATTTAATATATTATTCGGATCCAGCGTCTTCTTAATCGCGCGCATAACCTCCATGGCAGGTCCATGCTCTGCATCCATATATTTGGCCCTCACAATTCCAACACCATGCTCAGCAGTGGTAGTTCCTTCCATTTTAATGGCAAGCTGATGTATATCATCAATCATCTTTTGGACATTCTCCATTTCAACCTGATCATTGCTGCTGACAACAGGCCCTGTGTGCATGTTGCCGTCCCCAACATGGCCGTAGATTCCGCATACAATGCCATAGCGGTCGGCAATATTATGGATTTCACGCAATGTTTCAGGCAAACGCGAAATCGGCACACAGATGTCCTCCCCTCCATACACCCGGAACCCCCCTGGCTTTAGGAGCCCAACCGCTGCACCGACAAGCTTCCTGGCCTGCCAGAGCATTTCGCACTCCTCAGGTTCATCGCTGAACTTCAAATAGGTTGCATAAGACTCCACTACTTTCTTCAGACGATTCACCTGGGAACGTACCTCTTCTTTTGCGCCATCCACCTCAAACACCAAAATCGCCTCATTATCGAGAGGAAGATTTAGTTCAGGCTTCATCATATTGACAGCCCTTGTGCAATGAAAATCCATAATTTCTATTGCAGAAGGCTGTAAACCGGATGAAAACACTGCATTTACAGCTTCGCCGGCATCTTCCAGCCTTGCGAATGAACAAAGGACAATCCCTCTTGTGACCGGAAGCGGAAGTAATTTCAGCCTCAGGCGCGTGATAATGCCCAACGTCCCTTCTGACCCAATCATTAAATGAGCAAGGTCGTATCCTGATACGGATTTGAGGGCACGTGAGTTGGCGCCTCCAGTAACAATCACATCACCTGTTGGCAAAACCACTTCCATTCCCAGGACATAATGTCTGGTGACTCCATATTTAACCGCGCGAAGACCGCTGGAGTTATTTGAAACCATTCCGCCAATTGTGCACATGCTGGCACTGCCAGGATCAGGCGGAAACCTCAGCCCGTAAGGCTTCAATGCTTCATTAAGGTCATTTTGGACCACACCTGGCTCAATGATTGCCTGCATGTTGCGGTGGTCAATTTCAATAATCCGGTTCATCTTGGAGAGGTCCAGCATAATCCCGCCCTTGGTGGAAACGGCCCCGCCAGTCTGGCCGGTCGCAGCTCCCCTGGGATACAAAGGCACTTTGTATTCATTCGCCAATTTTACACACTCACTCACTTCCTTGGTGGAAAGTGCGATGACAGCAACCTGCGGTTTTCTCGGGTTAAGCTGCGTCTCGAAGGAAGCATCATAGGAGTAGGTCATCATATCGGTCTGTTTGGTCAACACCCTGTCCTTTCCAAAAATGTCCCGCAGCCGGGAAAGGACTTTTTCATCTAAAGGAGCCGGTGTTATCGTTTCGTTCATAAACATCCTCCTCTACTGGTTATTGATTTTGCGCCACAACGTTGTCCGGCCGATTCCCAGGATTTTGGCCGCCTCGGTTTTATTTCCATTCACTTGCCTAAGTACATCCAAAATATATTCACGTTCGTATTCCTGCAGCTTGCCATTTTCCAGTGCTTCCTTCCCGCTGGAGGGCTGCCTGGATAGCAGGCTGGAAAAATCCTTGCCTCCAGCCATCATGACTGTCTCTTTATCTATGAATTTACCTGTGGAAAGAATCATGGATCTCTCAACGATGTTCCTGAGCTGGCGGATATTGCCTGGCCAATGATAGCTCTTAAGGATTGCCATTGCATCTGGTTCAAACCCCTCGACTTCCTTTTGAATATTAGGCAGCAATTCTTCAATGAAATGCGAACAAAGCGGCGGGATATCCTCGATTCGCTCCCGCAATGGGGGAATCATGATATCAAGGATATTCAGGCGGTAATATAAATCGGCACGGAACCTGCCTTCTTCTACCATTTGTTCGAAATCGCGGTTCGATGCTGCGATGACACGAATGTTGATCGGAATGACCCTTTCATCTCCGATCCGCATGACTTCCCCTTCCTGCAGGACCCTTAAGAGCTGGGCCTGTACCGATTCAGCCAATTCCCCTATTTCATCGAGGAAGATTGTTCCTTGGTGGGCAAGTTCAAAAAGTCCGGTTTTTCCGCCTTTTCTTGCCCCAGTGAAAGCACCGTCGACATATCCGAACAATTCGCTTTCAAGCAGATTTTTGGGGATGGCTGCACAGTTGACTGCCACAAACGGTCCATCACACCGCTTGCTGCTGCTATGGATCAAATGGGCAAAAACCTCTTTTCCTACCCCCGTTTCTCCTGTCAGCAGTACAGTAGAATCGACTTGGGAATATTTCTTCACTTTGTCGATGGCTTTTTGGTAGGATGGACTTTGGCCTACAATATTTGATAATTTGTATTTCGTCACATGGCCGCGGTGCAGCAGCTTCTTGCGTATCTCCTGCTCCTGCTGCTGCAGTTTTTGCAGTTCCTGAAACGTGCACACCGCTCCAAACACTTTATTCTCATGACGGATTGGAACCCGGTTGGCAATGATTTTGACCCCATTTTCATCCTGTATCCTGTTCAACTCTTCCTTTCCGCTTAGAATGACTTTCATCATCCTCGAGTTGATTAGTAAATCGTCAATTTGTTTTCCATTGATATTGTCATACGGGATATTCAATATTTTCCGCGCCGAGGGATTGCAGACCGTAACGGTTCCTTCCTCATTTACCGCAATCACCCCGTCAGTAATAAAATCAAGGATGGCTTGAAGCTGTTTGGTCCTTTTTACCTCGGAACTCCGGACCTCAAGCAGGCTTTTGGCTTCATTTATCGCCTGGATTACGGATTCAATTCCCGATGAAAGGATGACGGTTTGCACCCGCTTATCCTTAACCTTGCTGACATAAACACTCTTGCCAATCAGGACATCAATATCCCGGTCAATAAGGGTCTTTACTGCCTTTTCTGCCTCAGTTAATGATTGAACGGCAAACTTTTCAATGGCATAACCCAAAGCGCTTTCAATTGATTCAATTCCCTGGAGGATCTCCGCAGTATCGGCTATGCCGATTTTATCCCCCCAATTTCTTGCCTCCGACACAGTACGCAGCAAATCATAACCGGTAATGGGAATTTGGACAACAGGAATGTTAATCCCCGAGTCGATAATTTTCGTCCCTGCCGTTCCCCGGCTGATAATGACTTCGATTCCGGCCTTTTCCAATTCCTTTGCAACGTCAACGGCGTCATCAAAACTCACTTTTTGAATGAGTATGTTTTCACCCGTTTTTCGACTGGCTTCCCTTGCGACTAGCATCATTTCCTCAATCGGGGAAAGTATGGCTATCCTTGACATAAGAACACCTCTAAATTTCCTATTTTACTAACAGTTCATTGTTTTACCTCTATTTTAAACGATAAAATAAGAATGTTAAGAAAAATTAAAAAAATATAGGTGTTTTGGTCTATCCCTGTTTTTCCAAAATGTGCTGCTGGACCTTAATTGCCCTATCAACCTGGCCCAAAGCTCCTCCAGCAGAGTAAACAGCTACGCTGACCCCCATTTCATAAAGAAAGCTCAAAATGCTTAGTTTTTCATCCTCTCCCATATTACGAATGGCCTCTCCGCCAATGATCACTCCGCATCCAACCAGACTATCCTTAAAATAATCTTCAAGGTATCCGTCAAGTCCTTTAATATTGAACATTTTATTATAACCATTCAATTCTATATAGATGGTATCCGGTATGGTCACTTCTGCTTTCCCGGTCAGGAGGGTTTTGTACAAGGCTGCAGGAGAAAGAAGGATTGGAATCGCTCCCCTTGCCCCTGCTGCCCCTGTCCGCGGGTCGGCTCCCGCTACCAGCAGGGAAGAGGAACCTTTGGCAAGACTTGAAACTTCCTCTTCCTTAATGATGTGGTTGGAACTATCATTCAGTAAACGCGACCACCCGGGAAAGGAAGCGAAATCTTTCTCAAGAATCAGGTTTGTAAGGATACGGCCAGTTTTTCCTGTCCGGCCTTCTGCTTCGTTTAGCTTTAAAAGAAAACCCTTGGCGTGACTTCCCGATAGATACACGTAATCAGGTTCAAAGGTGACTCTTTCCCCTGGAGTGACCTGGTCAAGACCAGCGTTTAATGCAATGCTTCTCTCAATATAATTCACTCCAACGCCCCCCTTTTTCCATCAGCAATATGGCTGTTCAAGCCATTGACGCTGGGCCGCGGAAACGCCAGATCCCAGTTCCACTTCGTGTCCGCTTTTTTTGAGTGCCAACTCCATGGCCGCGAACATTTTCAGCATATCTGCAGCATCTGTATACCCCATATGGCCCAGTCGAAGAATCTTGTTTTTCAGCTTTCCAAGCCCGCCGCCGAGTGCAATATGGAACTCTTCACGCATCATTTTCCGGAACTCATCCGCATTTTCCAGCTTGACTGCTGTAAGCGTCGGGCTTGCCGCCTGATCTTCGACAAGCAGCTCAAGGCCAAGAGCCCTTACTCCTGCCCGGGTCATTTCCCTCAAGGCAGCATGCCGTTTGTACTCGCTTTCCAAYCCCCCGCCTCTTTCAATCATGCTGCAGGCTTCCAGCAATCCGCAAACCAATGCGATATTGGGTGTGTATGGAGTCCCAACCCCTGATTCCAGTCCTTTTTTGTAAAGCTTGAGATCAAAATAGAAAGATGGACACTGGTGGCTGTCTATGACATCCCATGCCTTGCTGCTCATCGTGATCAGCGCCAGGCCAGGAGGAAGCATCAATGCTTTTTGGCCACCCGTTGCAACGATATCAATCCCCCATTCGTCCATATGGAGAGGCGCCCCGACAATCGAGCTGACCGCATCCACAAGAAAAAGGGCGTCCGTTTCAGCTACAACCGCAGCTATATCCTTAATGTTATTAAGCGCCGAAGTCGATGTTTCGCAATGGGTCGCAAATACGGCTTTTGCTTCCGGATTCTCTTTTAGCGCTTTTCTTACCTCTTCGGGATCAATAATATTCCCCCATTCCACTTCAACCCGTACAACCTTACAGCCTATATGCTTGGCAATTCCTTGCAGATATTCACCAAAATAGCCTGTAATACAGAGGATGATCGTTTCATCCTGGCCTACAGTATTGATGATCGCTGTCTCAAGTGCCGAAGCCCCGCTAGAAGTCAGTGGAACAACCAGATTCCTTGTCTGGAAAATCTTTTTTGACTTTTCCACTGTCTCATGCAGTACTTCCTGGAACGCCGGATTGCGGTAATCCATCATCGGATGGTCAAAACTCCGCTGCATGGCAATTTGTATTTCCTTTGGCACCTGTACCGGCCCTGGAAGGCGCAAATCCATTTTTTCTTTAAACATGAGAATCTCCCCTTTGGCATTCAAATTATTTAATATTTAATATTTAAATAGTGCAATTATCGTGCCAACGGTAAAACCATTAATAACACTACGATTGAGTTATTTCTCAAGCGTTTCATGTTCCGTATTGGAACAAGATGAAACGGAAAATGGAACAGCGGAAAGGCCTTGGAACTCTTGTTTCAGGAAATTAAAACCCCGGCAATAAAAAATAGCCATCGCAAGGGATGGCATATCATTTATATAAGTTTGAAACCGCTGATAAGGATCATTAAAGCCATGATTGTCCTTAAGGGTTTGGCCGGAACCTTTGCTGATAATGAACTTCCGATGATTACCCCCGGTACAGAACCGACTAATAGATTAAGCATCAGCATAAAATCGACATTGCCTATCCCGGCATGCATAATGCCTGCGGCTGTCACCAGGAAAAAGGCATGAGCGATATCCGTTCCAACCAGTTCTGATGCCTTCAGCCGGTAAAGATACAGCATAGCCAGAGCGAACATCGATCCTGAACCAATCGAAGTCAGCCCAACGATGAAACCAAGGACGGCACCCACTGCGATTGTCAAGCCCTTTTTTTCACCCAAGGGTTTCATCTGTAATGAATTCGATTCAAACTTCTCCTTATGAAACGTCTTGAATAGGGTGGTGAGAGCCACCAGTATCAATACATATCCCAAGGCATGCTTGATGATTTCCTCCTGGTTATTAAAAAAGGAGTCAAACAACTGAAGCAAGAAAACAGCCAATATGGCACTTGGAATACTGCCAATCGCTAAATATTTCATCAATTTAAAGTTGATTGTCTTTTGGCGCCAATGCTGAATGGAGCCAAAAAATTTGGTGACCGAATTATAAGCAAGGTCCGTTCCAACCGCTATTGCAGGATTTATCCCCAACAATACCAAAATCGGTGTCAGCAAGGCTGCCCCTCCTACACCAGTCAAGCCGACCATAAATCCGATGAGCAATCCCATAACTATTATTCCCATACTCATTAGGTGCACGCTCCAGACTAACCATTTTTTTCTGCCTATCTCACATTATGAAATGGTTATTGGCCTTGTGACCGTGTTTACGCCTAATGGGCTTAAGCACAAAAAAAGATGATTGCACTTATTGAAAAGGCCATGCCGAAGCGGCTGGCCTTGCTTGTTATTCTTTTTCTTCATCCTTAAGCTTGATCTTTTTGCATCCTACATAAAGACAGGAGTAAATATCCAGTCCCGGCTTTGCTTTGGCCAATCCTTTTATATAGGGAGTAACAAGATCCCTAAAGTCTTCGCCTACCCCTTCCTCCTCCAATATTCCGTAGACAAACAGCTTTTTTTCATCAAACAGGAAAGCCACATTTCCTACGGCTTTATGATGAGGGTCGACAACATTCAGAACTTGGTAATGAGGCGTGATTACTTCTGGTGAAAAATAAATTTGCATATCATCCACTCCTTAAGTGAGCTGCATTTTTTCGAATAAGCTATCGCTGCCTTCAGCCTTTTCCTTTTTCGGCACATGGATGAGCACCAGGCTTAGCAGCGCAGCGAATAAAGTCAAACCTGCAGTCGCCAGGAACATCCCGGGCCGCGACCATTCCATCAACGCCCCATATACCGGTGGGCCGATCGCTACTCCCAAAAATCGGACAGAGCCGTATAAAGAGGTAACAAATCCCCGGCGGTCGGTTGGGACTGAGCCTGTAATAAAGCTATTGATACAAGGCAATACAAGACCTGTACCGATGCTGCTGACAACAAGGACGGCAAAGAACGGCACTAGCTTGGTAAAAAGCACAAGCGATGCGAAGGATGCTGTCATCAGCAGCAGCCCGATAATGATCAATGCTTTCATTAGTCCCATTTTTTTGCCAATCTTGCTGCCTGTTATATAAGAAGTAGTAGTCATGAACAGGAGCGGTATCGCCAAAATACTGCCTTTCAGTACACCATCAATTTGATGATCCCGTTCCAGAATATCCGAAATATAAAACAAGATACCAAATAAGGTGAACAGGCAGGCGGCGCCGGTAAAATAGGCGGCAAAAAGCCAGCGGCCTTCGGTTTTGAACACGGAAACAAGACCTTTTACATATGTTCCAACAGGTGGAGGTTCTTTTTCCGCTTTCTTTTCCCTGATGAAAAAGATGGTGAGAAGCACGGATGCCAGACAAAAAATTGGAAATGCCCAGAAGGCGGCATACCAGAAAAGGAGGGCCAGCAAGGAACCAATAATTGGGCTGATTACTTTTCCGAACCCGTTGGATGCTTCAACCAACCCCAATACCCTGCTCTGTTCTCCGCCCTTAAACAAATCACCAGTAAGGGCCATTGCAATAGGTGCCGTTCCGGCAGCGCCAATGCCTTGGGCAATCCTTCCAGCGAGGATCCAGGTATAGGCGTTGGAAAACCACGCAGCTGCCGCACCCGCCAAAAGCCCCCCGCTTCCATATAGAATGAGGGCAGGAATGATAATGGCCTTTCGGGAAAAGCGGTCAGACAAATAGCCAAGAACCGGAATGGAAATGGCTGCGGCGATAGAAAACACTGAAATCACCAGGCTGACCTGAAATTGGCTGATCCCCAACTCTGCCTTCATTTTCGGAAGGACGGGGATAAGCATGGAATTCCCTAGCACGAGAATAAGCGGTATAGAACCAATGGCTAAGATCGCCATCCCTTTATTTTTTTGCTTTGCCAATGAAAGCACCCCTAACTGAAAGAATAAGCTTTCCTATTGTGTGGAAGCAGCCGATAGTTTATTCAGCGGAAAAGCCTAATTTCCTTGGTAAAAGCCCATTATTTACACATTCGCCCAGATATTGAATAGTCTATCCTAGAAAAATAGAGGAGGGCGCTTTCCCCATGGACTTTTTACAATTACCAATGAGAACAGCCGGGAACAGAACATACGGGCTGACTTCCATTGCCGATTTTGGCACCCCGCTCGGGCGTTTACAACAAATACTGGAAGATTATCACCATATTATCGATATAGCGAAAATTGGCATTGGTTCCGCCTATGTCACCCCCAATCTGCAGCGAAAAATAGATCTTTACAAGGAATTCAAAATTAAACCATATTGCGGAGGGACATTGTTCGAAAAATGCTATTACCAAAACAAAATTCCTGAATACTTTTCTTATTTGCGTAAACTGGGAATTGAATGGGTTGAAATATCCAATGGGACATTGGATATTCCTATCAAAGAGCGCCTTGATATTATTTCCCAAGCTAAAGAAGATTTTTATGTCATAGCCGAAGTTGGCTCAAAAGATGGGAATGAAGATATGCCGATTTCAGTTTGGAAAGAAGAAATCCAGCTCTTTCTTGAAGCTGGCTGCGAATATGTCATAACAGAAGGCCGTGACTCCGGGACAGCAGGCATTTACGGAAGTAATGGAGACATCAAGTCTAATCTGATACAGGAATTGGTTAAGGGGCTGGATTCAAGGAAGATGATATTCGAGGCACCAACCGCGAAGCAGCAAATGTATTTTATCAACACCATCGGACCAAACGTTAATCTAGGCAATGTCAAGCTTGATGATGTACTTGTGCTTGAAGCCCAGCGTTGTGGATTGCGCAGTGAAACTTTTTATCTGGAGGAAACAAATGCAGCTTACCTTGATCAGGCACCTGCCCACTGAGTGGAATAAAAAAACATGGCTTCAGGGAAGACGGGATATCGGAATCTCACTGCCCTCACCAGATATCAGGAACAAAATTCTTGATAATAAATCATACCTTTGCCAATTGGAACCTTTTGATTTGATCTTGGCCAGTACCTTAAAGCGTACCCAGGAGACGGCAAATCAATATGGGTATATCCCCCAGACCGAATGCCTCCTCAATGAACTTGATTTTGGCCCTTTTGAGGGAAAGCCCAAATCAGATTTGATTGGACAATTGGGAGAAGCCTGGGAAGAGCACCCATCATCATTGGTGTTAGGAGAGAAAGTATCGGCTTTGGAAAATCGTATCCACCGTTTCCTTGAGAAGTACAGCGAGGTGCCCAACCTCCTTGTCTTCGGCCACGGAGCCTGGATCAGAGCATTGTGTTCCTATTGGCGTTATGGCCATATCAATAAAATGAATCAGCTGATAATTGAAAATAATCAATGTCTTACCTTGGAATTCAAAACATTAAGCTAGAGAGGAGGAAGGAAATGTCCAAAATACTCGATTATGAAAATTGGGACGACACAAAGGTTAGCAGCATTCTAGCAGGCCATCGTGATTACTTTGATATCCTTAAATGGGCCTATCGAGAATATCAAAAAGATATTGTCTATGCCTGCAGCTTCGGTGCAGAAGGCATTGTGCTGATCGACTTGATCTATAAAGTCGACAAGGAAGCCAGCATCAAATTCCTTGACACGGGGCTGCACTTTCCAGAAACCTATCAATTGATCGAGAAAGTCAGGCAGCGCTATCCCACCCTGAAAATAGAAATGGTTACACCCCGGATTTCCCTTAAGGAGCAGGCAAAACAGCATGGTGAGGAACTCTGGAAGGAAAACCCCAACCTTTGCTGCCAATTGCGGAAGGTTGCTCCCCTTAAAGAAGCCATTTCAGGCGCCAAGGCCTGGATTACCGGGCTAAGAAGAGAACAATCCCTCTCAAGAAGCCAAACAAAATATATTAACAAGGATGATAAATTCCAAAAAATAAAAATCTGTCCCCTCATTCACTGGACATGGGATGAAGTCCTGGCTTATATCGCCCTCAATAAGCTTCCTTATAACCCTCTTCACGACCAGGGATTCCCGAGCATTGGCTGCGCCCCTTGTACCAGACCTGCACAGCCGGGTGCCGACTCCCGGTCAGGAAGGTGGGCTGGCCTCGGTAAAACAGAATGCGGACTTCACCATAATTAATTGTTAATTCTATATATAGGGAGGAGAAGAATATGAGCACAAGCATACCTCATGGCGGGCAATTGATAAATCGAATGGACTTCAGCCTGGAGGAAGATTTGACTCGAAACTTTGTCGAGCTTGACAATATGGAATTTAGCGACCTGGAACTAATTGCAAATGGAGCCTACAGTCCAATGGAAGGTTTTATGGGGAAGGAAGATTATCAGGCTGTGGTCCATGGTATGAGGCTGTCTTCCGGCCTCCCCTGGTCACTGCCGATCACTCTTGCCATTGATGAGCAGAAAGCCTCACAATTGCATACCGGGGAAACCATCAACCTTGTCTTTAACGGGATTGTATACGGCATAATGGAAATTGCCGAGGTTTTCAAGCCTGATAAACGGATCGAAGCTGCAAAAGTCTTTCAGACGGAAGACTCCTCCCATCCAGGCGTAAACAAGCTGTTCAAACGGGGGCCGTTCTATGCGGGCGGAAAAGTAACTCTGACAAGAAAACCTCAAAAATCGATGTTTGAAGCATATTATCTGGACCCACAGCAAACGAGGGAAAAATTCCGGGAGCTCGGCTGGAATACGATTGTCGGGTTCCAGACGCGCAACCCTGTTCACCGTGCCCATGAATATATTCAAAAAACAGCACTTGAAACGGTAGATGGTCTTTTCCTTAATCCTCTTGTCGGCGAAACAAAGTCAGATGATATACCAAGTGAGATCCGCATGAAAAGCTATCAGGTCCTTCTTGAAAATTATTATCCCCAAAACCGGGTATTCCTTTCCGTGTTCCCGGCGGCAATGCGCTATGCCGGTCCCAGGGAGGCCATTTTCCACGCCATTGTCCGGAAAAATTTTGGCTGTACCCATTTCATCGTTGGCCGGGATCATGCCGGGGTTGGCAATTACTATGGCACTTATGATGCCCAAAAAATCTTCGGAAACTTTTCCGAAGAAGAGCTGGGGATTAAACCAATGTTTTTTGAACACAGCTTTTATTGCCGAAAATGTGAAAATATGGCCTCTGAAAAAACATGCCCTCATGATGCCGAGCACCATGTAATCCTTTCAGGCACAAAGGTAAGAGGAATGCTCAAAAACGGCCAGCAGCCGCCAAAGGAATTCAGCCGGCCGGAAGTGGTCGGCGTACTGATTCAGGGTATGCAGGAAGTCTACATCAAAAACTAAGGAGCCCGCCATGAATAAAAGCACCAATATTGTTTGGCATGAGGCGGCCGTGACAAGGAGTGGCCGCCACCAGCTAAAAGGCCATAAAAGCTGTGTCATTTGGTTCACCGGCCTTTCCGGTTCAGGAAAATCAACTTTGGCAAATGCACTTGATCTTCTCTTGTTCCAGCAGGGCCTCCACAGTTATGTTCTGGACGGAGACAATATCCGCCATGGTTTGAACCGGGATTTGAGTTTCGGTAAGGAAGACCGTCAGGAAAATATCCGCCGCATTGGTGAAGTTGCCAAACTGTTTGTCGATAGCGGCCAAATTGTTTGTACAGCCTTTATCTCCCCATTTCGCGAGGATAGGAACCTAGTCAGGGACATGTTCGATGAAGGCGAGTTTATCGAAGTTTATGTAAACTGTCCCATTAACATATGTGAGGACCGGGACCCTAAAGGTTTGTACCAGCGAGCAAGAAAGGGGGAAATTCCCGAGTTTACTGGCATCTCATCACCTTATGAAGCACCTGCTGAACCGGAAATCAGCCTTGATACCAGCTTAATGGGAATTGAGGACTGTGTCCGCACCATCCAGTCTTATTTAAAGGAAAGGAAAATCCTTTGATTTACAGGATCTTCTCACCTTTTTCTCCAATTGGCATGCAGCAGCAAAAGCCGTCGGACCCTCAGCTTATAAATCGAATCGATGATATTCGTTGAGAGGAACTGGCAAATCACAGCATAGATGACAATTTTATAATCAATGACAAGTGATGTCAGCATAAAAATGAAAAGATTGATCATCATCATCACTCTTCCCGGACTCAAGCTTTTATAATTGGCAATCATCAATGCGGGTATGACCATGCCGCCGCTTGAGGCACCTGCCCGAATCAGCAGCCCTMCCCCTGTACCAAAAAAAATGCTTCCTGCCGCCATATCCAAAAACAGATGCATGGGCGGCTGCTGTACATAAGGAGTCACCAAACTGACTGTCATGGAAGTTATCCCTACCGCAAAGATGGTACGGACCGTCCAGCGGAACCCAAAATAGTTCAGTCCAAACACTAAAAAGACAGCATTTGCCAGCCATAAGGCAAACCCCAGCGGCAAATCTAACCAATGGTTCATCAAAAGGGCCAAGCCTGCTCCTCCGCCAGAGGGAATGGAATGAGGAAATAGGAAGAGAGACATGGACAGCCCCTGCAGGATTGCCCCCATCAGTAGGCAAAGATGAGTCAGCATTAGCTTATACATGTTCAAATGATTGAGCTTTCATCTTGCAATTATCCACTATTATCCCCTCCAGACAAGTCCCCTTGTCCATTCTATGAACATGCCAGGGAGAATATGAAGGAAGATTGTGGAAGTCCGGTGACCAGCATAACCAAGCAAACAGCGGATCTGCTTTCTAAAATGAATACTGTCACAAGTGGAAAAGATGTATACTAAATAGGAATTTCTTTTAAAGGCGGTAATGGATCATGAAGAAAGTGATTGTAGTGGGCGGAGGAATCCTCGGTGCATCTACAGCCTACATGCTGTCAAAAATGGGAGCTGACGTTACTGTCGTGGACCGGAATGACAGAGGCCAGGCGACAGCAGCTGCTGCAGGAATCATCTGCCCCTGGGTTACCCAGCGGCGGAACAAGGCGTGGTACCAGCTTGTAAAAGCAGGGGCTAGCTTTTATCCTCAATTAATCCAGGCTTTAAAACAGGATGGTGAACACGAAACCGGCTATTCCCGGGTAGGGGCATTGATTTTACAGAAAGAGCTTGAGAAACTTGATAAACTGGAAGAGCGTGCCCTCCAAAAACGGCAGGAAGCACCTGAAATGGGGGAAATCCTTAAGCTTTCATCTCCTGAGGCCTCTTCCCTGTTTCCTCCCATTAGCGAGGAATTCTCCGCACTCCAGGTTACCGGAGCGGCCCGCGTGGATGGTCGGATGCTCCGAGATTCCCTGTTGCGGGCTGCAGGAAAAAATGGAGCAAGAGTCATCAATGGAAGCGCCGAATTAAGATATGAAGAAAAGCAAATTACCGGGATCTCCATTGATCACCAAACCATATTGGGGGATATGGTCGTTGTCTGTGCCGGTGCATGGGCAAACGAGCTTTTCTCTCCGCTAGGCGTCCATTTTGGTGTTTCATTTCAGAAGGCCCAGATTCTACACTTGGAGATTCCGAATGCTTCCACAGCAAGCTGGCCTGTAGTGATGCCCCCTGGCAACCAGTACCTGCTTGCTTTTGAAAAGGGAAAGATTGTTGCAGGCGCCACCCATGAAGATGTCGAAGAGTTTGATACGAGGATTACAGCGGGGGGATTGCGGGAAGTGTTGAACAAGGCCATTGACGCTGCTCCCGGACTGGAGAACGGGACATTTGTAGAGGCCAAGACCGGTTTTAGGCCCTTCACACCTGGATTCCTGCCTGTAATCGGTCCCCTGCCCGGCTGGAAAGGACTGATTGTCGCCAATGGCCTGGGAGCTTCCGGACTGACGATGGGGCCATACATAGGAGAGCAGCTTGCCAAGATGGCACTGGGAGCAGAGACGGAGATTGACATCAACCTATACCCTGTTGAGGGAGCTATCATGAACGAATCATAGTAAAAACCTTCTCCTCGCTTGCTTATTGTTTTTTGTTATTTAACATAAAAATATTATGTTAAGTTATGCGAACACAAATATACTTACAATTGAAAAAGCTGGCAAATGCCAGCTTTTTGCTTATACCTCTTTCTTAAGGATCCCTTCATACTGCTTCGATGTTCTCACTTCAATGGTAAGTTTCCCATTTTCAATCACCGATTTTAACAGGAAAGGTGCACCACTTGTATTTTGGAAGCGAAAATCCTTTCCCCCATAGGATACTGTTGCATCCCTGCCCTTCGGTACATAGCCGACAGTGACAGAATGGTGGTGCTTTTCCACATAATCGATACCAAGCTGGTCTACTGCGTTGAAAAGGGTTGAAGAGGTTTGGCAAATTCCTCCGCCAATACCCATCACCAGTTTCCCATTGACCGCTTCTTCGGCAGGCTGGTAGCCGTGTGCCTCATCACTTGGCCCCACGGTGGTGTTGAAAGAGAAATAATCCCCTTCGCCTATGATGACATTGTGCACAGCCTCTGCGGAAAGTTCAATATTTTTTGTCCGACCAGCTACTCCAGGGTTGAAGTGTGTTGTATATGAAGCGACGACCACTTCATCAAGAAAGGCAGCATCCTCGGGCTTGTAACCGCTCACTGTCATGTACAGGGGCAGTTCCACTTCCCCGCCCTCTTTTGAAGCTTCAAGCATTTTTTCCACAAACTCCTGTTCTTCCAGGATGACCCTTGGCTCCCCTTTAATAATTCCCCCGTTTTCATCCAGTTTATCGGGAGTATTTCGCTGGTCGTAACCAGGAGCATCATCTGTACCCCTTGCCAGTTCCTTCGCCCATTCTTCAAGTTCAGTCTTATACTTGTCTCCTGCTGTCCCAAAACCCAGTTCTTCAGGGACAATTTTCTTGATGTCTTTTTTCGTTATCGGATCAATTACAGTCACGGTGACAGGCTGAAGCTTTTTTTGTTGTTTCCCTGCCTCTCCCTTTTCTCCTTCAGCAGCATTCTTCACATCTGGCTGCATCACGACACTTTTTTTTGTACTTTCCATGTCTTTACTGTCTGCGGTTTCCCCATTCTGACTGGCGCAGCCTGTTGCTAAAACAATCATGCACCAGATCCATATGGCTTTTTTTGCTTTCCCCATGTTTCCCCCAACCCGGCTTTCTGTTTGTATTTTGTTCCCAAATAAGTTACCGGCACTCCTTTAGGAATATGTTTACATTCCCTTATTCTATTCCGTTCTCAATTAAGGTATTCCTGCTATCAAACAAAGTGAATTAAATTTGCTTCCGTTATTTTTTATTTTTTCGTAAAATTAAAATAAATTATGTAAAATGGAGGTAGTCCAATAAATCACCGCCTAAGAAGGGAGTGTTGGGAAAATGCATGGTATTTCTACATTCAAGATTGCCAATAAGCTAATCACCGGCAATGGAGCCACAGCGAAACTTAAGGAAGAAGCAGAAACCCTTGGGATGAAAAATCCGCTGATTGTTACCGACGAGATTCTTAACGAAATCGGAGTAGTGGAACAACTGGCCAAAAGTCTTGGAGGAAGTTCCTTCGGCATATTCAGCGGAGTTAAACCAGAACCGGAAGCAGCAATTGTTGAAGAATGCACCGAGGTATTTTTGTCAGGAAATCATGATGGCTTGATTGCTGTCGGAGGAGGCAGTGCCATTGACATTGCCAAAGCTGTATCAGGTTTTGCCCGGTTTGACGGGCGTATTGAAGAATTGTTCGGTACTGGCATGGTACCTCAAAAAGGCGCTCCATTGATTGCCATTCCAACAACAGCCGGAACTGGTTCGGAAGTTACAAATATCGCCATTCTCTCTGACACGGAAGCCCAATTAAAAAAAGGGATTGTCAGTGACTTCCTCCTTCCGGATACAGCAATTGTCGCCCCGGAAATGACCGTGACCATGCCGAAATCTGTCACGGCAGCCAGCGGCATCGATGCCCTTGTCCATGCCATCGAAGCTTATATTTCCGTCAACGCCTCCCCGATTACAGATGCTCTGGCCATTGGCGCGATGAAAATGATTGCAAAATTCCTGCCCAAGGCCTATGCTAATCCTGGCCATATGGAAGCGCGCGAAAACATGGCGACAGCAAGCCTGATGGCTGGAATGGCTTTTGGCAATGCCGGTGTGGGAGCGGTCCACGCGCTTGCCTATCCCCTCGGCGGACGTTATCATATCCCGCATGGAGTAAGCAATGCCTTGCTGCTCCCATATGTAATGGAATGGAACAAAATCGCCTGTCAGGAAAAATTCCGCGATATTGCCGAAGCCCTTGGCCAAAACACTTCAGGACTGTCTGATACTGAAGCAGCAGCGGCGGCAGTCGAGGCGATGAGAAGCCTTTGCGAGTCCGTCCATATTCCCAAGGGCTTGCGGAGCTTCAGCATTCCGGAAAGCGACATCCCGTCAATGGCGGAGGATGCCTCCCGGATAACAAGACTTTTAAAAAACAACCCTAGGGCCCTATCAGTGGATGATATTGAAAAAATCTACCAAACTGCTTATTGATCGGAGCAGACAAGGAGGAAAATCATGGAAAACTACTACCTATACATAAATGGAGAATGGACTGGAGAAGAATTGGAAACATTCGAAGTCAACAACCCCGCTACCTCCGAAAAGATTGCCGCAGTCCCTAACGGCGGTTATGCTGAGGCCAGAGAGGCTGCTGATGCTGCCTGCGAAGCATTTAAAAGCTGGTCTGGATATTCGGCCTATGAGAGAGCGGAGCTGATTTTGAAGTGGCATAGACTGATTGATGAAAATAAGGAAGAGCTTGCGAGGACAATGACATTGGAGCAGGGCAAACCCCTAAAAGAGGCATTAGGTGAAATCTCGTACGCAAATGGATTTGTTTCCTGGTATGCGGAAGAAGCGAAGCGCGTGTACGGCGAAACCATTCCTGCCGCTGTCCGGAACAAAAGGCTATTCGTCCAGAAACAGCCAGTCGGCGTTATCGCCGCAATCACTCCCTGGAACTTCCCTGCTGCCATGATTACCAGGAAAGTCGCACCTGCCCTCGCTGCCGGCTGTACTGTGGTGCTGAAGCCGGCAGAACAGACCCCGCTCACCGCTATTAAGCTGGCAAAGCTGGCAGAAAAAGCCGGCCTGCCTAAAGGAGTACTGAATATTGTAACTGGACGGGCACAGGAAATTGGGGAAGCATGGCTTGAAGACAGCCGGATTCGCAAGCTTACTTTTACAGGATCTACTGAAGTCGGCAAGCTGCTTATGAAGGGTTCGGCCGATACAGTTAAAAAAGTTTCCCTGGAACTCGGTGGCCATGCTCCCGTCATCGTGATGGAAGATGCTGATCTTAATAAGGCTGTCGATGGAGTTATTGCCTCGAAATTCCGGAATGCCGGACAGACATGTGTATGTTCCAATAGGATTTATGTACATGAAAAAATCGCTGCCGACTTTACGGCGAGGCTTGTGGGTAAAGTGAAGCAGCTGCAGGTAGGAAATGGTCTTGAGGAAGGCACAGACATTGGACCGCTGATCGATGAGGCGGCCATATCCAAAGTTGCCCGCCACATTGAGGATGCAGTGGAGAAAGGTGCGAAAATAGAAACCGGCGGCGAGGTGTTGGAAGGTTTATATTATTCCCCTACGGTCATTACCGGGGTGAATGACGACATGATCTGCATGAACGAAGAAACCTTTGGCCCGGTGACTCCGGTAGCGACTTTCAAGACAGAAGAAGAGGCTATTTCCCGGGCTAATGATTCAATCTACGGTCTCGCCGCCTATGTGTTTACTGAAAATATCTCTAGAGGCATCAGAATCACTGAAGCACTCGAATACGGAATCATTGGCTTGAACGATGGAATGCCATCCACACCCCAGGTTCCATTTGGAGGATTTAAGCAAAGCGGGCTCGGACGCGAGGGTGGACATTACGGCATTGAAGAGTTTCTCGAGGTGAAGTACATCTCACTGGGACTATAAAGGATTCCCCTCTAACTAAAAAAGACACTGAAAGCTGCGAATCTTTCAGTGTTTTTTTTCTATTATACTCCTCGTTTGTTTCCCCATAATAGTGTATGGAGCTGGGGCAGGACCTTGACATCATTTAATTCCTGGTCGGCTGCTACCCTGTCAATCAATGTTTCATATTTTTTTAGAAGAGAAGCAATCAGCGTCCCATTATCGGTAGTAACTGGATCATCATTGCCTATCTGGACAAAAAATGGCACACCCGGATATCGATTATGAATATTCCTCGCAAACTCGTAGTCTTCACCGGTAAATACAACGACCTTCAGGCTGATGTTTCCGGGAAAATCAGAGGAACGAAGGCGGCCAACAATGTCATCAAGCTTTTCATAATCTGTTATCATACCGGAGCTTGGCGGCTTGGGAGACAGAGTAAGTTCATCAATACTTGTCATCCACTCTTGCCATTTGCTTCCCTGGGTTTCGAGACAAAGCTTGATATTATTTTCCTTCAGCACGGTGACAAGGCCATCCAGGTTCTTAAGAAGTGCGGGATTTCCGCCTGAAATTGTCACATGGGAAAACCTTGCTCCCCCAAGAGACTTTAGCTCCTCCCATATTTGTAAAGGCTCCATCTGGCGGATCAAGTGTTTGCCCGTCCCATCCCAGGTAAACGAAGAGTCACACCAGGAACAGGAATAGTCACATCCGGCAGTGCGGACAAACATGGTCTTCTGTCCGATCACCATGCCTTCCCCCTGGATGGTAGGGCCGAAAATTTCCATGACAGGTATTTTACTCAACCTCCATCCACTCCCTTCTTGCTTCCGCATAGCTGGTAGGAGTCTCATATAAACGGACGAATTCGACCCTCGCGCCATCATACACTCTCTTCCGCTCTTCCTTTTCAAGTGCCTCTGCCATTTGTTCGTATATCCATACCACCATATTTTCGGCCGTTGTATTCATCGGCGGCAGCGTTTCGTTTAAATACTTATGGTCAAGGTGGATTTCAATTTCTGTTTTCCAAATTTCCTTGATGTTGCCAAAATCAATCAGCAGGCCCCTGTCGTCAACAAAGCCGCTTAGTCCGAAAATGACTCTGTACGTGTGGCCATGAAGGTTTTTGCATTTTCCCTCATATGCATGCAAGTGATGGGCCGAATCAAAGGTGAACTCTTTGCTGACAAGAACACGCTTGTGATGGTATTTCAGCTGGTCCCTTTGAATATCCTCGTCCATCTTCTGGAGCTTTTCAACAATTCGAAAACCGTACATATTATTGCTCCTCTCTGACAACCAGATAATCATCAAGACCATTCTTACGCAAGCGACATGCAGGGCATTCGCCACAGCCATCCGCGATGACTCCGTTGTAGCAGGTTAATGTTTTTTCCCTAACAAACTCGAAGGCCCCCAATTCATCTGCCAGCTGCCATGTCTCCGCTTTGTCGAGCCACATTAATGGTGTATGAATGACAAAGTCTTCTTCCATTGACAGATTAAGAGTAACATTGAGGGATTTGACAAAAATGTCCCGGCAATCAGGATAGCCGCTGAAATCTGTTTCACACACTCCCGTAATGATATGCCTGGCACCCACCTGGCTCGCCAGGACTCCCGCAAATGACATAAATAATAAATTCCGGCCTGGGACAAATGTCGACGGCAGGCCGCCGTCTTCGCCATCCTTCACTTCAATATCACTACGGGTCAATGCATTCGGAGCCAGCTGGTTCAGCAGGCTCATGTCCAGGATATGATGCCGAATCTTCAGCTCTTCCGCAATTTTCCTGGCACACTCTACTTCACTGCTGTGCCTTTGATTGTAATCAAATGTCACAGCCTCTACTTCTTCAAATCGTTCCATCGCCCAAAACAGGCAAGTCGTACTGTCCTGTCCGCCGCTGAATACAACAATTGCTTTTTCGTTTTTTTTCATGATGTTCTCCCTTTCAACGAAAAAACAGCGCCACTAAAGAAAGCAGCACTGTTTTCCCTAGTTTTTTCAAGAGGGTAGCTAGAACCTCCCGCGATTTCAAAATCGCTTTTAAATTGTCCTGTTTCATTTTAACATAATTTCCGCGCTGTACGATTTCTTTTTTAACTCGTTCAGGCCTGTTAATCCAGCAATCGTTTCCGGTTGTTTTCTTCAATCAGGAAATTGATAAAAAGATTGATCGTTTTAGAGGCCGGCTCGTTTTTAATCTGCTGGATATATTGCTTTTTATGAAAGTCATTGGCTATTTCACTATTCTTTATCCGGTCAATCATATAATTGGCACTTTTTTTACGCAGTTCCTTCTGCTGGATCCTCACTTCCTTGAACAAGGCAGCTCCAATCGCTCCCATCAAGGCAAACAGGCCAATGGCAAGGGCATTCTCTCCATTAATGTCTCCAGTAAATATCATAAAAATCAGGTTGAAGGCAGATACGAGCAAAAGAGGCAATGTCCAAATACTGTATTTAGAGATCTTCTTCATATAAGGTCCAATGACTTCCTGAAGCTGATCAAGTTCCCTTTTAATATAGCCAGGCATTTCCGACATGAATAACTTCAACAGAACACACCCTTCCTTTTATTATGCATTCAAGACTGTGCTGCATTTAAGATTCTTTAAAAAGGCAATTGAAAGCTCATTAAATTTTTTATGCTGGTCTACATTGCATACATGGCCGCTATCCTCAATGATGGACAACGAAGCAAAGCTGTTCCGTTTTACTACTTCTTCGACAGGCAGCAGAAACATATAGTCTTCCTTCCCCATAATGTACAGGGTAGGAATATTAACGGGGTCTTCTTCAAATTCCACCAGCAAAGGGGCAACATCCTTGGTTAGTTTGAACCACCGGATAAACTCCTTCTGGTAGAGTTTTTTTGCCTGCTCCACAAACATCAGACGTGATTTTTTATGTCTTTCATTCGGCATCAGGCACCAGGCGAACAGACGGTACAGCCACATATAAGGAAGGATTTTTTTGCATACATTCCCCAAGAACATCAAGGTTTTAACACGCGTGTTCAAGCGGATGACTGCCCCGCCCATTACCATCGATTTCACTCTGTCCGGCTCCATTTTAGCTATGTTGCGAATCAGGATAGTCCCCAGGGACATGCCAATAAAATGTGCTGAACGGATGTTGAGATGATCAAGTACTTGAATTACATCAATACTTACTTCATCAAAGGAGTAGCTATGTTTTGATTTTATTATATCCTTAGAGTTTCCGTGTCCTCTAAGGTCAATCAGCAATATATTAAAATGTTTCTTGAACTCTTTTATTTGTTTATACCAGATTGACGAACTTCCACCTGCACCATGTATGAACACCGTCCATTCATGACTGGGGGTCAATTCAAAGGTCTTGTAGTAAAGCATGAATCCCTCCGGCTTAGAAATAGTTTCCTGGATTTATGGAATGATAGTCCTGATATCTTTGCAGTCTTTTATCCATACCCGGAAAAGACATATACAAAGCAAATGCTCTTACCATGTTGGTAAAATCCTTTCCAAACAAAAAAGACCTTTACCAATCATGCAATTGATAAAGGTCTTGCTAACAACTGGCGTTGCCAGCAAAGCCGGGAGGGTCTCCTCCGTAATGACGACTCTGCTGTAAAAGCTACTCCCCTTTAAGAGAATCTCACAATATAGAATATTATAGATAAGATAATAATTTCTGTCAAATTATCCGTTTTCATTTCCCAGTAAAGTCCTTGACCCGGACCGTAATTGAACCAGGATTTCGGGAGGAAAAACCATTCGGCAGATAATTTTTGCAATTTCGTCATAACTGGTTTTTTTTCCGCATTCCAATTTCATCTCAGGAATTCTTTCCACGAGAAAAAGAATGGACCAGGCAACAGAATCGAGGTCTAAATCATTCCATGTAAGCCCCTCATTTTGAGCCTGCTTCAGACCTTTATGAATGTTATCATGAAGTTTTTTCCTTCCCTCGGCAAGCACTTCTGCCAGCTCTCCATCGTGTGGAAGCAATTCAGGAAGGACACGGTGGAGCCCCAATTTATCAAGGCGGGAAAAATGCGCCTCCAATGAAGAAGAAAGCAGCGCCTCTGGATTCTTATCCAGCCAGCTTGGCTCTGGAGGAACAAGCCTGTCCAGCTGATCTTTCAGCAAGGCCATCAACAACTGTCTCTTATCTGAGAAGTATCGATAAAATGTGCCCGTGGCAACCATTGCGTGAGCCGCAATCTCTTTTGCTGTTGTATGCTCATAGCCTTTTTCAATAAATAAAATGCGGCCGCTTTCCAACAACGCCTTCCTTTTTTGGAGGGCCCTTTCCTGCTTCGGCAGGGAAGGAAAAGATCCTACGAGCTGCTGTTGGTCTTGGTCTTGCATAGTATCACCTCCTCATTATTATAGCATAAGATAAAAAGTGAACCCTAATTCACCTTTTTCGTTGACAGGTTCGATTACGATATGGAATACTTGAACCAGAGTTCATGTTTATCGATTATTTGTTTTTACACCCCTCTTCAAATAATGGATATTCATGGACCACTCTAATTAACTACCCATCCCTTGCAGAAGGAGTGTCAAAATAAATGGATGCATCCGCAAATAAACAGAGGACCTTACAGAATGTAGAGGTTGGCGACCTGGTCCTTTGCAGCCGCCATGGATTCGCCTTTTTCGGCACTGTAACAAAGGTTAAGGAATCGAGTATCATCGTAAAAATAAGTCAGGATGATGCTCAGAAGCTAGACCTGGAAACTCCATTCACAGTGGTTTCACATAAAAATTACGTCATTAAACAATAAAGGACCACGCCTGAATACGGCCTGGTCCTTAAGCTTATGCTGTATGGGTCTTTTCATAATATCTCCGGCTGTAATGGCGGTCCACAAAAAATCCATAAAAAGATGCCAGGACCTGCTGAAAAAGCATTCCGACAACGACGGGAACCGCTACAGGCGGAGGGAAGTAGGAAACCGCAAGGACGGCACCCGCACTGATATTCCTCATTCCTCCGGTAAATGTCAAGGCAATAACTGTATCCCTGTCTCCTTTAAACAGTTTTCCGATGAAGAAGGACAGTAAATAGCCCGTGAAAGCGATGAAAAAGACAATCGCCGTAATTTGCAGGAGTTTCATATCAATTGTGCGCAAATATGGAGAAACGGCAGCAGAATTGATCATAACTACCACGGCAAGGCCAAGTTTGGAAAACGGCGCAAGCTTCGGGCTGAGAATCGTCTTGGCCTTTCCTTTAGTCACCTGATTTAAAAGCATTCCCAGAATGGATGGAACAACAACCATTCCAAAAAGTCCGCCCATGATGCTGAGCACGTCCATTTCCACCCTGCTGCCCACCATCAGCGTCAGAGTAAAAGGCACAATGAAAGGAGAAAGAATGGTATCAATTATGATGATGGATAAGGTCAAAGCAATATTGCCCCGATAGATGGCCACCCAGATTAAACTGGAAATACCAGTTGGGATGGTCATACCAAGGACAATGCCAGTAATGGTGTAAGCATCTCCATTGAAGGCCAAATGGCCAACTCCCCACGCCCATGCAGGCATTAGGACATGCAGGATCACGAGCGTCAGGAATAGCGGAAAAGGGTGTTTCAGCGTTTCCTTAAAAGCATTGAGGTTCGCGCCAAGACTTCCAGCAAAGGTCATAAAAGCAAATATCCAGGGTACCCAATTAGTATAAGGTATGAATGCAGCCGCGAATGAAACACCAATCACGACACTTGCAGGAGTGATCGCAGGCATGATTCTTTCCAGCTGTTTGTTTAGCTTCTGCAGCAAATCGGACCCCTCCCTTACAAAATTAAAAACGCCAGTTCGTCCAACTGGCGTAAACGATTCTATTAATACTATACACTAACTTTCCTTGCAAGAGAATCATTTGCAATTATTTTGGAAAATCATTGAAAAGGGATTCTGCTGATTCACGGTCATTTTCAAGAATCCAGCTATTGAATTCATCATATAATGGACGCAGCTGCTCCTTATCGGCAGCGAGAATTTCACATCGACGATCTTCGTATAAATGATAGATTATTTTATTGGTATAATTGATGAAATAGATATCATGACTGTTTTGGGGAGGGTATTTCAGGATTGTTGATGGGTGGGCAAAATGTTCATAGAGAATATTTTCTATCAGCTGCAGATAGTGAATGTCTTCCTTCCTGCATGGGATAATCAAGCGATGTTCCTTCATATCCTTGCCCTCTGCCATCTTAAGAAAATGCTGAAGCCTATGGACCGTATTTTTGCGTTTAACATATTTTAAATAAATATTTAAGTATTTCCTTCCCAGAACCGATTCATTCCCTGGAGGCTGCACCACGGCTACCAGCAACAGTTCATCCTCGCTGTGGAATACTTTATGAAACAGTTGGGCAGCCCGTTGATAAGCCTGCCCCAAGGACTCAGGGTCATCGCTGTTGAAACCTGGCGGTGAAATTCCGAAGCACAGACGGCTGCTCCAGGAAGATATCAGGCCGGGTGAAAGTTCCAGGCCAGGAAAATTTTCAATTATAAATGAGTCAAGCACCCGATGCATCGCAGGACCCCCATTCCTTGTGTAAACTTAGTTCACCATAATATACTTTCAGCCCTCAATGGCATGTTCTGGTTTAGCCACCCTCCACCAACTTCTCAAACTCTTCAAGTGAAGTCGAGTACTTCACATAAATCCTTGGAAGCAGGTAAAGCTCATCTTTACTATTATTCGCTACATAAGGTCCTGGTGTAGTGGTTAGTCCAAATAAGTAATGTTTCTTTGTTTCCGCCACCACTCTCGCATTGAAAATTCCAAATGGATAAGCCAGGGCGATTACTGGCCTGCCGGTTATTTGACTGATTTTGTCCCTTGAACCTTTCAACTCTTTATCAAACTGAGTTATCTTGGTTAAATCCGGATGTGTTGCTGTATGCGACTGAACGGACATGATGCCTGAATCCGACAACCTTTTCAACTCTCCCCGGGAAAGGCGGCCTGACCTGCCAATAAAGTCGGAAATAACAAAGAGGGTTGCTTTTGGCTGAAATTGCTGGCTCTCCAGTTTTTGAAGAATGGTGAAGGCTTTAAGATTATTTTTATAACCATCGTCAATGGTGATGAAGATTGGTTTGCGGACAAGCTTGATCCTATCCCATTGTTCAAACGTCAGCGGAGTGAAGCCATGATTCCGCAAATAGTTCATCTGGTCTTCAAAGTTTTTTGGGGGAACATATAACTCCTTTGATCCCAGCCCAGTATATTCATCGATTGAATGGTAAATAAGAATAGGTACTCTTTTCTGTGCGGTAGTCTCTGCAGGAAAAAAGAAGCATAGAACGCATAGTAACAGATATGGAATGGTTTTCATCCAATCACCTTCCTCTAAATTGCTTTTCTTTAGCGTCCCACACTTCCCTTTTCCTATGATAGTTTATATTTTTGCAAGATGAGTTTCTTTTGAACAGCGATGAGGGATTGTTGAAGGATATGAAGCAATTCTTCGACTTCATGTGCTTTTATGATCAACGGAGGAGCAAAGACAATGGTATCCATCCCTTCAAATACCACTGTTCTAACCATCAGTCCGCGTTTGGCCGCCTCCTTGCTTACTTCAGGAGCAATAGGGACAGGAAAGCGCAGCTTTGTGGCAGGATCGATGATTTCCATTGCCCCTATCAGCCCTTTTCCCCTTACCTCGCCTACGATGTCCACCTCCTGCTGCAGATTCCGGAAGCCCTCCAGCATTTTAGCTCCCATGATTCTTGAATTTTCAACGAGATTTTCGCGTTCTATAATTTCAATGTTCTTCAGGGCAACGGCGCAGGCGGCCGCATGTCCGCTGTACGTATACCCATGAAGAAGCACACCTTCAGTCCTGCTGGTCAATTCCTTATGGATCTCATCAGACAAAACCACAGCCCCCAGCGGGATATAGCCGCTGGTAATTCCTTTTGCCAATAGCATTATATCCGGTATGACTTGATCATGCTCCAAAGCAAACATTTTTCCTGTCCGGCCAAACCCGGTGATGACCTCATCAGCGATAAACAGGATCTCATTCATGTCACAAAGGGTTCTTATTTCCTGAAAATAACCGTCAGGAGCAATATTCACGCCACCAGCTCCCTGTATCGGTTCAGCGATAAAGGCTGCTATTGTATCCGCCCCTTCTGCTGCAATTAGTTCTTTTAACTCGTCAGCCGAGAAGGGATCGACGTGGAGAAAATCCGGGGCCGGCGAAATAGCCATCTCGTGAAACGGCAGGATGCCGGTTGCACTCGTTGCTCCGATATTGACGCCATGATATCCTTTTTTCCTCGCAATGATTTTTGTTTTTTTCGGCTTTCCTTTTAGCTTCCAATAAAAGCGGGCCAGTTTAAAAGCGGTATCATTTGACTCTGAACCCCCAGAAGTAAAGAAAACCGCATTAAGGTGCCCTGGCGCCAGATCCGCGAGTTTGGCAGCAAGCTTGATCGCCGGCTCACTGCTCATCGAGGAAAAGCAATTGGTAAATGCAAGCTTCTTCATCTGGTCACTCGCCGCCTCAGCCAATTCGGCCCTTCCATACCCTACATTCACATTCCAAAGAGATGACATCGCTTCAAGTACCCTATGTCCAGTGATATCCGTCAAATAGACACCGCTTCCTTCTGTAAAAATAAACGGGGCACCGTGTTCCTGCTGATGTTTCAACGAAGAAGTAGGGTGTATAAAATGTTTTTTATCCAATTCAATCAGTTGTTCCTGTTTTTCAGCCTGATCCATTTTCAAACCCCCTAATAAAAAGATGGAGCAGCTCCAGCAGCTTCCTCTTAGTACATCGTATTCTTGGATTCCCTGATTATTTTACAAAAGCACAAAAAAAGAACAGCATATCAGCTGTTCTTTTCATTCGCCTGGCAGCGTCCTACTCTCACAGGGGGAAACCCCCAACTACCATCGGCGCTGAGAAGCTTAACTTCCGTGTTCGGCATGGGAACGGGTGTGACCTTCTCGCCATCGCCGCCAGACTTTTTTAAACGACATTATCTATTATAATGCCTTTTGGTTATTTTGCAAGGAAAACTTTTATTCCTTCAAAACTGGATAATGTATTTCAGAAGGTTTGCATTCGAGTATCAACCTATTGTCCAGCTCCGGCTCCTAGCCTCTCGAGTCGCTTCGGTCCATCATTTGAAGTCAAAGAGCGACTTCAATTGCTGGCCCTCCAGCGCT
>NZ_LIGG01000001.1:3245590-3336230 GCF_001273925.1 Bacillus sp. FJAT-27251 | reverse complement strand
ACCCGTCCGCCGCTGACCATCGGGAGCAAGCTCCCTCAAGTCCGCTCGACTTGCATGTATTAGGCACGCCGCCAGCGTTCGTCCTGAGCCAGGATCAAACTCTCCAATAAGATGAGACTTCCGTCGCGGGGTGTTCTTCCCCGTGATGGTTAGTCGAATCAATCGGGTATTTACGGGCTGTTATCCGCGGTGCGGATTTACTGCGCGTTGATACCCGATAAGAGTATGAGTAAGCTCATAATTTAAAACGTTGGCTCGTGAATCTCTATTATATAGAAGAAACACGATATTATTGTTTGTTGACGCTTGTTTGTTTAGTTTTCAAAGAGCAAATCGTTGTCTGTTTCAGCGACAACTTTTATATCTTACTATATTTCATATCAAACCGTCAACACTTTTTTAAAGTTTATTTTAAAAAAAGCAATGGCAATTGATATTTTGTTACCTTGCTGTTTGAGCAGCTAAATTAGAATAACACCCTTCCTAGAATTGTTCAATAGAAACTTTTTACAATTCCAAATTAGAACGTAAAGAAAATAAGGTGCAACATCATCTTACATTTATGGCTAAGATGTTAAAAAAGTGTGGAAATCCAGGGAACATGGATGGAATGGCAGCTAAAAAGCGATAAAATAAAGATAGATTAATAGAAGAAGGTGAAGAGATGCCGCTATTGATGGATTGGCTTGAGAGCCTCAGCTACGACATTAAAGCTGGAGGGCAATGCGTTAGGAATGCCAGTCCGTTCAGCACATGCACGGCCTGTCAGGAAAGTTGCGAAAAAAACGCAATTATTATAGATAAAAGCGGTATTCAAATACTCAAAAACCGATGTGATGGCTGCGGCATGTGCATTCCATCCTGTCCGGTCCAGGCTCTTGAAGGTCTGTCGCCTATTCGAAAAACAATCGGTGACACACTGGTGCTTGATGAAGACCTGCAGCCGACTAAATATGAGCTTTTGCATTTTCACAAAAAAGGAATACGGGCAATTGCCATACCAAAGGGCGATAAGAAAATGCAAAAACTGGTTGACGAAACGAATGAGACTCTTGAAAAAATGGAAACAAATTTATTTCAGGTTATTACGGGACCAGTACAAGACCTAAGAGGACAAAAAAGGCTGTCCAGGCGAGAATTTTTCAGCAAACTTGCCATTGACAGCAAACATCTTGCGCTTTCCACTATCACACCCGCTAAGTGGCGTTTTGATCAAGATAAATTCAGGCGAGCCGGGATGTTTGAAGGATGGGCTTTTTTTCAGGTTCACCTTGATTCTGTAAAATGCTCGCTTTGTGAGGCTTGTTTCCGTCTCTGTCCTGGTGAAGTGTTCATGACTAATGGAAGTCTTTTGGTCATCGATACTGGTAATTGCAATGGATGCTCGCTTTGCATGGACGTATGCCGGGAAAATGCGGTCCGATTAGAACCCGATTTGCAGAAAGCTCTGGAATTGGAGGCTACAGTCCTCCCGCTCAGCTGTCAAAAGTGCTCTTGCGACTTCTTGGGCTGGAAACAAGCCGACATTTGCCCTATCTGTCAAGGGAAAGGCCAGCATAGTCTCTCATAGTACCTTCTCTAAGGTACTTTTTTGTCCCGCTTTATGCTGGCTCCTTTGTCCATCTCTTTACTGCTTCAGCGCTTCACCGACCTGCGGGTCAGGCACCCTTTAGGCTATAGAAGGACTTTGATGCGCTGTTTTTGCCTGAAGTAGCACCATTCTTTAAATCCGATTTGTTTTAGGCGTGCGGCTACTTCGTCGAATTCGTCACCGACTCGTTCGGGATCGTGGGCGTCGGACCCGAAGGTGACCATGACTCCATAATGCCTGGCCATCTCAAGGATTTCGTCGGCTGGGTACCAGCCTCCTACTGTCTTGGTTTTTCCGGAAGTATTGATTTCAATGGCAATATCCTCTTCACCAATTGTTTTTAGTGTTTTCTCCACGGTCTTGGTCTGGATATCTGAGAACTCCGGATAAAACCCCTTCATAGCGTCGATATGCCCAAGTACCTGGTACAATCCGCTGCGGGCGGACTGGTCGATCAAATCATAGTACGTATCTTTCACTTTTACCTTTTGCTGCTGAGACAACCCGTTCCAGCGCTTTTTATTAAAAATGCTCTTCCCCTCTACCTGATGGACAGAACCAATGACGTAATCAAATGGATACTTATCGAAATGGGAACGGTATAGTTCCACATGTTCTGGAAAGAAATCGGCTTCGATTCCGAGCAGCACTTCAATTTTGCTGCTGTACTTCTCCTTAAGTGACTGAACTTCTTTTATATATTGAGGAAACTCGCTTTTCCCCATCGCTATTTTTGGAAAGGCCTGGTCTTCCTTATAGGAAAAAAACGGGGAATGATCTGCTATTCCGATAACAGCCAATCCTCTCTCAATCGCGGCCTTTATATAATCCTCGACCTTGCCCCGTGCATGGCCGCAACGGTCATGATGGGTATGCAAATCGAACTTGGTTGTCTCTGGCTTTTCACTCATTAAATCACCTCTAGTAGTTCATCGTCTACTTGTAGTATGCTGACAAATGCCTGTTTTATAGAAATTTTTTGGTGCAGCATGCAAGCTCTGCACTCCATTTCCTAAAATAGAAAAAAGCGGCGCCCGGAAGAGACCACCGCAAAATAATAAATCAAAAAGCATCAACCTTTACTTCATCAGGAATTATCAATTCCGGTTCTGTACATTCGACGATTTCCTCTACTGTAAATCCTTTCGCCACTTCCACGAGTTTCAATCCTTCTGAAGTGACATCGAGTACAGCCCGGTCCGTGATAATCCGCTCGACTACTCCTTCTCCGGTAAGCGGCAAGGTACATTGTTTGAGAATTTTTGACTGGCCATGCTTATTCACATGTTCCATGATGACAATCGTTTTGCGCGCTCCATGAACCAGGTCCATGGCACCGCCCATTCCTTTGACCATCTTTCCAGGTATCATCCAGTTTGCAAGATCGCCTGCTTCGGAAACTTCCATACCCCCTAAAATCGCGACATCAATATGGCCGCCGCGAATCATCGCGAAAGATTCCGCACTGTCAAAATAGGCAGCTCCTGGTATGGCCGTCACCGTTTCCTTGCCGGCATTGATCAAATCTGAATCTACTTCGTTTTCAGCAGGATAGGGCCCAATGCCAAGAAGTCCGTTTTCCGACTGGAGGACCACCTGTTTGTTGTTCGAAATAAAGTTGGCGACCATTGTCGGCATGCCAATCCCCAAGTTAACATAGTTGCCGTTTTCAATCTCCTGCTCAGCCCGCCTTGCAATTTTTTCCCTTGTATTCACCTTCAAACCCCTCCTTTACCCTTTAGTCGTCCTTCGCTCAATGCGCTTCTCTTGCTCCCCATGGATCAAAGCCTGCACATAAATTCCTGGTGAGTGGATGAAATCAGGGTCAAGGTCGCCAATTTCGACAATTTCCTCTGTTTCAGCTATAGTCACTTTTCCGGCAGCCGCCATCATTGCATTAAAGTTACGGGCGGTTTTCCGGTACACAAGATTCCCCATTTTATCAGCCTTGAAAGCGCGGATGAGGCTGACATCCGCGACAAGAGCTTCCTCGAGAAGGTATTCCTTTCCATTGAACATCCGAACTTCCTTGCCCTCTGCGATTGGCGTACCAACCCCGGCTGGTGTAAAGAAAGCAGGAATTCCTGCCCCGCCTGCACGGATTTTTTCAGCGAGGGTTCCCTGAGGAGTCAGTTCAACCTCAATTTCGCCGGCCAGCAGTTGGCGCTCAAATTCCTTGTTTTCCCCTACATACGAAGCAATGATCTTTTTAATCTGCTTGTTTTGCAGCAGAAGCCCAAGGCCCCAATCATCCACCCCGCAGTTATTTGAAATGATTGTTAAATCTTTGGTCCCCTTTTCTGCCAGCGCCTGAATCAGGTTTTCAGGGATTCCGCACAAGCCGAAGCCTCCGACCATCAAGGTCATTCCATCCTGTATTCCTTCTACAGCTTCAGCAAAATCAGTGTATATTTTTTTCACACGAGTTCCCTCCTTTGATCGAAAGGTCAAACCGAGATTAGCTAAACTTCCTTCTTATACCGGATATACCCCATGCTTGCGCTCGGAAAAAACCATGTACTTTGACATATAAACATCCAGGCGGGCAGCAAGTTCCTCACGAAGGTTGTTAGGCTCGACGATGTCATCAATGATCAATTCTGACGCAAGGCGGTATATATCAATATCCTCGCGGTATTCTTCCCGCTTTTCGGCAATGAAAGCGGCGCGCTCTTCTTCAGGCAAGGCGGCAATTTTATTTGCATATACCGCATTGACAGCTGCCTCTGGCCCCATGACGGCAATGGCAGCAGAAGGAAGTGCGATGCAGCAGTCCGGCTCAAACGCAGGGCCGGCCATTGCATACAAACCGGCACCATAAGCTTTCCTTACAATGACTGTCATTTTTGGCACCGTTGCTTCGCTCATGGCCGAGATCATTTTGGCACCATGGCGGATGATTCCTGCTTTTTCTACATTCGTGCCGATCATGAAACCTGGTACATCGGCCAGGAACAGCAGCGGTATATGGTAGGCATCGCACAGATTGATAAATTTGGCTGCTTTATCTGCAGAGTCATGGAACAAAACACCACCCTTGACCCTCGGCTGATTGGCGATGATGCCGACCGGCTGGCCATTGATCCTTCCCAGGCAGGTAATCAATTCGGCAGCAAACAATTTTTTAATTTCGCACATCGAGCCTTCGTCGATCAAGCGTTCAATCAGCTGGTACATGTCAAACGGAGCATTTTGGTTCTTCGGAATCAACTCTTCGATGGTCTTATCGAAAGAAGCTGGCGCTTTTGCTTCCTCTCTTGCCGGCTTTTCGGAAAAATTGTCAGGGAAGTAGGTTAAATATTTCCGGGCATAGGCAATAGCTTCTTCTTCCGATTTGGCAAGCACATCGCCGCAGCCGGAAATAGAGCAGTGCATTTTCGCGCCTCCCATTTGCTCCAATGTAACTTTTTCGCCTATGACCATTTCAGCCATCCGGGGTGACCCCAGGTACATGGAAGCGTTCCCGTCCACCATGACTACGATGTCACAGAAGGCAGGAATATAGGCTCCGCCTGCTGCCGAAGGGCCGAATAAAAGGCAGATTTGCGGAACTTTCCCTGACATTTTCACCTGATTGTAAAAAATTCGTCCTGCACCGCGCCGGCCCGGGAACATTTCAAGCTGATCCGTGATGCGTGCGCCGGCAGAATCAACAAGATAAAGCATAGGGCAGCGAAGCTTTTCAGCAGTTTCCTGGATGCGGATGATTTTTTCAACCGTCCTTTTCCCCCAGGAGCCGGCCTTGACGGTTGAATCATTTGCCATTACACAGACCGTGCGGCCATGTATTTTCCCAATCCCGGTAACAACGCCGTCAGCAGGCAAATCCCCTGCAAGTACGTTGGCGAACAAGCCGTCTTCTGCCTGCAGCCCATTATCGAATAACAGGTTCAGACGGTCGCGGACAAACATCTTCCCCTGCTCTTCATTCTTTTGATGGTATTTTTCTTGTCCCCCCTTAAGGACGGACTCTTTTTTTGTCTGATAGTCGGATTTAGCGTGGGTCTCGTTCATCGAGATACCTCCTTTATTGGTGTCGAAAACATATAGGCAATCACAAGCAGCTCATAATGGACATTCAATGTGTTAATGCCTGCTTGCAGCTCCTATCTGCTTATTGGCCGGTATAGTGGGGCGGACGCTTTTCCGCAAACGCATTCAAGCCTTCGATCCGGTCACGGCTTGGTATGAGGGCATCATAAGCAAGCTGTTCAATTTGCAAGCCGGTCGCCAGGTCCACTTCAATTCCTTTGTTGATCGCTTTCTTTGCCTGTACTAGAGCCAACGGACCATTCTTTGCCATTTGTCCGGCAATTTCAAGAGCTTTCTCGAGGAGCTGGCCCCGGGGGACAGCATATTCAAGAATTCCCATGGAAGCCGCCTCTTCTGCATTAAGACGCTTGGCCGTATAAATCAGCTCTTTAGCTTTCCCCGCCCCAATCAGCCTCGGCAGGCGCTGTGTTCCTCCTGCACCTGGAATGATGGCAAGCGAAGTTTCAGTGAGGCCGAGCTTGGCCTCAAGGGCCCCTATACGCAGATCGCAGGCAAGCGCAAGCTCAAGTCCGCCTCCGAATGCGACTCCATTCAGTGCAGCAATCACTGGCTGGGGCAGCTCTTCGACCTCGTTAATTGTTGCTCCGATCAGCCGAACCGTCTGTTTCGCCTCGGCATCACTCATATTCCGGCGCTCTTTCAGGTCTGCTCCGGCACAAAAAGCCTTTTCCCCAGCCCCAGTAAGGATGATAACCCTTACAATACTGTCCGTTTTTAAACCCGACAACACTTCTTTAAAATCGTGAAGCATCTTTACTGATAAAGCATTGGCCGCCTCCGGACGGTTCAATGTCACGACTGCAACTCCATCGCTTCGCTTATCCACAGCAACTGTAGTGGCTGTTTCGTTCATGACAAACACTCCTCTCCTTCTCCCCGCAGGATTTCCATCTGGCGGCTTCTCAGCGGCTTAGACAGTGTTTTCTCGAACAACTGGGCCGATTTTAGGACGGCAACAAGATCAACTCCTGTCTCAATGCCCATTTCATGAAGCATATAAAGCAAATCCTCGGTTGCAACATTGCCGGATGCCCCTTTTGCATAAGGGCACCCCCCTAATCCGCCCAGGGCGCTGTCGAAGGTGGTGATTCCCATTTCGAGTGATTTGACAATATTGGCCAATGCTGTCCCCCTCGTATCGTGAAAGTGCATGGCAAGGGAGCCTGCTTCAAAATGCGGCAGCAAATCCTCCAGCAACTGTTCCACCTGGGTCGGAACTGCTACGCCGATCGTCTCTCCCAGCGACAATTCATCAATTCCCATTTCAAAAAGACGCTCTGCAACCACCCTGACCTTTTCAGGAGCAATATAGCCTTCATAAGGACAGCTAATCACCGTCGATACATAGCCGCGGACCGTTTTCCCCGCCAGTTTCGCTTCACGGACCACTTCTTCCAGGACTGGGTAAGTCGCGTCAATCGACTTGTTGATATTGCTGCGGTTATGGGCCTCGCTTGCCGACATGAAAACGCTCACTTCATCGACACCCGCTTCAAGCGCTCCATCAAGCCCCTTAAGATTGGGAACGAGGGCAGCATATGTAAGTCCCTGTTTCCTCTTGATCTGCTTAAGAACCTTTGCGGCATCGGCAAGCTGCGGAATCCATCTTGGGTGGACAAACGAACTGACCTCAATATAAGAAAGCCCTGTAACCGAAAGCGAATCAATCCAGGAAATCTTTGCCTCGGTCGGTACTTGCTGCTTTTCATTCTGCAGGCCATCGCGGGGACCAACTTCCTTGATTGTCACGTTTTTTGGAAGTTTCAAAGACTTGGCCTCCTATTCTACTTCGACAATGACATCCGTATCGTTGACAAAGTCGCCTTCATTTACAAGCACCTTGGTAATGGTGCCATCCTGTTCCACACTTACGGGTATTTCCATTTTCATGGATTCCAGAATGACGACCTCCTGGCCTGCCTTTACCTCGTCTCCTTCTTTTACAAGCACTTTCCATACGTTTCCTGCCATTCCTGATTCAACTTTTGCCATTATGCATTCTCCTTTACTTGGTTGAGGTTAATTGTGGTAAATAATATTCGTTCACAAATTGTGTTGTCGTATAGCCTGCTAAAAATTGTTCGTGCGTGATTGTTTTGAGGAGCATCGGAATGTTGGTTTTGATGCCTTCCACTTCATAGTTTTCAAGGGCATTTTTCATCCGCTCGCAAGCCTGATTCCGGCTCTCTCCCCACACAACCAATTTGGCGATCATCGGGTCGTAGAATGGAGTTACCTGGGAGCCAGATTCCACACTACATTCATGCCGGACGCCTTCACCGTCCGGAAGGCTGAATTGTGTGATTTTTCCCGGCGATGGAAAGAATGTTTTCGGATCTTCTGCATAAATCCTCACTTCAATGCTGTGTCCTCTCCGCTGAACCTCTTCCCGGGTGATAGAAAGTTTTTCCCCTGCAGCGACCTTCAGCTGTTCCTCGACTAGGTCAAGGCCTGTAATTTCTTCCGTAACCGGATGCTCGACTTGCAATCTTGTGTTCATTTCAAGGAAATAGAAATTCTGCTTCTTATCTACCAAAAACTCAATCGTTCCGGCATTTGTGTAGCCGATATGCTTTGCCGCTGCCACTGCGGCATCCAGCATTTTAGTCCGCGTTTCTTCGCTGATGAATGGCGACGGTGCTTCCTCCACGACTTTTTGGTTGCGGCGCTGGATGGAGCATTCCCTTTCCCACAAAGGCACAATGTTCCCATGGGTATCAGCCAGGATCTGCACCTCGATATGATGCGGTTCAGCAATATATTTTTCAAGGAACATCGCACCATCGCCAAAAAAGGATTCTGCCCGTTTTTTATTGCCGGCGAAGGCTTTAAGAAGCTCCTCCTCCGAATTAACCAGCTGCATGCCAATTCCGCCGCCGCCCGCTGAGGCTTTCAGCATCAGAGGGTAACCAATTTTCTCTGCTGCCATCCTGGCTTCTTCCTCATTCTCAAGGGGCGTATTTATGCCCTCTATGATTGGAACGCCTGCTTCTTTCATCGTTTTCCGTGCTTCAATCTTGCTGCCCATTGAAGCAATGATTTCAGGTGATGGCCCTATGAATACGAGTCCTTCCGCCTTGCACCTGCTCGCAAACACTGCATTTTCGGATAGCAGGCCATAGCCGGGATGAACCGCTTCGGCACCGCTATTTTTAGCTGCCAAGATGATTTCGTCCACATTCAGGTAGCTTTGGTTGACAGGAGGCTTCCCAACGCAATAGGCTTCTTCCGCTTCCCTGACGAATAAGGAATCGGCGTCTGCTTCTGAATAAACCGCCACAGTCTTTATCCCGAGCTTTTTGCATGTACGGATGACTCTTCTTGCAATCTCGCCTCGATTGGCTATTAAAATTTTTGAAAACAATGCGATCGCTCCTTCCGGTTATTTTGTCAATTGATTGATGGACTGCTCCCTTAGCTTGAACTTCTGGATTTTGCCGGAAGCGGTCATCGGATAGGCATCCGTAAAAAAGATGTGCCTCGGAATTTTATGGCGTGAAATCTTTCCGGTGAAGTATTCCTTGATTTCTTCTGCCGTGGCCGTTACGCCTTCTTTTAAAATAATCCATGCCATGACTTCTTCCCCGTACTTTTCATCTGGCACACCAACCACCTGGGCGTCGAGCACCTTTGGATGCGTATACAGGAATTCTTCGATTTCACGCGGATAGATGTTTTCGCCGCCGCGGATGATCATATCCTTCAGCCGTCCTGTTATCCGGCAATAGCCGTTTTCATCCATTACCGCCAAATCGCCGGTATGCAGCCAGCCGTCCTCATCAATTGCTTCCCGAGTCGCGTCCGGATTCCGGTAATACCCTTTCATCACATGGTAGCCGCGGGTGCATAGCTCGCCTTGGGTATTGTAAGGAAGCTCTCTCGAAGTTCCCGGCTCAACAATTTTCACTTCCACATCCGGCAGCGCCCTTCCGACTGTTTCCACGCGAAGCTCGACTGGGTCATTTGTCCGTGTTTGCGTAATAACCGGGGAGGATTCTGTTTGGCCGTAGCAAATCGTGATTTCCCTCATGTTCATCTTATTCATGACATTTTTCATCACTTCAATGGGGCAGTTGGACCCTGCCATTACACCCGTGCGGAGGCTGGTAAGATCGTATTTCTCAAAATTCGGGTGGTTCAGCTCGGCGATGAACATGGTTGGCACACCATGAAGGGCGGTGCATTTCTCCTGCTCTACTGTCTTCAGGACTTGTTCAGGCTCAAACTCCTGCACTGGCACCATGGTGGCCCCGACAGACACGCAGGCCAGAGTGCCGATGACGCAGCCAAAGCAATGGAAGAAGGGAACGGGAATGCAAAGCCGGTCGGCTACAGTGAGTTCCATGCAGCGGGCAATATTATAGGCATTGTTCACCAGGTTGCGATGTGTCAGCATGACTCCTTTTGGAAAGCCGGTCGTTCCGGAAGTGTATTGCATATTGATAACGTCATTATAATCAAGCGAATCCTGCCTTGCCTGAAGTTCTTCATTATTGGTTTTGCCGGCCATTTCGAGAATGTCAGACCAATTGAAGACTCCATCATACTTGTTTTCACTTAAAACGATTACATTTTTTAATAGTGGGAGACGCTTGGACTCCAGCTTGCCAGGTTCGCACGTTTTCAGTTCGGGACAAAGCTCAAAAATGGTATCAATATAGGAGTTGCCTCGGTAGTCTTCTATTAAAAACAGAGTTGTGCTATCTGACTGGCGCAAAAGGTACTCAAGTTCCGAAGAGCGGTAATTCGTATTGACGGTAACCAGTACAGCCCCCATTTTTCCGGTGCCAAATTGCAGGCTGACCCATTCAGGAGTATTGGTTGCCCAGACGGCCACATTTTCTCCTTTTTGTATGCCAAGGGCCATCAAGCCTTTGGCCACCTGGTCGCAAACTGCATTGAATTCCCGGTAGGTATAACGAAGCCCGCGGTCAGGATAGACCAATGCTTCCTGGTCGGGGATTTCGCGGGCTCTTTCAGCTAGCATTTGTCCTACAGACATACGGATTTCGGTCATTATTTCTTCTCCTCCTACTTAGCATCCTAATTGGCGTGCAATGACCATGCGCTGAATCTCCGATGTACCCTCGCCGATTTCCATTAACTTAATATCGCGCAAATGCCTTTCTACGTCATATTCCTTCATATATCCGTATCCGCCATGAATCTGGATGGCCTGGTTGCAGACGCGGAAGCCCATTTCCGATGCAAATAGTTTGGCGAAAGCGGATTCTTTTCCAAAAGGTTTTCCCTGGTCTTTCAGCCATGCTGCTTTGTACACCATGTTCCGCGCCAATTCGATTTCCATTGCCATGTCGGCCAATTTAAATTGGATTGCCTGGAACTTTGAGATGGACTGGCCGAATTGCTGCCGTTCTTTTGAGTATTGAAGTGCTTTTTCGAATGCTGCCTGGGCGATTCCCACAGACAGAGCGGCAATTGAAATGCGTCCTCCGTCAAGGGTGAATAGAAACTGGCTGAAGCCCTTTTTCTCGTCGCCCAGCAGATTCTTTCTTGGAACCCGGACATTCTCCAGGATGATTTCACAAGTATTGGAACCGCGGACACCCATTTTGTCGTAGTTGCAGGAAATGGTCACTCCAGGAGCATTGGTTGGAACGATGATCGCAGAAACGATATTCCGGCCGTCATCCCGCTTCCCGGTGACAGCGGTTACAATTACCTGCCGGGAATATCCTGCATTGGTAATCCAGCACTTCTCGCCGTTAATCACCCATTCGTCACCATCCAGGACTGCTTTGGTTCTTGTGCCTCCAGCATCGGAACCTGCATTTGGTTCAGTCAGCCCAAACGCACCCATTGTTTCTCCTTTCGCCATCGGTACCAGCCATTCCTGCTTTTGTTCTTCAGTTCCAAAATAATAAATTGGGCTTGCTCCCAAGCTTGTATTGGCCGCATAGCTCAAACCGGTACCTCCGCATGCTTTCCCGATTTCCTCTACAGCAATAATGTAGGAAATCGTATCCCCGCCCGCACCGCCGTATTCTTCAGGGAACGGGATCCCAAGCAATCCGAGTTCTCCGAGTTTTTGGAATGTCTCATAGCGCATTTTCGAGGTTTCATCCACTTCACGAGCGTATGGCTTGATTTCTTTTTCGGCAAAATCCCTTACCATTTCCTTCAGCATTTGCTGTTCTCTTGTTAATTCAAAATTCATTGTTTTTCTCCCTTCGGACGGACTAGTCGGTCTGTTTAGTACCGACCAGTCGGTCTGTTTTTTGTTTTATAATAGCCAGCTTACTTGATGTTAGGCTGACTTTTGAGGAGGAGGGAATGGACTTCTTCCTGTTTCATTCCTTTTTCGGTTAGAAGTGAATGCAATAGCAGGTCATTAAATATCGTTGCGATGGCTTCAATTGATAGCGGCCCTTCTTTCTTGAACCACTTATAAGTCCAGTTGACCATTCCAATAATGGCCATTGCGGTAATTTCCGCCGGCACCTCTGTACGGAAGTCGCCGTTTGCCTGCCCTTCCTGGATAACCTGGATAATCAAGTTCCGGTACTCATCGCGTTTTTCATTGATCTGTTGATTAAAATCACCTGTTAAATAAGTGCTCTCCTGGTAGAATACGGTGATGTGGGGTTTGTAAAGGTCAAAAACCTTTGTGAATGACTGGATGATGGCACATAAGCGGGAAACCGGTGTATCGCAATTGTCATACGCTTTCCTCGCCTTATCAAGTACATAGGAGATAAAGACATCGTGGATGTGATAAAGCAATTCGTCCTTGCTTTTAAAATTGTGGTAAAACCCCCCTTTTGATGACCCTGATTCTGCAACAATCTCGTCCACAGTTACTCCATGGTAGCCCTTTTTTTCAAATAGCACGAGAGCTGTTTCAACAATTCTTTCCTTTAAACTGTATTTTTTCATATTCATCATCCTTTGAATTTAATAGTATCATAGGGACAAAAAAACTTTCAAATATTTTCTGAAAAAACTTTTATTTCTAAAAATTATTAAAAAAACAATATATTCATTTATTGACCATTGACCATTTAACCCACTTTTTAAGGCAAGTTTGTCCCTGCCGGTGCATAGGATAGACTGTTCCGCATTCACGGAAGATACCTCCACCCGGAAAAATGTTAAATGCTGTGAATGCGGATAAGACTAAAAAAGATGGTGTTGTTGATGGCAGGGCTATTAGTTATTTTTTTGCTTGTCCTTGTGCTGCCTTTTACTGTAAAGGCCGTTGAAGAGAACCTGGAAATATTCCTGTTTGTTATGGGGCTGCTGGCAGCGTTCGCAAGCGGGGTTTATAATACTGGCCTATTTTTAAAAGCGGCTTATGACCCCATCTACATTTCGCTGGCCGTTCTTGGCGCCGGCCTGCTGTTCAAATGGCTGCAGCAGCCGCTGGCAAGCCAAATCTTCCTGCTCAGCAGGTTCATTCCTTTCAGAATCTTTGCGGCCGCAGCGGTTTTCACCCTGGGCCTGATCTCAAGCGTCATAACGGCTATCATTGCTGCCCTGATTCTCGTCCTGCTCGTCGAAGAACTGGGGCTCGACCGGAGAGCGCAGGTGAGATTTGTTATCCTGGCCTGCTATTCAATTGGGCTCGGCGCCTCGCTCACCCCGATTGGCGAAACATTATCAACGATTGCCGTAAGCAAATTAAATGAGGATTTTTTCTATTTATTCAGGCTTCTTGGACCTGAAATTTTGTCTGCCCTTCTCCTGTTGGGCTGTTTAACGTTTTTTCTGGTACATCCTCCTCCCAGAAAAAAAAGGCCTGCTGCCAAGGGAGGCAGCAGGTCGGATTACGAAGAAATTTTTGTCAGGGCATTGAAGATTTATTTTTTTGTCATGGGGTTGACCTTCCTTGGATCAGGATTTGAACCGCTGATCAACACATATCTTCTCGAGCTCAATCCGCTTATTCTTTACTGGATCAATATGGTTTCAGCCATTCTCGATAATGCCACTCTCGCTGCTGCCGAATTAAGTCCAGCGATGGAGGATGCTACGATTCAAGCCATCCTGCTCGGCCTGCTGATAAGCGGGGGTATGCTGATTCCCGGCAATATTCCCAATATCATTGCCGCGAACAAACTGAAAATCACAAGCAAAGAGTGGGCGGCTTTCGGGGTACCCCTCGGTCTTGTGACGATGCTGCTCTACTATTTTATTATTGTCCTGATGTAAGCGGCACATCCTTTTGGCAAAGCAGCCCCAGGCCATGACTGGGGCTGCTTTGCTATTAGGGTAGAAGATAAACCCTTGCTTCGTATGGCTTTAACGAAACTCGCCGCAAATCTTCGCCTTCCCGTTCAGCATAGTTGCTGATCAATAACCTCGCATCATTCAAATTCAAGTTGCTTGGCCATTCAAATTGATTTTCTTTCCCATAAAAGTTGCAGATGACCAGGAGGGTTTGCCCTTCGAGTGTCCGCTTAAAGGAAAAGATTTCAGGATGCTCGGCATCAACCAGATCATATTCGCCATAGACGATGACATCATAAGACTTGCGCAGCTGAATCAGCCTGCGGTAAAAATGGTAAACGGAATCTTCATCAGCAACAGCCTGTTCGGCATTGATATCAAGATAATTAGGATTGACACCAATCCATGGCTCTCCTGTTGTAAAGCCGGCGTGCCTGCTCGCATCCCACTGCATCGGCGTCCTGGAGTTATCCCGTCCCTTTGCATAGATGCTCTCCATTATTTTTTCCTCGCGTACACCGTCTGCTTTCTGCTCCCGGTAAAAATTGATGATTTCGATATCCCGGTACTCCTGGATGGAATCAAAGCGGATATTTGTCATGCCCAGCTCTTCTCCTTGATACACATACGGAGTTCCTTTCATCATATGAAGGAGGGTGGCCAGCATTTTCGCAGATTCAACGCGATACTCTTTATCATTCCCGAAACGTGAGACGGACCGAGGCTGGTCATGGTTGTTGAAATACAGGCTGTTCCAGCCCTTGTGTTCAAGCGCTTTTTGCCATTTGGTCAAGTTCTTTTTTAAATCCTGGAGATTAAGCGGCTTCAAATCCCATTTTCCGCCCGGTCCGTTATCAAGCCCCATATGCTCGAACTGGAACACCATATTTAATTCCTTCCGCTCTTCGGCTGTGTACATTTGCGCAAGTTCAGGTGTCACTCCCGGCATTTCGCCGACCGTCATGACATCATATTTGGAAAGGGTCTTTTCATTCATTTCCTGTAAATAGTCATGGATATGAGGCCCATTCCGGTAAAGCTTGCTTCCCGAAGCATATTTTTTGCCTGGTTTCGGTTCACCGTCTTCAAAAGTCTCCGGCTTTGAAATAAAATTGATGACATCCATCCGGAAACCGTCAATTCCCTTATCAAGCCACCATCTCATCATTTCATACACTTCCTCGCGAAGCTGCGGATTACGCCAATTCAAATCCGGCTGCTTTTTCGAGAACAAATGGAGATAATACTCATCCGTTCCTTCATCATACTCCCAGGCTGATCCGCCAAAGTTTGAATACCAGTTAGAAGGCTCCTTCCCATCCTTGCCAGGGCGCCAGATAAAATAATCCCTGTATGGATTGTCCTTTGATTTACGGGCTTCGACAAACCATGGGTGTTCATCTGAGCTGTGATTGACAACGAGGTCCATGATCAGCTTCATGCCCCGGTTATGTACTTCTTCAAGGAGGTTCTCCCAGTCTTGCATTGTACCGAACTCATCCATGATGTCCTGGTAATCACTGATATCATAGCCATTATCATCATTCGGGGATTTGTAGACAGGAGACAGCCAAATCACATCGATGCCGAGGTCCTGCAGGTAATCCAATTTGGAAATGATTCCCCGAAGGTCACCAATCCCATCACCATTGCTGTCCATAAAACTGCGGGGATAGATTTGATAAACGACACTTTCCTTCCACCATGCTTTCATGTTCATCACTCCAGACTGTATTATTTTAAAAAGAAAGAACGATACCGTTTTGAACATGATTTCCTTATGTTCGTTGGTATCGTTCTATTTATATTCTGCCTGCCAAGACAGGAGAAGGATATTACTTTTCTTTGCGCATCTTTCCAAACAGCAGTGTCAAGGCAAACGGCACGACAAGCGTAATCGCCATTCCAATGAAGAAGGCACCCCAGTTTTGCGGGAAGATGGACAAGAAACCAGGAAGTCCGCCTACTCCGATGGATGGAGCCTTAACACCTGCTACGGAGATAAAGGCACCGGCCAGGGCAGAACCAATAATAGCCGAGATAAACGCGAACCGGAAGCGAAGGTTGACACCGAACATCGCCGGCTCTGTAATACCCAAATAAGCAGAAACGGCAGATGTACCAGACAAACTTTTAAGTTTTTCATCTTTTACGACGAACATCATCGCAAGTGCCGCTGTACCCTGGGCAATATTCGAAAGGGCTACCATTGGCCATAAGAACGTTCCGCCAGTGCTTCCGATCAGCTGAAGGTCAACTGCCAGGAAGGTATGGTGCATACCAGTAATAACAAGAGGTGCATACAGCCCGCCATAGATCAATCCGCCCAGAACTGGAGCAATTTCGAACAGGCCAACGACTGCATCCGTGATTACATTACCAATTGCGAAGGTGATCGGCCCAATCGCAATAAATGATACAAAACCAGTTACCAGCAAAGCAATAGGCGCAACAAGCAATAATTGAAATGCATCCGGAATCCTTTTTCTCAGGGCAATTTCAATTCTTGCGAGTACATAGGAAGCCAGAAGTACCGGCAATACCTGTCCCTGGTACCCGACCTTTTGGACATCAAGTCCGAAGAGGTTCCAAGTTGGAATTTCATCTGCAGCTCCGTAGCCCCAAGCATTCATCAAATCAGGGTGAACAAGCATCAAGCCAAGTACAATCCCCAGCAGCGGGCTGCCGCCAAAGCGGTTAACTGCTGACCAGCCAATCAGTCCGGGCAGGAACACGAAGGCTGTATTGGCAATCAGGTTGATGATGCTGGCGAAATCCGCCCACTGAGGATATACCTCAATCAGCGCTTCATCAAAGAATATTCCCGGCCCTGTCAAAATATTGTTAATCCCCATCAAAAGACCTGCTGTCACGATTGCTGGCAGGATTGGTATGAAGATGTCGGCCAAGGTTTTAATTGCTCTCTGAAGGGGATTCAGCTTTTTGGCCGCTTCATCTTTAATGTCCTGCTTGCTGGACTCCCCAATGCCAGTCATGGAAACCATTTCTTTATAGACCTTGTCTACTGTTCCCTGTCCAATTACGACCTGGAATTGTCCATTCGTTGAGAAAGACCCTTTTACCAGGTCAATGTTTTCCAGGCTTTCCTTGTCTACTTTGCCTTCATCCTTAAGGGCGAAGCGCAAGCGGGTCACACAGTGGGTTGCAGCGGCGATATTTTCTTTGCCGCCAACTGCCTGGACAATTTGTTCAACTGATTCTTTTTTTACACTCATCCTGTGATCCTCCTGTTACAGTCTGCATACAGACAACAAGTAAACTACTTGATTCTTCTGCATTTTAACTTCCGAATTTATCCCTTTTTACCTTTTGTTAAGGGTTTCATTTTTATCCTTAATTCCTTAAAGGAATCTAGTTAAAACCTAAACGCGGTAAACCGTTTACAAATTCAAAAGTATAGTATTTAAATAGGTAATATTAACTTGTATATACATACTAACTTGCCTATACAAGTTTGTCAACAATATTCGACATAAAAAAAGAAGGCCGAAGTTTGGCCTTCTTCATCCTTGTATCATAAATTGAGGGAGCGAAAAGCATGTTTCAAGGATTTTTTCATTTGCGTAGGAAGTTTTTTTCCCCCTTACCTTTGAAGGATCAGGCACGATTTGTGTTTTCGATCCGATAATAAAACTCCACAGTCCTCCCGGATAGGTCGGTACAACAGCCGTATAAAGTTTTGCCTCCTCGAACAGCGTGCTTATCCTTTCATATGACTGTTTCATAATATCCTCGTGAAAAATCGGGGACTGGCTCTGGCAAACCATCAGGCCGTCATCCTTTAGGGCACTATGCAAACTGCTGTAAAAGCTTTTCTCAAATAAAGCCTCCGCAGGCCCGACCGGATCCGAAGAATCGACGATGATGAGGTCGTATTCGCCCTTCCTTTTACCGGCGAAAGCGACACCATCCTCAAAAATAAACTCTACACGCGGGTCAGTGAGATTCCCGGACACTTCCGGCAAATGCTTCCTGCACACTTCTACAACCTTCTGATCAACTTCAACCATATGCAGTTGCTGTAACTCCTTATATTTGCAGGCTTCCCTGGCAGCGCCGCAGTCGCCTCCCCCGATTATCAGGACTTTCCTTGGGGCAGGATGAAGCGAAAACGGCACATGAATAATCATTTCGTTATAGATATGACCATCCAGAGAAGTCGTCTGAACCACACCATCAAGCACGAGCATTCTGCCGAAACCAAAGGAATCAAGAATCATGATATGCTGGAATTTTGAACTTCCTTCATAAACCACTTTCTTGATCCGGTAACTGATTTTCAAGCTATCCTGTTCCGCCTCAGTCAGCCATAAGTCCCCATCCTGTTTTGTTAGATAGCGGTTCAATCTGATCCCCTCCTGTACTAGTTATATGTATTCTTATGATAATTTTGCAGTTTTTCAAAAGCAAATACAAAAAAACTGGCCAAAAGGAAGATCCTTGGCCAGTTCTCACTATTGCTATTAAAGTGCTTCTCTTGCTTCCTGTACCTTCTTGACATATTGGCTTGCGTATTCTGTAATTTTCCCGTACTCTCCCGTTTTTGCAGGAGCAACCAGGTTTCCGCCAACCCCGACAGCCACACAGCCATTTTTGATCCATTGATCAACATTCTCCAGGCTGACTCCGCCTGTAGGCATAATATTAGCTTGAGGAAGCGGCGCCTTTACCGATTTTACAAAGTCGGGGCCAAAAGCATTGCCAGGGAATAATTTTATGATGTCTGATCCATATTCCATGGCCTTCTTCATTTCTGTAATGGTCATGCAGCCTGGCATATAGGGAACCTGGTATAAGTTGCAAAGCTTGGCTGTCTCCTGGTCAAAGCAAGGGCTGACGATGAATTCGGCACCAGCCAGAATCGCGATTCTCGCTGTAACGGCATCCAGGACCGTTCCAGCACCAATTACAACCTCTGGATTATTTTGATATTGTTCAGCAAGTTCCTTTATGACTTCATCTGCTCCTGCCACCGTAAAAGTGACTTCAATGCCCGTAATTCCGCCTTTTACACAAGCATCCGAAATCTTCACCGCTTCTTCCGGCGAATCGGCTCTTACAACCGCCACAACTCCACAATCTGAAAGTTTGCTTAACACTTTTTGCTTTTTCATACTCTTCTCCTTCAAAGGTCATTTAGTTAGTTAATTCATCGAGTCGTTTATGTGGTTCGTGTTTACAAAGTGACTCCGGTTTTAAAGATGGAAATTTCCCTGAAGTCGTTCTTTTCATTGTTAACCCATTCGCCGCTTGCAACGCTGATGATATAATCGACAAACTCCTTCAGGACCTGTTCTTCCGAAACGCCGTCTTCCAGGAGGATGCCGGCATTGAAGTCCATCCAGTGCGGCTTAAGCTCATAGATTTGCGTGTTGGTGGAGACCTTCATCGTTGGTACAAATGTCCCGAATGGCGTTCCCCTCCCTGTTGTGAACAGTACCATTTGGCAGCCCGCCGCGGCAAGCGCAGTGGAAGCAATCAAATCATTGCCAGGGGCACTCAATAGATTGAGCCCGTTGGTTTTGAGGACTTCCCCGTATTTAAGGACATCCACAACAGTCGAGGTTCCAGCCTTTTGTGTGCAGCCAAGCGATTTGTCTTCAAGGGTCGTAATGCCGCCGGCTTTATTCCCTGGTGACGGGTTTTCGTAAACCGGCTGGTTGTGCTGGAGGAAATAATCCTTAAAGTCATTAATCAGCGCAACTGTTTTTTGGAACACTTCTTCATTGGCTGCCCGTTCCATTAAAATCTTCTCGGCGCCGAACATTTCCGGTACTTCTGTCAGAACCGTCGTTCCTCCCTGGCCAATCAGGTAATCGGAGAAACGGCCGAGCAGCGGATTTGCCGTTATACCCGAGAAACCGTCCGAACCGCCGCATTTGAGGCCGATTTTCAATTCTGACAGCGGCACTTCTTCCCTTTTATCTTCTTTAGCAGATTCATATATTTCCATTACCAGGTTGAAGCCTTCTTCAATTTCATCCGTGACAGCCTGGGAGATGAGGAATTTAACCCGGTCCTCGTCGATTGTCCCCAGAGCCCGCTTAAATTCCGGCAGTTCATTGTTTTCACAGCCAAGCCCAAGGACAAGCACCCCTCCTGCATTGGGATGGTTAACCGCATTGAGCAGGATTTGCTTCGTGTTTTCATGGTCATCGCCAAGTTGGGAGCAGCCGTAGTTATGTTTCAGAACCAGGACATTATCAAATGGGCTGTTCTCGCCAACATGTTTTTCAAAGCGCTTGATGATTTTCTCCGCTATGCCATTTACACAGCCGACGGTAGGGACAATCCAGAGTTCATTGCGGATGCCTACCTTTCCATTAGCCCTGCGATAGCCCTTGAACGTCCTTTGTTCATTTTTATAAGGAACCGCCGATGGCTTGGGAGCGTATGTATACTCCTCTGTTCCCGATAAATTGGTTTTCGTGTTATGGGTATGAACATGCTCGCCAGGCTGGATAGAAGTAAGGGCATGTCCGATTGGATATCCGTATTTAATGATATCCTCATTCTCCCCAATATTGGTTAAGGCCATTTTATGCCCACGGCTGATATCACTTTTTACTTTCAAAGCGCTTCCATTGATTTGAAGTGTTTCACCCTCATTTATATCCCTTAATGCAAGAATGATATTGTCGTTTTCATGGATTTGCAGGAAATCTTTCATTCAAGCTGCCTCCTTGATAGTGGATGATTTTTTAAAGATTAATAGCTTCCTGAATTCCCAGCGCTTCAATCTTTTCAAGGCTGGATGCAACTGCCTCCGTTAAGCCGGATACTTGCGTCAGGTCCGTCCCCCACAACTTCTTGTCGGACAAGAGTACTCCAGCAAGCTCTTGCATAGTGATTTCCCCCTGGCTGTATTTCTGCCATTGCGTCTTAAAAAGCTCAAGAACTTCCGGGCTGTCCTGCAGGGGTATTTCTTCGCTGCCTCTTTTTCCTCTGTAGAAATATAGGAGACTGCTTAACGAAAACACCAGTCTTTTAGGGAGGGTCTGATTTTGTTTTACATAATCAAGGAGTGTCGGCAGGTTTCTCGCTGTGAACTTTGAAATTGAATTCAGGGATATGCTCAGCAGATAGTGCTTGATATATGGATTCACAAAACGGCTGACCACTTGCTCTGCGTATTTTGTAAGTTCTTCCCTGGAACCTCCAAGCGTCGGAATGATTTCCTCATGAATCAATTCCTTTATAAAACGGCCGACCTCAGGATGTTTCAACGTTTCTTCGACGGTTTCCAATCCGTATAAATAGGCAACCGGGGTCATCGCTGTATGGGCACCATTCAGGATTCTGACTTTCCTGGTCCTGTACGGAGCCAAATCATCCACGATCAAAGTGTTAAGGCCTGTTCCTTCAACGGGCAGCTCCTCTTTAATCCATTGCGGCCCCTCGATTACCCAAAGATGGTATTGTTCACCCACAACCATAAGGTTATCTTCATATCCTAGCTCCTGTATTTTTTCTTCATAGGAATCAGAAGGAAATCCCGGAACAATTCTGTCAACAAGGCTCGAACAGAATGTATTCGCCTCATGGATCCATTCAGCGAACCCTTCCCCAAGATTCCAGTGGGCTGCATATTGGAGAACCACTTCTTTCAGCTTGCCGCCATTGTTCTCAATAAGCTCACAGGGAATCAGGATGCAGCCTTTCTCCCTGTCGCCTGAAAAGTCCTTATACCGCTGATACAAAAAGGCTGTGAGCTTCCCCGGAAAGCCCTTTTGCGGACGGTCTTCCAGACGGTCTGCTTCATCAAAAACGATGCCTGCTTCGGTTGTGTTGGAAACAATGAACCGAAGGTCTTCCTTCCCTGCAAGTTCCAGGTAGTCCTGATAATCCGTAAACAGGTTTATGCCCCTGCTGATTGAATCAATTACCATATGTTCATTCACCGGTTCTCCGTCTCTCATGCCCTGCAAATAGAGGGTGAACAGCCCGTCCTGATCATTGAGCCTTTCAATCTTATCGGAGCCCCGCGGCTGGACAACGACAACGCTTCCATTAAAATCAGTTTTTTTATTCAGCACATCAATTTGCCAATCAACAAAGCCCCTTAAAAAATTGCCTTCTCCAAACTGAAGAACCCTTTCCGGACGGGCTGTTTTGTTAAAACTGCTTTTATTTAAATGATGCATATGCTTCCTCTCCCTCACTTTGCACTCGCAAACGAATATATGTTATGAATCTTAAAATCCCCATTGTCTTTAAATCCTCTTTTTAACCGAGTCCCTGACAACCAATTCTGTCTGGGCAAAGATTTTCTTCGGTATCTCCTTATTCCCCATCACTAGGGACAAAACGGTTTCTGCCCCAAGGACGCTAATCTGCTCAACGGGTCTTTTCACGGTTGTAAGCCTGGGCGTCGTATACTGGGAAAAACCAATGTCGTCAAAGCCGGCAATGGAGATGTCTTCCGGCACTTTTAATCCGTTGGCGAATACCGCATGCATCGCGCCAATGGCCATATCATCATTTGAACAAAAAACGGCAGTCGGAGGTTTTTTCAAGCTGAGCAGCTTTTCCATTCCGGCATAGCCGCTTTCCATGTCATAGTTTCCTCTTACACGATATTCGCTTTGAAGTGGAATTCCACTTAAAGTCAGCGCCTCCTGATATCCCTCCAGGCGCATTTGGGTCGACTTGAACCCCTTTATTCCTTCAATGATGGCGATTTGCCGATGACCGTTTTCAACCAAATGTTCTACAGCCTTGCGTGCCCCGTCAGTATCATTGGATAGGATATTCATAATGCCAGCTTCTTCGATGTCACGATTCAGGACCACCAAAGGTATTTGCTTCTGCAGTACATGATAGATAAAAGGATTATCATCAACGCTTTGGCTCATGAGTATGATCCCCTCGAACCTTTGCTGGTTAATGCTGGAGTAGTCCTTATAGTCATCAAGACCCCTGACGAAAAGGTTGTATTCCTGGCTGATGGCACTGTTCACACCTTTAAGTGAATCCACAAAAAAGCTTGGTGACGTTCCGGTGCTGATACTTGTGAAGAAAAGGCCGATGGTATGTGATTTCTGCATGACCAGGCTTTTCGCATTGTAATTTGGCGAGTAATTCAACTGGGATGCTATTTCGAGAATCTTCCTCTTTGTCGGCTCCTTAATGAGCGGACTGTTATTAAGGGCCCGGGAAACAGTCGTATGTGACACATTGGCCAATTTGGCGATATCTTTGATGGTAACCATGATTAGACCTTCCTTTTTTACTCTTCGTTCCAAATTGAGTCTATCTTAACTAAAAGTGTTAACGTTAACAATATAGTGTAAAAAAATTTAAACATGTTTTAATTGCCCTTTTGTTCACGTTAACATATCTTCTTTATTTTACTTTTAAATGTTTTTTTTATCAACCTCTATTATTTATATATTCAGAACCATCCTCAATACAATGGAAAAAGGCTGCCAGGAAAATGCTTGCGGCAGCCTAGAGCCTCGCCATTAAAATTCAGGCAGCTGATCAAGATTATTCTCTTTAACACCATCCGGCTCGCTGCGGAGAATATCCCTCCCGTACTTATGAAACACATCCACATGCTGTAGCAATCCTGCTTTTGCCTCATCCAGGGCCGTAATATAATCCAGCTCCCGCCCGCTGTCTGTTTTGAAGGCAATCAAATCGCCGTCATCATTTTTTCTTACTGCCACTATTTTCTCTTTCCCTGTCTGAATGCTATAGGCCATTTCGTTTGCTGCCTGGGCCTCGCCTTGCTGTTTGTATTCCTGATAAATCTTTTCGAAGTTTCCTGACTCCATGGTCTACACCTCCCGAACATACGTTAGTGTTTGCTGGAAGGTTTCTTTTTATGTGCATTCTTTAGAGAAGAAAAACCAGCGGGCAGCAGTGCGATGACCATTCTCATCTTAAAAAGGCTCCCAGCGGAGAACATGGGCTTGGTTAAATCGGCGTTCAACTTCCTTCCAATTCACAATGTTCCACCAATTATCCACATATTTTGCCCGTTCATTTTTATATTGCAAGTAATAGGCGTGTTCCCAAACATCCAGGACCAGGAGCGGAATATTGTCCCACTGGGTGAGGTTTTGGTGTTTTTCCGCATTCAGGATTTCCAGGCGGTGGGCGCGGGGAGCCCATATAAGAATGGCCCATCCAACGGCTTCGACATTTTTGGCCGCTTCCGAGAAATGCCTTTTGAATTTCTCAAAACTTCCGAAGGAGCATTGATGGCTTCAGCCAGTTTTCCTCCTGGCTTCCCGCCGCCATCCGGGCTCATGATGCTCCAGAAAATCGTATGCAGGTAGTGGCCCGAACCATGGAAGGCGGCTTCTCTTTCCCAATGCTTGATTAAGGCAAAATCACTGTTATCCCTGGCTTTCTTCATTTCTCTCTCTGCTTTGTTCAGTCCGTCTACATAGCTTTGATGATGTTTAGTGTGATGGAGCCTCATGATTTCCTCTGCAATCACTGGCTCAAGAGCGCTATAGCGGTACGGAAGCGGCGGCAGACGATGGCCCCCTATCGGTACAGGCTGAACCCTTTCCTCCTCCTGCCGCTCCAATTCCAAGCCTGCCAAATGGAAGAAATCCTCCATGTTTTTATGAAGAACGTCCGCCCTGTTATATAGTTCCATTGCATCCAGATTCTCAGTTTCCGCTTTTAAAAACGTCATCTCCCGTTCCCAAACCTTAAGGTCCTCTTCTTCGACCGCTTGATTCAGCTGTTCCCTCGCATTTATCCAAACCAGCTCTATATTTTCCAACCATTCGGCCAATGACTCTCTGTAAGCTACATCGGTCATTTCTTTCTCCTCCCTAGATCAGCATCCGTAACAGAATATGATGAGGCTCAGTCCAAGTTGCTTTAAATAAACAGTTACCTTCCTTTCGGTTTCCGAGGCTTCAGACCACATCCCGCAGGGAAAACAGAATTTGGCAGATTTGATACAACGAAACTATAAGGTTATAATTAACTGTGGTTTTATTTCGAGGAATAACGGCGGTGCCTGGCACTGACCTTTTACAATTGGAGGAACAGTTCATGTATATTGTTCACAGCACAGTGGCAGTACCCGATGATAAAGCAGAAGAAGTGATTGCCATCTATCAAAATAGATCCAGATTGGTAGATACGTATAAAGGGTTTCTGTCTTTCCAATTGCTGCAGAACGAACAGGTTCCTTCTGAGCTTACTGTTCAAATCTGCTGGGAAACGAAAGAAGATTACCTGAACTACATAACCAGCGATGCGTATAAAAAGGTTCACGAACTGGAAAAAAATTATCCTGACCAGGAACTGGCATCCATCAAGCCAAAGGTCCAGCGCTACAGGAGAGTCGCTGAATGACTATCACAAGAAGAAATGAAATTATTGAAGAAGTCACACAGGGAATTTACCAGGACTTTCCGGTTCTCCTTGAAAAATTCGGGGAGCGCGGGGTTGAAAAATGCCGGGAAGACAATGGTCATCATTTAAAACATTTAGAAACGGCCCTTTCCATTGGCAACCCGCAATCTTTTATTGATTACGCCCATTGGCTGGACGGGATACTTACTTCCCGCGGAATGGAAACAGAGCATCTTGTAGATAACTTCCGCAGGCTGCGAAATGCGTTTACCAAGCATGATCGTGCAAATGCTCACAAATATAACGAAATACTGGAGAGTGCAATCCACTCCCTGAGAAAAAAAGGAAATGACAGCTAGTCATAACTAATCGAGGTGAGAATCTTGCACGAACACGGAGCCGCTCTTGCCCAGCTGCTGCTTGAAGGAAATCAGGATGAGGCCTGGGAATATATCAATGAATACAGAAAAAAAGGCAAAGACAGCCTATATATATATGAACATATCATTACTGCCGGCATGAGGCATATCGGTTCTTTGTGGGAAACCAATAAAATCTCGGTGGCCGACGAACATCTGGCTACTTCAACCTGTGATTTTCTGCTTGCCCGCTACCAAATGGAGAAAAAGAAAGAACAGAATCCTTCCAATTCAAAAAAAGCCATGTTTCTCTGCGTCGAAAGTGAACAGCATTACCTGGGAATCAAAATGGCTTCCCAATTATTCAGCGAAGCAGGGTGGACGACAAGATTCCATGGTCCAAATCTCCCGCTCGAATATGCGAAAAAAACGGCAGTGGACTGGCAGCCAGATGTGATTTGCCTTTCCTTTTCCATTCTGTATCATGCCGAACATCTTAATCCCTATATTGCCGAGCTTGAGAAATTACCTAATCGTCCAACCGTTATGATTGGCGGCCGCCTGCTGTCTCAGTATGAGTTTTCCCGGTATGGCTCAAAGAAGACGATTTTTATGAAAAATCTGGAGGACGTGAGAGATTGGCTTAAGCGTCATCCCCCTGGAGTGAAATCAAGTGTGTCCTACTAAATTTTTACCGCAGCCCTATTTCCGCATCAGCACAGATTTCGCCATTCTTACTGTATCCGACAGGAGCCTGGAAATCTATGAACCTTCCGGCAACTTCCTTGATTTAGTGGATTGGGAGAGCAAAAATAAAGCTGCTCAACTTCTAGCCAAGAAGGATGAGAGGGCAGAAGGCGAACTGATCATGAAAACTAAGGATTCACCTTATGCCCTTGTCGATGTCAGCGTGGTCTGGGATAAAAGCGAAGGCCATATCATCTGCCTGCAGAAAGACCATCGCCTGGCCGAGCTTGAGAGCATTGTGGAAAAACATCGTCTGCGATTGGCTGAAACCAATCTGGAACTACTGGAAAAAAAGGAGCAAGTCGAAAAAAGCTTAAACGAAATCAAAAGCCTTTCCTGCCCATTTATTAAATTGACCAAAGGTACAGCCCTTGTGCCTCTGTTTGGGAATCTTGACCAGAAGCTTATCCAGCAAAACGAGGAAAGAATCATGCATAAAGCACATGATGGAGACTACGAGGACATTCTGTTTGATTTTAACGGTGTCGGCACTTTGACAGATGAAGGTGTGGATGCCTTCATCATGCTCATCAAAGAGCTGCAAATAATGGGGATCTCTCCCAGTATTATCGGCATAAAGCCTAATCATGCCTTTTACCTGAATCGTAGTCCCGCCAAACTGGATGTTCCTTTTTTGAATAGTTTAAGTAAAGCATTCAAGGCCATTATGTGAGTCTTTGAAACCGGCTGCCGGAAAAGCATTGGACTTGCCGGCAGCCGGTTTTCTTTGTTTCGGAATCGGTCAGGCTCTTGTTTTAATCCCCATTTGCCTGGATGATGAAGGAGTCCAGACAGTTAAAAGTTTGTTTCAAAAGATCCTCGCGCTCATTTAACAGTTGGTGATTGCCTCCTCTTATAATCCGCACTTCACAGTTTGGAAATTTCCGTTTTATAAATGCAAGGTTGTATTTCCAGTCCACTGTTTTATCCTTATCCCCCTGAATAACCATGATCTTTTTATCGGAATCAGGATAGTTCTCCAACACATTCTGCCAATTTACGAGAGCTTGGAACCATCCCACCGGAATCTTTCCATTCTGCAGCGGGTCTTTCTTTACCCGCTGCAAATAGTCGTGATTGGAGGAATTCCGTTTATATACTCGCGGCAGCATGGCAACCCTTTTCATCAGGATTAAGCCCGCCCTTGACATATGCCAATTATGCGACCGGACAAGCGGACTGACCAATACGGCTTTTTCGATCATGCCGCCATACTGCAGCAGATAATCCATGAGAATGGCTCCTCCTGTGCTATGGGCAATGGCAACGGAGTGCTGGTCCGCTTTCTTCCTGTATCTCTCCATAATTTCCTTGAATAAATCCACATAGTCATCAAAGGTCCTGATGGCTCCCCTATCGCCTGTCGATAAGCCATGCCCCTGAAGATCATAAGCAATCACCTTAAATTGATTTGATGTTAAATACCGGATTAACTGGCTCATGGAACCGGAATGATCAAAGTACCCATGCAAAACATAGCATATTCCTCTATGCGCTGCAGGGGTAAAACTCTGGATGAATATTTCTTCATTGCTCCTGCTGCGGAAAAACTCATGAGAATGCTCCACCCCGCTGCACTCCAAGTTATAGTATTGAAGGTATGCATGTATATTCCCTGGTACCCCTTTTCTTGTAATTAGTTGGAAGTCTCTGTTCATCAATATCTTCCTTTACACAATGATCCTTCTCCTCTTCATATTCTTCTTCATGATATACAAATCCTTCCTCACCCTCAAAAGAATGGTTACATATTCCTGGAGTGGTTGGAAATTATATGTAAGACAAGAGAACTCCGGGAAAGGAAGAACCTATACATGGATGATATTCTGATAGCCCGTTCCTTATTTGGAACCACAATGGCTTTTCATATTATCTTTGCTACCATTGGCGTGGGGCTGCCGCTGATGATTTTAACGGCCGAGCTCCTCTACCAAAAAACAAAGGACCTTGAATATGTAGTGATGGCTAAGCGGTGGACGAAAGCCTTTGCCGTTTTGCTTGGTGTCGGAATTCCGACAGGGACGATTGCCGGAACTCAGCTGTCGCTTTTATGGCCGGGTTTTATGGAAGTGATCGGCCGGGTGATGCCCCTTCCCTTCCAGATTGAAATCTACGCTTTCTTCATTGAAGCCTTGTTCATGTCTATTTATGTATATGCCGCTGAGCGGATTGCTCCGTGGATGAGGATTGCCAGCCTGATCCTCGTGGCTCTTGGAGCACTTGCTTCAGCGGTGCTCATCACCAATGTGCACGCCTTTCAGGGTACTCCCAGAGGATTTCGCTACGAAAACGGGCAATACCTGGACATCGATCCCTGGGCTGCCTTTTTCAATCCCAGCTTTCTTGTGACGGCCACTCATGTCGCTGTTTCTGCTTATGTGGTGGGAGCTTTTGTGGTAGCCTCTGTTTCTGCCTTTAAAATGCTTAAAAATGATTTTGGCTCCAGGCTGTACCGTTTCCATCAAAAGGCGTTGATGATCTCCCTTATTGTCGGCGGAATCGCAGCATTCGGAACAGCCATCAACGGCCACGAGGCAGCCCAATACCTTCATGAATACCAGCCTGAAAAACTGGCTGCGGCCGAAGGCCTGTTCGAGACCCAATCCCATGCGCCTCTGGCCATTGGGGGCTTTACCGATCGTGAAACCCAAACAGTTAAATGGGGAATTGAAATTCCGTGGGCCCTTAGCTTCCTAGCAGGAAACAGCTTTGATACGGTCGTTGTCGGGTTGAACGACTTTCCGGAGGAACTTTGGCCCCCCTTATTCATCCATACTCTTTTTAATGCCATGGTGGGCATCGGCTCATTGTTGATTTTGATAGCGATTTTCGGCCTATTATGGAAGAAGTTTTTTAAAAAGGACAGGTTCCCAAAATGGTTTTTATGGACAATGGTGGCCTCAGGACCACTGGCGGTCGCCGCAATAGAATTTGGCTGGATCTTTGCCTGTACCGGGCGGCAGCCGTGGGTGATTTACCGGATTTTGTCCACAGCGGAAGCTGCGACGACAGCCACAAACCTTGGAGTGCTCTTCATTTTATTTGTTGGTGTGTACATGGTCTTGGCCATTGCGGTGGTTTTCGTCCTCCTTTACTATTTCAGGAAGAATACGGTGCTGGATGATCTCGAGCGGGCGGAAAAAAAGAACGTGCAGCTATTTAGTTCGAATTCATAGGAGGCCTTGCGAATGACGGATGCATTGATTGCGATTACGGTACTTTGGGGATTTGTTTTTATTTATGCCGTTATGGCCACGATGGATTTTGGTGCAGGCTTTTGGTCGATGATCTATTTTAACCGGCAAAAAACGAGAGCAACGGATATTGCAAACCGATACTTGTCACCTACATGGGAAGTGACCAATACATTTATTGTGGCTCTTGTTGTTGCTGTTTACAGCTTGTTTCCGACAGCGGCCTATACACTTGGAACCATTCTGCTGGTTCCCGGGAGCATGATCTTGCTGCTCCTCGCATTGCGCAGCGCGTTCCTGGTTTTTTCCAATATCGCCACCGAATATAAAAAACCACTCACCTATATTTCGGGAATTGCCGGTATCCTCATTCCAGGCCTGCTGATCAGCGTGCTTCCAATCACACACGGAGGATTTGTTGAATACGGCGAAGGCTTAACCCAACTAAACCTTGCGCGGCTCTTCACAAGCGAGAATGTATATGCTTTTATTGGTTTTGCGATCAGCAGCACGCTATTTCTATCTTCGCTGTTGCTGGCTGACTACTCAAAGGTGTCAGATGAGATGGATGCTTATTATGTATACCTGCGCGATGCCAAAATCTCCGGTCCCATCTCCTTGCTGATGGCTTTTTGCATCATGCTTACATTGGAACGGGAAGCAAACTGGATATATACCAGGATGATGGATGACCTTCCGCTTCTGCTCATCTCGCTTGGCTTCTTTTTGATTAGCGGCCTGGGATTGTTTGTGACCAACTTTTTTGATAAAAGGGTTCAGGGAATGCCCAGGCTTTCGGTGATTGCGGTGACCATTCAATATTTTATTGCCAGCTATGTTTATGGAAAGGCTCATTTGCCTTACATCATTTATCCTGACGTAACCATAGAATCCGCATTTACGGACCCCAACTCTTTCAGAGCTGTCTTTATTACCTATATTGTCGGTTTCGCCATTCTTTTCCCCGGATTCATTTATTTCTGGAGTTTGTTTATGCATGATAAAAAGTACTTGCGGCAAAAAGGATGAGGCTGGATGTCCAGCCTCCTATTTAATCTGGTGAGTTTGATTCCCGCTTCTAGGCACCAAGAGGGGTTATTGGTGACCACTCCAACCATTATTCCCTCTCTACGGGCTCCAAGAGGACCGATTGGTTACCGCTACAACCATTCATTCCTCGTCCCGGCCCCAAGAGGACCGATTGCTGACCGCTACAACCATTTTTTCCTCTCCCCGGTTCCAAGAGTCTTCCAAGCCTTTCCGCTCATATAAAAAAGCTTGCAGACCAAGTCTGCAAGCCTCTTTTTTATGCTGGCGCGTCGATTTCGTCCTCTTCAATGCGCTTTTCCTGATATTGAACATCTTTACGGGCGCTGTAGCGATCTGCTTTTTCAAGCGTAACCGTGATGTTGTAGTCCGGAATTCCGGCGAATTTCTCGTAACGTCCTCTTGGCAGCAGGAAGTTTCCTTCTGGGAAGTGGACTTCCACGTTTCCGCGGGCAATCTCAACGAACTTCGCACGTCCCTGGAATACGCCAAAACCATTATGCAGCACGATGCCTTCTCCTTCCGCAATGCTCAGGTCATGCGCATCTTTGGCATTCATCAGCACATCGTATCGTCCGGCGCCATTCAATGGGTCCACTTCACTGTACACCATCGAATTGAATTGCTTGCCGCGGCGGGAAGTTACAATGAATTGGCCTTCCTTCTTGCCAAGTTCCGGAATCTCGACAGGAACCAGGTTTCCTTTTCCATCTGCTGTCGGGCAGATTCCATCTTCACATAGCCATGCCCCGCCCCACTGGAAAACATCACCGGCTTTTTTCAAGTGTTGGATACCGTCATAGCTTGGGTTTGCTTTCGCAATTTCATCGCGGATTTCCTGGCCAGACCTAAATTCAACCAAATGGGCTGTATCTGGTTTTACGCGCTTGGCGAGGTCGATATAAATCTTCCACTCAGCACGTGCTTCTTCAATCGCGTTTTTATTGCCCTCAATTTCAGGGCTGAAGTAGACCATCCGCTCGGTTGAAGTGGATGTTCCGCCGTCTTCCTGCTCATACCGGGTTTTGGCTGGAAGCACAATCACCGCTTCTTTTGCATCCACCAGCGTTGATGTATTCAGGATGATATCCTGGTGAACACGGATTTCGAGTTCGAAAAGTGCCTTTTCAATAAAATTCGGATCTGGCATAGTCTCGAGGAAATTGCCGCCAGACATATAATACAATTTAATCTTTCGTTCATGATCTTCGGGCAAAAGGATGTTTTCAAGTGTCACACCGACAATGTCTCCCTGCCATTTCGCCAATTCAAAGCCCCATAGCTTTTCAATTCGTTCCATGTTTTCACCGTAGAAGTCGCCGCCAGGAAGGACGAATGGGTCTGCTCCCATTTCTCCGCTTCCCTGGACGGAGGAGTGCCCGCGGAATGGCATCAGACCGGCATGCTTGCGGCCAAGATGTCCGCGAAGCAGCGCAAGGTTCGCTACCTGGGAGATGTTGTCTGTAGCAAATGAATGCATCGTAAGGCCGAGCGCCCATGCGTAAACAGCATTTTTACTGTTCGCCAATATTTCAGCCAGTTCGATAATCCGCTCTTTAGTGATTCCAGAGGATTTGATAATCTCTTCCCACGACTGCGCCTGGACATTCGCTTTCAGTTCTTCATATCCATTCACGTGCTCACTGACAAACTGGTGGTTGATGGCTGAACCATACTGCTTCTCTTCCATGTCAAACCAGTGCTTCATGATTCCGTGCATAAAAGCGATATCGCCGCCAATATTCACCTGGTAGAAATCGTCGGCAATCTTTGTGCCAAACAGAGCAGATTCCGGGTTGGATGGAATCCAGTATTTATCCATAGCCGGCTCTTTATAAGGGTTGACGACAATGATTTTTGTTCCCTTTTTCTTTGCTTCGAGCATGTATTTCGAAGAAACAGGAGATGCATTGGAAGCGACACTTCCCCAGAAAAGCAGGACATCTGTACCAATCCAGTCAAGATAATTGGCAGTCGATGCTCCAACTCCGATTGAGCGCTTCAAGGCTGTCTTGGATGGTGAATGGCAAATCCGGCTCGCATTGTCAATATTGTTTGTTCCCAGGAAACGTGAGACCTTGCCTGCTACATAATAGGATTCATTTGTGATCCCGCGGCTTGTCAGGTAAAAGGCATACTGCTTAGGATCGAGTTTCTTCATTTTATTCGCAATCATGTCCATTGCTTCATCCCAAGTGATGCGGGAAAACTTGCGCTCGCCTTTCCTGCGGATCATTGGATACGGGATGCGTCCAAGTTTACGAAGTTCGGTGCTGTCATACTTGCGAAGCTCATCGATATCAGCATGAAGGATTTCCGGTTTGATCGAGCCCGCTGTATTCAGACGAAGGACATTCAATCTAGTTGTACATATATGAGGGCCTGTCAGCGTTTGGTCATATAGACCCGAAACACCGAGCGCACAGCCATCGCAAACACCTTTAGTAATGATGTTGGCTGCATAGCCAAGATTGTCACGGTTATCCCAGGCAATTTTCATTGTGTCCCGGATATGCTTCGGCTTGATTTTTGTCAGTCCAAATGGAATGGGGCTTACCCAATGCTTTGGTGCAGGCATTGCCGCTTTCTTTTGAGGACCTGGATGTTTTGTTTTTCCCATTCTGAAACCCTCCTGTTACAGTTTTAGCAGGTTATATAATAGAAAAATCTCTTTTTCTGTTTTTCCGTAGTGATAATTACTGTTTTAATTTTAATTACGTTAGATATAGTACTTTTACGGTTGAATGAAGGAAGGCAGTGGCATGAAACGAAAAAACCACCGCGAAACCCAAGGCATCACTGCTTGCTGATGGGTTCATACGGTGGTTAGTCTTTTGCAGGTTCGCTACCAAGTGCCATACCTAAAGATTAAATTTTGCCTGAATGTCTTCGTCAAAAACGAAGATCGACATTCCAAAATCGCGGTCAATATCAATATCGACAAATAACTCTTTAAATTTGCACCCCAGGAATTCTTCCATTTCTTTAGGAGGATTCCTTCGGTACATGTCTTTTACCATTTCGGTCCTGGCTGCCCTTAGCGCCTGCTTGCCTTCGCTTGCAGAAGCCATGAATTTTTCGACTGGAGAGAGATTCCCCTCCATCTCGCAAATGGCCCAATTCTTACAAAAAGTCGTTGTAATCTTGCTTGGTCCTTTTCCCATATGCTTTTTACGGAATGAACGGACTATATTGCTGAATTCAGCTTCGTATTTATTCACAATATCCTCCCTGCCATCTCAAACAGTTTACATGATAGGTATTGTACCATACGAACGATTAAAGCGTGAAAAATTAGCTTGCCAAATTGGATGGCTTTGCTTCATTCTGTTTGCGCAATCGGCGGATATCGACGCGGACAAGCAGGGAAACAATTAAGGCGAGCACAAACATTCCCGAGAAGAAAGAAAGACTTGCCGCGTAGCTGCCTGTTGTATCTTTGATCCACGCTGCAAACATTGGCCCAGCCAGTCCTGCAGCCGCCCAAGCTGTCAGGATGTAGCCATGAATGGCACCTAGCTGTTTTGTTCCAAATACATCCCCGATAAATGCAGGAATCGCTGCGAACCCGCCGCCATACATGGTGTAGATGATTGCCAGCATCACCTGGAAAAGGATAGCGGATGTTGTTTGCGGCAGAAACATGAACAGAACAATTTGCGAAGCAAAGAAAATAGTGTAAGTATTTGGCCGGCCGATGTAATCGGAAATCGTCGCCCATCCGAGTCGCCCAAAACCGTTAAACAAGCCCAGTACACCAACAAGTGCGGCTGCTTCGGCCGTTGTGAGGCCAATACTTTCTTCCGCAAGCGGTTTTGCTGCCGATAGAATTGCGATGCCGCAAGTAATATTTATGAACAGCATTATCCAAAGGTAGTAGAAGCGCTTTGTTCTCACTGCTTCATTGGCTGTCAGCTGGGCAAGGTCTTCCTTGAACTTTGTCTTTCCCGACTGCACTTTTTCTTTAAAACCTTCAGGCATCCAGCCGGCTGGCGGCCTTTCCAAATAAAGGGATGATAAGGTCATGATGATTAGGTAGGAAATACCCAGTATATAAAAAGTATTTGCCGTGCCCACAGATTTAATCAGTGTATCCATAATCGGGCTTGCAACTGCTGCCGCGAAGCCAAAGCCCATGATCGCCAGGCCTGTTGCCAGTCCGCGGCGGTCAGGAAACCATTTTACCAAAGTGGATACGGGAGCGATATAGCCGACCCCTAACCCAATTCCGCCAAGCACTCCATAGGTTGCATACAATAAAGGCAGTGATCCAAGATTAACGGCCACTCCTGAGCCAATGATTCCTGCTCCGAAAAAGCCTGCTGCCAGCAACCCTGCTTTTCTTGGTCCATATTTTTCTACAAAATGGCCAAGGAAAGCTGCAGACAATCCTAAAAATAAAATCGCAATGCTGAATGTCAATTGTACTTGCTGAGATGACCAGCCGAATTCCTCAATTAAAGGATTCGTGAAGTTGCTCCACGCATATACGGAGCCGATCGAGATGTGAATCCCGACCGCCGAGGCGGCAATCAGCCACCTGTTCTTAGTTGTTTTCATCCTTCTTCCCCCTTAGTTCTTACAGTTCCATATTTAAATGGTTGCGGCTTAACTGGCAGTTATGTATAAAGGAACCCCGTTTCGACTCTATTAACCAATCAAATATAGAACTTTTGACAACAAAAAACCGCCAATCTCTCTGCCATTCCATGGAACAATGGCATATTGAGTGAGATTGACGGTTAGTTTCTAGCAGGATTCGCTACTATCGGACCAACAGTTAATCGCTTTCATTCAAGTAACATTTTAACCGACGACAGGGTCGCTATCTCGAATCAAAATGTGACAGATTTGTGAAATCAAATTGAATATTATCATTTAACAAAGTGATATGCAAGTAGTTCTGCAAACTTTGTTACACCAATTTTACACTATGAACGAATTGTAAATTTCCCTTGTAGTTTTCTCCAAAATGTGTATAGAATTTAATTACTCTTAAATCAAAGAATCTAGGTGAAGACAATGTTGGAAAACATGAGCGAAAAATATACCATCACCAAATACTCTAACGGACAATTCCTTCATGTCGAGGATGTCATTGTAAATGAATTTCCATTGACGATCTTTGTCAATGATTCCGAGTTTGCCACCATGGTGTGCACTCCTGCCCATCTCGAAGAAATGGTTGTCGGATTTCTAGCTTCCGAAGGGGTCATCCGCTTTTACAGCGACATTCTATCAATGAGCATCGATGAAGACCGAGGCTATGCCTACGTAACGATAAAGGCAGAAACAACTACAAACCAGCAGTACTATTCCAAGCGATTCATTGGTTCCTGCTGTGGAAAAAGCCGGCAATTCTATTTCCATAACGATGCAAAGACGGCCAGGACATCAACCTCCACCACAGCCATTTCACCAGTTCAAGCTATCACACTCATGAATGAGATGCAGGACAGCTCCCGTGTTTTTCATGAAACGGGCGGTGTCCATAATGCAGCTTTGTGCACCCCTGAAGAAATCATAGCGGTGCGCACCGACATCGGACGCCATAACGCACTGGACAAGCTATTGGGATTCAGTATTTTGAATAAAGTTCCTGTTCGTGATAAAATCATAGTATTTAGCGGGCGCATTTCATCTGAAGTTTTATTGAAAGCTGCCAAAATTGGAGTTGGCATCGTCCTCTCAAAATCAGCGCCAACAGATTTGGCGATCAAGCTTGCCAATGACCTGAACATCACTGCGGTCGGATTTATCCGCGGGAACTCTTTCAATGTCTATTCCTGTCCGGAACGAATAATAGATTAGCAGTTTTTAAAAAAGGAGGGAAAAACCGATGCAAACAGATACTACGGTTTATGATTATTTTAAACGCCCTCTCCGTGATTTGCGCATTTCAGTTACAGACAAATGCAATTTCCGCTGCACTTATTGCATGCCAGCGGAAATCTTTGGCCCGGATTATCCATTCTTGAAACGGGAGGAACTCCTCTCTTTTGAAGAATTGGAACGGCTTACCCATATCTTTGTCACATCGCTTGGTGTTAAAAAAATCCGTATTACCGGCGGAGAACCCCTTATGCGGCCTAATCTTGCCGAGCTGATCAGGAGCTTAAACCAGATTCATGGTGTCGAAGATATTGCTATGACCACTAATGGATCCTTATTGCCCAAATACGCCAAGGAACTTAAAGAAGCTGGCCTTAAGCGTGTTTCCATCTCCCTTGACTCTTTAAGGGACGAAGTATTCGGCAAAATTAATGGACGAGGTGTTTACGTGCAAACCGTCCTTGACGGCATTGATGCAGCCAGCGATGCGGGTCTGCAAGTAAAAATCAACATGGTGGTCAAAAAAGGGATGAACGATTCGGACATCCTCCCCATGGCCAGGTTTTTCCGTGAAAAAGGCCATATTCTTCGTTTCATCGAATTTATGGATGTCGGTAATACAAATAAGTGGAAACTGGACGATGTTTATCCGAAGAGCCGAATTATTGAAGAAATCAGCAAGGTCATGCCACTTGAGCCGATAAGGCCAAACTATACCGGGGAAGTTGCCAGCAGATTTCGGTACATTGGCTCCGAAGATGAAATTGGTGTCATTTCTTCAGTGTCTGATGCTTTTTGTTCGACATGCAACCGGGCCCGGCTTTCAGCGAGCGGAATGTTATACACCTGCCTCTTTGCCTCTAAAGGGCATGATATCCGTTCCCCTATCCGGTCCGGCTTAAATGACGATCAGCTCACCGGTCTCCTTCAGGATGTATGGAATGGCCGAAAAGACCGTTATTCCCTGGAGCGCAGCACAACAGACGCGGCGCGCCCTAAAATCGAAATGAGCCATATTGGAGGGTAAGGATAACGATTCCACCCATATGCAATAAAAAAATCGCGGGAACGAATTCCCGCGATTTTTAGTTTTAAAACGAAAACGCTATAATTTACTATAAGGAGGCTGAATAGCTTGGGACAGAAAAAATATGAAGTCATGGATGAAGAAACCCTGTTTATCGTTTCACAGACATTTAAAGCCCTGGCAGACCCGACCAGGTTAAGGATCCTTCACCTTCTCTTTCAGGATGAACATTCTGTAAACGATATAGCTGAACAGCTCTCCCTTCTCCAATCAACCGTTTCCCACCAATTACGGTTCCTGAAAAACCTTCGCCTTGTCAAATTTCGCAAGGACGGGACATCGGTTTATTATAGCTGTGATGATGAGCATGTGAAAAGCATTTTGAAACAAACCATTGATCACGCCAATCACCATTAATTGCATGTGCCATGCTGGCTTGGGCATCCTGCTTCTACCGATTCTACCTGGATGGTGCTATGGTCAATCCCAAACTTGTCGTGGAGGATTTTCTGTGCGTGATGGAGAACATCGTCATGACTGCTTCCACCTGATATGGCCAGGTGGCAGCTAAGCATTGGAACTCCGGAAGTGATGGACCAAAGGTGGAGATCATGGACGGACCGAACCTCTGCAATGGACTGGAGAACAGCTTTGACTTCATCAACCTGCAGGTGGGCTGGCGTCCCTTCCATCAGAACGTGAACCGATTCTTTTGTTACCCTCCAGCCGCTTATTAATATAAGCACAGCAACAACTATACTGGCTATTGGGTCGGCCATCCCCCAGCCGAAAAAGTAGATGCATAAAGCAGCGATAATCGCTCCTACCGAGCCAAGCATATCGCCAATCACATGGAGAAAGGCACTGCGCACATTCAAGTTCTCGTCCTTGTCGCCTTTCATCAAAATCCATGCAGCCAGGATATTGACCAGCAGCCCAGTGAAAGCAATCAATAGCATTCCAAGGCTCTGTACTTCGGGCGGCTGAAGAATCCGATGGTATGCCTCATAAAAGATATACACGGAGATAATAATCAACGTTGCGCCATTGATCATGGCAGCAAGAATTTCAAATCGTTTATAACCGAATGTTTTGCTCGAGGTAGCCGTCTTTTCGCCCAATTTGATGGCAAATAGGCTTAACCCCAGAGCGGCTGCATCGCTAAGCATATGCCCAGCATCGGATAACAGTGCGAGACTGTTTGTAAGCACCCCCCCAACCAGTTCCACAAACATAAAAGCTGCGATGATGATAAACGCCCATAAAAGGGCTTTTTTATTGCTGCTGGTATGATGATGCCCGTGCCCATGCGCGTGTCCATGGGAATGATGGTGCCCCATTTCCTTTCCCCTCTTTCAAATATGAATATATGCTCATATATACATTATGATGGATGTTTCCTAATTGTTCAATCTTTCTTTTTAACTTAGAAAAGGATTTCTGCAACTAGCTTCTTTATTTCTTCTACCCCCCTCAATAGTTTTATATTCTTGCCATTTGGGAGTGTGAATTTCCAGGCGGGCCCAGGTGTACAAATGCACTCCGTAGGGAATAAAAGACTATCTTTATATAGACCAACACAGAAAGGTATGGGGAATTGTATGAAGGAAGCGTTTTTAGGCATATTCATATCTGCCATGGCAACAGGTTTGGGCGCATTGCCCATTTTATTTTTGAACAAAATTTCACCCCGGATGAAAGGCACCCTTCTTGGGTATGCATCCGGAGTCATGATTGCGGCCACCACTTTCAGCCTGATTCCGGAAGCTCTGCACCTGTCGAACTTGTATGTTCTATCTTTCGGTTTGCTGCTCGGAATCTTTGTGCTCAGTCTGATTGATTCAAAGACGGCGAGTATGGACTTAAAGAATTCCAGGATAGCCACCGGAATTGACCGAAAAACGCTCATTGTCATCGTGGCAGTTACATTACATAATCTGCCGGAAGGCTTGTCGGTCGGTGTAAGCTACGGCGCAGGGCAGGAAGGATTGGGGCTGATCATTGCCCTTGCAATTGGCCTTCAGAACGCGCCGGAAGGTTTCTTGATAGCAATCTATCTTTTGCACCAAAACGTATCCAAACTGAAGTCTTTGCTGATTGCGACCATGACAGGTGCAGTGGAAATTATAACTGGGCTCGCCGGCTATTTCCTGGCATCCTACGCGCAAGGGATCGTCAGTTACGGACTGAGCTTTGCAGCAGGAGCAATGCTTTTCGTAATTTATAAGGAACTCATTCCCGACAGCCAGGAGGAAGAAGAAAAGTTCTCCACCTATGCATTTGCCATCGGGCTGATATCCATGCTGGTGCTGACGCAAAAATTTGGTTAAGTGCCAAATAAAAACACCAGATATTTCATCCAGTGTTTTTAGGAAGTCCTTTTATGGTGGTCATTCATTTGTGCCAGCAGGCCCCTTTTCACCCAATACTCGAAGCTTTCATATGGAAACACGCCTCTGCCATTGGATTTGTTCATCTGAATGACCACGGAGCTTGGCGTTACCTCCAATATCGTAAGCGTATCGGAAGAGTGCAGGTTTGCCATGAATCCTTCCTTGATTTTAAATTGCATATCCTTATGCAGTTTCAACGGATATCACCCTTTTTCATCTTTTACTATCAGGATTCCCATATCATTCATCTTTATCCATTTTAACKAACAAGTGAATGTGGCGACCCCATAATTAGTTTCAACACCCTTTGTTTGGGGCATAAGTAAAAGCGTTAAGATTACTTTGTTAGGAGGAAGTCAATTGGGTAAATTGGATGGCAAGGTCGCTGTCATTACAGGAGCTGGCTCTGGCATTGGAAAGGCAGCAGCCATTAAGCTAGCCGAAGATGGGGCTAAAATTGCTCTGGTTGATGTAAAAGAGGAAAACGCCAGAAAAGTGAAAGAGCAGGTGGAACAGAAAGGTGGCTCAGCCATCATTCTGGAGTGTGATATTTCCAAACCGGAAGAAGTAGAGGAAACGTATAAAAAAGTGGGCGAAACCTGGGGCAGGGTCGATATCGTATTTGCGAATGCCGGAATAAATGGCGTGATTTCCCCAATTGAGGATTTAAGCCCTGAAGACTGGAACACAACGATAACTACAAACCTGAACGGAACTTTTCTTACCGTCAAATATGCGATTCCCTACCTAAAGAAAAATGGCGGCAGCGTGATCATTACAAGCTCGATCAACGGTAACCGCATATATAAAAACTTTGGTTTTTCCGCCTACAGCACGTCAAAAATCGGACAAACCGGATTTGGAAAAATGGCCGCACTGGAACTTGCGCAATACAAAATAAGGGTGAACATTATCTGCCCGGGAGCCATCGATACAAATATAGATGAAAATACCTTCCCGGAAGAAGAAAGCCTGGAAAAAATCAAAATACCGGTCGAATATCCGGAAGGAAACCAGCCTCTTGAAAAAGCTTCCGGAAAGCCTGAGCAGGTAGCCGACCTGGTATTCTTCCTTGCCTCGGATATGTCCAGCCACATCACTGGAACAGAGGTGTATATTGATGGGGCTGAGTCCCTTTTATAAACATGAAGGCGTCATCCTGCAGGATGACGCCTTCACTTTTTCTATAGTGTTATAATGACAGGACCGTTTTTGGTMAGTATAATGGTGTGTTCATACTGGGCTACATAACTTTTATCCGTCACATAAGTCCAGCCGTCATCCTTCTGGTATACCTCTTCTTCCTCGGTGGAAATGAATGGTTCGAACGCGATTACCATGCCATCCTTCAGCAGTTCATCATCCCATGGTTCGTGATAATTGTATATATGGTCGGGAGCTTCATGGATCGTGCGTCCGATTCCATGTCCAGTCAGGTTCTTAATAACCGTCAAGCCATTCTGCTTTGCTGTTTTGAACACTTCTTTGCCTAGCCCGCTTTTCTTGGCTCCTGGCTTTGCCTTTTTTAAGCCTGCTTCAAAGGCACTCTTCGCCACTTCACATATTTTGGTCAAAATTTCGTCACCTTCGCCCACAACAAATGAGATGCCGGTGTCGGCAAAGTATCCATCCTTTGAACCCGAAACATCTATGTTGACCAGGTCCCCTTCCCTGATGATCCGCTTTCCGGGAATGCCATGTGCGACTTCTTCATTTACACTGATACAAGTATATCCTGGAAAATCATATTCCCCTTTTGGAGCGGATACAGCACCAGACCGCTCGAAAAGCTCTCCGGCCAGGTCATCCAGTTCCTTTGTCGTGATACCCGGCTTCGCCTTTTCGACAAGTTCATCTCGAATCGAAGCGACAATCTTGCCAATTTCCTTTAAACCATTAAAATCTTGTTCTGTTTTAGCAATCATTTTTTAACCACCTGTAATTATCATACTTATTCCTGCACCTTTTGATTTTACCCCTACCTCCGCCTAAACTCAACTTATCACCCCGGAAATGAACCCTCTGCTTAATAAAATTAATTTTAAAAAGATGCAGAAAAATCTGACACACTTTTCATAATTTGATATAATTGTGATATCTCTCTTTAAAAAAGGGTAAATTTCTGTTCGTTTTCCCAAGATGATTTCTTTTAAATCATAAATCGTACCATTAATGAAAAGGAGGTTTTTCCATGTACAAATTTAAAGAAAAGGAAAAATTATTCATTTACACAGGCCCTGATGGTTCCGGAAGAAAAACAGTTGCCAAGATGGTTGCCACTGCTTTTGATATGGAGACGGTCCTTTCTTACACCACTCGCCCTCCGCGCCATTACGAGACAGATGGCGAGGATTACCACTTTGTTGATGAAGAAACATTCCTTAAAATGGAAAAACAACAGGAATTTCTCGAGAGTGTGGAAATTGATGGCTTTCACTATGGCATACGTGAGTTTGATATCGTCAAAGCATTTGAGCACCATAATCTTGTCTACCTGACATTAAACCCTGAAGGCACGGAGAAGTTGAAGCAAATGTATGGAGAGCGTGTGATGAGGTTCTTCATTTATGCCGATCGTGATACAGTCATTAAACGCCAGGAGGACCGTCAGGATTCGCTGGAGGACATCCAAAGGCATATGGCCCACTATGACGAGACGATGGCATATAAATCCCAATGTGAACACGTGTTTGAAAACTTTGATTCACCCCAAATCTCTTTCCAGGTATCCGAAGTGATTGAAGCGTTCCTGGACAGAGATGTAATTGTAACCGATTATTAAAGAAATAAGGACCAGGGAAGGATGCGCTTCATCCACTCCCTGGTCCTTTTTGTTCCCTTTATAAAGTCAATCGCTTCTTCTCACTTATTACGGCAGGTTCAGATTGGCTTTGCGCAGCCAGATAGCCGGCATACTTTTGATTCCAGTATTTAATTGAAACAAATATGAGTGCACCTGTCGGCAATAAAATCGCTGCAATAGTTGTCCAAAAATAAGGTGAAACCATTCCATTTACATAAGCCAGCCCAATCGGCGAGAACACAACATAGGTTACGGCAACGAGGGCCAAAAGAAAAATAGAGATCGGCAGCACGAATTTCCACGGATTCATATCCACCTTCGGATTTGCTCTGTATTGGTAAGGCGCTTCCATCGGCTTCCATTTGCCAATCAGCAGCATGATTCCAACTTCAATCACGAACAGGATGGCGTAAATATGGATGAAATGAATCGGAACACTTACATTGAACAAGTGATCTGTTCCCCAGACAAGCATATAGTAGGTAATCACGTGGAAAATAATCACCACTTTGGCGGCAACAGCTGGCACATATCTCGTCAATATCCCCACAAGCACGATGGCAATGATGGGAATATTGAAGAAACCTGTAAATCGGCGAATCAGATCCCAAAGTCCTTCCGAAGCGTTCATCAGCATGGGCGAAACAAACAAGGAAACAATCGCCAGCAGGGTTCCGAACACCTTGCTCACCTGGATTAGCTTTTTATCATCTGCATTGGGGTTGATGCGCGGTTTGTAGATATCCAGAGCAAATAAAGTGGCAGCACTGTTCAATAATGAATTAAAGGAACTGAAAACGGCCCCCAGCAAGACAGCCAAAAAAAATCCGGATAAATAGCCAGGAAGAACATCTGTTATCAGTGCAGGATATGCCAAATCAACCGATTCGAGCCCATCGCCATACAAATGGAAAGCAATCACACCAGGTATCATCATGAAAAGCGGGACAAGAAGCTTAAAAAACCCTGAAATGAGCACCCCTTTCTGGCCTTCCGCCAAACTCTTTGCTCCCAGGGTCCGCTGGATGACATACTGATTTGAAGCCCAGTAAAATAAATTGGCAAAAATCATCCCTGTAAAAATGGTGCCAAATGGAACGGAATCTTCCTTTGTGCCAATTGAATTCAACTTTTCCGGATGTTGGACGGCGATTTCCTTCATACCTGCCAGAAGGCTTCCGTCCCCTAGCGCAATGAATCCCAGTACAGGAACAAGTATTCCTATTATCAGCAGCCCCACTCCATTAAGTGTGTCTGAAACGGCGACAGCTCTCAAGCCGCCAAAAATGGCATACAGGGCGCCAATGATGCCAATTACCCAAATGACCAGCCATACAGATGCTACATACGAAATTCCGAACAGGCCGGGAACATCGAAAAGCTTCAATACCGCCAAAGCACCTGAGTAAAGCATGGAAGGAATCGTTACAAGTATGTATCCAAGCATAAAAAGAATGACCGTATATCTCCTGACCCCTTCGTCAAAACGCTTGCTTAAGAACTCCGGCAATGTTGTAAAGCTTCCTCCAAGGTATTTCGGAAGCAAATAAACCGCCATGATGATGACGGCGAAAGCTGCCGTAACTTCCCAGGCCATATTTGAAAGATTAGTCCGGTAAGCCTGGCCATTCAACCCAATCAGCTGTTCAGCCGACAAGTTGGTCAATAACAGTGAACCTGCGATAAAGCCGCCTGTAAGCCCCCGGCCAGCCAGAAAGTACCCTGCCGAATCGCTAACCTCCCCTTTTGTTTTCAAGTAGGAAATCCATGATACCAGGCCCATGAAAAAGGCACATGAGAGCAATGTAAACCAAATTGAACCAAACAAAATTATTCCCCCTATCATTATATTGGCATAATGCACGTTCTCTTATATCCAATTTTTTCTATAATGAAACCAGTCGGGAGTTTAATTTGTCGGTTTTTTCACAAAATCCTTTACTTTAGTATTGAAAATTATCTAAAAATTTGATATATTTTCATTATGTTATAATTTTCACAAAAAAACTACAAGAAGAAGGGTCGCTTAAATGAGAAAACCAATACTCAACATGCAAACACTAATTAGAAACAACAAGCAGGAAATTTTGACAAACAGGAAAGAATTGGCAAGGATTGAAAAACAAATTGAAGAAAAGCATATAAAGCAGCTTGAGAGCAACCGCTAGACAATTCCCTGCAGAAGATAAACGCCGTACCCAAAGTGGGTATGGCGTTTACCATTAGTATGGAATTGATCCTGAAAGCCCAAAAGTGCATTGTACAAACTAGAAAGAATAGATATACTTAATCTACTTGACAGCCTACAGGAGGAATATGAATGACCCAAAATGAAACACAGCCAGTTAAAAAAATGACCTTGCAGGAGGCCATTCAAAAGCAGCTGGAAAAGAAAAAACAGCAAAACAGCAATGGAAGTGGAAATGCTCATCAATCTCAAACAACAAAGAAAATGAAAAGCCAGCAAACAAAAAAGGTAAGCAACTCGCGAAGGAAAATGGGCGTATGATGGGCGGTCAAAACAGGAACGATATTGCTCCAGGAATGGAAGTGGAAATCGTGCTTAAGGCTGACCAAAAAACAGGCAAGCTGACAAGCGGTGTCGTAAAGGACATCCTCACCAAATCAAGCTTCCATCCTCATGGGATAAAAGTAAGGCTGACGGATGGACAGGTCGGAAGAGTCAAGGAAATAAAATGAATTGTACATTAAAAACCCCGCCTGGTGAGGCGGGGKTTTCAGTTAAGGGCGAATTCACACTTATAATTCTTCCTCTTTTGAAAATCTGGACGGTTTAGGACTTGGGTTCAAGTCTTTATCTTCATCATTATCGCGCACGACCTTCTGAAGGACAATCGCCGAAGAAATCGCCCAGAGCGTTGCAGCGGCATAATAACCCTTTTCCACTAATGGCCAGTCAGCGTTCCACAATGCAACAAAAATGAAGCCAAGTGATAAAACAAATGATGTCCAGGCCAAAAAGGTAAAGGCCGGTGTATTCCTTTTTCTCATGTTCCCACCTCTAAATTGTTTGTATAATAAGACTATTATATATTCAACATCCTTATTATATTTCCTTCTTTTGTAAAAACAAAAAACAGGCTGCCTCCCTTTCCTTGGAGTACAACCTGTCTAACGCTTATTTAAAAATGATTTTCATCACTTCATCCATGCTCATTTTGCTGTTTAGCTCGAATGTGCCGGGACGAAGCTTATTTGACAGCCCCCTCTTCTCCACTTCCCGGGAGAAGTCAAAAGCATTGTCGATAATTTTCCCCTTCACAAGAGCCCGACCTACATCAATGCTTGTCATGCCTGAGGCGACGTTTACAATAGTGTGGTATACAACCGTTTCCTTTTCCTCTTTTGGAGGAGCTCCCTGTTTGGCAGCCTGTTCTGCAGAGGCGAGCTGGGTTTTCCATTCTTCTTCCGTAAGAACCATGTAACCAGAAGCCACCAGAAGTTCCTTCATTTCTGCTTCAGTTGGCACTGCAGCTTCGGCAGAGGCCACTTCTTCAGCGGGAGTGGATGCCGCCTCGGCAGGTGCCGATTTTCCTGGGCCCCAGAAATAGACCGCTCCGCATACACTGGCAGCTACAATCAGGCCGGCGGCAAAGCTGCTCATCACCTTAGCTGACATGGGAAACGTTCCTCCTTCCTTCTTTGGAGGAAATATAAGGAGCAAGCAGCTGTTCGATTTCGGTTTCCGTTAATCTGGTCTTTGATGCCATGCTCTTAATCGTATACCCTCTCTTATGTAAATCAAGCAGTTCACGGAGCAAAGCCCTCTCTTTTGAGTCCATGCCAACAATCCCTGCCTCCTGGGCCGTAATCTCACTGTCTAGTTGCATTTTCGCTATTTGTTCCTGTAGTTTGCTAGTTTCCTCCAGCATGGCAACATAATAGGTATCCACTTGTTCCTTTTGTACTTTTGACGCCCGCTTCATGCTGGCAAGTGACAGGATCAGCAGAATTGTTGCCGAACCAAATAAAATTGCTAAAGCCATTTCCATAAATTTAGATCCTCCCAAAAATCTAAAATGCCTGCAATTCCCTATTATACATCCAATATGCCTATTTTTCGATTGTCTGCAAAAAAATACTCCAAAAGTCCATTGTTTTTCCCATTCCATGGGAGGCTTTACAACTTTCATCCTTAAAAACAAGCCTCAAAAAAAGCAAGCACCAACCGTTGTGCTTGCTTTTTGCAGATAACCTATGCTGATTCATCGGGTGTCATACTTCCGACCAAATTTCCATGCGATGGAGGATGATCTTTATACCTGCTGAATCTTTTGATTAGAATTAAAAACAGAACCTGCAAGATTATGCCATACATAGCGGAAACCACAATAAATAGCTCAGCTAAGTCTTTGGGTAGGTTCATGGTGAAAGGCTGGAAAAATGTGATCACCAGCATGGAAACCATATAAAGTTTGAAAGTGGAGTTTGTTCGATCCACCAGCTCCTGATTCCCCTTTTCAGAGGCCACTGAAATAAGCAGCTGAAAAATGAAATAAGCAAGAACCAAGATGAAAATCTCCAATATATTCGTATAAAAGAACCAGCCTGAAAAAATAAGGCCGCTCCCTATTTGGTTGTTTTGAATGAATATGGTCGGAATGGAAACAACCATAAGTAAAACCGCTAAATTTTTCGCTTTTTTCCCAGAAGGGAACTCCTTCATTAATAAAAGCAAACCGAAATAGATCAAAAGATAGCCGATAGGATCAGGAAGAATGTCCATGGCAATGAAATGAATTTCTATCATTACGAGAATCCAGCCCCAAAAGATTTTTTGAAAACCTTCCTGCAGCATTATTTTCCACCATCTTTCCCTGCTATAATTCTATCAATTGCCTTCTGGTCTAAATTGGGATGATCCGTGACCGGCACATAATGAACAAAGGGGATTCCCGATGCTGTCAACCCTTCCATTTTAATGCTAAATTCAAAATAACTAGCGCGCTCCGGGTTAAAAAACATTTTTATGTTCAGCCATTCATTTGCGCCCATTTCGAGAGGCAATAATCCCTCATCTATTGAAATGGCAGTAGTTCGGTCCCATTCAGCCTCCATTTCTTCATCTGCCCAGACAGGAAAATCGCCTCCTTGCATCACTCTTTCCAGCTCCTTCAATCTTTCCTGATCAATGTCCGCCTTAACAAATACCTGTCCGGCAAGATCGTCCCCAAAAGGAATGACAATATCCTCTATCACCACCGCTTCCTTTGTCACCATGGCCTCACTGCGGTGTTGATCGCTGCCGGAGGACATGCGTACATCAAAAGCTACCTGCTCAAGAACATCAAAGGGATGAAGGATTACTTTTCCTAATTCTGCTGATATGCTGGAACCGTTATCGAAAAACACATCCATCCTTTCAAAGGAAAAGGTGGAACGCGAATCGTTCAAGGGAAGAATATCTTTGTGGAATTGCAAAGTTACTGCTTTTAAATAATGATGGCTATATTCCTGTTCAAATTTGAGTTCGGACTGTTCTTCCCACATGAAGAACCCGTCATTTTCTCCGTGATATACACCCACGCCATCCAATCCATCAATGGAAACGGAAACCACCTCGTGAGGATTCAGCTTATTCGTCAAATAATAAAAAGTCAGCTGCCCCTCGTTTTCGATATAGGTTTCGTAGTAGTGTTCAAGAAAAATAGGTTCATCAAGCTGCTGTGCCTGAAAATAGGCATAATTCAACGCCCAGCTGAGAATGATGGCGGCAATGCCGCCCCATAAAAATTTCTCCTTCAAAACATCCCTCCTCTATATATAGGTTTATTGTAGAATTTCACAGCTTATTCAGGAGGTGAAACTTTACTGAACGGCTTATATTTTGTTTAACATAATAATTAACAGTTGCTTTCCATCGCGCCAACTGTCAAACTAAACCGAAGGGTACTACCTTAAAGATATGTAAAGCAGGTGATTCAATGATTGAAATTAAAGCTTCGAAACTCAGCAACGGCGAGTTCAATAGAGGGGTTTTCGCAACACGTGATATCAAAAAGGGCGAATTGATTCACGAAGCTCCCGTGATTGCTTATCCAAACAAGGAGCATGTCCATATCGAGAAAACTCTCCTGGCGGATTATGCCTTTGAGTATGGCATCAACCATACCGCTATCCTCCTCGGATACGGAATGCTGTTCAACCATTCTTATACGCCAAACGCCACCTATGAAATCAACTTTGATAACCATACATTCGATTTTTATGCTTACAAAGATATAAAAGAGGGCGAAGAAGTATTGATTAACTACAACGGTGATGAAGAGAACCAGGATCCATTGTGGTTTAATGAATGATTGCAGGAAAGTGGAACAGGAGACTGTTCCACTTTTATTTTGGCTTCAACATGTGATGGTTTGAAAGAAGTGAACTCCATCTTAACTCTTCCGGCAAAACAGTGTCTGCACACCTTCCCTTTCATTTTCTTCATAATGCAAAATCTTCCACTCGTTAAACTGTGACAAAAGTTCTCTCGGCCGCAGCTTAAACTGATTAGATACTTTCCCGTTTTCCATAGATGGTGATTGATAAAATGTTTCCATGAAAAAATGGCCATTTTCTTTTAAAAGCGGCTTCACCAGGGGAAAAAGCGTCCGGTCAAGATAGTAGGTGATGACAATAAGGTCATAGGATTCTTTCAAGAAGGCGGGATTGTCCCATTCCGTGAGGTCTGCTCTTCGGGCGTTAATGGGGAGCTCAAGTCTTTCCGCCTGTTCCTGGACATGGCTTACGGCGATATCGGAAATATCCAGGGCATCCACTTCAAAGCCCTGCTCCGCTAAGAACAGGCTGTTCCCTCCCAGTCCACAGGCGAGATCAAGAGCGGCCCCTCCGTTTAAGCCTGAAACCAGGCTTGCCAATCTGGGATTGGGCTTGGGGAGTTCAGCCTGAATCAAGCGTTCTTTATATTTGGAATTCCACTTCATCCTTGGATCCATATATATTCTCCTTTTTCAGTCTTGTTCTGAATATACCATACAAGCTGTTCAGGCTTCTATCTTCCTTCGCGATAAAACGATATAATATACTTCAAACGATTTTATGGAGAGGAGCATTACATTGGCTTATCCTGATACAGAAGAAACACTAGGTTTGTTAAAAGATTTGGTCCTGATTCCCAGTCCATCCGGCAACACCAATAAAGTGATCACCTTTGTGGAAAAACTCCTTCATGAATGGAAGGTCGAGACGAAAAGGAACCGAAAAGGCGGTCTGATCGCAACCATCCCAGGCAAGGATGATCAAAACCACAGAATGCTGACAGCCCATGTAGATACGCTAGGAGCGATTGTGAAAGAGATCAAGACCAGCGGCAGACTAAAGCTTGATCTGATTGGGGGCTTTAAGTTCAACTCGATTGAAGGTGAGTATTGCGAAATTGAAACAGCCTCGGGCAAAAGATTTACCGGAACGATTTTAATGCATCAAACCTCGGTCCATGTCTATAAAGATGCCGATAAAGCCTCCCGAAACCAGGAGAATATGGAGGTTCGCCTGGATGAAAAAGTACATAATGCAAGTGATGTAAGGGCCCTGGGCATTGAGGTAGGCGATTTTGTCTCCTTTGATCCAAGAGTTCAGCTTACGCCGTCTGGCTTCATTAAATCCCGGCATCTGGACGATAAAGCTAGTGTTGCAATTCTGCTTCAGCTGATCAAACAGATCAAGAGTGAAAATATGGAACTCCCCTATACTACCCATTTCCTCATTTCCAATAATGAAGAAATCGGGTATGGCGGGAATTCCAATATCACCCCAGAAACAGTTGAATATCTGGCTGTCGATATGGGAGCCATCGGTGACGGACAGTCTACAGACGAGTACACCGTTTCCATCTGCGTGAAAGATGCCAGCGGACCCTACCACTATGAACTTCGGAAAAGGCTGACCAGGCTTGCGATTGAAAACGGCATAGGCTATAAGCTAGACATTTATCCTTACTACGGTTCCGATGCTTCCGCGGCAATCCGTTCCGGACATGATATTATCCATGGTCTGATTGGACCGGGAATCGATTCCTCTCATGCATTTGAAAGGACCCACCGTGAGTCGATTGAAAATACGGCGAAATTGCTTTACCATTACATTCAATCTGAAATGATATTATAAGCTTGCATGCGAAAGGACAAGGGACGATGTCCCCCTGTCCTTAATTTTGTTTAGAGATACCCATTTTAAACATCATTCTACCCAAGGTAGCGATGGTATAAGCTCCTTGCTTCAGCCGTATCTTTTGTGCCATGGACGAGAACTCGTCCGTCCTTAAACACAACCAGACGGCGGGATTCTATAGAGAATGATAGCAGGTATGGATTGCGCTGGATGTTTTCCGTCTGGGACTTAAGCAAGACTTCAAGCTGCTCCAAATCACGCTCCACTTTTCCCGCCGGCCGAAGCTGGACTGTATCCCTTCCGCATAATACGGCGGTTCTCGTCTGGTTTTCATAGTTTAGAAACGGGTAGGTCCTTTCCGGTCCGCAGGACAAACACCTGGCATTTTTTACTCCATCTACATTTATGGAAGAATTCTGGTTCTTCCACAAATCAAAGGATACCAGTTTACTCCTGAGTGAATCGTAATCCTCCACAAGCATCTTCAATGTTTCCGTCACCTGATGAGCCACGACCGTTTGTACAGCAGGGCTGATAATCCCTGCTGTATCACAGGTCGCACCTCCGAGCGGGACACTTTCCAGAAGGCAATTCAAACAAGGGGTAATCCCCGGCCGGATGGTGTAGCTGATTCCGTAGCTGCCCACACAGGCACCGTAAATCCAGGGAATTCTGTATTTCTGTGAAACGTCATTCACCATCATCCTGATATCAAAATTATCACTTGCATCCATAATCAGGTCAACGCCATCTGCAAGCCTCTCCAGCTCTTCCGGACCCACGTCGCACACTTGCGCATCAATCAGCACTTCAGAGTTCAGTCTTTGCAGCCTGCTCTCGGCGGCGATTGCTTTTGGCACCTGGTTTAGGGCATCTTCCTCAGTATAAAGCTGCTGTCTTTGCAGATTGCTCCATTCGACATAATCGCGGTCAACAATCGTCAGTTTTCCTATCCCTGCCCGGACCAGCGCTTCGGCACTGCCGGTTCCAAGCGCTCCGGCTCCAACCACCAGAACATGTTTCCTGCGTATTTTTGCTTGTCCTTCCAAGCCAATTGGCATAAAAAGTTCCTGGCGTGAATAACGTCCGCTCAACCCACGCTCAGCCCTTCCGTCGGACTGCTTGCTGTAGCATATGTTTTCTTTGGTATCCTCCCTGCCTCAAAGCCCAATCGCCCTGCTTCAATGGCAAGTTTCATTGCTATCGCCATTTTAACAGGATCTCCCGCACCTGATACAGCTGTGTTAAGCAATACGCCGTCTGCCCCCAGCTCCATTGCAATCGCGGCATCCGAAGGCGTACCAATACCCGCATCCACAATGACAGGAACGTCTGACTGTTCAATGATAAAGCGAAGATTCAAAGGATTGAGAATTCCCTGGCCTGACCCGATTGGCGATGCTCCAGGCATAATCGCATGGCAGCCAAGCTCCTCCAGGCGCTTGGCAAGGAGAACGTCATCAGAAGTGTATGGGAGGACGATGAAACCCTCTTTTAGCAGCTCCTCCGAAGCCTTCAGCGTTTCCACCGGATCGGGCAGCAATGTTTTTTGGCACCCAATCACCTCTACCTTGATCATATCGCATAGACCTGATGCCCGCGCCAGTTTGGCGATTCTGACGGCCTCTTCGGCGGTTTTGGCGCCGGCGGTGTTTGGAAGCAGGGTATACTTTTCAACCTCAAGTTTTTCCAGGAAATTAGGCTGGCTTGCTTCAAATATATTCATTCTTCTGACCGCAAACGTTAAAATTTCCGTCTGTGATTCTTCAACCGCTGCCTTTTGGACATCAAAATCCGGGTACTTCCCTGTTCCAAGCAATAATCTTGATTTAAATGAATACGGTCCAATTTTCAACATATCATCCGCCTCCTACAAAATGAACTATCTCAATTTTATCCCCATCTGCAAGTGCAGTTTCCCCATGTCTGCTTTTCTCCAAAATATCCTGATTCAACTCCACAATGGCCACCTTTTGATTGATGCCGTAATGCTTCAAAAGCTGGGAAACATTCCCCACACTCGAAGGTACGCTTACTGTTTCTCCATTAATGGTTAACTGCATAAAAACCACTCCCTTATGTAATAAAAGATGAAAACGAACGGTCCACTCGGAATGGCTCAAGTTCTGGCACAGCCTGACCTTCTGCCCATTGGGCGGCAAGCTCACCGGTTATCGGTGAAAGCAAGATGCCATTCCGGAAGTGCCCGGCAGCAATAAATAGTCCGCGGTACTCGGGATGTTCTCCCAGGTACGGCAAGCCATCCCCTGTCTGCGGACGGATGCCTGCCCATGTGCTCTCCAGTTCGGAATCAACGATGGACGGCACAATCCTCCTTGCTTTATCCATCAGCGAAAATACTCCTGCCACCGACACCTTTTTATCAAAAGTATGAGGATGTTCGGTCGCTMCGACTATTGTTCTGCCTCCTGCTTTAGGGACGAGGTAGCAGTCCTTTGCAAAGATTGTCTTTTCGAGCAGGGGCCGGGCTGTAACAACCGAGAAGCACTCTCCCTTAACCGGGTAAGCATCCGGCACCATGCCGGAATCTTTAAGAAGTTCGGCACTCCAAGCTCCGCTGGCGACAATGACATTTTCGCTGTAATAGTCACCACAATTGGTTCTGACACCGTTGACCCGATCTTTTTCGAAAAGGAAGGTATGGACGGCAGCAAATTCCTTAACTTCCGCTCCTAAAACCGCCGCGGCCCTAAAGAAGGCCTGTGAAAGCCGGTGAGCTGAAACCTGGCCATCTTTTGGCAGGAACATCGCTCCCAAAACAGAATGTGAGAGCATAGGCTCGTGTTTTTTAACGTCTTCGGCTGAAAGCCATTCCGCTTGTTCACCATGGCTTCGGTGGATTTCAACTTTCCGTTCCAATTCTTCAGCTTGCTCATCATTCAAGGCAATCTTGAACATCCCCTTGTTGACGAGTTCGATATCCATCCCGCTCAGTTCCTTTAATGCCGCTGCTATATTCGGGAACATCTCCCTGCTTTTTTTGGCCAATGGAAACAGCGGGCTGCTGCTTTCCAGTTCTGCCTGGGCCCCCAGCATCCCGGCAGCGGCACTGGAAGATTCTCCTGCCAGAACATTCTTTTCCAGCAAAAGGACCTTTTTGCCTCTCCTGGCCAAATGGAAGGCAATACTGCCGCCAATCACGCCTCCTCCAACAATGATAGAGTCATATATATAGGTCATGAATTTCTCCCTTCCAAATACTGACGGTACTCTCTTGCTTTTTGTAAAGGGTTCTCTGCTTCCAGGACGCCCGACATTACCGCGATCCCATGTGCTCCTGCCTGAATAACTTCACTGCAATTGGAAGGCTTAATCCCGCCAATCGCGATAATGGGCATGTCTGTATTCGCTGTTACACGCTTTAATTCTTCAAGGCCTTTTGGAGGCAGCTCCGGTTTTGAACTTGTCTGGAAGACATGCCCAAAAACTCCAAAATCGGCCCCATCCCGGAAAGCCTCCCGGGCTTCCTTAAGAGAATGGACCGAAGCTCCGACCTCCAGCTTCGGGAAGGATTGTTTGACCACCTTCACATCCAAACTGTGAAAAGCAAGCTGGACACCGTATGCTTTCACCGCCCAAGCGACATCCACCCTGTCATTGATGACGATTTTAGCAGGCGGAATGCCATTTTCGATTAAAAGGTTTACAGCCTGATAGAGCTGCCGTGCACTCAAATGCTTTTCCCTTAGGTGAAAAAAATCAACATATCCCTGGGTTTCCTTCGCAATTCTGGCAAACCTCTCGACCGGCTGCCTGCCCGTCGAAATAATATGAAATTGTGCTTCCCTCACTTTTAGCCTCCTTTTTGGACAAATAAAAAACCACTTTCCTTATAGCTTAAAGAAAGTGGTTGTATGCTGAATGCTGTCAACATTTTTACGACGCCACTTCCCTACGCTGGTGCAAACCAGATCAGGTTCTTAGAGTCCCAAAGTCGCACTTTGATCTCAGCCTTTTTGGACAAATGACCATTTATCCGTAAAGGCACCCCTAGTGGTAATAGAACTATTCAATTTTTGTCTATCTTTATATTATCATACAATTCTTACATTGAAAGCCCTATTTTGTTTTTGCACGCGCCTAAGGCCTAGTGGATGGAATATTTGGAGGTTGGGACTGGCTCATTGTAAAATAGTTCAGCTGGCTCCACGGTTGGTTTGGATGTTTTTTCAGGAGATACGTCAAAAGGTTTCTTCCTGGCACCTACCAGTTTTTTTAAAAGGTAGATTCCCAGAATAAGGCCTGCAATATTGAGGGCATCACCAAAATGAATGGTCAGCTGCAGGGTATTGTTCACTCGAACATCGTTTTGATTATTCGTAACATCTTTTTGGAATTGCGGATCCCATTCAGTTCTCATTTTATAATTCTCCTCGCCTGTTTTGTATCAATATATGTACAGGTACACTGTAAAATAATCACTGAATAAAGTTCCTACTAATTTACAGACAACCTGTTTTTCGTTGATAAGTGCGATTAGCGCAAATTCTTCGACGTGCCCTTCCCTTTTTGCGTCAATAAGCGCCATTAGCGTAAATTCTCACCTATCCTTCCGCTTTTTGGCGTCAATAAGCGAGGTTGACGCAAATTCTCGCCGTACCCTCCGCTTTTTTGCGTCAATAGGCTCGATTAGCGCAATTCCCGCCGTTTCCCTCGATTTTTTTGCGTCAATAAGAACATTTGCCTTGGTTCAAAAATCCAGTAAAAAAAGACAGGCGGACCTGTCCTCTTGTTACTGGATTTTCGCAATATTTTCTTTGTAATCCGGCTTTATAATACCTTTTTCCGTAATGATGGCCGTGATGTATTCAGCAGGAGTGACATCAAAAGCTGGATTATAGACCTTTGTGTTTTCTGGAGCGATCGCAATTTCACCAAGATGGGTGATTTCACGTGGATTCCGTTCCTCGATTGGAATTTGGGCTCCGCTGTCAGTGGACAAATCGAAGGTCGAAAACGGGGCCGCCACATAGAACGGAATGTTATAAGCTTTAGCGAGAATCGCAAGCCCAAGGGTACCGATTTTATTGGCTGTATCCCCATTTGCCGCAATGCGGTCAGCTCCTACGATGATGGCTTCAATTCCTTTTGAATGAATCGTATGGGCGGCCATGCCGTCAGTGATCAGCGTAACCGGGACACCTGATTGCTGCAGCTCCCAAACTGTCAGCCTTGCGCCCTGGTAGACCGGCCGCGTTTCACAGGCAAAGACATCGAATTCTTTTCCCTTTTCTGCACCTAGATGAAATGGCGCCAGTGCCGTCCCATATTTCGCTGTCGCAATTGAGCCGGCATTGCAGATGGTCATTACCTTTGTACGGTTTTCAAGCAAGGATAATCCAAACTCGCCAATCTTTCTGCAGGTTGCTTCATCTTCCACATGAATCTTAATTGCTTCTTCCAGCAAAAGCGTCTTTGCTTCGTTTACACTGGTGGAGCTGTGGGCAACGCTCATGAGTCTTTCAAGCGCCCAGAACAAATTGACCGCAGTCGGTCGGGAGCTTCCCAGGTACCGGAAGTCTTCCTGGAGCAGGTGAAGAAAATCTTCCAGCTTTTCCGTTTCATGGCGTCTCGCCCCCAAAGCTAGGCCATAAGCTGCGGTAATGCCGATCGCTGGTGCTCCTCGCACCTTCAATTTCACAATGGCATCGAATACCTCTTCTATTGAATGCAGGGTAAGATAAACCATTTCATGGGGCAGTTTCTGCTGATCCAAGATAATGAGCTGGTTGTCTTCCCACTTAATGGATGTTGGAACGATCATAATTAATTCTCCTTTAAGAACGTGATGACTTCTTCAATTGCTGTCATTTCATTTCGCTTCAAAATCAGTGCTGTGCCTATGGCCAAGGCATTTTTCTTGGCGCTGATGCGCTGTTCGCTGTCTTCTATGCCATCCAGGTCTTTCACATGTGACAGGCCGATGGTGCGGCGAATCAGTTCGCAGCCGGCAAATCCAAGTGTATCACTGAATATTTTTTGGAAATACGTCTCTTTATGCCCAGGTACTTTTGCGAATGGTTCAACACTTTCCTTTTCCCATAATTGCGAAAATACTGAAGAGAACACATTCCAGGTATTTTCAATATGGTCAAGAACGATTGCTTTCTTCTCTCCTTCTCTTACAATCACTTGAAAGACTAAATTGCCTAAGAACAAACCGATATCAAATCCTATCGGCCCATAAAAAGCAAATTCGGGGTCAATTACTTTTGTTTCGGTTTCACTGGCAAAGATACTGCCGCTGTGCAAGTCACCGTGCAGGAGGGCCTCCGCTTCCGTGACGAAACTTTTCTTCAGCTTGGCGACTTCAAGCCTCAGTTCGTTATTTTTCCAGATCCCTTCTACAGCATCGCGCAATTCCGGCTCAAAGTCATTTGTATCATGATCAAAGAATGGGTCCGTAAAGATTAGGTCCTCGGTAATCTTGCAAAGCTCAGGGTTGGAGAATTCAACCACCAAGGCTTTCTTTTCAAATGGATGCAGGGCCAAGTCGGACGTGGAGAACAGCGTACGGGCAAGGTATTCCCCGATGTCTCCCGATAGCTTCGGATAATCTTCTCCATTGTTCAGTCCGGTACGGGCAATGGTCAGATGTGAGAGATCTTCCATAATGGTGATCGCCAGGTTTTCGTCTGTGGCGTAGACTTTCGGAACGAGATTCGGAACGAATTCGCCGTGTTTTTTTAAAGCGTTCGCTTCAATTGTCGCCCTTTTTAGCGTAAGCGGCCAGCTTTCCCCGACCACCTTGGCATAAGGCAATGCTTGTTTAACGATTGCTCCTTTACCTGTTTTCACATCCGTTATTTTAAAAACATAGTTAAGATTCCCGTCGCCGATTTCCTGGCAGGTTACTTCCGCATGTTCCGGAATGATGTTTAGTTCCTTTACCAGCTGTACAGCTGTTTCTTCTGTCAATGCTTCATATTTCTGCTTTTCTAAAATCGCCATGTTCTTCCTTCCTTCCTTCCTTCCTTCCGTAAAATCATTTATTATTCTGTTTTTAATTGATAGACAGTAAAAAGCCTCTTTCACACTGAAAGAGGCTAAGAATATATTCCTTGCCTCTCATCTCTCAGAAAGAATCCTTTCTGAATGGAATTAGCACCGTGCCTTGCGGGAATATCCCGGCGCAAATTCTCTGCGCCCCGTTTCACAACGGTATTACGGTCGGTTGCTGGGCTTCATCGGGCCAATTTCCCTCCGCCTGCTCTTGATAAGAGTTTCATGTATTCAAATTTTGATGTTTTGCTTGAGGAAAATACTAGCATTTCCCTTGTGGTAATGTCAATAACTATTTTTATAATTTTTAAAAGTGTCCTAGTTGACAGAAGAATATTCGAAGTGTGATAATAGCACTTGTATTTAGAAAGCTTCAACAATTGAATTTATTTCTTATCAAGAGCAGGTGGAGGGACGAGCCCGATGATACCCGGCAACCGATCCATAACGGACACGGTGCTAATTCTTGCAGCAAGCAGCTGAAAGATAAGAAGAATGGTCATCGAACAGCCTCTTCTTATTGGAAGAGGTTTTATTTATTTTATGGGCATGGCACATCGCCGTTTCAGCCAGGAGGGTTAACGATGAGTGAAATTACAGCAACGTATCACGCGTATACAAAAATAGGACAGGGTGCCAAAAAAGCCGAAGGAATAGCACTTGGTTTGACGATTGGCTCATGGACCGACCTGCCGCTTTTGGAGCAGCAGCAGCTAGCAAAGCATAAAGGCCGGGTTGAATCCGTACAGGAATTCCCGAATGAAGTCCATCCTGTCCACAAGGATCAGATAAAGGCCGAACTTAAAATTTCCTATCCAACCGCCAATTTTTCGGCTGACTTGCCGGCAATCCTAACGACCGTTTTCGGGAAGCTTTCATTGGACGGCCAAATTAAGTTGGTTGATTTAACTTTCACGCCTGGCTACCTGGAAAACTTTCCTGGTCCCCGCTTTGGGATAGAGGGAATCCGCAGTCTTATTAATGTACATGACCGCCCGCTCGTTATGAGCATTTTCAAAGGAGTCATTGGACGGGATTTGGATTTTCTGACGTCTCAGCTAAGGGAACAGGCACTCGGAGGAGTCGACCTTGTCAAGGATGATGAAATCCTGTTTGAGAACCCTCTCACGCCATTTGAACAAAGAATCTCTGCATCAAAAGAAGTGCTTCAGCAAGTGTATGAGCAAACGGGACATCGTACGCTCTATGCAGTCAATTTAACCGGCCGGACATCACAGCTTCGTGACAAGGCGAGAAAAGCCCGCGAGCTTGGCGCTGATGCTTTGCTGTTCAATGTTCATACTTATGGCCTGGATGTACTTCAGGAGCTTGCGGAGGATGATGAAATCAGCCTGCCGCTCATGGCTCACCCTGCATTCAGCGGTGCTTTTACCTCTTCAGTCTTTTATGGTCTATCCACTCCGCTCGCTCTTGGCAAACTGATCCGCTATGCCGGCGCGGACTTCTCCTTGTTCCCGTCACCATACGGCAGCGTCGCGCTTGAAAAATCGGCGGCTTTGGGAATAGGTGAAAAGCTTACAGAAGAGGCACCGCTAAAGCGAAGCTTCGCAGTTCCCTCAGCAGGAATTCACCCCGGGCTTGTGCCGCTTTTGATTGAGGATTTTGGAATTGATTCCATCATCAATGCGGGCGGCGGTGTTCATGGCCATCCACAAGGAGCTGCAGGAGGCGGAAAGGCATTTCGCCAGGCCGTTGATGCCATACTTGGCGGGAAGACGCTCAGTGATGCGGCGGCGGGACATCCCGAACTTGCGGCTGCCCTTGAATTATGGGGATCAAAATAATGAAAAAGCCGGTCATTTTTTGCGATTTCGACGGCACGATTACAAACAAGGACAATATCATCAACATCATGAAGCGGTTCGCTCCTCCGGAAGCGGACGCAATTAAGGACGCCATCCTGGAACAGAATATTAGTATCCAGGAGGGAGTGCAGAAGCTGTTTTCCCTGCTTCCTTCGTCTATTAAGGATGAGATTATCTCCTTTGTGCTGCAGGATGCCAAGATTCGCGAAGGCTTTGGTGAATTTGTTGCTTTTGCAAAAGAGCATCATATTCCCCTTTATATTGTCAGCGGCGGCATTGACTTTTTCGTCTATCCGGTGCTGGAACCCTTTGGCCCGTTTGACGGCATTTATTGCAATAGAGCTGATTTCTCTGAGGAGCAGATTTTGATTTCCTACCCTCACCCATGTGATGAATCATGTACAGGCAAGGGGTGCGGCTGCTGCAAGCCAAGCATCATCCGGACAATTGCCGATGAAGATCACACAACGATTGTCATCGGCGACTCGGTCACCGATATTGAAGCAGCAAAGATGGCTGATATCGTTATCGCCAGGGATTATTTGATTAAGAAGTGTGAAGAATTGGGCATTCAGTACAAGCCCTTCTCCACCTTCCATGACTGCATCAGGATTATTGAAAAAGAAATGGAGGTGAGAGTATGAGTGAACTGATTTCCAAGTGGAATGAGCTCGCCGATATCAAGGATGAACTGGCGGCCCGGGACTGGTTCATGGGAACGAGCGGCAACCTTTCGATTAAGGCGGGAAACAATCCGCTTCAATTTTTGGTAACGGCCAGTGGCAAAGACAAGCGCAAACGGACATCAGAAGATTTCCTGCTTGTCGATGGCGATGGATTGCCTGTTGGTAAAACCCACTTAAAGCCATCCGCAGAAACCCTGCTGCACTGCGCTGTTTACGGAAAAACGCAGGCGGGTTGCAGTCTGCATGTCCATACGGTTGCAAATAATGTGATATCCGAACTTTACGGTGATAAAGGCGTCGTGAAATTTCAAGGCCAGGAATTGATTAAGGCATTTGATATGTGGGAGGAAGATGCCCTTCTCTCCATCCCTATCATTTATAATTATGCCGACATTCCGAAACTTGCAGACACATTTGCGGAGCATATCTCTGCCGACAAAGGCGCCGTGCTGATCCGGAACCACGGCATTACCGTCTGGGGCAGGAACGGCTTTGAAGCGAAAAAATTGCTTGAAGCCTGCGAGTTCCTGTTTCAATATAAAATCACCCTTTTGCAAACAAAACCATTTTTATAAGAGAGGAAGATAACCATGGCCATCATTAAAATCCAGGGAACAGAAGAAACCATCACAGAGCAGAAAGAGGTAGCCGAATTTCTCCAGCAGCAGGAAGTCATCTATGAGAATTGGGATATCAGCAAGCTCTCCGAAAACCTTCGCGAAAAGTTCGACTTAAGCGATGCCGAAAAGGAAGAAATCCTTGAAACGTTCAAAGGAGAAATTGCGGACATTTCCGAGCGCCGCGGCTATAAGGCGGCTGATGTGATTTCCCTTTCCGATTCCAATCCAAAGCTGGATGAACTGCTGAAGAACTTCCAGCGCAAACATCTTCATACTGATGACGAAGTCCGTTATATCGTAAGCGGGCATGGAGTGTTCATCATCAAGGCAACGGACGGCCGCTTCTTTGAAGTCCACCTTGACCCAGGCGACCTGATTTCCGTTCCGGAAAACACCGTCCACTATTTTACTCTGGCCGATGACCGCAAAGTCGTTGCCGTCCGTCTTTTCATCACTCAGGAAGGCTGGGTTCCCGTGTACCAGGACGGAGAAACAAACGCATAAAGAAGAAAAAGCAAGACAGCTTTTGCTGCCTTGCTTTTTTTATGGGATGCAAACCTTCTCATGAGGCCTATTGGAACCCTTGGAGACTTGGTTTCCCCATTCCCGGGCACCAACGAACCCTATTGGTGCCCATGAAGACTCGCTTTCCCCTTTCCCGGGCACCAACAAGTAGATGATATCGAAAAAAAGGTGATTCACTCCATGCTGTGAATCACCCTTTACTTTCCTATGATTTTATCCTTAAATTACGCGGATGCTAACCATTCCATCGATTTGCTGGATTTTAGCGAGCAGCCCCGGAACGGTATCTCCGTTGATTCTATTGTCAATGTCGATCATCGTGTAGGCATAGTCTCCCCGGCTCCTGTTTACCATGTCGGCAATGTTCAGTTCGTAGCTTGAAATGGCGGATGTGATTTGCCCTACCATGTTTGGCACATTTTTGTGGAACGCGGCCACACGGCGTTTTCCGGTATAAGGAAGTGATGCATTCGGAAAGTTTACCGAGTTTTTAATATTCCCGGTTTCCAGAAATTCTTTGACCTGGCGGGCGGCCATAAGGGCACAATTCTCTTCCGATTCCTGTGTGGAGGCCCCAAGATGCGGGATTGGCACTGCATTTTTCATTTTCACGACGTTTTCATTCGGGAAGTCGGTGATATACTTACCAACTGTCCCCGTTTCAAGAGCTTCCCCCATGTCCACTTCGTTTACAAGTTCGCCGCGGGAGAAGTTCAAAATATGGACACCAGGCTTCATGATGCCGAAGGTTTCCCTGTTGAACATTTCCCTTGTGCCATCCGTCAGCGGTACATGCACAGTAATATAATCACATTTCGCGTACAGTTCTTCAATCGTCATCGCCCGCTGGACATTGCGGGACAGAGCCCAGGCTGTATCGACTGAGATGAACGGGTCGAAGCCGATCACGTCCATGTCAAGATCCAGCGCATCATTGGCTACAAGAGCCCCAATTGCTCCAAGACCGATGACGCCCAATGTTTTTCCCTTGATTTCTTTACCGACAAATTGCTTTTTCCCGGCTTCGACAAGCTTAGGGATATTCTCTCCCTCATCTGCAAGTGATTTGGTCCAGAGGACTCCGGCAAACAAGTTCCGGGAAGAAGCCATCAGGCAGGTTAGGACCAGCTCCTTTACCGCATTGGCATTGGCGCCTGGAGTATTGAAAACGACAATTCCGTTTTCCGTGCATTTGCTGACGGGAATATTGTTGACGCCAGCCCCGGCTCGGGCGATTGCTTTTAAATTTTCGCTGAAATCCATATTATGCATGTTAAAGCTGCGCAAAAGGATGGCATCAGGATTCTCGCTGTCATTATCGACCCTGTAGCTCGCATCGTTGAATACATTCAATCCGCATTGTGCTATATTGTTCAATGTTTTAATTGTCTTCACTTTTCCAAGAGTTGCAGTGCTCATCAATATTCTCCCCTTTTCCTTTTCCTTGCAATTTTGTGTCTTTTTTACCGCCGATAAGTCTGAATAAATAATAAATTATCACTAAATAACATGTAAGTAAACCTTTAATAAAATCGTAAGCGCATACATCCGTAAAATTCTTTTAAATCGCCATTATTGCCTTATTTTATTTTCCAGGCCGACCGCCGCTTTTACTGTGGCATACCCCCTTAAAAGCACAAAGAGGCAAGGGATTAAAATCCCTTACCTCTGCCCAGGCGAACGGCTTTGCTCCGATGCCATGTGCTCCCTTGCGGTTATCCGCTCTCGCCAGTCACACACAGCCATTTCTTTTTTTACATCATAACAGATAATTCAAGAAGGAACAAGAACAGAAATTTCGTAGTTTTTACGCCAGGCTGGCTTTCATTTCCTCGACAGATTCAATTTCAAAGCCGAGGTCACGGAGCATTTTGTAGTCCTCGCTTTCTTCCTGGCCAGCGGTTGTCAAGTAATCGCCGACAAAGACAGAATTGGCCGCAAACAAGCCAAGCGGCTGCAGGGACCGGAGGTTGACTTCCCGTCCGCCTGAAATGCGGATTTCCTTTGTGGGATTGATAAAGCGGAAAAGGGCGAGCACTTTTAAACAATATAACGGATTTAACTCTTTTGTTCCTTCCAATGGAGTGCCATCAATGGCATGCAGGAAATTTACGGGTATAGAATCCGCATCAAGTGCTTTTAGACTCGTCGCCATATCCACTACATCCTGCCTTGTCTCTTTCATGCCGACAATCACGCCGGAACATGGCGACATTCCTGAATCTTTTACCATACTGACAGTATTGACACGGTCATCATAGGTGTGGGAAGTAGTGATGTTGGCATGGTTGCTTGCAGATGTGTTGATGTTATGGTTATATCTGTCAACCCCAGCTTCCTTCAGGCGCAGCGCTTGCTCTGGCTTTAAAATGCCAAGGCAGGCACAAACCTTTAAGCCATATGAATCTTTAATTTCCTTAACAGCCTCAACAACATTGTCGACGTCGCGGTTGGATGGTCCTCTTCCGCTAGCTACAATGCAATAGGTGCCAACATTCATTTCGTAGGCGCGCTTTGCTCCTTCGACGATTGTCTCTTTATCTACCATTCTATATTCTGTGATCGGCGCTGTGCTGATTGATGACTGCGAACAATAGCCGCAGTTCTCCGGACAAAGGCCGGATTTGGCATTCATGATCATGTTCAGCTTCACCTTTTTACCAAAATAACGTTTCCGGATTTGGAAAGCCGCATGCATCAGCGGCAAGATATCGTCATCAGGACAATCCAGAATGGATAGGGCCTCCTCATTCGATATATCATTTCCCGCTATTACTTGATCTGCAAGCATCATCCAGTTGCTCATTTTACAACCTCCAATTAGCCTCAATTTTTTATGTATTTGTGTTAACTGAAAATAAAATTAAGTTTACATAAAACATTAAAATATTTTGTATATTTTGTCAATAAAAATCCATAGATATTCCATAAATGTAAGAGAACAGCACAAAAAAGGGACAGACCATGTCCCCTTTCCGTTATATTAGTGGGAGCCGCGGTATTGCTGCATTCCCTGCTGGCTTCCTGGTTTCATGCCTCCTGTAAACATCTGTCCATAATCAGACATCGTTTGTTTTGGAGGCTGATTTCCTTGCTGCCCCACCATCCCTGCGGTTCCTGTTCTGTTCATATAGGAAACATTGTTTTGTGGGTTCTGCTGCCCATGGATGTGAGGTGAAGCTGTCGATCCTGCCTGCCCCATATGGTGGCTCTCGTTCATGAATGCCATTGCCGACTGGTCATACCCCTGGCTCTGGCCCGGATTTACAGCATACTGGGTATTTATTGAATCTCCTGACGGCTGGTAGCTGTGCAGGTACGTTTTCGCTGTATGGTCTTTGATCTTAGGCACCTGGTAGAGCCCTTGGTTATTCATGTATAAAAATACTTCATAGGCTTGGTTGGAACAATTGACTGCGCTGTTTACAAGCATTTGCCGAAGGTTTGGATCAGCCATTTCCAGCGATGCCTTCATGCTGTTACTCGCACTGTTCTTGTGGCAAAGAAGCATCGCGGAAGCGACCCCAAAATCATTTAACGAAGCATTGGTTTCAGGCACCACCATCGTTGGATTGTTCAGTCCATACTGGATTTGTTCCGGCTTTACCTGGCTAATATTTGTATTAGCAGGTATTGGCGAGTATTGATGGTAATCGTGTGTGTAGGCAACAATTGCATCATAGGATTGTATGGCAGCCTGGAGATGGCGGGTAATCATTTGCTTAAGCTCCGGATTCTTTGTTTGGGTCGCATAAAGATTGAAATGGCTGATCGCATTTACTTTTTCATTCAGGATTTCATGAATCTCCATAGCTTCATGGGCACCAAATGGCATAGATAACACTCCTTTTTTTGTTTTCCAAACAAGTGTATTATCGTCTCCTTAAGGGCTTTGTATGTGCTCCAAGGAGGATTGGCAGAGTGTAAAATTTGACATGGAAATCCTTATTTCATTATGTATAACAGTAAAATGAAAAGGACCCAAGATGCATCTTGCCATCTTGCTGGTCCTTTTTAAACGGTGACGGCTCTACTGTAAGTTCTGTGAATCATTAGGATTTGGGTGCTGAGCGACAACCTGATTATGATAGTGACTTTGGTTTTGGTTTTGGACGAAACCCTGGTCCTGATTTTGATTGCTCATGCTTTGCCCCTGATTCTGGCCCTGGTCCTCGCCCATAATATTCTGGCTCATGGCATTTTGTCCCATACTGGTCTGGCCCTGGTACTGGTTCTGATTCTGGTTCTGGTTTTGGTTCTGGTTTTGGTTCTGTGCAAGGCTTGAAGCCGTTACTGCAGCCTGCAAATCAACTCCAAGCTGTTTGGCCAGGTCGTTTGGATAATAAAACCCTTTGGATACCATATAATCGATTATTTCCTGATGCTTATCAATCGAATCATTTAAATACTGTGTCAGCGTCTCCCTGACTTCCGGGGTATGGGATTCTGCAATGGCAGCGGCAAGCATTTTAATATCGGACTTTACTGCAAATAAAAAATCCGTCGCAATGACCTGGTTCGTCATGCCGCCCATCCCTGATATATTTTGCATAAACTGGTTCAAGATTGCGCCCCCCTGTCGGTAATGAACTGCTGGAGCCTGTTAATTTGCTTTGATGTTTTATCAATATCGCTTGAGAGGATCCTGCCAAGCTCTTCATCCTGGACCAAAGCGTTCATGGTAGAACTTTTGGTCAGACACAGGTTTTTGAACATCATGATTTCGTGCAAATCCAGTGTCTCATGATAACCCATATATTGTGTTGCCATGTAATCCCTCCTTTAATGTGTCAATCCCAGGGTAGATTGAGTTGCCTGAAGATCTACCCTGATTTGCTCGTCGATGTCATGCGGGTGATAATATCCTTTGGATATCATATACTTGCTAATTTGGTCATGGGCATAGATAGCCCTGTTAAGTTGGTCACGAAGTGTCGATTTTAACTCCGGAGTGGCCGTTTCGGTAATGGCTGCGGCATAACCAAGTATGGCCGATTTCGAAGATAATAAAAATTCTGTGGCAATTGCCTGGTCATTCATTTGCTGATTCTGCTGCTGGCTTTGCTGTCCGTACATAAGTTTTCCTCCTTTTATGATAGGTAACCTTGCAGTTCTTGTACCTCTTTTCTTGCCGCTGTCAAATCTGCTGAAAGAATCGTCTTTAGCGCTTCATCCTGTGCAGCTGCGCTCAAAGCTGCAGCTTTTGCCAAGCAGGAATTTTTAAATATCATGAGTTCATGCAGTTCAAGCTTTTCGTGGATACCTAAATTATTGTTCATTTCTTCACCCCTTTTCTCCAAAAATCCTTCATATAGTGCGCAGACAATCAGGTTTTCATGCAACACCTATCCCGTCATACCTTTCAAAAGTCCCAGACGATTTTGGAGTACAAGGAAGAAAGACTCGAAATTCAGAATATTATAATCAAACACTTGCTATCTTTCTATGCATTTCTTAACGTAGTACATGTAGGGATTACTAGATTAGGAGGGATGAATGTGAAAAATGTATTACGTGCAAGTTTTTCGGTTTTCATGATGGTGCTCTTGTTAATCGGGACTCTTCCTCTAGCAGGGCAGGCCAAGAAGCCGGAAGTTGATTACAGCCAGTATAGCCAGGTGGATGTTGGCAAAGACGGCATGGTTGCCACCGCCCATCCGCTTGCTTCTGAAATTGGTGCAGACGTGCTGAGAAAAGGCGGAAACGCTATTGATGCTGCTGTGGCCATCCAGCTTGCCTTAACCGTCGTTGAGCCGATGATGTCTGGAATCGGCGGGGGCGGCTTCATGATGGTCCATGATGGCAAAACAAAAGAGACAACCATCATCAACAGCCGCGAGCGTGCCCCAGCAGGTGCGACTCCTGATATGTTCCTTGATGAAAACGGCAGCCCGATTCCATTTGCGGAAAGGTCCACAGGCGGGACAGCGGTTGGGGTTCCCGGAACTTTGAAAGGCCTTGAAACGGCACTTGAAATGTGGGGAAGCCGCCCTCTTGAACAATTGATTGGACCTGCGATCAAGCTGGCCGCTAAAGGATTCCCTATTGAATCGGTTCTGGCCGATGCGATAAGGGACAATCAAGGCAAGCTTGGAAGGACAGCGGCGGGAGAAGTGTTCCTGCCAAATGGAAAGCCTCTTCAGGAAGGCGACCTGCTTGTCCAGGAAGACCTGGCGAAAACGCTGAAACTGATCCGGGCAAAAGGCACAGATGCTTTCTATGATGGCGAAATAGCTCAGGCACTTGCCGAGACCGTCCAAGACTTTGGCGGGTCAATGGAGGTTTCTGATTTGAGCCAATATGATGTCACTATTGATGACCCAATTTGGGGAGACTATCAAGGCTACAAGATCGCCAGCATGCCTCCTCCTAGCTCAGGCGGGGTTTTCCTCCTGCAGATGCTGAAAATCCTTGATGATTACAACCTGTCTCAATATGATGTCCGCTCTGTTGAAAAATATCATTTGCTTGCAGAAGCCATGCATCTTGCCTATGCGGACCGTGCAGCATATGCGGGAGATCCTGAATTTGTCAATGTTCCGCTCAATGGCTTGCTGCACCCTGACTATATTAAGGAGCGCCAGGCCCTCATCTCCATGGATAAAGCCAATCAGAACGTGACAGCCGGGGACCCATGGAAATATGAACAGGGCAGTGCAAACTACCAGGCGGCCAAACAGCCTAATGACCGTGCCATCGGGGAAACCACCCACTTCAGCGTGACAGACAGATGGGGAAATGTTGTCTCTTATACCACTACGATTGAACAGGTATTTGGAACTGGCATCATGGTCCCAGGATATGGGTTTATGCTGAACAATGAGTTGACCGACTTTGACGCCGTACCTGGCGGGGCAAATGAAGTTCAGCCAAACAAGCGGCCATTGAGCAGCATGACTCCAACCATCGTATTTGACGGAGACCGCCCTGTCCTTACCGTCGGTTCACCTGGCGGCCCGACGATCATTACATCCGTCCTGCAAACGATTCTCCATGCAATCGAATACGATATGGAACTGCAGGCCGCAATCGAGGAACCACGCATATACACAAACTCGATCACTTCATACCGTTATGAAGCAAATATTCCTGCCGGTGTAATCAGTACTCTTAACGCCATGGGCCACCGCTTTGGTCCGAGCCCGACCGTTATTGGAAACGTCCAAAGCATCCAAATTAATGAAGATGGCACGTTTAAAGGTGTTGCCGACTCAAGCCGGAATGGAGCCGCTATTGGCATCGACCTTAATGGCAAGAGGAAGGGACAGCAGTAAGGCAAGGACGTATGAGAATGTAGTGATAAGAATAGAAAAAAGCTTCTGTGATAAAAGAACGTTGATTTAACTCTGATGATGTAAAATAAACGGAAAACTTCCGCTTATATTGGGAAATACCATCATTTCCCGGAATATAAGGGAAGTTTTTCCGTTTAAATTCAAATAATCCTTAGATTTAGTCAAAAATAGAGTGGGTAAGCGGAATAAATCCGCTTATTTTGCCTTTTTTGGCCCCTCCTACATACCTTAACCGGAATTTCTCCGCCTATACATTTCTTACCTACACACACTAATTGCCCTAAAAAAAATGCAGTCCAATTCAAACACGAATTGGACTGCATTTTTACGATAATTAAGATTTCATACTCGAAAACCGCCTAGTGTGATTTAGAAGCCGGGGTTTATCTTATTCGTCAGCTTCTGCTTCTTCTTCACCAGGCAGATTTTGCTGGTTAGGTAATGTATCCCAGAAGCTTGTGTCCGCCTCTTCAATGGAACCATCCGCAATTGCTCTTACTGTGGAATCCAAAGTAAGAATGGTCTGTTTAATCAAGTAGCCATTACTCTTTTGGCCAAGGGCATAAGGCTCGTAGTAATGGTCGGACATCCCGCGCATTTCAAACAGAAGCGTGGAAATATCATAGCGGGCTGCTGCCCCATTACGGCCAATATTATCCGTGTTTCCGCCTACGTATTTGCCAATATGGCCCCAGCCAGTGGATTGCAGGGTATTGTAGACAATAGATCCAAGCTTCTTGGAGCCTTCAAGAACTTCAGGATCTACATTGGGACTTGTCGGATAGAGGATTGAACCGGAAACCAGCTTGCCATCCACCGCACTCCGGGTTCCCTGATGATGCAGGTCGATCATATAGTCGATGTCATATTCCATAAAAACATTTTCATGCAGGTGCCTTGCTTCAACCTGCATCTTGCTTGTCTCTTTATCGTGCTCACGGTTCAAGTCGACATTGTTGGCATTCGCACGAGTCAAATGGCGGTCGCCGCTTGCCAGGTAGTTATCAAGCGAGAAATTTACATCTCCCATGGCTCCATCGGCATTCAGCATCGGGATGACAAGGATATTGACATTTTCCAGAACACCCTTGGTTTTGCCCGTGCCAAGATGCTTGATGAATTCAAGAGCGCCTTCAGTGGTGAGCTGTTCATTTCCGTGCTGCTGGGTCAAAAACAGGATTGTGGGATTGGCTGGATTGGAGATGTACTTCGCCATATAGATGTCACGGCCTTTGACCGTCTGGCCGATTACCTCAAGGTCCAGTGCCGCCTGTTTCGCTTCCTGGGTCTTAAGGAAGTCCACCATGCTGTCATATGTATGAAGAATCGATGTCTGGATGGCGCCATTCCCCGTATTCGGCCCGTTCCCTACAGCCCCTGCCGGAAGAGCCACTGCCGTCACTCCGCCTAACGCCAATAAACTGGCCAACGAGGCTGAAAGCACTTTCTTTTTCATGTTCATGAACATACCCCCATGTGATTATTTAGGTTCCAAAGAACCCCTACCTATTATTCTAAACAGCGATGAAGCATATTTTAATAGAGTAAGAGGCCTATTCTTTAGACAAATTTCGAAACTCGAAAAAAGCACTAAACTCCTAGTTTAAGTAACGGAGTGGCTTTTATAATGTCGAAACATTCCGTCTTTTCACCTATATCAGAAATATAAGATTCCTCCCGGCAGTTTAATTAGGATTAAAGACTCATGAATAAAAAAGATTGATAGGGTTGCAGCCAATTTATTTTTGGGAGGACCTCCCTACTCACTTTTCATCAGCGGTATATATCCTGTCTCTTCGACAAGCTTCTGACCCTGGGGCCCATGCATCCACTCCAGCAGCGGCTCAACTGTTTTCTTCGGATTGTCTTTAAGTGTTACCGCGAATAAATTGACAACAAGCGGATAGTTTCCGCTGGCAATGTTTTCGGGTGAAGGTTCAATTCCATCGATTTCAAGAAGCTTGATTTCCTGGCTCGGATTCATCCCGGTGGTAAAGAATCTAAACGAATAGCCAATGGAGTTTTTATCATTTCGATAGCTTGCTACTTCCTCCATGATATCGCCCATACCGGCAATCTCCTCCTTCAGCGGCTCCATCAGAGGTGTGTCTCCCATGAAAATTTCCATGACGGTCTGGCTGCCGGAATTGGCCGGCCGCTGGAATGCCCGGATTTTTTCATCAGGACCTCCTGCCTGGTTCCAATTAGTCAGCTTCCCGGAATAAATGGACCGTATTTCGTCCGCAGTAAGGCCGGACACAGGATTTCTATGATTGACGAAAAATACGAAAGCTTCTTTGCCAATCGGAGTCATCACAAGTTCCTTGCCCGCATTTTTGGCAAGCTGCTGCTGCTCGGAAGAAGGCTGTGCGCCGAAAAAGATATCGACCTCCCCGGAAACCAGGCGCTCAAATGCATAGATGGTGTTTGTAAAACTGACAATTTCAAAACCATCGGGCCTGACATTGACATTGGCAATATCCCCATATGTCGCGTTGGCAAACGCCGCATAAACAGGATAAGCCGCTTCCGCCCCGTCAAGTACCGGCATTTCGGAAGGCTGTTCAATTGTAAAACTGGCTGTTTCACTCAGTTTGGGAAGAATGTTTTCCTTGTTGTCAATATAGTAGGGATTCAGGTCCACGCTTGAATACCCATTTCCATAGGCAAAACCATAGGATGGCAGAACCGTTTTGCTGCGCTCCCACATCACCCCCCAGCTGACAGACAGCAAAATGAGAAGGACGGAAAGTGCCAGACTGATACTCCCTTTATTAAGCTGCACCTTTGCGGGATGTCGGCGCTCACCAAGGAAGAAACCGATAAAGAAAAGAAAATAATAAAGAAAAGGTGCCAAAAAGATAAAAATGAACTCACCGTTCAAGGCAGAGAAAAAACTGTTTGGCAGGAACGGGAAAAACCCAAAGACAAAGATTACCCAGGCATCGTGGCCGAAAAACCCTTTGGTGACAAGCATCAGTATAGCAGCCATAAAAACAGTGATTAACACCGGAAGATAGGCAGGAAGATAACGGCGCCAGAAGGACGCTTTTCCCCCGCTGTTTTTTACATAATGAATCCCTGCAGCCAGGCCGGAAGCTGCATAGATGGCAAGCAGGAGATACGTTCCGGCATTTCCCAGCATCATGGGCAGAAAAAGTCCAATAAACGAAATCAGCAGCGGTGTAACCAACAAATGAAGCAAATAATAACTTCTTTTCATTTTTATTCCACCTCCCAGTTATAGTGTAATTTTACACCATAAAGAATAATAGGTAAACAAATTATTGGATAATTATGGGGATTATTTCAATTTCATGGTGAGCCTCTTAAAAAAGAAAAGAGGACAGTTAGACTGTCCCCTTTCCATCAAATGCTCAAGTTGTTGTTCTGCTCTTCCTTCCTGCTCTTTAGAATATTCAATCCCATTAAAATCGCAACGACCAGGATGCCTATGATGTCCGTGAAGGTTTCGGGAATGATCATCATAAGGGCGCCTGCACCGAGGAACAACCGGAGCAGGGGATTGACCGATGTTTTGAAATATCCCTCAATAGCTGCACTTAAAGCTATGATGCCAATGATGGCGGTCACGGTAATCATGACGATATCCGTTATCGGCGCTGCCGCAAACTCTCTCGCGTTGATTGCGACATCGGTTGTATCGATCATCAGCATGGCCGGATTGTAAACAAATAGATATGGAATGAGGAAACCGGCTGCTGAAAGTTTTAACGAAACAAAGCCAGTCTTCATCGGATCTCCTCCAGAAATACCCGCACCCGCAAAGGAAGCCAGTGCCACTGGCGGCGTGATATTCGCAAAGATTCCAAAATAGAAGACGAACATATGGGCAACGAGAATCGGAATTCCGAATTCAGCCAATGCAGGTGCCGCCATTGTTGCTGTAATGATATAGGCAGGGATGGAAGGCAATCCCATCCCAAGAAGCATTGATGCAACCATGGTGAAGAACAATGTCAGGAATAAGGATCCTGCTCCCAGGCTCGCAATTGAAGAGGTCATCACATTTCCAAAACTGGTCAAACTGACGACTCCAATGATGATGCCAACAACCGCACAAGCCACCATTACGGAAAGAGACTGCCTTGCACCACTGTCCAGTGCCTCTAAAATATCTCTAACCGACATTCGCGTTGATTTGCGAAAAGAAGCCACTACTACAGTTGAAAGAATCGTGTAAAAGGCTGCATGCCCAATTGGGATATTCTGATAGAGCATGACAATTAAAAAGACAATCGGCAGCAGCAAATGCCCGCGCTCTTTCATGATAACCTTCAATTTCGGGAGATCCGCCTTTGGTATTCCCCGCAGATTTTGCTTTCCTGCACGGAAATGAACCTGCATGATGACACCCAGAAAATAAAGGACTGCAGGAATCAGGGCCGCCAGCGCAATTGTGCCGTAAGCCACTCCTGTTGTCTCTGCCATGATGAAAGCACTTGCTCCCATAATTGGCGGCAGTATCTGGCCGCCAACCGAAGCACTGGCTTCGACGGCACCGGAAAAGTTCTTGGAATATCCAATTTTTTTCATTAAAGGAATCGTAAATGCTCCGGTGCCAACCACATTTGCAACAGCTGCACCGTTGATGCTTCCCATAAATCCGCTTGAAATCACCGCGACTTTGGCTGGTCCTCCCTGTTTATGCCCGGCAAGTGCCAGCGCCAGGTCATTAAAAAACTGTCCCATCCCTGACTTGGCAAGGAAAGCTCCGAACAGGATGAAAAGGAAGATAAAGTTCACGGAAGCGCCGATTGCTGTCGAATACAGCCCTTCCGTTTTAAGATACAATTGGCCAAATATATCACCCAGATCATACGGTCTGGTCATCATCTGCACCGGCATCCATTCCATGTGGCTCACGAAGGGATACGCCAGGAAGATAAGGGCCAGGATGGGCAGGATCAAGCCTGTCACCCGCCTGGCTGCCTCAAGGACAAGAAGGACGGTTATGATTGCCAGGACAATATCCATTGAATTGGGTATTCCACCCCGAGTTGTCATGATGCTTTGATACTCGATGATAAGATAGCCGGCCGTCACCATCGCCAAAACAGCTAAAACCCAATCAAACCACGCGATCCTGCTGCGATCCTGCCTTTTAGTAGTCGGGTAGAGTAAAAAGATGAGCGCCAGGCCAGCAGCTACGTGGATCGCTCTCTGCTGAAGCGCAGGCATCGGATTGAAAGTAATGTATAAATGGAAAAGAGAGTAGAGGATGGCAAATAGTGAGACAGCCACGACAATTTTATTGCTGGCAAACTTCCGGATTTTTGATTCGGAATCATATTTTTCAAGAATTTCAGCTTGTTTGTCATTATCAATGGTGTCGGTCCCCGCCAGTAACTTTCCCTTGTCTTCGCGCGTCATTTGTAATCACCTCTTAGTAGCCGCCAAATTGGCTGTTTTTTGATTTCAATGGTAACACTGCCATATTCCCCCGCGAGCTTGTACAAAGGAATTGCCGTCCCCCCGGTCCACAAGGTGGTTTTTATTCTATCGGAAACGATCAAATTCAAGGATTCCATCTCGCGGTTCATGGCCATATGGACAAATCCATCATCTGAAGGGATGATTTTCCCATCAGAAGGTGTCCCTGCACCAAATGTCTTGAACCTGGTGCCAATCAAATAAAGTTTACCGCTCTTAATCGCATATTTTTCAAACCATGGTTCTTTCTCCACAGAATGAATCCAGCCGATTTCAAACTCATTCTCTTTCAGATAAAAAACTGTGTCTGAATAGGAAACCTGTAAAACCGGTTTCTTTATAAAAAGGAAAAGAAGGAGCACCAGCAGAAAAGTGCTCCCATAGATGACCTTCTTATTGTTCATCGTAGTATTTCTGTGCACCCGGATGAACCGGCGCTACCATTCCCTCCTGGGCGCCTTCAAGGGTGATTTCGTTGGCTGCCTGGTGGGAATTGCCGAGGGCGTCCAAGCGTTCAAAGAATGTTTTTGTCAGTTTATAAACATCGTCTTCACTTAAATCGCTTCTTACAACCAGCGCGTTCATAATCGCCGCAGTAGGAACAGCCTCGGCATTGCCATAGGTATCAGCAGGAATCTCCATCGCGACAAAATATGGCTGGTCTTTTGCAATTTCCTCCACTTTGGCAGGGKCGACCGAAACCAGTTTGATCTCAAGCGATTTTGACAGCTCCAGAACAGAAGCATTTGGCAATCCGCTTGTCAGGAAAGCAGCGTCAATAGCACCTGATTTAAGTCCGTCGGCAGCTTCTGCATAGCCAAGATAATCCACCTTGATGTCATCGTATGTAATTCCATGTCCAGCCAGCAGGTTGCGGGCATTGATTTCAACTCCGGAGTTTTGGTCCCCGACTGCCACGCGTTTACCCTTCAGATCGTCAACGGTATCAATCCCGGAATTGGCTGTGGTTACAATCTGGACGAAATTTGGATAAAGGGTAGCCATTTGCTGGACTTCTTCCACCTTTTCGCTGAAGTTGCCTGTACCGCTAACGGCTTCTGTCAGAACATCGCTCATTACGAACGCCATTTCTACTTTTCCTTCTTTAATGAGATTGATATTTTCGACAGATGCCCCAGTGGTTTGCGGTTTGGAGTTCACCCCATAGGCTTTGGAATATTCATTTCCAAGGGTCGTTCCGATGATGTTATATGGGCCGGATGAACCGCCAGTAGCAATGGTGACGATTTTTGTTTCCAGGCCATCCTCGGAAGCTCCTCCGCTGCCCCCGCTGCTCGATTCGGATCCTCCGCAGGCAGCGAGGATGGAGCCCGCGAATAAAACGCTTCCAATTAATCCGGCAATCTTCTTTCTTTTCATTTGAATCTTCCCCCTTTTTTCCTATAGTTCAAAGATAGTTTAGCAAAATAATATTTTGATTTCAAGGAATGTTACAAATAAGCAGACTATTGGCATAGCCATATTTCTTCGAACTTAGAGTAACTGGCGGCAACAAAACCTAGTTGACAAGTAGGAATACTAATATTAACCTTATAAAATAGAAGGAACTGCCAAATACCTGCTGATCGGAAAACCGAAGGCAATGACAGACACCGAACATGGGATGAGCCAACGATAGACTCAGCCCCCGTGGAGAAAGGATACATATTTGGTTTTGTCCAAAAAATATATTCATATTATAGGAGGTTATTGTATGTCCTTCAGTTACCTGACCCATCTTGAATGCCCCAAATGCCATGAAGAATATTCACCGGACGATGTGCAGCAGCTTTGCCATTGCGGATCCCCATTGCTGGTCCGCTATAATCTTGAGGAAGCAAAAGCAAATTTCACAAAGGAAACACTGGCCAGCCGCGAAAACAGTCTCTGGCGGTATCATGAAGTCCTTCCGGTTAAAAATCCCGGCAATGTAGTCACACTCGGAGAGGGGATGACTCCTTTTGTCCAAATGGAAAAGCTGGGACAACATTTCGATATTCCAAATTTGTTTATTAAAGACGAAGGCATCATCCCGACGGGTTCATTTAAGACCAGAGGAGCAAGCGTTGGCATCTCTAAGGCAAAAGAAATTGGCGTTAAACAGCTTGCCATGCCTACAAACGGAAACGCCGGTGCTGCCTGGGCTTTATACTCTGCGCGGGCAGGAATCAAGGCAACGATTGTGATGCCAGTTGACGCACCGACCATCACCCGTAAAGAAGTGGCCATCTCCGGAGGCGACCTTCACCTGGTGAACGGCTTGATAAGCGATGCAGGCAAAATTGTCGGCCAGCTTGTAAAAGAACAAGGCATTTATGATGCCTCCACTCTTAAGGAGCCGTACAGGATTGAAGGAAAGAAAACGATGGGCTATGAAATTCTTGAGCAGATGAACTGGGAAGTTCCTGATGTCATTCTCTACCCTACTGGCGGAGGTGTCGGGCTGATCGGCATCTATAAAGCCATTCTCGAACTGAGAGAGCTCGGCTGGATCAAGGATGATAAGCTCCCCCGCCTTGTTGCCGTCCAGGCTGTAGGCTGCGCACCGATTGTCAAGGCTTGGGAAGAAGGCAAAACAGAATCGGAGTTCTGGGAGAATTCCGAAACAAGCGCGTTCGGCATCAATGTGCCCAAGGCATTGGGAGATTTCCTCGTCCTTGAAGGCATCGATGCGACAAATGGGTGCGCGATTGCGATTTCCGAAAATGATATTGCAGCTGCTCAAAAAGAAATTGCCCAATTTGAAGGGAATTTCATTTGCCCTGAAGGAGCGGCAACTTTTGCTGCGGCCAGGATTCTGCGGGAAAAAGACTGGATCAAGAAGGATGAAACGGTTATCTGCCTGAACACAGGGGCAGGCATCAAATACCCGGAAACCGTGGACATTGAACATTTGCCGCTGCTGCAGCCTGGAGAAGCCATCAAAAACTAAAGGAGGATTGGAATGAAAAGGATTGGAATGCTTACGCAAATCTTCATCGGGTTTGTTCTCGCCATTATTTTAGGCGTGATATTCGGGCCAAGCATCGCTGTCGTTCAGCCTCTTGGCGACTTATTCCTGAGATTGATCAAATTCATTGTTGTTCCTTTGGTGCTTGCTTCTTTAATCACAGGAATTACTAGCTTAAACAATGTCAACAAGCTGCTGTCTTTAGGTGGCAAAACGATTGCCTATTTTTTGGCGACCACCTTTTTCGCCGTCTTAATCGGTCTGGCGGCAGGATTTATCCTCTCTCCTGGAAAAGGAGTGGATATCGCGCTTCCGACCGAAGTTGCAGAAAAAGCGGAAGCCCCTGGAATCACGGAAACTCTCTTGAACTTTATTCCAGTCAATCCATTCGAGTCCCTGACAACCGGTAATATTCTGCAGATTATCTTTATCGCCATTGCCATCGGAATAGCCATCACAACCGTTGGGGAAAAAGCCAAACCTCTGGCAGATTTCTTTGAGGCACTGGCTCAAGTGATGTATAAAATAACTGGCTTTATCATGAAGCTGGCTCCAATCGGGATTTTCGGGATTCTCGCCCCGATTGTTGGCAATTACGGTTTGGACATTCTCCTGCCGCTGTTAAAAGTCATCCTGGCGGTAGCGATTGGCTGTTTGCTGCAAGTGCTCGTCACCTATTCGATTGCCGTCCGTACGCTGGGTAAAATGAGCCCGCTCACTTTTATTAAAGGAATTGCCCCGGCCGGGCTAGTCGCATTTACAACGGCGAGCAGTTCCGGGACTTTACCCGTCACCATCAAAAACACGCAAGAGAATCTTGGGGTTTCCAAGGAAGTGAGCTCGTTTGTCCTTCCGCTCGGATCCACGATCAATATGGACGGCTCTGCCATCTATCAGGGCGTGGCGGCCGTATTTATTGCCCAGTTTTTTGGAGTGGACCTTTCCATGGGGCAAATTTTCACCATTGCCTTTATGGCTGTGGTTGTTTCAATCGGCGCAGCTGGTGTTCCCGGCGCCGGACTGATCATGCTGACAATGGTCCTCCAGGCGGTCAACCTCCCGCTTGAGGGAATCGCATTGATTGCGGCGATTGACCGAATCCTCGATATGTTCCGGACCAGCACAAACGTGATTGGTGATGCATCTGCTGCAGTAGTCGTTCAACATCAGGAAAATAAAGCATCTTTAGCTAAAAGCGCATAATGCAGGTGCAGGAAGTTCGGGTGATGATGCCCGGACTTCTTTTTTGGATGGAGGACGTTTACTCAAACCACGTGAGGGCAAATTAAAGAAACGTCAAACCGTTATTGAGGGGGCCTTATTATGAATGCACTAGGATCACTTAACGAAATGAAAGACTTTATCAGCAGCAATAGCTTAAGCTTTATCTATGTATTGACGGACAGCTGAAGCGTCTGCCATGGCTTGCTTCCCCAGGTTGAGGAAGTGATGAAGGATTTCCCCAAAATCCAAACAGGTTTGGTCAATGCCGGGAAGGTTCCGGAGATTGCCGGATACTTGATGGCCTTTACCGTTCCTGTACTTGTTCTGTATGTGAATGGGAAAGAATATTTGCGTGAAGCGCGGTTTGTACAGGTTTAAAAGTTCAGGGAGGATGTTGCCAGGATATACGAAGGTTTTGCAGGAGAATAAAAAAACGCCAGAATCCTTCAATAAGGATTGTCTGGCGTTTCTCTCTTTCATTATTTAGACTGCTGCTCGCTGTACAAATGAGGCAGTTTTTGCGCTTTGCCTTTATTGGCTTTTGGCCCCTGGTTTTCCGGACGCACCAAATCATAGATGGCTGTTCCGACGATCTCGGCAACATCCTGCAGCTTTTCTTTGCTGATCTTGTCAATGGTATCCTCCGGAGTATGATACCAAGGCTCCAGCGGCCTGTGGATGAAGGAAGCGGCCGGTACACCCACTTCAGTGAAGGATACATGGTCACTGCTTCCGCCTAGTTCCAGAGGAGTCGGCTCGCCATTCAGGCGGGCGCTTGAAGCCTGGGAAGTATCAGATACGATATTCGGCTCACCATCAGCCACATTGATGACCAGGTGGCCTGCATCGCGGCTGCCGACCATGTCAAGATTGAAATAGCCGACAAAACGGTTCTTCTCTTCTGCAGACAACTGGCTTGCATAATAGCGGGAACCAATCAAGCCTAGCTCTTCCGCACCAAAGGTGATAAATCTCAGCTCTGTATTTGTTGGGATATCCTTCAAGACTCGTGCAAGCTCAAGCGTCATCGCTGTTCCTGAGGCATCATCATTGGCTCCTGGCGCCCCGGCCACGGAATCATGGTGGGCTCCAAGTGCGACGATTCCACCGGTCGCCTTGTTTTTATTGGTTGGCGCTTTCGTCGCGATTACGTTGTGGGAAGTCCGCATTCCGCCTTCTGCCCCTTCCATGTTGATGGTAGCTTCACCCAGCTCTCCAGCCTCTAAGGCTTTTTTAAGAGCTTGTCCGACTTCACCGGTCACAGAGACCACTGGAACGTAATTGTCATTAGGAGCTCCCAATGTACCGTTAATCACTCCAGGAGCATTGTTGAAAATGATGACTCCTTCTGCACCGGCAGCAGCCGCGTTCAGTACTTTTTCAGCAAATGAAATGGAGCCGCGCTGAACAAGGGCAATTTTGCCGGTCAATTCCATGCCTTTCAATTCCTCAGCCGTCGCTAGGCCAACATACTCCAAAGGCGCTGTTACATTCCCATCCATTCCGTATGTAAACGATAGCGGGTTCAGTTCCCCTTCGTAACCTTCAATTGACAGTTCTACCGTTGTGGGAGCGGTGTAGCCGTAGAATTGGAACTCCTGGAGCTCGGTCTTGTATCCATAGGATTCAAATTGTTCCTTCACAAACCGGATCGCATTTTGCTCGGCTTCCGTTCCGGCGACACGAGGAGTCTGCGCAAGATAATCTATATTGTTGTAAATGTTGTCCACATTGATTTTGTTAAGGACTTTCTTATCGAACACATTGAATGGCTGTGTTTGCTGAGATTCCGCCGGTTTAGCAAATATCGCGGGCGCTCCGAGCGTACTTACTGCCAGCCCAGCTGCTAGAGTAAGTGTTAATAAAGGCTTCTTCTTCATAAAATTCCTCCTAAAATAGTAAAATAGTAAAATTGGAACTACCGAAATTAATATTATAATTTTCAGAATATAAATATAAGTGAACAAGTAACTATTTTTAACTAGTCTAATAGTCATGTTTTAAAATGTAGGCTCATTTAACGAGTCATATTGTCCTGGTTTTTCCAAGACCAGGGAAAAGGCGGATTAGAAAGAAGAGAAAAACCCTCCTGCCCATTGATGCTGGCAGGAGGGTTTTGGTTGATTTTTGATTTTAGGATGAAGAGATTTCTGTGGTATTACTGACTTCTGGCTTAAGCTTTCCATCCGTTATTTTATATACCTTGTCGCAGTACTGGATCAGCCTGGTGTCATGCGTTACAACGATAACCGTTTTGCCATTGTTGGTGGCAGCTTTCTTAAGCATCTCCATCACTTCAAATGCACGGTCCGAATCCAGCGACGCGGTCGGTTCATCGGCAAGAATGATGCTTGGGTTCGTATATAATGCTTTGGCGATGGCTACCCGCTGCCTTTGACCGCCTGACAGGTCGGAAGGAAAGCTGCCCATTAAATCGCCAATTCCCAATGAATCGTACAACTCCTCCAGTTTGTCGTCTTCCATATTATTCTTTTTCACCTTATCAAGCAGTTGAAGCTGCTGCTTGACATTCAGGAAAGGGACCAGATTGGAGGACTGGAGCACAAACCCAATTTCCTGCAGCCGGATTTCCGCCCGCTGTTTTTCTTTAAGATGGGTAATGTCCTGGCCATTGATAAGGACTTCTCCATTGCTGGGAGACTGGAGACCGCCGGCAATCGTCAGGAATGTGCTCTTCCCCGACCCTGAGGGGCCAATAATAGCAATCAGTTCCCCGCCTTCAGCAGCAAAGCTTGTAGTCTTCAATGCTTCTATTTCAGATTGGCCCGATTTGAATACTTTATTAACGTCTTTCAATTGAAGCAGTGCCATCGTTTACCCTCCTATTGCCTCTAATGGATCAATTTTCACAATGGTCTGGATGGAGAACAGCGCTCCCAAAACCGAAACGAATACAAGGACAGTCCCATAAACCAGCATATCCATATAGTTAAAAGCAACTGGAACGGCAGCCGGAAGGAAATACCCTGTGGCAATCGTAAGGACGAACCCAATAATGGTCCCAGCCAATGCCAATAGGAACGTCTGGGCAACAACCGACTTGGCAAGATAGCCGCTGGAAATTCCCTGAGCTTTCATCACTCCAAAAATACTTATTTTCTGTATCGTTAAAACATAAAGAAAAATCGCCAGGATAACCGCTGATATGATGAACAGGAAATAAATCATAAACGATAAAGTCAGGCTCTGTTCCGAATAGCCAGGCATTCCTTCAATAAAGGTTTGAGTCGGAACAACCTCAAGAGAATCGGCCACCTCAATTTCATCAAGGTTTTCTGCCCGGACAACAAAGCCATTCACTTTGTAGTCCAAGTTTTCAGCCGAGCCGCCAAAACGAACTTTTTGGAGGGTCTCAAAACTTCCGTATAAAACCGGGGATGCGTTGAACCGGGCATCTTCAGTAAAACCGATGATCGTCAAGGTTTCTTCTACCGAGGAAAGCTTCAGTTCATCGCCAATCTGAAAGCCTTCTTCCTTAAGCGAATCGTCAGCGACCACTTCCCCTGTATTTTTGAAAGCTTTGCCTTCTGTTACATCCGGCATGATGAATTCATCTTCGGAAATTCCAAAAATGGCTACAGGGGATTTATGCTCCCCTGAGGTTGCGATGGCATTGAACTGCCCTATGGCTGCATACTCGCTTGCCCCGTTGCCATCATACTMATCGAGATTCATGCTTGATTGCGGAAGATTGATGTCGGATTCTTCTGTCAGGATGATTCCATCGGCGTCCCATTTAACAACGGCTTCCTTATTGAGGTTTTCCAGTCCGTTTGCGAGACCCGATAAAAAGAAGACCAAATAGGATACCAGTGTCAGGACACCGACAATCAGACTGAAGCGAAGCTTATTATTCTTCATCTCATTCCAAGCCAGAAACATGTTTCCACTTCCTTCAAATTAATGGATATACATATATTGTATAACAAATATATAACCTTTTTCAGCGAATAGCAATTAAAAAGTCAAAAAAGCAATCTCTTTGTGCAACTGCCCAATCTGCTGGTTTACATTATTTATCAATCATTGACGACAAAATATCGAGCCATTTGGTTTGATCAACAGGCGCTATATCCCAGCGCGGGCCATCAGCTTTGCTCTTTTGGACCCCCGAACCGCCGACAAGAAATTTCAGATGGGGGTTTTGTTGCCTTAATGTGTCTATATATGTGTTAATGGTAGGTTCATTTTTTTTACTGGTTGTTGATATGGCCAATATGTCGATGTCTTTATCCAAAATTAGTTCACCCAGTCCCTCAAGAGGTGTGTTGGCACCAATATAATAGACCGGATAATGCTTTTCTTTTAGAAACAGCACAAACATGATCAACCCGAGTTGATGGTGTTCACCTTCAGGACAGATGGCCATTATCTTTGGCAGACCAGGCTGTGGCTGAAAAATGCTGAAAAATTTCAATGCCCTCTGCATGACAATATTGCTGATCATGTGCTCCTTGGCAACATACAGAGCTCCCTTTTCCCATTCCTCTCCCACCTTATACATGAGCGGTACAAGGATGGAAAAAAAGACGGTTTTATGGGGGAATTGTGAAAAATATAGATCAAGAAGGAAGTTGCACCGTTCAGCATCCAGATCATGCACAGCTGTTAATAAATCCCGTATCTGAGTTTCATACGGCTGTTCCACACCATCGGCAGCCATTTCTTCCTCCGCCTGCTCCTTCTTGGCGTGCAAAAGCTTTACAGCCTGGCTGATCGCGATTCCTTTTTCTTGGACCTGTTTTTTTAACCATTTTAAATCGTGTAAATGTTCCTCGGTATATAACCTGTGTCCAGCGTCAGTGCGTATTGGAGTGATCGCATTGTAGCGGGTCTCCCATGAGCGGATGGTCACAGTCGGCATATCAAGAATCTTTGAGATGGCTTTAATATTGTACATTTCCGACCCTTCTTTTACAAAAATTATACATTAACTATATATCGATTTCTTCCAGAATACAATACAGTCTTTACAGGATAGTCATTTCCTTTCTTCCTAAAAAAAACAACGGTTAGGAATCCTAACCGCCGCTTTGTACTAGCTATTTTTTTGGTAAAATCGGTCCCGGACCCTTTTTAGCCTTGCATGGTAATTTAGAATTTCAAGCCTTGCTTTTTCTGCTTCAGGGGCGATTGGCCTCAGTTTTTCAATTTCCCAGTAGTCGATAATCACATCAAGGACCTGGTCAAAATATTCAAGCGGACCATAATTCGCTTCTTTTGCGATAATGGACATCCGGTCTTCAAAGTCTGGCATGACGGCACCAGGCATTTTAAAATTCATGATCACGTTCCCAAGATAATAACAGTAATTAGGCTCAAGCTGAAGATGATATTTAATGACATCGCGGTAAAAAGCATAATGCAGGGTTTCATCCTTCGCCAGCCGCCTCAGCAGGGAGGCAAGGTCCTTATCATGCGGACCGGCCACTTTTGCAACATTATAATAAAACACCATGGTCGCCAGTTCCTGCATTGACGTATAAACCATTGTTTCAAAAGGAGTGTGGAAATCCGGGTTCCACCCGTTCTCCATTGTCTGCTTATGAAGCTGGTGGAGCCGTTTAGGATCGACATTGCGGGTAATTAAAAGATAGGTTTCCAGCAAATTGGAGTGCTGGTCTTCTTCCGCTGTCCAGGTGTGGACAAACTCTTTTATCACAGTGAGCGACCCTTTGAAGGTTTGATCCAGGTAGGAAGTGAACCAGGGAAGGTTCACTTCGGTCAGAAGTGCTGTTTCCACTGCGGTGATGACAGAAGCAGGAAGTGTCACCTGGCTCTCATCCCATGGCACTCTCCGAAAGTCCATCGCTTTGTCCCAAGGCAGGAAATCATGGTACCCCCAATCAATCTTCTCGGCTCTTTTTTTGTGTTCCTCGTATAATTCTCTCACTTTTGGTTCCAATCTAAAATCCAAATGATTTGTCAGCACAGCTAGCCCTCCGTTGTTTTCAAAGATTCCTAGATTCCTGGCTGATGATAGTCGGTAAAACATTACATCAGCAGAAAATTTCATCGTGGGTTTTTGTCTGATATTAATACCAGATACTAATTAAATTATAACATAAATTCTGTTTTTTCAATTAAAATGGACTTACCCAAAATATTGAAAAGCTTGTTTATACACAGAGTTAATGCTTTCAGCATGCATAAAAACTCTAATTTGCTCGCAACTTACTAATAATGGAGGTGAAAGTATGAAAAAGCAGCCTTTTCATTATGATGGAAGTTTTCACACAATTGATGCCTTAACTGGGGAAACCTCGCATAACCCATTTACTTTGAGCGATGAGATGCGCGCGAATATCAGTGCAAATCCCTTCTCAGCTGCCACAGAGGAATAAATTCAGATGAAAAGGCGTCTTTATTGAGAACGCCTTTTTTACTATTGAGCATTCTAGTTGAAAAAAGAAAAAACAACGGAGATAATATATCACGAATTAAAAATGGTAGACTCAAGTAAATTACATAATATGTAATTTACTGCAGAAACTAGACTGTATATATTTTACAACAGAAGGGAAAGAAAATCAGGATGACCAAAGTATTGTACATTACTGCCCACCCTCATGATGACACTCAATCTTTCAGTATGGCGGTGGCCAAGGCATTCATTGACAGCTACAAAGAAGCAAATTCCGATCATGAAATCGTTCATGTTGATTTGTATAAAGAGAACATTCCGCAGCTCGACGTCGATGTTTTCAGCGGTTGGGGAAAACTTCGTTCAGGGCAGGAGTTCGACCAGCTTTCCTCCGAGGAGAAAGCAAAAGTAAGCAGGCTGAATGAATTGAGCGAGCAATTCATTGCTGCTGACAAGTATGTTTTTGTGACACCATTATGGAACTTCTCTTTTCCTCCAGTCATGAAGGCTTATATGGATTCAGTAGCAGTTGCCGGCAAGACCTTTAAGTATACGGAACAAGGCCCAGTTGGCCTTTTGACCGATAAAAAGGGCTTGCACATCCAGGCGCGAGGCGGCATCTATTCAGAAGGACCTGCAGCCCAAATGGAAATGGGCCATCGCTACCTTGAGATCATGATGCAATTCTTTGGAGTCCCTTCCTTTGAAGGACTGTTTATCGAAGGACATAATGCAATGCCTGACAAAGCAGAAGAAATTAAGGAAAATGCAATCGCTCGTGCAAAAGATTTGGCACAGACATTCTAATGCATGAAAAAAAGAGCCTGGAGCATGCTCCAGGCTTTCTTCTTGGCAGTCCTCACCGGCAGCACAAGCTTTATGCCCGATGCATTTCCTCCGGGTCCGGTCCTTGACGCCTGTTTTGGTTAAGCGAATTCATTTGCTGCATTTCTTCGTCTGAAAGTTCAAAATCAAAGACGTTGAAGTTCTCTTCGATTCTGCTTGGGGTCGTAGACTTTGGAATCGCAATCACATCATTTTGCAAATGCCAGCGCAGAATGACTTGAGCCGGGCTCTTGCCATGCTTTTCTGCAATTTTGACAATCACCTCATCCTTAAGGGCCTCTCCCCCTTGCATCAATGGTCCCCATGCCTCTACGTAGATTCCGTTTTCAGAACAGAATTTTCTCAATTCAGGCTGAGAAAAGTACGGATGAAGTTCCACCTGGTTGACAACCGGTTTGATCTTGCACTCGGACAAAATTCTTTCCAGGTGCTCAATATTAAAATTGGATACTCCGATTGCCCGTACCTTGCCATCTTCATATAGTTTTTCCAGTGCCTTAAAAGTTTCTACATATTTGTTATTCCTTGGTGTAGGCCAATGAATAAGATAAAGATCGAGATAATCGAGTCCCAGTCTCTCTAGACTTTCGTCGAAGGCTTTAAGGGTTGATTCGTACCCCTGGTCGCTGTTCCACACTTTGGAGGTGATGAACAGCTCCTCGCGCGGCACGTCAGCTTCACGGATGGCTTGTCCAACGCCTTTTTCATTTTTGTATAGAGCCGCGGTGTCAATGGATCTATAACCCACTTCTATGGCCTTTTTTACCGCTTCAATCACACTCGCGCCTTCTTCTACCAAATAAACGCCAAAACCCAATTGAGGCATTTCAATTCCATTATTCAATTTCACGTTCACAGACAATTCCTCCACTTCATATGTAAACTCACCTTTTATTTTAACTCTGTTAAACCCGAACGGCAATTTTGGAAGCCCCTTTCCCATAATCCCGTTTGTGTTTTAAAACTGATACGTTGAGGGAATGGTATAAAGGAATAAAATACTTGGGGATGAAAGATATGGAAAACGAGCTTTCGGAAAAAGAATTAATTGAAAAAGAAATTGCCGGTTTTATTGGGCGCCTGCTTAGGGACCAATTCGGCCGCGGGCCGGGCGGAGTGCATTGTACCCTGTCCAGTGCGTTTTTGACAGTCCATCTCACCAGCTTCCTTTCCCCGATGGAAAAGTCCCTGATTGAGAGAAAGCAAGGCATCTATGTCCACAAGACCAGAGATTTATTGATGGAAAGAATCATCAATGAAATAACAAGCTTTACAGAATTAACATTAAAAAAGGAAATAGACGATTTTTATTAGGATTGGAATTTGAATCTGCGTTCCGGCATGTTCCTGATGGTCCTATCTACATCACTCCAGAATGATGATGCTCCTTCCACTTACCGCAATAAGGAAAAAGTCCACCTCGAAATAATTAAAGTAAGTGAAGAAGCCCAAAAGACTCCCCAAAAAACAGAATCAATTTTGCTTAATAAACGCATGCTCATGATTGTAAGGAGCGGGATTTTAATCTCCATTGAAAAGGAATTGATTGAACTTGGATTTGATGAAACCCTGATCATTGCGAAGAGAAGCCTGGAAAAGCGGCTTCTGGAAGAACACCTGAAAATTTTCGAAGCATATCTACAGGCTGATATCATTGATTTCTTTGTAGACTGGGATTTTAAAAAGGATATATCCTTTACCCTTTTCATTATGAATCCAGGCGGAAATGGCACTTGATTCCTTTTCCAAAAAGCGCGTTGAACTTTTGTCTGTTAAATGTTAGGATTAAGGAAGATTAAGACTAAATCTTAATTAACATTTTAAAAAATAACTAAAAGAATTTGAATTATTTTTTCTGCATAAAGATGAATGGATATACGCCAAACATAGGTCAGAAGAAGAGTTTTAATCAATGCTCTTTTTCTGGCTTTTTTCATGTTCGTTTTAGAAAACAGATAAAATAATATGGGGGATGGAATTTGAAGTATGAATTGTCAGACCAAGAGAAACAATTATTATCCTGTATAGATACCTTTAAACAAAATAGGGCCGCCAACAAGGACCCTCGGCAGCCTTCAATAATCAGAAAAAAAGAGCTGGAAAGCCATCTTGAAGGAATAGCCAAGCAACACCGGATTCAATTTCAAAGAAGAAGCACTCCAATGAATACGAATTATATATTTTCTTTGGAAAAGCATGAAGCCCATGTGGAAATCTATTATAGATACAGGCATTTCTATACCAGGCATGAGATCGTAGTCAAACCACTTTAAGGTCCGCTATATTTTACCCATGGGGATTAATGCCCAGCAGCGAACACTGAAGGCTTAAGGAACAGAAAAGACCCATGACTTTTGGCCAATGGGTCTTTTAGTGGCTGATCACTTCAGCTAATAAGGTGATATCTTCTTGAATTCTCTCTTTCAGTCCACTATCAGGGCATTTATGGTAATCGTCAACTAGGCGATCAAGTTCGGCGATAAATAATAAATATTCATCGTTGTTTATCATGGTGTCTTCCCCTCCATTCAGGGATTTCCTAATTATATTACCACTTGGCTGGGAAATAAAACATAATGTTAGAAATTATTGTATAATAGTTAAATGTGAAAGAGAGTCTCCCTGGAATGGTGAGATTCCTTACATTTTATAAAGAATATAAAACATTAACAAAAAAAACTAATCCAATGAGGATTAGTTTTTTTATGGGCCTAAGTGGACTCGAACCACCGACCTCACGCTTATCAGGCGTGCGCTCTAACCAGCTGAGCTATAGGCCCGAAACATCTGGTTGGTTTAAAATTTGCTTGGAGCGGGTGAAGGGAATCGAACCCTCATCATCAGCTTGGAAGGCTGAGGTTTTACCACTAAACTACACCCGCATGAAGTAATTTTGGAGACTAAACATAAGTGTTGACAGATCCTGCCTTGCAGATTAACTATAGTAACTGATAAAAATGGGGCGATCGATGGGAATCGAACCCACGAGTGTCGGAGCCACAATCCGATGCGTTAACCACTTCGCCACGACCGCCATGTTCCCTGCTGGCAGGGGTAGTAGGAATCGAACCCACACTGGAGGTTTTGGAGACCTCTGTTCTACCTTTAAACTATACCCCTAAATGGTGGAGGGGGACGGATTCGAACCGCCGAACCCTGAGGGAGCGGATTTACAGTCCGCCGCGTTTAGCCACTTCGCTACCCCTCCAAAAGTCAAGGTGGCTCAGGACGGAATCGAACCGCCGACACAAGGATTTTCAGTCCTTTGCTCTACCGACTGAGCTACTGAGCCATATATATAATAAAATGAAAATGGCGGTCCCGACGGGAATCGAACCCGCGATCTCCTGCGTGACAGGCAGGCATGTTAACCGCTACACCACGGGACCAGATTGCGGGGGCAGGATTTGAACCTGCGACCTTCGGGTTATGAGCCCGACGAGCTACCGGACTGCTCCACCCCGCGATAATAATATTAATAAGTAAGTGTTGTCCATGCACAAAGTGCACAAACTGACTGTCCCGGTTTCAGAAAGCTTATTCAAGCAGCTGTTCAACCGGTACAACTCGCAGTTTATTCAGTGAAGTAACGCTCGTTGCTCCACCCCGCGAYAATAATARTKAKATKAAAATARAAATGGAGGAGGAAAGGGGATTCGAACCCCTGCGCGGTTTGACCCGCCTGTCGGTTTTCAAGACCGATCCCTTCAGCCGGACTTGGGTATTCCTCCAAAAGATTGGTAGCGGCGGAGGGGATCGAACCCCCGACCTTACGGGTATGAACCGTACGCTCTAGCCAGCTGAGCTACACCGCCAAATTATTCATGTAATGCAAAACAAAGTGGAGCCTAGCGGGATCGAACCGCTGACCTCCTGCGTGCAAAGCAGGCGCTCTCCCAGCTGAGCTAAGGCCCCAAAGGATGGTCGGGAAGACAGGATTCGAACCTGCGACCCCTTGGTCCCAAACCAAGTGCTCTACCAAGCTGAGCTACTTCCCGTTTTAAATGGCGCGCCCGAAAGGAGTCGAACCCATAACCTTCTGATCCGTAGTCAGACGCTCTATCCAATTGAGCTACGGGCGCTATTTAATGGAGCGGAAGACGGGATTCGAACCCGCGACCCCAACCTTGGCAAGGTTGTATTCTACCACTGAACTACTTCCGCTTACATGGTGCGGGTGAAGGGAGTCGAACCCCCACGCCTCGCGGCGCCAGATCCTAAGTCTGGTGCGTCTGCCAATTCCGCCACACCCGCAAAATGAAAATGGTGAGCCATGAAGGACTCGAACCTTCGACCCTCTGATTAAAAGTCAGATGCTCTACCGACTGAGCTAATGGCTCGTTCATAATGATATATTTTTATAACAAGTTCTTCTGCTCGAAATCCCTCACGGGCTTTCTCGCAGATTTTCGCAGATGTTAAATCCGCGATGCAAGAAATCTGGTGCCGGCGAGAGGACTTGAACCCCCAACCTACTGATTACAAGTCAGTTGCTCTACCAATTGAGCTACACCGGCAGGTGTAAATGGTGGAGGATGACGGGATCGAACCGCCGACCCTCTGCTTGTAAGGCAGATGCTCTCCCAGCTGAGCTAATCCTCCAGAATGGTGACCCCTACGGGATTCGAACCCGTGTTACCGCCGTGAAAGGGCGGTGTCTTAACCGCTTGACCAAGGGGCCAAAAGGAATTTTATTCCAAGTGCTATTTGCAAAATAAATCCCCGTTAAGGGGATTGCCTGGCGGCGTCCTACTCTCACAGGGGGAAACCCCCAACTACCATCGGCGCTGAGAAGCTTAACTTCCGTGTTCGGCATGGGAACGGGTGTGACCTTCTCGCCATCGCCGCCAGACTTTTTAAACGACATTATCTATTATAATGCCTATTGGTTATTTTGCAAGGAAAACTTTTATTCCTTCAAAACTGGATAATGTATTTCAGAAGGTTTGCATTCGAGTATCGTTCTTGTCCAGCTCCGGCTCCTAGCCTCTCGAGTCGCTTCGGTCCATCATTTGAAGTCAAAGAACGACTTCAATTGCTGGCCCTCCAGCGCTGGTCGAGGCTATACAGTCGCCTCCGCTTTTC